>NZ_JAFREF010000001.1:0-546990 GCF_017377665.1 Faecalibacterium sp. Marseille-P9590
CCGAGTCTCCCTGTCCCTGGTCTCAGGTAGAGAAGCGCAAGTTCCTCTGCCCGGTACCCGGCTATGACCGCCACTTCGCCATCACCGAGGAGTTCGGTTTTGAGCTCATCAGCGTTCCCATGACCCCGACCGGCCCTGATATGGACGTTGTTGAGAAGCTGGTAGCTGAGGATGATACCATCAAGGGCATCTGGTGTGTGCCTCAGTATTCCAACCCCGACGGCTACACCTACAGCGACGAGACCATCGACCGCTTCGCCAAGATGAAGACTGCTGCTCCCGACTTCAAAATTTTCTGGGATGAGGCTTACATCGTCCACCACCTGACGGACGAGATCATCGAGACTCCTGTCCTGCTGAACGAGTGCAAGAAGTACGGCACTGAGGACCGCGTCTTCATGTTCACCTCTACCAGCAAGATCACCTTCCCGGGCGCAGGCGTTTCTGCGCTGGCCTGCAGCGAAGCTATGATGAAGTACATCTGCAAGCGCTTCTCGGTCATGATCATCAGCTATGATAAGATGAACCAGCTGCGCCATGTCCGCTTCCTCAAGAACAAGGAAGGCGTTCTGGCCCACATGGCAAAGCACCGCCGCCGTCTGGTACCCTGCTTTGATGCCGTCAAGACGGCCTTCAACGAGGAGCTGACTCCCTGCGGAGACATCGCCCACTGGACGAACCCCAAGGGCGGCTACTTCATCAGCCTCTACGTCATGCCCGGCTGCGCCAAGCGTGTGGCCCAGCTGTGCAAGGACTGCGGCCTGACCCTCACCGGCGCAGGTTCCGCTTACCCCTATCACAAGGACCCGGACGATGCCCATCTGCGCATCGCGCCCACTTATCCCAGCCTGGACGAAGTGGAGACTGCGTCCGACCTGCTCTGTGTCTGCGTCCGTCTGGCCGCAGTCGAGAAGCTGCTGGCTGAGAACGCCTGATTCATCGCACAAGATCCCCGCTGTGCTGCCGTTCTGACGGCGCAGCGGGGATTTGGAAGTTGTTTTCATAGCCAGAGTGCGCCAAAAGGCAGTTCAGGCGGTGTGCAATGGTTATGAAAACAGCTTCTTATTATATTTGGAGGTTTCCCGATTCATATGAAAACTAAAGGCAAAGCATGGCAACTTGTCCTCACTGTGCTTTTGATCGCGGCGTTCGTCTATACGGCATTCTTTGGCGTCGCAGTCAAGTACGGTGATGTGACCACCACCTACATCAAGGGCGCGAAAGACATCCGCTTCGGTGTGGACATCAAGGGAGGCGTCAACGTCACCTTCGTCCCCTCTGACGGCTACGACGCCACCGACGACCAGCTCGAGGCAGCTCAGCTGGTCATCGAGAACCGTCTGGTCGCCCTCAACGTGACCGACTATGAGCTGTATGTGGACAATAACTCCGACAGCCTCATCCTCGAGTTCCCGTGGCAGTCGGGCGAGACGGAGTTCGACCCCGAAGCCGCCATTGAGGAGATCGGCACCACCGCCTATCTGACCTTCCGCGAGGGGAGCAGTGCAGACGGTGAGCTCGTCCTCGATGGCTCGATGGTGGAGAGCGCAGCTGCCCAGTATGGCCCCGTCAACGGCAGCAGCTCCGAGTACTATGTGGCGCTCAAGTTTACCGATGAGGGCGCCAAGGCATTCGGCGACGCGACCACCCGCCTGTATCAGACGGGCGGCACCATCAGCATCTGGCTGGATGACGAGAATGTCAGCACCGCCAGCGTCAACGCCGCCATCACCGACGGCTCTGCCATCATCACCAGTTCTGCGTCGAACCCCTTCACGCAGGAGGACGTCGTCAAGATGGCCCGCCAGATCAACTCCGGCTCTCTGCCCTTTGCGCTGACGGTGGACAGCTACTCCACCATCAGCCCGAGTCTGGGCGAGAACAGCCTGAGCGCCATGGTGCTGGCCGGCGTCATCGCCTTCGCCCTCATCGTGGTTCTGATGACGGCTCTGTACCGTCTGCCCGGCTTTCTGGCCTGCATCGCTCTGGCTGGTCAGGTGGCGGCTACGCTGGCCTTCGTCTCCGGTTACTTTCCGGTGTTTGAGAGCTTCACCCTGACCCTGCCCGGCATCGCCGGCATCATCCTTGCCATCGGCATGGGCGTTGACGCCAATGTTATCACTGCCGAGCGCATCAAGGAAGAGCTGCGCAGCGGCAAGAGCCTCGACGGCGCCCTCAAGAGCGGCTTCGCCCGCGGCCTGACTCCCATCATCGACGGCAACGTGACCATCGTCATCGTCGCCATCGTGCTGATGGGTGCCTTCGGCCCATCTGACGGCTTCTTCGCCAAGGCTCTGCACTTCGTCTTTTTCGCCTTTGGCCCCTCGACCGCAGGCACCATCTACGCCTTCGGTTACACGCTGCTCACCGGCGTGCTGCTCAACTTCGTGTTCGGTATCTTCGCTACCCGTACCATGATCCGGGGCGCTGCCGCTATCAAGGCTCTGCGTGACCCCCGCCTCTACGGTGCCGATGCTCCCGGCAAGACCCCGGCAGAGAAGAAGCAGGTCAACTTCGTTGGCCTGCGCAAGCGCTTCCTGACCTTCTCCGCCTGTCTGATGGCAGCTATCGTCCTCTGCGCTGTGGTGCTGGGCGTCCATCTGGACACCGAGTTCACCGGCGGTGCGATGATCACTCTGAGCTACGAGAACAGCTTTGAGATGTCTGCCGTCCAGAAGACCGCCTCCGAAGCGCTGGGCAGCAACGGCCTGACCCTGCAGACCGGCGAGAACGTCGCGACAGGGGAGCAGACTCTGAAAATTTCGATGCCCGGCACCGAGACTGTCACCACCGACGAAGTGCAGACCCTGCTGGACTCCCTGAATGAGAGCTACCCGGATAACTCCTTTGCACAGCTCTCTCTGAGCAATGTCAGCGCCGCAATGGGTACCAAATTCCTCCAGAAGAGTCTGGTGGCCGTGGTGTTCGCACTGGTCCTCATCCTTGCCTACATCGCCTACCGCTTCAAGAATATCGGCGGCCTCACCGGCGGCATGATGGCTGTTCTGGCCCTGCTCAATGACCTGATGGTGGTGTTCGGCACCTTCGTGCTGCTGCGCGCCCCGCTGGACGGCAACTTCATCGCCGCCATGCTCACCATCCTCGGCTACTCCATCAACGATACCGTCGTCGTCTACGACCGTATCCGTGAGAACCGCGGCCTGCTGGGCAAGAAGGCCAGCTTCGAAGAGCTGGTCAACCATTCCGTCAACCAGTCTGCCCGCCGCACGATCATCACCACCGTCACCACGGTGATGGCTCTGGGTGTGATGTGCATCGTCTCCAAGCTGTACGGTCTGGACAGCATCTTCACCTTTGCCTTCCCCCTGATGATGGGTATGCTCAGCGGCGTGTATACTTCGCTGTGTATCTCCACTTCCGCATGGGTGGCTTGGAGCGAGCGCAAGGGCGCAAAGAAAAACTGAGCTTCTATCCTGACGCAAATCTGTCCTGAATCTAGGAGGAACGACCATGAAATGCCCCTATTGTGGCGCTGAGGAATCCAAAGTCATCGACTCCCGCCCTACCGAAGACAGCGAGCGCATCCGCCGCCGCCGGGAGTGCCTGAACTGCCATATGCGGTTCACGACCTACGAGGTCGTGGAAACGGTGCCGCTCATCGTCATCAAAAAGGATAACTCCCGTGAGCCGTTCGACCGGCAGAAGCTGCTCAACGCGATGCTTCGGGCCTGCGCCAAGCGTCCGGTGAGCTACGAGTCTCTGGAACGCGCCGTCAGCAGCATCGAACAGACCCTGATGAGCACCTATGACCGCGAGGTGACGAGTGTGCGCATCGGTGAGCTGACCATGCAGGAACTGAAGAAAATCGACGAGGTGGCCTATGTCCGCTTTGCCTCGGTCTATCAGCAGTTCGCGGACGTCGAGAGCTTCTTCAATGAGCTGAAAAAGCTGATGGGCGACCGTAAGAAATAAAGTGTAAAAAGCACGAGCACCCCATTCTCTGCCGCAGGGCAGGGGATGGGGTGATTTTTTGTGCCTTCATGCCTGGCGGGCTTCATCGATGTGGCATGGCCGAACAGCGTGAAACAACTGTTGTGGATGGTCCTTTGCCAGCTTGGAGGCATGTGCTTTTTATCGTGGCAGGAGGCAAACGAGGGGGCATGATTTCGCGCTATATAAAAAATCATATAGTCTGGAACCACCGATGTAAATTTGCACAAGGCAAAATTATTACACTATAAAATATCGGTGATAAAGCAAAAAACACGAAATAGCTATAAATAAAATCCTTCTTATAAGACTGGTTTCGGACTAGAACAGAATGAATGCATTTCGAATAATATAGATTACACGAAATATAATCACGTTTGAACGATTTAATTATACAAGCCTCCGCGACAGCCATTCCAGGGTCTCCACCTGAACCTGCGCCCGGCGCAGTTCACCAAATGCTTCCTCGGGGGCGCTCAGTTCGAGATGTCCGTCCGCGGCGCGAAGGGCGGCTTCCAGTTCCGTGAAGTCCTGTGTGCGGAGCAGGTGATTCATCCCTTCCCGCATTTTGTCGCAGAGTTCAGCACCCTCGGCCAGTGCCTGCCGCGCGGAAGGGAGGTCCTCGTCCCGGATAGCCTCCATGGCGTCGTCGATGTCGTCCGAAATATCCTCTGCAAACTTCTGCACCCGCCAACTGCTGTAAAAGGCCACACCCAGCAGCACTGCCACGATGCACAGACACGCATAAATTCGCTTCATCCCACACCTCTCACCGGGAGCTGCCCTTGCGGCGGCTCTCTTTTTTCAGCAGAAAATAGTCTTCCGTCTCGTTGCCCACTAAAAGCAGGATTTCTTCCGGCAGCAGGGTGTTGGCCTGCGCCGTCCGTTCGAGCCAGTCCTGGTCTTTGCCGCACCAGTGCAGATTTTCTTCGAGCACCTGTCCGTCCAGCACGAAAGGGATGGTCGCATGGCTGTGCTCCACTTTCAGCTGTAAGTCGGCGAGGGTAGCGGTCTCTTTTTCGGGGCGCAGTGCCGCCGAAAGACTGCCATTCGTCTCCACTACGGCGTAGGAGACGTCCCGGGGATCGAAGATGTTTTTGCCACGCAGCGCTTCCATCAAATCAGCAGTCGTCAGCCGGAGAGTGCGCAGAGCGTTCTGGTCGATTTGTCCGTCTAAGATGACCGTCTTGGGGCGGCCCGACATCAGGTTGAAAAATTTCTGGCTGCGGAAGCTCAGCGCCGACCCCAGCAGCTCCAAAGCCGCGATGAGGAAGAGGGGAATGAGGCTGGCCGTCACCGGCACTTCTTCTGACTCGATGGAGATGGACGCCAGATTTGAGATGAGGATAGTAGATACCAGCTCTTCGGGCTGCAGTTCGCCCAGCTGACGCTTGCCCATCAGCCGCATGGCGAACAGAACGCAGAGATAGATGAGCAAAGTACGGAAAATCAGAAGCTTCACGAGAAGGCCCTCCTTGTGGGTTGAATAAGCGCCGCCGGCGAGGGAATACTGGCAGGCAAAGGGGGATACCGTATGCTGCAGCTTTCCTCGTCGCTGGAAAAAAATCTGGCGGCGCTTAACGCTAGGTTTGGCGCTTCGGCGGATTTTTATGCCAAGCGCATTGAGCTTTATCACTGCCCGGGGGCCATCGTCCTTTTCGACAATATGGCCAGCCTCGAGTCACTCTGGTCGCTTTTACTGGACGCCGCTACCCGGCATACGCCCAGCCTCGAGCCGGAGCGGATGCCTCACAGCGGTACGCAGGTGTATGAGCTTCTGATGCATCACTCCGGTCTGCCCGCCGAGGACGGCCCGGTCAAGGACATGGACGACCTCATCCGCCGCATGACCGCCGGCATGGCCGTGCTTCTGCTGGACGGGTGCAAAAAGGGGCTTGTCTTCTCAGTTCAGGGGCTGAAATCGCGCTCGGTGGAAGAGCCCTCCGGGGAAGGAAACCTCCGTGGTTCCCGGGAGGGCTTTGCCGACCTGCTGCGGGTCAACCTGAGTTTACTGCGCCGCCTCATCCGTACCGACACCCTTGTAATGGAGACCGCACAGGCCGACTGTGCCATGAAGACCGAATATGCCATCTGCTACTGCAAAGACAAGGCCAGCAAGACGGCGGTGGCGCGGGTGCGCCGGACGCTCCAGGAGGCAAAGCCGGAGGTTCTGCTGGATTCCAGCTACTTTGTACCGTGGCTTTTCCCCGCCAGATGGCGGCTGTTCGCCCCGGTGAGCTATACCGAGCGCCCGGCTTCCGCCGCCGCAAAGCTCTGTGAGGGGAAAATCATCATCCTTGTCAACGGCAGCCCCTCGGCGCTGGTGCTGCCGTCCCTTTTCTGCGAGAACTTCGACTGCCTCGACGACTACGCCACCACGGCAGTTTTTTCGTCGTTCCTGCGTGTCCTGAAATATGGCTCATTTTATCTCAGCATCTTTCTGCCGGGTGTTTTTGTCTGTCTGGCGGTCTATCTGCCCGAGCTCATCCCACCGCAGTTATTATTCAAAATCGCGGCGGCAGAAAAGGCGACGCCTCTGCCGCTCTTTGCCGAGATGCTGCTGGTCATCATCTTGTTGGAGATCATCCGGGAGGCCGGGCTTCGGATGCCCCAGACGCTGGGCCACTCGGTGAGCCTTGTGGCAGCGCTCATCATCGGTGACGCCGCCATCGGGGCCGGATTGCTGAGCACGCCGGTCATCCTCGTAGCCAGCATCACAGCCATCTCAGTTTTTGTGACGCCATCGCTGTACGAACCGGCCACATTGCTGCGATTGGGCGTTACGCTGGCCGCCGGCCTGGCCGGGCCGGTAGGTCTGGTGTGTGCGGCCTTGGGCGTGTTGGCCGCACTGACGTCCATCTCCGCGATGGGTGTACCCTATCTTTCGGGCGCAGTCTTTTCGGGTGACGGCGTCGTCCGCCGCAACTATCGGGCGCTGTCCCGCCGCCCATTCACCATCTGGCAAAGGAGGGGTTCCTGAATGCAGCAAAAACAGACATTCTCGGCCCAGACGCTGACACTCAGCGTCGCGGCGGCAGAGCTGGGTCGCGCCATCTTCGGGGCAGGGCAGACCGGCTCCGTCCGCGCCGTCCTGCTGAGCAATGTGCTGGCGGCAGCGGCCTTCGTACTCCTTGCCGCGCTCGTCTCTGCCAACGCCTCCCGTCTGAACCGCCCGGGCTTTGCAGGAAAGTGCATCTGTGCCGTCTTTCTGCTCTGGTATCTCTTCGAACTTGTCCGGACGGCTGCAATGCTCCAACAAGCCTGCTGGGAACAGTTTGCGTCTATGGCCTTCATCGGTCTGCTGCCGTTCTTTCTCTGGGCAGGGTGGAGCCTCGGCTGTGAGCTGTACGACCGGATGGCCTCCGTCCTCGGGTGGCTCGTAGTGCTGGGCATCGTGTTCTGTGTGCTGGGGCTGGCCGGACAGCTGCAATGGCAGGTGCTCGTGACAGGTGAGACGGCACATTCGTTTGTTCTTCCGGATGCCACTTTTTACCCGGAATATTTCTCCTTTCCGCTTCTCTGTATGAGTAAAAATAATGCGAAAATCAGTAAAAAGACTATCGTATGGCTTCCAATCATCGCTGCCGTCATTTCGTCAGGTTATGCGCTGGGGCTGGCCCTTCTTTTCGGCGCACCGCAGGCTTACCCGGGCTATGAGCTGCTGCGGGCGTGGAGCTTCGGCGGCATCTCCCGCTTTGATGCCGCGTTCCTGCTCCTCTGGCTGGCTGCGGCGATCTTTCGCTTCGGCTTTATCGTCCGTGCCGTCCGGCTGCTCTGTGAGCGCCTTACCGAAGGGCCTGTGAATGCGGAGGCTGCACGATGACCCGCCGGGGCTGGCTGCGGCTGATGGCCGCAGGCGTCCTCGTCGTCTGGCTCTGCCTCTTTTTGCATTGGGACAACACCGAAAAAAGCATGATACGCGCCCTTCTCGTCGAGACGAACGGTGACAGCTGGACGGTGGGCCTGCTGTACCAGTTCCCGGAAGCTTCCGCCGATTCCTCCGAGGCCAAAGCCGCTATCCGCCTCTGTATTGGCCGAGGCCCCGAGCTTTCTTCTGCCATTTCTGCCGCTGAGGAAGCCCTGCCCCAGCGGGCGGACTGGCGGCTCTGCGAATATCTTCTGGCCGGGCAGGATTCCGTACAGCGAACGCTGTCTGCCTGTGAAGAACTGTTTCTCCATCGACCCTACGGGCGGCTGGCGTCCCGTGTGTTTGGGAGAAGTTTTTCGGTAGAGATACTGAAAGAGCGGGCCGATGAAACAGACGTCCTGCCTGAAAATCTCCTGCAATGCATCAAAAACGCTGCCCCGGCCGCGCCCCGGCTCTATCAGCAGAGCAGCGGCTTCATCCTGCCTGTCGTGGAGCTGGAAGACGAGAATGCACATTACAGGCCCGAAGCCCTCGTTGTTACCCCTGAACAGACCGGCCAGCTGACCGAGTCCCAGACGGAAATGGCGCTCTTATTGCAGGGCAAAAGCTGGACGGATACAGGGGAGCATCGCTTTGCGCTGGAAGCCGGGCCGCTTCGCCTGCGCCGGACTTTCTGCGGCGTGGAGCGGGAAGGGGAGCGCTTTCTTCTCCGGGTGAACGCGCTCTCACGCAATAATGCCCTGCCCGCAGACGCCGAAGCAGAACTGGAAGCCCTCTGTGCGGACACCGTCCGCCGCTGCTGGACGCTGGGGCTGGACATTTCCGGACTCGGTGCGCATCAGGCACTGCGTGACGGTCACTTTGCGCTCACAACAAAAAACGTCTGCCCGGAAATTCGGGCAGACGTGAAGCTCATGAAATTTTAAGAAGCCGTTTCGAAGATCACGGTGATGGTGGTACCCTCGTCCACAACGCTGTCCAGCTTGATGCGGGCGTTGTGGATGCGGGCGATGTGTTTGACGATAGCCAGACCCAGACCGGTGCCGCCAGTGGCTTTGCTGCGGCTCTTGTCCACTCGGTAGAAGCGCTCGAACACGCTGGTCTGCGCCTCTTTCGGGATACCGATGCCGTTGTCCTTCACGGTCAGGGTGCAGTGACCGTCCCGGGTGCAGGCCGTGATGATCTGGACTTTTCCGCCAGGGCGGTTGTAGCGGATGGCGTTGTCGCAGAGGTTCTGGCACAGCTCATCCAGCAGGACGCGGCTGCCTGTCACAGGGGCGCTTTCGCCGAGGTAGGTCAGGGAGATATAGGAGTGCCTGGCGTTGACCTTCTGGCGCTCCACGCACTCGCGGGCCACATCCAACAGATCGACCGTTTCCATTGCAGGCGCAGCACCCGTCTCGCTCACATTGTCGAGGTGGGAGAGCTGCAGAATATCGTTGACCAGCTGGATCATCCGGCTGGCCTCTACATGGATCTTGCGGGCAAAACCCGGCGTATCCTCGGGTTTTGCAATGCCGGTCTCGATGAGCTCTGCATAACCGGAGATGCTGGTCAGAGGCGTTTTTAGCTCGTGACTGACATTGGCCGTGAACTCCTGCCGCATTTTCTCGTTATTTTCCCGCAGCATCCGGTCGGAGTGGATACTCTCGGCAAAGGGGATAAGCTCCTTGTAGGGGACATTCTCCTGGATGTGGTCGAGGTCATCGGTCATCTTGAGCACAGGCTGGACAAGGCTCTTGGTCAGCAGTCCGGCAATGATAGCGGCTGCGCCCATCATCAGGAAACAGCTCAGCACGATGGCAGGCAGAGCGGCGTCATAAATCGACCAGATAGTCTCAGAGTCCTGCGCCACCCGGAGGATGTCTCCGTTCGTCAGCAGCATGGCATAATAATAAGTCTCATAGCCCAGAGTCTGGGAGTCGCGGCAGTCGCGGCCCACACCGCTCTTCATGGCCTGCTGTATCTCGGGGCGGCTCAGATGGTTCTCCATCGGCTGGTTGGTGGCCGACTCAAAAAGCACACTGCCGTCCGAGGCGATGAGAGTGATGCGCAGCGAGCCGTCCACATAAGTTTCCAGCTGGCTGGGGGCGTCCACCTGCGCACAGCCGGCAGCCACAAGGTCGGCTTCCCGCTCAAGGGCTGTCCAAGCCTGCTCCCGGAACGCCTTGTGGAACACAAAGATGCAGAGTGCAGCGGTACACACCAGCCCCGCAAATCCCATCAGAAATAGCAGATAGCTTATTTTTTCTTCCATGCTGCGTGGTTTCATTGCTCGAGCTCCTCCTCGCTGTCCGTCAGCTTGTAGCCCACTTTCCGTACTGTGCAGATGTACTTTCCGGCGTCGCCCAGCTTTTTGCGCAGGGTGCGGATGTGCATATCCACGGTCCGGCTCTCCACCGAGATGTCAGTACCCCACACCACCTGCAAAATAGTCTCGCGGGTGACGACAAGGTTGGTGTTTTCCAGCAGCAGGCGGAGCAGGCTGTATTCTTTGTAAGTCAGCTCCACCGGTGCGCCGCTGACAGTGACGCTGTGGCGGGCATTGTCCAGCAGGATCTCCCGGAAGCTGTAGACGTTGGGCCGTGCCTCGGGCTCTGCCCGGCGGAGGGCTGCCCGCACCCGGCTCAGGAACTCCATGATGCCAAAGGGCTTGGTAATGTAGTCGTCTGCGCCGCAGTCGAGGCCGCGCACGGTGTCCAGCTCGCTGGACTTGGCTGTTATCATGATGATGGGCAGACGCCGCAGGGAAGGGGCGGCGCGGAGCTTTTTCAGGATGGAGAAGCCGTCCTCACCGGGGAGCATCACGTCCAGGATGACCAGTTCCGGCGGCGTAGTGTGGACGGCCTGCCAGAAGGGTTCTGAGGACTCGAAGCCCACGGCCTCGTAGCCGTTGGACTGCAATGCATACTGTTCTAATTCACGGATGGCTGAATCGTCTTCTACGATATAGATCATGCCTGTTTGTCCTCCGTTTCGGTGACGTTTTCGTCGGGGAAGAGATAGCGCTCACGGTAGCGGTTCAGACGGCGCTGGAACTGCTCGCTCTCCTTGGTGGAGGCATGGCCGCTGCGCAGATCGTTGAGGTAGGCGTGGGTGTCGAAGCTGTCCTGTGCCACCTCGATCTGGGCAACTGCCACGTTGCTGCAGTGGTCGCAGACGCGCTCGTAGTTGGTCAGCAGGTCTTCCAGCACGAAGCCATACTCGATGGAACAGCTGCCGGCCTGCAGGCGGGCGACGTGCCGTGCCTTGATGGCACGCACCAGCTCGTCCACGACGGTCTCCAGAGGTTCGACCTTGCTTGCCAGATGCAGGTCATCCTTGCGGAAGGCGTCAGTGGTGCGGTTCAGCACGTCCTGCACGGCGTCCTCAAGCACCTGCAGCTCTTCGCGGGCGTCGGTGGAGAAGTTGATCTCCTTGGTGTGCATCTCCTGTGCGGATTCCAGAAGGTTCACGGAGTGGTCGCTGATGCGCTCGAAATCGCTGATGGTGTGGAGCAGAGTATTCACACTCTGGCTGTCCGCATGGTTCAGCTCACGGCTGGACAGCTTGACCAGATAGGTGCCAAGAGCATCTTCGTACTGGTCAACTTTGCTCTCCTCATCCCGGACTTTCTGGGCCAGCGTATCATCCCAGGTGTGGGTCAGGCTCATGGCCTGCATGACGCCCACACGGGCCAGCTCGGCCATGTCAGCTGTAGCAGAGTGGGCGCGGGCCACGGCCACAGCCGGGGTGTTCAGCAGACGCTCATCCAGCAGAGCAAAGCTCTCTTTTTCGGCGTCGTCGGGGATGGTAAGGATGGCCAGCTTTTCCAGACCATTTGCGAAGGGGAGAAGGATGAGGGTGGCTGCGATGTTGAAGGCGGAGTGGACCACAGCAATGCCCCAGGCGGCGATGGTCTCGTTCACAAAATCAAAGTGGACCACGGCGTTCAGACCGTAGAAACCGGCCAGAAAGACCGTGACTCCGATGATGTTGAAGTAGAGGTGAACCATGGCGGCACGGCGGGCATTCTTATTTGCGCCCACAGAAGAAATCAGCGCGGTGACACAGGTGCCGATATTCTGACCCATGATGATGGGGATAGCGCTGCCGTAGGTGATGACGCCGGTAGCGCTCAGCGCCTGCAGGATGCCAACGCTGGCGCTGGAACTCTGGATGATGCCGGTGACCAGTGCGCCCACCAGAACGCCGAGGATGGGATTGGAGAAACGGACGAAGAGGTTGGTGAACCATGCCTCACCCTGCAGGGGCTCGACGGCATTGGACATGGTAGTCATGCCGGTCATCAGGATGGCAAAGCCAATGAGGATAGTGCCGATGCCCTTTTTCTTCTCATTCTTGCCCATATAGAGCAGGATGCCGATGAAGGCGAGTATGGGGCTGAAAGAGGTGGGCTTGAGCATCTGGATCCAGATGCTGTCGCCCTGCAGGCCGGAAAGGCTCAGCAGCCAGCTGGTGACAGTGGTACCCACATTGCTGCCCATAATGATGCCGATGGCCTGATGCAGCTCCATGATGCCGCTGTTGACGAAGCCGACCACCATGACGGTGGTAGCACTGGAACTCTGGATGATGGCGGTCACGCACAGACCGAGGAAGAAGCCCTTGAGGGGGTTATCCGTCAGTTTGCTCAGGATCTTCTGCAGATGGCCGCCGGCCTGTTTCTCAAGGGCTTTGCCCATGATGTCCATGCCGAACAGGAACAGAGCCAGACCGCCCAGCAGAGAAAAGACATTGAATAGAGTCATGTTTTACTCCTCACTTGTTGAAGCTTGCGTTTATACATCGACAGCGGCCGTAGAGGACCCGTGCAGGATCACGTCTTAATTTTTTACACGACCTGCACTGGATTTCACCGGTCCTATCCCTGATTATGAGTATACGAGCAGAATGTAAAATCGGAAACCGGCGAAATGTAAAACTCATGTAAAGTAAACTCTATCCCTGCCTCCTATTATATGGTTTTGGCCCCCGGATGCAAGCGCTGGCGCAAAACCAGAAAAGATTCCTGAAAGAATTGTTGTTTTTGCCGCCCGTCTCGATTATAATATAAAGAAGGATAAACTGTGCTGCCTTTTGGTATGGCAGAGCACAGAGGATGCAGGAGGAAAAAACGAATGGGGAATTTCGCCGTTTCGCTCAAGCGGCTGGTCGAGAAGGTCAGCCTCGAGGTTATCTATACGCCCTGCGATTTGGATAAGATCAGCGTCGAGATCGCAGAGGTCAACCGTCCCGGTCTGTTTCTGGCCGGTTACTATGATTATTTCGATAAGCTGCGCTTACAGATCATGGGCCTTGCGGAGATGAACTTTCTGGCCGGTCTTACGGCGGAAAAGCGCCGTGAGCGCCTTGACCAGCTGTTCCGCCAGCAGCCTCCGGCCGTCATCCTCTGCCGCAACGAGGAATTGGAACCCTTCCCGGAGATGCAGGAGCTTGCAAAGCAGCACGGGGTAGCCCTGCTGCGCTCCAACGAGACGACCTGCACCATGATGGGCAGCCTCATCAGCGTGCTGAACCTTGAACTGGCTCCCCGAATCACCCGCCACGGCGTGCTGGTGGAAGTTTACGGTGAAGGCATCCTCATTCTCGGCGACAGCGGCATCGGCAAGAGCGAGCTGGCCATCGAGCTGGTCAAGCGCGGTCACCGCCTCGTCGCCGACGATGCCGTGGAGCTGCGCAAGGTCTCCAACCGTCAGATCATGGGTACTGCGCCGGAAAACATCCGCCACTTCATTGAGCTGCGCGGCATCGGCATTGTCAACGTGGCCCGCGTGTTCGGTGTGGGCGCGGTCAAGGTGAGTGAAAGCCTCGACCTCGTCGTCCAGCTGGAAGCATGGGACCCCACCAAAAACTATCAGCGCACCGGCTTGGAAAGCGAGTATTATGACATTCTGGGCGTCAACATCCCCAGCACCATCATCCCCGTTTCGCCCGGACGCAACCTCGCAGTCGTGCTGGAAACGGCGGCTATCAATAACCGCCAGAAGAAGATGGGTTATAACGCCGCCAAGGAGCTGCTCATCCGTCTGGGCCTGAACGACACGATGGACTGATTTTCTACCGATAGAGGGAGAACGAATGGAACGATTGAAACAGGCTTTGTCCGCTGCGGGCATTGCATACAAAGAAAATGAGCCGCTCAGCGCACACTGCACTTTCCGCATCGGCGGCCCGGCAGATGTCTTTATCCTGCCGGAAAATGAGGCGCAGCTCTGCGCCGCCATCAAGCTGGCGAAGGAAGCGAATATCAAATATTATCTACTGGGCAACGGCAGCAACATCCTGTTTGAGGATGCAGGCTACCGGGGAGCTGTCATCAATGTATCGGCCATGAAGAGCGCAATCGGTATTCTTGAAAACATCTGTTTCCCGGGCAAAGATCCGGCCCTGACTTACGATGCTGTCGTTGTCGGTGCAGACAAGATGCTCTCGTCGCTCTGCATGACGGCGCTGGAAAACAGCCTCACCGGTCTTGAGTTCGCCTACGGCATCCCGGGTACGGTGGGCGGTGCTGTCTACATGAACGCCGGAGCTTACGGCGGCGAGATGAAGGACGTGCTGGTCTCCGTGCGGTATCTGACCGCAGAAGGGGAGACCGTTGAGATACCGGCAGAACAGCTCGACCTCAGATACCGCCACAGCATTTTCGAAGAAAACGGCGGCTGCATCCTCGCGGCAAAGTTCCACCTTGCAAGAGGCAATGCCGCCGACATCCGCGCCAGGATGAACGACCTGATGGCCCGTCGCAAAGACAAACAGCCTCTCGACAAGCCCAGCGCCGGCAGCACCTTCAAGCGGCCGGTGGGCGCATTTGCGGCAGCCCTCATCGACCAGTGCGGTCTGCGGGGCTACCGCCATGGCGGCGCAGCCGTCAGTGACAAGCACTGCGGCTTTGTGGTCAATCTGGGTGGAGCGACCTGTGCAGATGTGCTGGCTCTGTGCGATGAGGTGCGTGCCATCGTGAAAGAAAAGACCGGCTACGACCTCGAAAAAGAAATTCGTGTGGTGGAAGCATAAAAGAAAGAGGCGTGCAAAATGAATCTTCTCATCGTCAGCGGCCTTTCCGGTGCAGGCAAATCTGTCGCCATGAATGCACTGGAAGACATCGGCTTTTTCTGCATTGATAACATCCCGGCGGCACTGCTGCCCAGCATCACGGCGTTTTCGAAAGCGGGTGACAACCAGCTCAAGCGGGTGGCTCTCTGTATGGACATCCGCGGCTGCCGCACGCCGGAAGAAATCGAAGAAGCTCTTTCTCAGTTGGACGCGCAGAGGATAGAATATGAGATCTTGTTCCTTGATGCCCCGGACGATGTGCTGATGCGCCGCTACAGTGAGACGCGCCGCCGCCATCCGATGAGCATTTCCGACGGCCTTTCCACCCGGGAAGCCTTCCGCAGGGAGCGCGAGATCTTGCAGCCCCTCAAAGACCGGGCAGATTATACCATCAATACCGGCCTGCTCTCCACCTCGCAGAACAAAGAGCGCATCTGCGACCTGTTCAACCAGAACGGCGGCGCGAAGAGCGCCATGCGTCTGACAGTCATGTCCTTCGGCTTCAAGTTCGGCATCCCACCGGAGGCGGATCTTGTTTTGGATGTCCGCTGTCTGCCCAACCCTTTTTATGTCCCGGAACTGAAGCATAAAACAGGTCTTGATGAAGAGGTCGTCGATTTTGTCATGAGCCACCCGGAGGCGCAGGAGCTTTTGAAGCGCTATGAATCGTTTCTGGAATATGCTCTTCCGCTCTACGTCAAGGAAGGCAAAAGCCAGCTCACCATCGCAGTGGGCTGCACCGGCGGCAAGCATCGCTCCATCACATTTGCGCGGAAAATCGCGGAATACTGCGAAAAGCTTGGCTACAAGCCCGGCATCCAGCACCGCGATTCTGTCCGTTGAAAGGATAAACATATCATGAGTTTTGCATCCCAGGCAAGGGAGGAGATCGCCCGGCGCAGTCTGCAGAAGGACTGCTGCGTCCGCGCTGCTGCCTATGGAATTGCCTGCTTCGCCAAGTACTTCGACGCCAGCGGGCTGGTGCTGCAGACGGAACAGGAGCTGACGACGCAGGTGGCTTCCCAGCTGTTTGCGCGCTGCGGCGTACAGGGCGACATCATCGAGAAGCAGCGTCCCAGCGGGGTGGTCTATGAATTCAGCATCCGCGCACCGGAGCAGGTGGCGCGGATGCACGAGCTTTTCGGCACCACTGGCACCGAGACGAGCCTGCAGATAGACCCCAGACTGATTCGCTGCCAGACGTGCGTCAGCGCGTACATCGGGGCAGCTTTTTTGTGCAGCGGCACGGTCACTGACCCGCAAAAGGAGTATAACATCGAGTTTCTCACCAGCCGCACGAACCTTGCGCGCGACTTCGAAGCCCTGCTGGCGGAGCACGAGTTTGCACCCCACCGCACCCGCCGCAACGGCGTGAACCTTGTTTACGTCAAGAGCTGCGACAACGTGGAGCGCATCCTTTCCTTTATGGGAGCGGCGGAGGCATCGGCCCAGCTCAGCGCTCAGAAGGCTGTCAAGCAGATGCGCAACCAAATCAACCGCCACACAAACTGCGATACCGCAAACCTGGGCAAGACGGCCCGTGCCAACGCCCAGACTCTCAAAGCCATCCGCTTTCTGGAAGAGCAGGGAGCGCTGAAAACGCTGCCCGAGGCGCTGCAGCAGGCAGCAGCCCGGCGACTGGAATATCCTGATTTATCGCTGGCGGCGCTCTGCGGATGCTTTGACCCGCCCATGAGCAAATCGGGCCTTTCTCACCGGATGAAAAAGCTGGAAGCGCTGGCCGACGCCCTGCGTCAGCGGCTCGAAGAACACACTGAAACAGAGGAGGAAGGAGCATGAGCGATGTGACCGAAGGGAACCGTCAGGGGAGAGACTTCGTTCATCTCCACATCCATACCGAATACAGCCTGCTGGACGGTGCCTGCCGTATCGACCAGCTTATGGACCGCGTCAAGGAGTGTGGTCAGAGCGCCATCGCCATCACGGACCACGGCGTCATGTACGGCTGTGTCCAGTTCTATAAGGCCGCAAAAAAGGCAGGCATCAAGCCTATCATCGGCTGTGAGGTCTATGTGGCCACCCGTACCCGCTTCGATAAAGTCAACAAAATCGACGGCAACAACCATCTTATCCTGCTCTGCAAGAATGAGACAGGCTATAAGAACCTCATCAAGATGGTGTCCGCTGCCTTCGTGGAGGGCTTTTATTCCAAGCCTCGTGTAGATAAGCAGCTTCTTGAACAGTATCATGAGGGGCTTATCTGCCTGTCTGCCTGCCTCGCAGGCGAGATCCCGCAAGCCATTCTGGCGGGAGACTACGAGAGGGCAAAGTCCACGGCTCTGTGGTATCAGGAGCTGTTCGGCAAGGGCAATTACTACATCGAACTGCAGGACCACGGCCTCGAAGAGGATACTATCGTCCTGCCCCAGCTCATCAAACTGGCGCGGGAGACCGGCATCCCGATGGCAGCCACCAACGACTCCCACTATCTGCGGAAGGATGACGCCAAGATGCAGAGCATCCTGCTCTGCATCCAGACCGGCAAGACCATTCAGGATGCCGACCGGATGGAGTTCCAGACCGACGAATTTTACGTCAAAACGACGGATGAAATGTATGATTTGTTCGCAATGGTGCCGGAAGCCTGTGCCAACACCCAGAAAATTGCGGACCAGTGCAATTTTGACTTCGACTTTGGACACACCAAAATTCCATATTACAAAGCCCCGAACGGGATGGACAATCAGGAGTTTTTCGAGAAACTCTGCTGGGACGGCCTCGAGCGCCGCTACGGCTCGGACGTCCCACAGTCCAATAAGGACCGCCTGACCTATGAGATCGGCGTGGTCAAGTCGATGGGCTATACCAACTACTACCTCATTGTCTGGGATTATATCAACTACGCCAAGAGTCAGGGCATTCCGGTAGGCCCGGGCCGTGGCTCAGGCGCGGGCAGCATCGCGGCTTACTGTGTAGGCATCACCGACATCGACCCCATCCGCTACAACCTCATCTTCGAGCGATTCCTGAACCCCGAGCGCGTCAGTATGCCCGATTTTGACGTCGATTTCTGCTATGAGCGCCGTCAGGAGGTCATCGACTACGTCAACCGGAAGTACGGCGCAGACCATGTGGCCCAGATCGTCACCTTTGGCACCATGGCCGCCCGCAACGCCATCCGCGATGTGGGCCGTGTGATGGGTATGCCCTACCAGAGCGTGGATGTGGTGGCAAAGCAGGTGCCGATGGAGCTGAAAATGACGCTGAAACGCGCCTTGGAGGTCTCACCGGAGCTCAAGCGGATGTACGACAGCGACCCGCAGGTCACAGAACTCATCGACACTGCGCTAAAAGTTGAAGGTATGCCCCGCCACGCCTCCACCCATGCGGCCGGCGTCGTCATTACCCCGGAACCGACAGACTATTATCTGCCCCTGGCCACCAACGACGGCCTGCCTGTCACCCAGTTCAATATGACCGAGATCGAAGAGCTGGGCCTGCTGAAAATGGACTTCCTCGGCCTGCGTACCCTGACGGTCATCCGGGACGCGGAGGCGGCCATCCAAAAAAAAGACCCGTCCTTCTCCATCCGAAAGCTGGATTATGACGATGCAGCGACTTATAAGATGCTGGGTCAGGGTGAAACGGAGGGCGTGTTCCAGCTCGAATCCTCGGGTATGAAACAGGTCCTCGTGGGTCTGCAGCCGCAGAACCTTGAAGACGTCATCGCTCTTATCAGTCTCTACCGCCCCGGCCCGATGGATTCCATCCCGACCTACCTGCGCAACCGCCACGAGCCGGATAAAATCAGCTATAAGACCCCTCAGCTGGCCCACATCCTCGACGTCACCAACGGCTGCATCGTCTACCAGGAACAGGTCATGCAGATATTCCGTGAGCTGGCCGGTTTCTCGTTCGGACAGGCAGATAACGTCCGCCGTGCCATGAGTAAAAAGAAGCACGCGGTGATGGAGGCAGAACGCGAGCATTTTGTCCATGGCTGCACCGAGCCGGGCCACGAATGCCCGGGCTGTGTCGCCAATGGCATCTCCGAGGAAGTCGCCAACGAAATTTACGATGAAATGTCAAGTTTTGCGTCCTACGCCTTCAATAAAAGCCATGCGGCCTGCTACGCTTACGTCGCATTCCAGACGGCTTATCTCAAGTGTCATTACCCCAGCGAGTTTATGGCCGCATTGCTCACCAGTGTGCTTGACAATACCGACAAAGTCATCGAATATTCGGGCGAGTGCGCCCGCCTGGGCATCAAGGTGCTTCCGCCGGACGTCAATATCTCGAACGGCGGCTTCACGGCGGACAACGGCAAGATTCGTTTCGGCCTGAATGCGGTCAAGAATGTGGGCCGCAACCTCATCGAGCGAGTCGTGGAAGAGAGAAAAGAGAAGCCTTATTCGAGCCTCTATGATTTCTGTAAGCGGATGCACGGCACTGAGCTGAACCGCCGGGCTGTGGAATGTCTTATCAAGGCGGGTGCCTTCGACAGTATGGGCGTCAACCGCCACAGCCTTGTAGAAGCTGTGGACGGCATCATCAAGAGCGTGGAGAGCGACTCCCGCCGCAATCTTGAGGGACAGCTGGACCTGTTCTCGGTGATGAGCGGCGAATCTCAGACCGCCGACACCGACAGCTACGAGATAAAGCCCTTCCCGGAGTACAGCCACACCGAACTGCTCCAGCAGGAGAAAGAGGTCAGCGGCCTCTATCTGTCCGGCCACCCGCTGGACGCCTATCGGGAACAGTCGGCACACTTTGCGTCCAACAGCATCAAGGAGCTCACCTGCGAGGACGCTCACAAGCTGGACGGCAATCATGTCCGTATCGTGTGTACCATCGTCAAAAACCGGATGATGACCACCAAATCCAACACGATGATGGCCTTCACCAGCGTGGAGGACCTGACCGGTACGATGGAGGTCATCGTCTTCCCACGGGTGCTGGATACTTTCCGCGATGCGCTCAAGGAGAATGCCGTCGTGGTCATCGAGGGACGCCTCTCCGTGCGTGAAGATGAGCCTTCCAAGCTGATGGCTGAGAGCATCTCGCCCATCGAGGGCTACGACCCCAAGCACCCGCAGACCAACCGCCCCAACCTCATGCGGGATGCCGCCCAGCGGCTCTATGTCCGCCTGCCGTCCCGCAGCTGCCCCGAGTATGCAAAGGTCATCAATCTCCTTGAGATATTCGACGGCGATATGCCCGTCATTTTCTATCTCGAGGATGTCAAGCAGAAGCTCGCCGCGCCCCGGAGACTCTATGCTTCGGGCCATCCACTGTTGTTTCAGGAGCTGAAACGTCTGCTTGGTGAACGCAATGTTGCAACAAAATGACATTTCTGTGCATCAATCATTATGCCCGCGCTGTTTTCAAATGATTAACTTTGTGATATACTTGTCTAAGGCAAGCCATAGCAAATATGTTGCATCGAGTCGGGCCGCATCTGTGGAAGAAGGGGATGCGCGCACCCCGAGTGGTATGTGAAGAAACAAATTGGAGGGAATCTCTCTATGGAAAAGCAAATCAAGACGATCGGTGTTCTCACCAGCGGCGGCGACGCCCCTGGCATGAACGCAGCTGTCCGTGCCGTGGTCCGTACCGGCCTGCACAAGGGCTTCCGCATGATCGGCATCCAGCGCGGCTATAACGGTCTGCTGAACGGCGAGTGCTTCGAAATGAACCTGCGCAGTGTCTCGAACATCATCTCTGCCGGCGGCACCATCCTTTACACCGCACGCTGCCTTGAGTTCAAGACCAAAGAGGGCCAGGATAAAGGCGCAGCCAAGTGCCGTGAGCTGGGCATCGACGCGCTGGTGGTCATTGGCGGCGACGGTTCTTACCGCGGCGCCCGTGAGCTGGCACACCGCGGCATCCCGATGATCGGCCTGCCCGGCACCATCGACAACGATATTGCCTGCACCGACTACACCATCGGTTACGATACCGCTATGAACACCGCTCTGGAGATGATCGACAAGCTGCGCGACACCACCCAGAGCCATGACCGCTGCAGCGTCGTCGAGGTCATGGGCCGCAACGCTGGTTACATTGCCCTGAACGTCGCCATCGCCTCCGGCGCTATGGCCGTGCTGCTGCCCGAGAAGGAATTCGATATGCAGCGCGACATCCTCGATAAGATCGTCGAGACCCAGCGCACCGGCAAGCGTCACTTCATCGTCATCGTCGCAGAGGGCATCGGCCACTCTCAGGAGATCGCCAACGAGATCCAGGCCCGCACCGGTATCGACACCCGTGCCACCATTCTGGGCCACGTCCAGCGCGGCGGCTCTCCCACGCTGCGTGACCGTGTGAACGCTTCTGCTATGGGTTACCACGCCGTCTGCCTGCTCGAGCAGGGCAAGTATAACCGCATCGTCGGCATGAAGGGTGAGGAGCTGGTGGATTACCCCGTAGATGAGGCCCTCGAGATGACCAAGAGCATCGACCCGGTCCTCGTGGACGTGTGCAATACGATCTCGATTTGATTTTTTTGAACATACGACGGAGCTGTGTTTTCCATGACATCGGAAAGTGCAGCTCCGCTTTTTATATTTACGCAACCCGAAGTTTTGTGGTATACTATCGCAAGAGAATCAAGACGCGGCGCTCTGTCCCGCGTCAGGCAGGAGAGTGGAACTGTGGAACTGGAACAAGCCAAGAAGCGCGTAGAGGAACTGCGTGCTGTTATCGAGAAGAATAACCGCCTTTATTACGACCAGGACGCCCCCGAACTCGAGGACTTTGAATACGACGCCCTGACGCGGGAATTGAAGGGGCTGGAAGCGCAGTACCCAGAGCTGGTCACTCCGGCTTCGCCCACCCAGCATGTCGGCGGCACCCCCAGTGGGCGTTTCGCAAAAGTGACACATGCTGTCAAGATGGAAAGTTTGCTGGATGCATTTTCCTACGATGAACTGCGTGATTTCGACCGCAGAGTGCGTGACGCGGGTATCGAGCCGGAGTATGTAGTTGAAATCAAGATCGACGGTCTTTCTTGCAGCCTTGAGTACGAGAACGGTGAACTGGTCCGTGCTTCTACCCGCGGCGACGGTGTCGTAGGCGAGGACGTCACCGCCAATGTCCGGGCTATCAAAAAGATACCGAAAAAGCTGAAAAATGCCCCTGAGTTTCTCGAGGTGCGCGGCGAGGTTTATATGCCCCATGAGGCGTTCCAGCACCTCTGCGCCGAGCAGGAATTGCAGGGCGCGGCACCCTTCAAGAATCCCCGCAACGCCGCTGCCGGTTCGCTGCGCCAGAAGGACGCCAAGATCACCGGGAGCCGCGGCCTTTCGATTTTTGTTTTCAACGTCCAGCAGGTGCATGGCAAGGAGCTGACTACCCACGCGGAAAGCCTCGATTACCTCAAAAGTCTCGGCCTGCCGGTCTCGCCCCGCTACCACATCGTCCACGACATTGAGGACGCGATCAAGGAAATCGAGCAGATCGGGCAGAACCGCTCAAAGCTCGATTTCGACATGGATGGTGCGGTCATCAAGATCAATCACTTCGCCCAGCGCGACCTGATGGGCTCTACCAACAAGTTCCCCCGCTGGGCCATCGCGTTCAAGTATCCGCCCGAAGTCAAGGAGACGACCTTGCGCAACATCGAGGTCGCTGTGGGCCGCACAGGCGTATTGACCCCGACCGCCTGCTTCGACCCGGTCTTCCTCGCCGGTACGACGGTGGCCCGCGCGACCCTCCACAACGAGGATTTCATCCGCCAGTTCGGCCTCTGCATCGGCGATACCATTCAGGTGCGAAAAGCCGGCGACATCATCCCGGAGGTCATCGGCGTCGTCCATCACCCGGAGAACGCAGAGCCTTACCGGATGCCGACAGTCTGTCCGTCCTGCGGCGCACCGGTCGTCCATCTCGAAGACGAAGCCGCCCTGCGCTGTGTCAACCCGGAATGTCCGGCCCAGTCTCTGCGCAACATCATCCATTTTGCCTCCCGCGATGCGATGGACATCGACGGCTTGGGAACTGCCGTAGCGACACAGCTGGTGGAAAAGGACCTCGTCCACTCGGCGGCAGACCTTTATGATTTGACGCTCGAGCAGCTGCTGACACTGGAAAAGTTCAAGGAGAAGAGCGCAACGAATCTTCTCCACGCCATCGAAAATTCCAAGCAGAACAATCTTGACAAGCTGCTGTTCGGCTTCGGCATCCGCAACATCGGCGACAAGGCCGCTGCATTGCTGGCTGAGTACTTCGGCACACTGGAAGCCATCCGGGAGGCAGATATTGAAAAAATCAGCGAGATCGACGGTTTCGGAGGCGTGATGGGCCAGAGCGTGGTAGAGTTCTTCGCCAAGGACGGCACCACAGACCTTATCCATCGTCTGGCTGACGCCGGGGTGAACATGACCTGGAAGGGCGAACCGAAGGGCGACAAGCTGGCGGGAATGACGCTGGTCGTCACCGGCACCCTCGAGACGCTCTCCCGCAATGAGGCAGAGGCTCTCATCGTCAAAAACGGCGGCAAAGCCAGCGGCTCAGTCTCCAAAAAGACGGCTTACGTTGTGGCTGGCACAGCAGCAGGCTCCAAACTGACCAAGGCACAGGCCCTCGGCGTACCTGTGCTGACGGAGGAAGAATTCCTTGCCATGCTGCGGGATGAACCGGAAGCTTAAATAGAATAGACTCAAAAGGCTCATGCAGTGGGTGTCCCCGCTGTGTGGGCCTTTTTTACGTTCTAAAAACTCTGCCGCCGCATACAGTAGGAGCAAGAAGCCAAAATGACGAGACCGAAGGAGAAACAAGATGGACGAGTATTACCGCGCTGTTCGGGCTTTGCCCGCATGGCTGGCACGGCCTTTGAGCGCCCTGCCGCCGGGCATTGCAGAACAGGTACATGAGATACGCCTCCGGGTCGGCTGTGGAGTACAGTTGACCATTGGCGGAAAGCCCTGCTGCCCGGCGGAGCTGCCTGCTTTGCAGAAGCTCCGGCTGACGCCCTTGCAGATGGAAGAGATATTCGTCACCCTCTGCGGCGGGTCGGTACACAGCCACGAGACAGAAATTGCGGTGGGCTATGTCACGCTCAGCTGTGGGTGCCGCGCCGGGCTGGCCGGACAGTTTTACTGCGCACCGGGGCAGAGCGCCGTCTTGCAGGAGCTGCGCTCGGTGAATGTCCGCGTTGCCCGGAACCGGGAATTTCCTCTGCCACAGAAACTCCGGGATATTCTACAGCAGCGATTTATCGGGATGCTCCTGATGGGGGAACCCGACAGCGGCAAAACGACCCTTCTGCGAGGTGTCGCCCGGGAACTTGCAAAACAGAATAGGGCCGTGGCCGTCATCGACGAGCGGAGAGAGATATTCCCCTCGGAGGAAAGCGCGGCGCTTCCGCTCGACATCCTCAGCGGCATACCCAAGGGACAGGCGGTGCAGATGGCTCTGCGTACCCTCTCGCCGCAGGTCATCTTGTTGGACGAGCTGGGCGGGATGGACGAGCTTTATGCGCTGGAGCAGGGGCTTTTCAGCGGGGTGGAATTTATCGCGACACTTCATGCCGCCAGCTGGGAAGAGGCTGCCCGCCGCCCGCAGGTGCAGTATCTGCAAAAGTGCGGTGCGCTCCATGTGGCAGTGCTTCTGAAAGGCCGCACTGCGCCGGGGCAGCTGAAAGAGGTGCGTGTTTCGTGAAAACGCTTCGAGTCGTCTGTGCGCTGTTCTGGCTGGGCTGCGGCTGGTGCGCAGGGGATGCGGCCAGCCAGAATACGCGGCGGCATCTGGCGGCGCTGGAAAAGACGCTTTTGCTTTTGCAGCGCGTCCGGCAGGAGATCAGCTATCGTCACACGGACCTCACCTTGCTTTTCCGCAGACTAAAACAGGAGGGGCTTGTCACGGGCGAAAGCTTCCGGGGCCTTTGTCCGCTGCCCGGTCTGACGCGCCCGGAACGCGACTGTTTCATCGAGTGCTTCTCGAGCCTTGGCCGGATGGAGGCAGAGCAGGAGTGTCAGCAGCTGGCATTTTATCAAGAGCGGTTCACGCTGTTTTTGCAGCAGGCGCAGGAACACGCCCGCCCGCAGCTGGAATTGAGTCACAAGCTGGGATTTGCTGTCGGACTGGCGGCGGCCATCCTCTGCCTCTGATGAAAGATAGGGGGAATGTGTATGGACATCGACCTGATTTTCAAGATCGCGGCCATCGGCATCATCGTGGCGGTACTCAACCAGCTGCTCATCCGCTCAGGCCGGGAAGACCAGGCCATGATGACCACACTGGCGGGGCTGGTGGTGGTGCTGTCCATCCTGGTCAAGCAGATCAGCGTGCTTTTTGTCACCATCAAGTCCCTCTTTGCGCTATGAGCGCCCTCACGATGCTGGGACTTGCGGTGATGGGGGCTGTGCTGTACACCCTGTTCCAGAAAAGCGCCCCGGCTTTCGGGCTGTTCATCTCAATGGGAACCGTTGTCCTTGTGCTGTGGAAAATCAGCGCAGCGGCGCAGACCGTGCTTTCCGGGCTGACAAAACTGGAACAGCGGGCAGGCGGCGACGCCTTTTCCTGTCTGCTGCGGTGTACAGGCATCATCCTGCTGGCCGATTACGCCCACTCGCTCTGCGAGGAGGCGGGGGCTGAATCGCTGGCGTGGTGTACGGCACTGGCCGGCCGGGTGCTGGTGCTTGCGGCAGCGTGGCCCCTGCTGGAAGAGATCGGCCAGAAGATAGGGAGCATCGCAGGATGAAAAGAGACAAGCTTTTCCGTTTGAGTCTGGCAATACTGTTCTTGTGGACGAGCTTTGCACTCGCGGCCCCGGCGGCGATGGCCGCTTCGAGCACAGCTCTGCCGGGCAGTTCTCTCTGGGAGCCCTATTTGCAGCAGAGCCGCATCGACCTTGAAAAGGCGGCATCCTCACCGTGGGAAACACTGAAAAGCTTTCTGCCCCGATCCTTCGGCGCACTGGTGCGCCAGACGGCAAGTCGCTATACGTCAGTGCTCCTGTTCCTGACGCTGACAGCGGTGCTGGGGCTTCTTGCCGGGGAATGCACCGATGGGGCCTTGCTGGATCTGGTGGCGGCAGGCGGCTGCGGCGTCCTGCTCTGGGGGAGTCTGCTGGAAGAAGCCCAGAAGCTTTGTGAACAGGTGGAGAGCTGGCGCAGCTTTCTGTTGGGGTTCCTTCCCGTCTATGCCGGTGTCCTCACGATGGGAGGGGAAGGAGCAGCAGGCAGTGCAGCCAGTGGAGCGCTGCTGACGGCACTCTGCTTTCTGGCTCAGCTGGCAGCGACCTTCGTTCAGCCGCTGCTCCACTGCTATCTGATGCTCAGCATGGCCTGCTGCGTCAGCTCTGAACCAGCCCTCGGCGTTTTCTGCAAGGGCGTCGGCAGTGCGCTCCGTCAGGCGCTGGGCTGGGCCGGAAAAATTCTGGTGGCTCTGCTGGGCCTGCAGAGGGCTGCAGCATTCCAGCTGGACCGCTTTTCGCTCCGTACCGGCCAGCTTTTGGCGGGGAGCGTTCCCATCATCGGGCAGACTCTCAGCAGTGCATCGGAATCCATCCTCGCGGGGATACAGCTCCTCAAGAGCGGGCTGGGGCTGGCAGCTCTGTCGGTGCTGGGCGCGGAGTTTGTGCCGCTCTATCTGGGGCTGATGATACAGCTGGCTCTTCTGATGGGCTGCAGTCTGCTTTGCAGTCTCACTGGCATCTCCCGTTGCCGCGCATTATTCGACTGTTTTGCCGAGGCGGTGCGCTGTATGGCAGCGGTGGTGGCGCTTTTCTTCGGGCTGGCGGCGGCAGGGGTAACACTGCTGTTCATCGTAGGAGGTGGTTCATGATGCAGGCACTGGAACGGGCAGCGGCGGTCTTCTGTACGGCCTGTATCTGCGCCGAGCTGCTCTCCCGCTTTGTCGGACAGGGTTGGGGGCAGAAGTGCATAAAAGCAGTGGCAGGGCTATATATTCTAGTAGTCTTTGCGGATGCTCTGCCCGGCGCAAAGGCGCAGTTTGCCGCATTGGAACTGCCGCAGGTGCCGGCGGTCTCGGTAGGCAGTCTGGAGGATGCTGTTCTGGCACAGACGGCAGAAGAACTCTCCCGTACGCTCGAAGAACGCTGTCTCAGCGAGGCGGGTGTTTTGCTCAGGCTGAATATCATTCTGAGCCAGACCGCTGAGGGCGTGGAAGCGGATGAGGTACAGATCGTCCCTCAGGACGCCGTCACTGCCTCGCAGAAGCGGGCAATAGAAGCGCTGCTGGAAGGACAGCTTCAGCTGGGACCGGAATGCATCAAATGGAACAGCCCCAGCGGGGAGGATGTGCTATGAACAACGAGCTTTTTTCGCGGCTGAAGGACCTCGCACAGAAGGAAAACCGCACCCGGCTGGCGGTTTTGCTGGGCGCGGCGGCCATGCTGCTCATCCTGCTGTCGGAGCTGTTCACCCCTTCAGAGAAGACCGCCGCAGCAAGCGCCGCCCCGGCGGATGACAACGTCTACCGCCAGCAGCTCGAGCAGCAGCTTTCCGACCTCATCGCGCAGGTAGAGGGCGCGGGAAAGACCACCGTGATGATAACACTGGAAAGCGGAGAGGAGACCATCTATGCTCTGGACACGCTCTCGGGACAGACCCAGGAACAGCAGACCCATGTGCTGCTGGACGACGGGACCGCGCTGGCACAGACAGTCTGCACCCCCAGAGTGTGCGGGGTGGCCGTGGTGTGCGAGGGCGGGGGAGATGTCCGGGTCGCCGCCCGAATCACCGAGCTGGTGGGGGCGCTGCTGGATGTTCCGTCCAACCGCATCTGCGTAGAGCAGCGCCGGGAATGATTTTTTGCAGCGATGAAATATAAGTTATGCAAGGAGGAGACACAAATGAGAGCTATCACCAAAAACACACGCAGGGTCACAGCGCTGACCCTTGCGGCCGCGCTGGTCGTGGCGGTATACCTTAACTGGCAGTATGCCCGCACCGGCATCGGTGTGGATGAAGAGGCTGTCAACGTCTCAGCGGTGGCTGTGGAGGGTGAGCCTGTGGCAGCACCCGTTACCGATGGGCTGATGACGGAGGCCGAAGCAATATCCAGTGCCAACAAGAATTATGGGGAGGCCCAGCTCGTCAGCGTGGCCAACGACGCAGGCGCAAAATTCTTTGAGGAAGCCCGTCTCAAGCGCCAGAAAGCTCACGATGAAGCGATGGACACGATCCAGAAGACCCTCAAGACCTCGGGCCTTTCCGCCGAGGAGAAAAAAGGTTATACCCAGCAGCTGACTTCCAACCTCGAAGACCTCAACGCAGAAAATGAGATAGAAACGCTGGTCAAGGCGAAAGGCTTTGCCGACTGCCTCTGCTTTTTGCAGTCCGGCCGGGCTGACCTGACCGTGATGACCTCCGGCGACGCGCTGACGGCGGCACAGGTGGCCCAGATACGGGACATCGTGCTCAGCAAGAGCGAGGTGACTGCGCAGAATATTACTGTGGTGGAAGTGAAGTAAGGTGTTGTATAAAACCGGAGAAAATGGTATAATGACATCAAAGGTTTTGCAAAGGGGTACTCTCTTTGCATGGAACGCATAAAATAAAATGGGCATTCGCTCATTTTGGATGGAGGGCCATAGAATGGATTTACAGAACATGGATCTTAAAGGCGGCAGTCTGCAGATCTCCACAGAGGTCATCGGCAAGATCGCCCGCTGTGCAGCGCTGGAGATCGAGGGCGTGGCAGAAGTGTCCTGCGGCAAGCAGAACCGGAAGGTGAAAGACCTTCTCGAGCGCGCCAACGTCCAGTCGCCCGTTACCGTAGAGATGCGGGACGGCACGGCAGAGATCACTCTGGAAATTGTAGCAGCCTTTGGCGCACGCATCCCGGCTGTGGCTGAAAAGGTGCAGGAAAACGTCAAGTCTGCCGTCCAGAACATGACCAATGTCACGGTCAGCCGCGTTGACCTCGTCATTGCCGGTCTGGCCCCGGCGGCTGAGCCGCAGGCCTGAGCCGAGAAACAAAACGTAAAAGAGAATTGCGGTCGGCCTTCCCGCAAAAGGGAGGGCCTTGCCGCTGTGAGAGGAACATTATGGAAAATATTTTGCCCCGTCGTGAAGCACGCGAAAATGCATTTCTTCTGGCATTTTCTCAGACCTTTGGTGACATTCCCCTGCAGGAGGCTCTGGACAACCACCACGAGTGCGATGAAGAGCATCCGGTGGATGTTTTTGGCCAGCGCCTGCTGCGGGCTTATTATGAGCATTCCGCAGAGGTGGACGACCTCATCAGCGCCCATCTGCGCAACTGGACGATGGAGCGTCTGCCCCGCGTGAGCCTGACGGTGCTCCGTCTGGGTCTGGCCGAGATGCTGTACGGCGACGAGAAAAAGCCTGGCGTCGTCATCAATGAGGCAGTCGAGCTGACCAAAAAGTATGGCGCAGACGAGGATTATCAGTTCGTCAACGGTCTGCTGGGTACGGTGGCACGCGAGCAGGGTCTGGACGCAGAGCCTGAGCAGCTGTGAGCAGCTATACGCTGGGCATCGACACCAGCAATTATGCAACCTCTCTGGCTGTCTTTGATACAGCCGGAGAGGTTGTTTGCGCAAAAAAGCGTTTCCTTCCGGTGAAGGAGGGCCAGCTTGGGCTGCGCCAGAGCGACGCCCTTTTTCACCACACAGCCGCTCTGCCTGAGATGCTGAAAGAACTGAGCGGTGAATTCGATTTGACCAAAATCAGTGCCGTAGGCGTGTCGGAAAAGCCCCGTCCGGTAGAGGGCAGTTATATGCCCTGTTTTCTGGCGGGCGTCAGCGCTGCCGAGGCGTTCGCGCTGGCCCGGGGCATCCCGCTCGTCCGCACGACCCATCAGCAGGGCCATGCGGCGGCGGCACTGTTTGCGGCCAAGGGTGAAGAGTTCTTCCGCGAGAAAACACTGCTGTTCCATATTTCCGGCGGCACGACTGACCTGCTCCTTTGCGATGAAGTGAAGCATATCGAGACGCTGGGGACCAGCTCCGACCTCTACGCCGGACAGGCTGTGGACCGTGTGGGCGTCAAGCTGGGCTTTGGATTCCCGGCTGGCGTCGAAGTCTCTCGTCTGGCTGCGGAATGTGATGTGACGATAAAACCGAAATCCAGTGTCCGAGGCATGGAATGCAGCCTTTCCGGGCTGGAAAACCAGTGCAATGCTTTGTTGACAGCTGGCAAAAGCCCTGCCTATGTCTGTAAGTACTGCCTGCTCTGCGTGGCAGATACCGTGGTCAAGATGACCAAAGCGGCTCAGAAGGAATATCCCGGGCTTGCTGTGGTCTGTGCAGGCGGCGTGATGAGCAGTGACATCATTCGCAGCTGGGTGCAGCAGCGCCTCCCGCAGGTGTATTTCGTACCCGGCCAGTATTCCAGTGACAACGCCATCGGCGTATCTATCCTCGCCGCACGGGAGGCCGGGCTATGGCTGAAGTGATCACCGTCTCGGCCCTGAACCAGTATGTCAAGACGCTGCTGGATGCAAACGACATCCTGTTCGATTTGGCGCTGCGGGGCGAGATTGCAAACTTCGTACAGAACGCCCGCAGCGGCCACTGTTATTTTTCTCTCCGGGACGCCAGCGCCAGTGTCAAAGCGGTGATGTTCCGCTCAGATGCGCGGCGGCTGGGCTTCCGCCCGGAAGAGGGCATGAAGGTAGTCGTGCGATGCCGTGCTACTCTTTATGAGCGGGACGGCGCGTTCCAGATCTATGTCAACGAAATGTTCCCGGACGGCATTGGTGCGGCGCAGCTTGCTTTTGAGCAGCTGAAAGCCAAACTCGAGCAGGAGGGGCTTTTTGCGGTAGAGCACAAAAAGCCGCTGCCCACGTATCCCAAATGCATCGGCGTCGTCACCAGCAAGACCGGCGCGGCATTGCAGGACATTCGCAATGTCATTGGTCGGCGCTGGCCTGCGGCGAAACTCCTGCTCTGCCCGGTCAATGTGCAGGGCTTCGAGGCGGCGCAGCAGGTCGCAGATGCCATCGGAAAGCTGGACAAAAGCGGCCGGGTAGACGAAATTATCGTAGCCCGGGGCGGCGGCAGCAGGGAAGACCTCTGGGTCTTCAACGCCGAGGTCATCGCCCGGGCAGCTTACCGCTGCAAAGTGCCGCTTATCAGTGCTATTGGGCATGAGATAGACTTTACTATTTTAGACTTTGTGGCGGACCGCCGTGCGCCGACCCCGTCGGCTGCGGCAGAACTAGCCGTGCCAGATCGTGCAGAGCTTCTGCGGGCGCTGTCCCAGCTGGAACAGGGCTGTCAGAGCGCGATGCAGCGCCGTCTGGATGCAGCATCTGGCCGTCTGATGATGGCCAAGCAGCAGCTTTCCTATGATTTGACCCGCCGGAAACTGACCGGTGGGCAGGCAGAGCTTGCCGCAGTGCAGAAAGAACTCGAGGCGGCTGCGCAGAGCTGTATTCAGAAGCGACAGGCGCAGCTGCGCCACGCCGCAGCACTGACCGATTCTCTCAGCCCCTATCGGGTACTGGGGCGCGGCTATGCGATGGTATATGACAGCAAAGGCAGGCTGTGTAGTGCAGATGTTCTTGCAACCGGTGATAAGCTTACCCTGCGCGGTGCAGCGCACACAGCAGAATGTACGGTCACGTCCGTGGAGGAACTGAATGAGAGCACCCAAAAGCTTTGAAGACGGCATGGTCCGTCTGGAAACCATCCTGAGCCAGATGCAGAGCGAAGAGACGACCCTTTCTGAGTCGGTCAAGCTCTATGCAGAAGCGGCTTCACTGATGGAATACTGCCATGCTGCGCTGGAAAAAGCATCGCTTCAAATGGAGGAGATCGATGCTTCCCGCAGCGAAAAGGCAGGATCCGAAACAGAAGAATAAAAGCAAACAGTTTGCAGGGAGGAACCATTATGGAGAGCGCAGAGTATAAAAAGCAGTATGACGAATATCTGGCCCGTGCTGAAAAGGCATTGAGCCAGGCGTGTGAACGCTATCTGCCTGAGGAATCTGACGTCTGCCGCGCAGCGCGCTACAGCCTGCTGGGCGGCGGCAAGCGCATTCGCGCTGTGCTGGTGCTGGCCGTGTGTGATATGCTCCACGGCAATGCCGAGGCAGCTGAGCAGTTTGCAGCCGCAGTCGAGATGCTGCACTGCTATTCGCTCATCCATGATGACCTGCCCTGCATGGATAACGACGATATGCGCCGCGGCAAGCCCTCCTGCCACAAGGCATTCGGCGAATCCACCGCGATGCTGGCCGGTGACGTCCTGCTGACCGAGGCTTTCGAGGCAGTCGCCGGTGCGCCTGCTCCCGCTTCTGTCTGTGTCCACGCGGCACAGGCGCTGGGCGCAGGTGCAGGCAGCCGAGGCATGGTGTACGGTCAGGAACTCGATTTGAAATATGAGGCGCTTGCCGCTACCGAGGAACAACTCCGTCTCATCCACCGCCACAAGACTGGCGCACTCATCAATGCAGCCATCCAGATGGGCGGTGCTGCAGCACAGGCCGATGAGATTCAGCGTAAGGCGCTGGAAGCATATGCTTATGGCATCGGTCTCGTGTTCCAGGTCGTGGACGATGTGCTGGACGTGACCGGAACCGCCGAGCAGCTGGGCAAACCCATTGGCAGCGACAGCGAAAATGGCAAAACGACTTTTGTCACCCTGTTCGGCGTTGACGGTGCCATGCAGCTGGCGGAAAAGCTGAATGACGAGACCTGCACAGCGCTGCGCGACGCATTCGGCGAAAAGAGTGCGTTTTTGGAGCAGCTGGCCCGCACACTGCTGAACCGCCGCAGCTGAGCCGGTCGCATTCTGCGCCGAAATCGTCTCAGAAATCGCACAGGACTACATATCGCAAATGCGCTGCTTTTTGAGACGTCGGCTGTGGGATTGCGATAAAATTCAAGAAGGTGAACAAACTATGCAATTTATCAAAGAATTGTTCTCGGTCAACGAGATATTGACTGTTTCCATCGTGGGCTGGTTCGTTGCACAGGTGCTCAAGACCATCATCAACTTTATCCTGCTGGGCAAGTTCCAGCTCGAGAGGATGTGGGGCGACGGCGGTATGCCCAGTGCCCACAGCGCGACAGTCTGCGCGATGGTCATTGCCGCAGCCCGCAGCGAGGGAGTCAGCTCGGCTATTTTTGCTGTGGCCAGTGTGGTCGCTATCATCACCATGCACGATGCAATGGGTGTGCGCCACGAGACGGGCGAGCAGGCCAAAGTGCTCAACCAGATGATCGAAGAGTGGATCGACATCAGCGAAAAGAACTCTCCGTTTTTGCAGAATATGCATCTGAAGGAGATGGTCGGCCATACGCCCTTGCAGGTCATGGCCGGCATGGTCGTCGGCATCGTGGTCGGCTGCCTGTATCCCATGCACCTTGTCTAAATAAAAAACATCAGGAATTTGAAATGTGAGGAGGACGGTCATTTTATGCATCCTTCATTGCTTCAGAATATTTCACAGCCTCGTGACCTGAAGCGCTTGAACAGCGCGCAGATCCAGCAGCTCTGCGGCGAGATCCGTCAGTTTCTGCTGGACAGCGTATCCAAAACAGGCGGACATCTTGCTTCCAATCTCGGCGCGGTCGAGTTGACGGTAGCACTTCATCGTGTCTTTGAGACCCCTCAGGACGCTTTCGTGTTTGACGTAGGACATCAGTGCTACACCCATAAGCTCCTGACCGGGAGGTATAAGCGCTTTGGCACCTTGCGGCAGCTGGACGGACTTTCAGGCTTTCCGAATCCCAATGAGAGCGCCCATGACGCTTTTATCGCCGGACATGGCAATACAGCTCTTTCTGTTGCCATCGGCATTGCATGGGCCAAAAAGCTGAAAGGGGAGCCGGGCCATGTGGTGGCCATCATCGGCGACGGTGCGTTCACCGGCGGCATGGTCTACGAGGGGATGAACAATATCGGAAAGCTGGACAATCTCCTGGTCATCCTTAACGATAATAAAATGTCCATTTCCCATAATGTCGGTGCGTTGGCAAGCTATCTGGGCCATCTGCGCACCACAAACGGCTATTTTACGGCCAAGGAAAATGTCAACAGCTTCCTGAACGGTGTGCCTGTCATCGGAGCGCCCATCAAAAGCGCTCTTCAGAACAGCAAAAAAGCAATTCGCCGGGCCATGTACCATTCCACGATGTTCGAGGATATGGGGTTTCACTATTTTGGACTCATCGACGGCCACGACGAGCCGGAACTGGAACGCATTTTCCAGACTGTCTGTGCTCAGCCCGGGCCGACATTGCTCCATGTCGTGACGAAAAAGGGCAAGGGCTATGCGCCCGCTGAGTCGAACCCCGGCAATTACCATGGCGTTTCCAAGTTCGACCTGACCGGCATCCCTGACCCCGAGGTCGCTCCGGCAGAGTCGTTCTCGAATGCCTTTGGCCGGACGCTCAGCGCCGCCGGAAACACCGACAAGACCCTCTGTGCCATTACTGCCGCCATGAAATACGGCACAGGTCTGCAGTTTTTCAGTCATGCCCATCCGGAACGCTTCTTCGATGTCGGCATGGCCGAACAGCATGCCGTGACCTTTGCAGCTGGTCTGGCCAGCAAGGGGATGCTGCCGGTGGTCTGCATTTATTCGACCTTCCTGCAGCGCAGCTACGACCAGATCATCCATGACGTCAACCTTCTGCATGAAAATGTCGTCTTCGCGGTGGACCGTGCAGGTTTCGTCCCCGGAGACGGTGAGACACATCAGGGCATCTACGACCCGGCTTTTCTCAGCCAGACCGGAATGCCCATCTATTCGCCTTCGAACTACGAAGAACTGCGGCATTGGCTTCCCATCCTGCTGGGCCATGAGATGCAGGGTCCCCGGGCCATCCGTTACCCCCGCGGCGGAGAGAGCAAAGCTCTGGCAAAATACGGCTGCTCGGGCAAGGAATACGATAAACTCATTTTCACACCGGGTGCAAAGGCCGCACTGGTGAGCTACGCCGATGAGGTGGAAGATGTTCTCGCTGCCGCAGAGCTGCTGGCTAAAGAGGGCATCCCCTGCGATGTTTATAAGCTGGTGCGCATCTTCCCGTTTGAGGAAGAACTGATTCGTGACCTTTCAGCCTATCCCGTCGTTCTGATGGCCGAAGAGTGCGTGGCCTGCGGCGGCATCGGCGAACACCTTGCCCGCGCCCTGCAGGATGCTGGCTGGCAGGGCCGGTACATCCACCGTGCTGTGAAGAAGCTGTGCCTGCCTCACGCGACGGTGCCTCAAATTAAACAGGCAACCGGGCTGGATGCCGCACATCTGGCCGAGGCTGTGCGGGAAGCAGACCCGAAAGGAGAGGAAACACTTTGAAAATTCGTTTGGATCAATATCTGGTGCAGCACGGCATGATCCAGAGCCGTGAGCGTGCCAAAGCCCTCATCATGGCCGGTGTCGTTTTTGTCAACGAGCAGAAGGTGGACAAGGCCGGCGAGATGATAAAGGAAGACGCCAAGGTCGAGGTGCGCGGCCATGACATCGGCTATGTCAGCCGCGGCGGCCTCAAACTGGAAAAGGCAATGCAGTGCTTTCCTCTGACGCCGAACGGCAAGGTCTGTATGGACATTGGTGCGTCCACCGGCGGCTTTACCGATTGTATGCTGCAGAACGGTGCAGTCAAGGTCTATGCTGTGGATGTCGGCTACGGTCAGCTGGCATGGAGCCTGCGCACCGACGAGCGCGTCGTCAACATGGAGCGCACCAATATCCGCAATGTCACGCTGGACATGCTGGCAGAGCCTATTGAGTTTTTCAGCGTGGACGTATCGTTTATCTCGCTGCATCATATCTTCCCGGTGGCGCAGGCTATCACGACGCCCGACGCAATGGGTGTCTGCCTCGTCAAGCCTCAGTTTGAGGCTGGCCGCGAGAAGGTGGGCAAAAACGGTGTCGTCCGCGACCCTGCCACCCACCGCGAAGTTCTCCACAATGCGATGGGCTATGCCGCTGCAAACGGTTTCGTCGTGCGCGGACTGGATTTCAGCCCCGTCAAAGGCCCTGAGGGCAACATTGAGTACCTGATGTTCGTCCAGAAGAGCGAACAGCCCGGTGTGCTGGATGATTCTGTTGCCGAGCAGGTCGTAGCGGCAAGCCACAGCTCTCTGGACAAGTAAATCTGCTGGGAGACGGAGGAATAAACCGCCCTATGACTGTTTACATTTCGCCAAACCCCGGAAAGGAACAGGCTGCCGACACTGCCCGCCGGGCAGCGCAGCTCCTGCTGATGCAGGGGGCTGTCGTCCTGATGCGGGATGACCTGAAAGAGTCCTGCTACGTGGAAGGTGTACAGTACCTTCCTTTGGAAGAATGCCTTCCGCGCACCGATGTCATCCTGACCATCGGTGGTGATGGAACCATCCTGCACGAGGCAAATTTTACGCTGCAATATCAAAAACCCATCCTCGGCATTAACATCGGACGCTGCGGCTTCCTCGCTACCTGTGAGGTGGATGAAATGGAAGAAAAACTCGCTGCTCTGGTGCGGGGAGAGTATCTTCTGGACAGCCGGATGCTGCTCTATGTGCGGGTGCTGGGCGAGGATGGCTGGGAAGGCCATGCCCTCAACGATGTGGTCGTGACGAAAGGCCGCCTGCAGCAGGCCATCGACTTCAGCATCTACTGCGACGACATCCTCGTAGAGCATTACCGTGGTGACGGCGTCATCGTGGCGACCCCTACAGGCTCCACAGCCTATTCTCTGGCAGCCGGCGGGCCGATCTTGGACTCGCAGACCAAGGGCATCGTCGTCACTCCCATCTGTCCCCACAGTCTGACCAGCCCTGCGATGGTCTTTGCTCAGGAGCGCAAAATAAACATCTGTGTGGGGCAGGTCATCGACAACGAAGTGTTCCTGAGCTGCGACGGCGCAGCGGAATATCCGCTCAGTGCCGGCTCAACGGCGGAGATACGCCTCTCCGACCAGATCGTACAGCTCGTCACCTTCAGCAGGGCGGACCAGTTTCAGGCCATCGACCAGAAGCTGCGCAGCCGGAGATAATAACAAGAGGAGGCAAGGAATATGGGCCGAAACAATCCAGCTGAGGCAAAAGGCAAGACGGAACGTCAGCAGACGATCCTCCGCCTCATTCAGGAACATCCCATCAGCCGACAGGAGGTACTTCTCGAGCATCTGCGCCAGGAGGGCTTCGAGGTGACACAGGCTACCATTTCCAGGGACATCCGGGAGCTGTGCCTCGTCAAAGCTGCCACCGCCGACGGCTACCGTTATGTTTCCAGCCACAACGAAAGCCTCAACCCCAAGATGCAGGGCCGATTTGAGACGATATTCCACGAGTCTGTGCTGGGGGTGGATTTTGCCGGACATGTCGTGCTGGTGAAGTGCTACTCCGGCATGGCGAACGCTGCCTGTGAGGTATTCGACGCCTTGAAATGGAAGAATGTCGTCGGTACGCTTTCCGGCGACGATACATTCCTTATCGTAGCCCGTTCGGAGCGGGACGCAAAGACCATCTGTTCGGAACTGACCCGTCATATCGGGCAGAAATAAACGCGGGAGTGAAACTATGCTGAGCAGCCTGCAAATCGAAAATGTTGCAGTTATCCAGAAAGCAAACGTCCATTTCGAAAAGGGCCTCAACGTCCTGACCGGTGAGACGGGCGCAGGTAAATCCATCCTCATCGACTCCATCAACGCCATTCTGGGCAACCGCACTTCCAAGGATCTTGTGCGCACCGGCGCGGCTAAGGCCGTCATCCGGGCCGCGTTCGAGGACGTGCCGCCTGCTGTTCTCGACAGTCTCGAAAAGGCAGGCTATGAGCGCTCGGAGGCCCTGCTGCTCAGTCGTGAGATCACCGCCGAGGGCAAGAGCACCTGCCGTATCAACGGGATGCCGGCTACTGCCGCCGTCCTGCGGGAGCTGTGCGGCGGGCTTATCAACATCAACGGTCAGCACGACTCCGTGGGCCTGCTGAACCCGGCCCGTCATGAGGGCATTCTGGATGCTTACGCCCAGAACAGTGCTGAGTATCAGGCGTATTATGCTATCTACCGGGAACTGGTCAGCGTCAAAAAGGCGCTGGACGCCATGATAACCGACGAGAGCGAAAAGCAGCGCCGTATCGACCTGCTGAGCTATCAGGTGCAGGAGATCGACGATGCCGGCCTGACGGCAGGGGAGGAGCAGACGCTGGAAAGCCGCCGCAAAGTGCTGGCAAATGCGTCCACCATCCGAGACCGTATCGCACAGTGTTATGCGTTGCTCTCCGGCGGCGACGAGGCCCCGGGGGCTGTTGACCTTCTGGGCGAAGCCTCCAACGCTGTGGACGCAGCGGCACAGCTCGACGGAGAGCTGTCTGCCGGTGCGGGCCGGCTGCTTGACCTTTATTACACCGCGAAGGACGTCGCCGCAGACCTCGTTGGCCGTCTGGACGCCTACGACACCAACGACGCAGAGCTGGACGAGATCGAGCAGCGCATCGACCTTATCTATAAGCTCCGGCGGAAGTACGGAGACACCGTAGAGGACATCCTCGCTTTCGGGGAGAGGGCGCGGAAAGAACTTGAGATGATACAGTCCTCGCAGGAGAGGGTAGAGCACTTGCAGAAAGAGCAGCGCCGCCTTTACACCCTCGCGCGGGAAAAGGCCGAAGCTCTGACCCAGACCCGTCTGAAAGCTTTTGATGAGCTGAACAAGCGTATCTCTGGCACGCTGGACTTCCTGAACATGCCGGGCGTGCGGATGACGCTTCGCCATTCGCGCGGCCCGCTGGCCAGCCATGGGCAGGACAGCATCGAGTTCTATATCTCCACAAACCCCGGCGAAGCTCCGAAGCCTCTGGCAAAGATCGCCTCGGGCGGTGAGTTGAGCCGTATTACCCTTGCCATTAAAAATGCAATGGCTGATAAAGACGCCGTTCCAACGGTCATCTATGACGAGATCGACAGCGGTGTATCGGGCAAAGCAGCCAGCCGTATCGGCGAGGTACTGCGTCAGAGCGCCGAGGGCCATCAGATCCTCTGCATCACTCATACGGCGCAGATTGCTGCACTGGCCGACTGCCATCTGCTTATTCAGAAAAATATCACGAACGAGCGTACCTATACTGAGATACACCCGCTGGACGAGAATGGCCGTGTAGAGGCGCTGGCCCGCCTCATCTCCGGCGACCATGTCACAGAGCTTTCGCTGGCCAATGCCCGGGAAATGCTGGGCCGGAACGCAGAAAAATAAGAAAAAGCCAGCGCTTGACATTCCGGCAGGGATGTGCTAAACTGAATCTCGTTGAAAGGCGAAGATGGGAACCGAGTACCCTGATGCGCTCTGCCCAGAGAGGCCCCGGCTGGTGAAAGGGGCTGCGGAGACGCAGGTGAAATACGTCCCTGAGCTGCAGGCTGAACGAATAGTAGGCTGTGCCGCGTGCGAGCGTTACAAACGCAGGAGTGTCACTCTACTCTGGGGTGCGCACTCGTGAGGCCGTTTCTGTGAAGAGGCGGCAAACAGAGGTGGTACCGCGAATTTTATCGCCCTCTGCCAAATTTATTTTGGCAGGGGGTGTTTTATTTTCCCTCTGCCCGACAAACAGGAGGAAATTTTTATGACTCTGTACGAAGAACTCAAGGCCCGCGGCCTCGTGGCTCAGATCACCGATGACGAGATCATCGACCTCATCAACAACGGCAAGGCCACCTTCTACATCGGCTTTGACTGCACCGCCGACAGCCTGACTGCCGGCCACTTCATGGCCCTGACCCTGATGAAGCGTCTGCAGATGGCAGGCAACAAGCCCATCGCCCTCATCGGCGGCGGCACCACCATGATCGGCGACCCCTCCGGCCGCACCGATATGCGCAAGATGCTGACCAAGGAGGACATCGCCCACAACGCCGCCTGCTTCAAGAAGCAGATGGAGAAGTTCATCGACTTCTCCGACGGCAAGGCTTTGATGCTGAATAACGCCGACTGGCTGCTGAATCTGAACTACGTCGAGCTGCTGCGCGACGTGGGCGCCTGCTTCTCCGTCAACAACATGCTGCGCGCCAAGTGCTATGAGCAGCGCATGGAGAAGGGCCTGTCCTTCCTCGAGTTCAACTACATGATCATGCAGAGCTACGACTTCTACTACATGTTCCAGCATTACGGCTGCAACATGCAGTTCGGCGGCGATGACCAGTGGAGCAATATGCTGGGCGGCACCGAGCTTATCCGCCGCAAGCTGGGCAAGGATGCTTATGCTATGACCATCACCCTGCTGACCGACTCTCAGGGCAAGAAGATGGGCAAGACCGCTGGCAACGCCGTCTGGCTCGACCCCAACAAAACCAGCCCCTTCGAGTTCTACCAGTACTGGCGCAACGTCGGCGATTCGGATGTCATGAAGTGCATCCGTATGCTGACCTTCCTGCCGTTGGAGCAGATCGACGAGATGAGCACCTGGAAGGACCAGCGCCTCAACGAGGCCAAGGAGATCCTCGCTTTCGAGCTGACCAAGATGGTCCACGGCGAAGAAGAGGCCGCCAAGGCCCAGAATGCAGCCCGCGCCCTGTTCAGCGGTGCTTCCGGTGATGCTGAGCATATGCCCAACACTCAGCTGACCGAGGCTGACCTGACCGACGGCTCCATCGGCATCCTGACCCTGATGGTCAAGGCTGGTCTGGCTGCTTCCAACGGTGAGGCCCGCCGTCTCGTCGTGCAGGGCGGTGTTCTGGTGGACGGCGAGAAGGTCGCTGCTCCCACGGTCAGCTTCACTGCTGAGCAGCTGTCCAAGGGCATCGTCATCAAGAAAGGCAAGAAGGTCTACCACAAGGTGAGCCTGTAAATCTTCTGATAAAATAAAAAGGCCCGGCTGGTTTCTCTCCGCAGAGGGGAGACCCGCCGGGTCTTTTGTTGCAACAGCACCCATGCCTGTTTTATCAGACACGGGTGCTGCTTAATATCGTTGTTACAGTTCGTAAGCCTTTTTCAGGGCCTCATAGGCTGCGTCCTCGTTCTCCGAACGGACCAGAAGGGAAATGTCCAAATCGCTGGTGGTGATGAGCAGAACTTCGATGCCTGCCATCGCCAGAGCATTCAAGGCGCGGGCTGCGACGCCGCAGCTGGTGACCATCTCCTCACCGAAGAGATTCAGCTTGGAGTAGCCCACGCTGATGAGGGGAGAAGCCTTGGCGTCCTTGTCCAGATTTGCCGCAGAGATGGCCTTCATGACCAGCGGCAGGTCGCTGCTGTATGCCGTGAAGCTGAAGTCCATGCTGGTGCCGTGGGGAGCGCTCTGGCTGATCATATCCACCACGACGCCAGTGTCGGCGAAGATCTGCAGATAACGTGCCATCGTGTTGCCCTTGAACTCGGCATCCTGCACACTGATCATCATCAGGCTCGGCTCAATATTGATTTTGGATACACCGTACATAGTAAACACTCCATTCTGCCCATCGGGCGTTCTGATACAAGCTTTATGCAAGCTTCAAAAATTCGCTGTTGATGTAGGTCTGTGCCGTCTGGCGGATGTAATCGTACCCAAAAGAAGGATACGCGGCGCGGACGCCATGGGCCTGTGCAAGCTCCGGCGTGTAATCCCGGAACAGATACGTGCGGACGTTAGACTTTCCGGCGTCATAGTGGGTCACTGTCACATGGAGCTTCGGGCCGCGCACTGCGCAATGGACGCTGCCGTCCGGCTCGGTGGTCTGCTCCAGATCCAACGTCAAGACCGCGCCGATGAGCTGGTCAGGCTTGCTTTGGGTACTCAGGAAATTTCCCAGCGAATAGGCCACAAATACGTTCCGTCCATCGGCTGCGGTGCGCCATTCGGCGTCCTGCAGGACGTGCGGGTGGGTTCCGATGATCACATCCGCGCCCCAGTCGGCCAGAGACTGAGCTAAGGTGCGCTGCGCCTGTGTGATGTTGTGACTGTCCTCGACGCCCCAGTGTACGCCGACTACCACAAAATCGGCCTCCTGCCGGGCCGCCCGCACCTGCTGTTCCATGACATCCTGCTGGCTGGTGTAGATGATGTTTGCGGTCATCTTGCTGTTCCGGGGAATGCCGTTGGTGTGCTCGGTGTAGGAAAGGTACGCGATCTTTACGCCGTCTACTGTCTGGATGGGGATGCGGCCATAGTCCGCCTCGCCCTTCCACAGGCCGGTGGTGATCACATCCTCAGGCATCGTCTCCCAGAATCGGAGGGTGGCGGCAATGCCCGCAGCTCCCTTATCGTAGGTGTGATTGTTCGAGAGACTGAACACCCGGAAGCCTGCCCGGTAAAGCGCTTCGGCGCACTCGCCGGGGGTCGAGAAGCAGGGATAGGTAGAGGGCGCAAGCTCTTTGCTGCAGAGCGTCTCCTGATTGATCCAGTTGATGTCCTGCTGTGCATAGAAATCGAGCAGATTCCTATAGCAGTAATCGAAGCTGTATCCTTCGCCCTCTGCAGCCCGCCGGGCGGCCTGCGAATAGATGGGCTTATGAATGAGGTTGTCCCCTGTAGCCGAGAAGCGCAATGTCGTGACGACAGGCTGCGGCTCAGGCACAGCAAGCTCCTCCGAAACAGCAGGGGACTCCACCTCCGCTGCCGGAGGAACTGCATCCACGATGCGGCGGGGCCAGAAGCGCAGAGAGAGCAGCACCGATACAGCTACCAGCAGGACCCCCAGTGTGTACAGGGTGACGCCCTTATGCGAGGCGTGCTTTTGCGCGGAATGCCGACGGCGGGGAGGGGCTGCGTGCTTGGCCATAGGCTCGTCTCCTGACGCACGATACCGTGCCTTATGATGCCATGCGCAGAAAAGCTTACATCTCTGCGATCATGTTACTCATATTGTACAGGCCGGGCTCCTTTTTTGCAAGATAAACGGCGGCATTTATTGCGCCATTTGCAAAAATATTGCGGGAATATGCTGTATGGCGGAGGGTGATGACCTCATCCGGGCCGCAGAACAGTACCTCATGGTCGCCCACGATGCTGCCGCCGCGCACGGCGCTGATGCCGATCTCCTTGGGGTCGCGCTTCTGGCGGACAGCGGAACGGTCATAAACATAGTGGTATGCGCCATCGTTCTCTTCGTTGATGGCGTCAGCCAGCATCAGAGCCGTGCCGCTGGGAGCGTCCAGTTTGTTGTGATGGTGCTGCTCAACGATCTCGATGTCGTAGTTTGCGCCCAGAATGGCCGATGCACGCTTGCACAGCTCGGACAGGACGTTGATGCCCATGGACATATTGGCGCTCTTGAACACCGGGATGCTGCGGGAGAGCTGGACGATCTTCAGCTGCAGTTCCTCGGAAAGGCCGGTGGTGCAGACCACGATGGGCAGCTTGTGAGCCTCACAGTAGGGCAGAGCCTTCTCGACCGCTGCCGGAGCGCTGAAGTCGATGACGACGTCGCCCTTGCCGTCCAGCTTGTCCAGACTGTCGTACACGGGAATGCCGTTCATCTCGCCGTCCTTCATGTCGATGCCGGCCACGACGCGGCAATCCTCACGCTGGGCGATCATCTCGCACAGCACATGGCCCATCCTGCCGCCAATGCCCTGAATGATAATATCCGTCATTGTTATTATCCTCTTTTTTATCATACGGCAAATGCCCGGAGACCTGTCTCGCCGGGCATTTGCACATAAAATCGTTTATTCCTTGATAAGACCTGCAGCCTGCAGAGCCTGCTCGATCTGCTCCTTGTGAGCGTCGCCGGGCTCCACGAGGGGCAGCCGGCACTCACCAGCCTCCCAGCCCAGCACGTTCATGGCGTACTTGACCGGGATGGGGTTGACCTCGCAGAAGAGCGCATCGCACAGGGGCAGCATCTCCAGCTGCAGCTCGCGGGCCTTGGCGGTATCACCGTCGAACCATGCCTTGCAGCAGTTGTGAACAAGCTCAGGCTTGACATTGGAGACGACGCTGATGACGCCCTTGCCGCCCAGAGACAGCAGGGGGACCACCTGGTCATCGTTGCCGGAGTAGATGTTCAGCTCGTCGCCGCAGAGGGCCGCGATCTTTGCCACCTGACCGATATTGCCGGAGGCTTCCTTGATGCCGTTGATGAGCGGGTGCTTGCTCAGCTCCTTGGCCGTCTCGGGGGCGATGTTCAGGCCGGTGCGGGAAGGCACATTATACAGGATGACCGGAATGCCGCCGGCCTCTGCCATTGCGGTGAAGTGGGCGACAAGGCCAGCCTGAGAGGTCTTGTTGTAGTAGGGGGTCACCAGCAGCAGAGCGTCTGCGCCGCAGGCGGCAGACTTTGCAGCCAGAGCACAGCCGTGGTCGGTGTCGTTGGAACCGGCACCGGCGATGACAGGCACACGATGGTTCACGAGGTCCACGGTATACTTGATGGCAGCCAGCTGTTCCTCGTCGGTCATGGTAGAGCACTCGCCGGTGGTGCCACAGATGACGATGGCGTCGGTGCCGCGGGCGATCTGATCCTCAACGATGCGGCCCAGCTCATCGAAATTGATGCTGCCGTCCTCGTACATCGGGGTGATGATGGCAACACCCGCACCAGTAAAAACAGGATTCTTCATAGCAAAAAACTCCTTTGCAGCGCGTTGAAGTTCAAAAAGTGCGCAGATCAGTCAAAATAGCCCTTGGCTGCCAGCAGCTCAGCCAGCAGCACTGCGCCGCCGGCAGCGCCACGCAGGGTGTTGTGGCTCATGCAGGCGAACTTGTAATCAAACAGGGTGTCCTCACGCAGACGGCCGATGCAGACGGCCATGCCGTGCTCGGTGTTGCGGTCCAGCTTGGGCTGGGGACGGTCGTTCTCCTCGAAGTAGTGGAGGAACTGCTTGGGTGCGCTGGGCAGGTCCAGCTCCTGTGCGGGGCCGCGGAACTCGGCCCAAGCCTTGAGGATCTCTTCCTTGCTGGGCTTCTTATCAAAGCTCACGAAGACAGCGGCGGTGTGACCGTCAGAGACAGGCACACGGAAGCACTGGGCAGTGATGACAGGCTTCTCGGCGTTGACAATGTGGTCGCCCTCAATATGACCCCACAGCTTGAGAGGCTCACGCTCGCTCTTTTCCTCCTCGCCGCCGATGTAGGGGATGACGTTGTCGATGATCTCAGGCATCCGGTCGAAGGTCTTACCGGCACCGGAAATGGCCTGATAGGTGCAGACCAGAGCCTTGCTGACGCCGAAATCCTTCATCAGGGGGTGCAGGGCAGGGACATAGCTCTGCAGGCTGCAGTTGGACTTGACGGCGATGAAGCCGCGCTTGGTACCCAGGCGCTTGCGCTGAGCGGGGATGATGTCGATGTGGTCGGCGTTGATCTCAGGCACGACCATCGGCACATCCGGAGTGAAGCGGTTTGCGCTGTTGTTGGAGACGACGGGGCATTCTGCCTTGGCGTAAGCCTCTTCCAGAGCCTTGATCTCGTCCTTCGGCATATTGACGGCGCAGAAGATAAAGTCCACCTGAGAGGCGACCTCCTCCACCTTGGATGCATCCAGCACTACCATCTTCTTGACACTCTCCGGCATCGGGGTGGTCATGGCCCAGCGAGAACCGACAGCCTCCTCATAGGTCTTGCCGGCGCTCCGGCCGGAAGCGGCCAGAGTCGTCAGCTTGAACCAGGGATGATTTTCGAGCAGAGTAACAAAACGCTGGCCTACCATACCGGTGGCACCGACGACGCCCACTTTATACTGTTTATCCATTTCCAGCACCTTTCCTTTCAAAAAAAGCCAATTCGCATAAGACTCCGCTTGCAAAGCAGACGTCTATGCAATATAATAGATACCGCTATACAGATTTTATGATAACATTGATACGGCATTCGTGTCAATCATCGGAAAGGCAAATGCTAACTATGTTAAAAAAAGATTTTTGGTATGATTTACCCAAAGAACTCATTGCACAGGAGCCTGCATCCCCCCGTGATGCGGCCCGTCTGATGGTCCTGAGCCAGAAAGACGACAGCATCCAGCACCGCATCTTCCACGACCTGCCCGAATACCTCGAGCCGGGCGACCTGCTGGTAGTCAACAACTCCAAGGTCCTGCCCGCCCGCATCGTGGGCATCAAGCAGCCCACGGGTGCCGTCTGCGAGCTGCTGCTCCTGCGGCAGGTGAAGGGCGACCAGTGGGAGTGCCTTGCAAAGCCCGGCAAGCGGATGCAGCCCGGTACCAAGGTCAGCTTTGGCGACGGCAGCCTGACGGCCATCGTGGACGAGACGCTGGAAGACGGCAATAAGTTCGTCACCTTCTACTACGACACCAAGACCCTCTACGAGAAGCTGGATGAGTTCGGCAAGATGCCTCTGCCGCCCTATATCACCAAGCAGCTGGAGGACCAGAGCCAGTATCAGACCGTTTATGCCAAGGAGCTGGGCAGCGCTGCCGCTCCCACAGCCGGCCTCCACTTCACGCCAGAGCTGATGGATACCATCCGCGCCAAGGGCGTCAACATCACCGAGGTGACGCTCCATGTCGGCCTCGGCACCTTCCGCCCCGTGCAGGAAGACGAGATCTCCGACCACAAGATGCACAGCGAGTGGTACTCCGTCAGCGAGGAGACTGCAAAACTCATCCATGACACCAAGGCCGCAGGCCATCGTGTCATCGCCGTGGGCACCACCAGCTGCCGCACGCTGGAAGCCGTCGCCGCCAAGTACGGCGAGATCAAAGCCTGCAGCGGCAACACCGACATCTTCCTCTATCCTGGTGTCAAGTTCAACTGCATCGACGGCCTTATCACCAACTTCCATCTGCCCGAAAGCACCCTCATCATGCTGGTGTCGGCGCTGTATGGCTACGAAAAGACGATGGCCGCCTATAAGGTGGCTGTCGAGCAGAAATATCGGTTCTTCAGCTTTGGCGATGCGATGCTGATCTTGTAACTATTATAGCGCTTCGCCGCTGTAATATCCCGACTCTGTATCCGCAGCGAGAGCATACGCCCCCTGCGGCAGGATGCACGGCTGTTTTCCGTGCGCAGAAAGGAAAAATTTATGCCTTCTTTGACGACCTACAAGCTGCTCAAGCAGGAGCACAACGCCCGGCGGGGCGAGTTCAAGACTGTACACGGCACGGTGCAGACCCCCGCATTCCAGAATGTTGCCACCGCCGGCGCCATCAAGGGCGGCCTGTCTGCCCATGACCTGAAGGACATCGGTGCGCAGGTCATGCTCTGCAACACCTACCATCTGCATCTGCGTCCTGGCGACAAGCTGGTGGCAGAGATGGGCGGTCTGCACAAGTTTACCCGCTGGAACGGCCCCATCCTCACCGACAGCGGCGGATTTCAGGTGTTCAGCCTCGCAAAGCTGCGCAAGATCACCGAGGAGGGCGTGACCTTTGCCTCTCACCTCGACGGCCACCGCATCTTCATGGGTCCCGAGGAAAGTATGCAGATCCAGGCAAATCTCGGTTCCACCATCGCCATGGCCTTTGACGAGTGTGTCGAGAACCCCGCCCAGCACGATTACTCCAAAGCCAGCTGCGAGCGCACCACCCGCTGGCTCAAGCGCTGCAAGGATGAGATGGCCCGCCTGAAGCATGAAGGCATCTCCGTCAACCCCGACCAGTTGCTCTTCGGCATCAATCAGGGCTGCACCTTCGCCGACCTGCGCGTGGAGCACATGAAGCAGATCGCTGACCTGGACCTGGACGGCTACGCCATCGGCGGCCTCGCTGTGGGTGAGCCCACTGAGGTGATGTACGAGATGATCAGCGCGGCCGAGCCCTATATGCCCAAGGATAAGATCCGTTACCTGATGGGCGTCGGCACTCCCGGCAACATCATCGAGGCCGTCTCCCGCGGCGTGGACCTCTTCGATTGCGTCATGCCCAGCCGCAATGCCCGCCACGGCCACCTGAACACCTGGGGAGGCATCATCAACATCAAGAACGCCAAGTACGAGCGTGACGAGCGCCCCATCGACCCCGCCTGCGGCTGCCCGGCCTGCCGGAACTACTCCCGCGCCTATATCCGCCACCTGTTCAAGGCAGAGGAACTGCTGGGTATGCGTCTGGCCGTCATGCACAACCTCTGGTTCTACAATCACCTGATGGAGCGCATCCGCGATGAGCTGGATGCAGGCACCTTTACCGCCTTCCATGACCGCTATGTCAAGCTGCTCGACACACGAATTTGAGATTTAGCCTTGAAACATGCCGGATAAGCGCGTATAATAAGGTCATATGAATTTGAGAGGAGATTTTGCCCCATGCAATTTCTGACTACGACCGAAAGCTACATCAGCCTTTTCTTTACTCTGGCTCTGATGCTGGTGATGCTCTACTTCATGATCTACCGTCCCCAGAAGAAGCAGGAGAAGAAGGACGCTGCAATGCGCTCTTCTCTGGAGATCGGCGATCAGGTCACCACCATCGGCGGCGTCATCGGCCGTGTGGTCGCCATCAAGGACGACACCTTTGTGCTGGAGACTGGCGCTGACCGTGTGAAGATCCGCTTCACCAAGAATGCCATCAGCTCTGTCGAGAAGCTGAACATGGACAACGCCCCCAAGAAGTAATATTTTTCCGGATTCGTGCTTTGAACGCGTCTCCCTGCATACAGTAGGTGCAGGGAGGCGCGTTTTTATGTCTGATACCAAGAAATTCCCGGCGATAGGGCTGCTGGTCGTTTTCGGAGTGGGCAGTGCGGCAGCAGCAGTGAGCCTGACAGGGTTCGGCTGGCTGATGGTCAAACAGGGCCTGACGCAGGAGGCCGCTGCTCCGCTGGCCACGGCGGCAGTCTGTCTCGGCAGCTTTCTCAGCGGTCTGCTGATGGCCATTCTGCAAAAGGGCAAAGGGCTCGTCTGGGGTGCAGCGGAAGGAGCACTCTTTGCAGGGCTGCTTTTTATTCTGGGTACACTGTACCAGAGCGAGTGGGAAACGATGCAGTTCGTCCGGGCAGGGCTTGTCCTGCTGATGGGGGTTCTGGGCGGGATCCTCGGAATGCTGCGCGCGGAGCGAAAGCGGCGCTGAATGCTCAGTCCACGCTACAGCGGCCATACACAACAAAAGCAGGAGGGAAAAAGCACGATGTGGGTCTATCAGGAAACGAAAACAAATGCAGCGGCGCTTGTGCCGAGGCTGCCGGAAGATACAGCGGGCGAGTCTCTGGCAGAAAAAGAAGCCATGACGCCTGCTTCCGGGCAGCTGACGGAAATGCCGCCTCAGAAAGAAGCTCCCCGGCGGAAGCCATTCCAAGCCAGCCGGGACTGCATCCTGCTGGCGGCGGCCTATCTCTTCGGTACGCTGATGGCGGGCGTCCTGCAGGCGCTGTGCGACGCTGAAGAAATGGAAACGCTGGCCTATTATCTGGACTGCTGGCGCGGAGTGTTCGCGGCGTCCAGTACAGCACAGGCGGTGGGACTGTTTGGGGCAGAGCTGGCTGTCGTCCTCGGGGCGGCGGCAGTGTTTCTTCTGCTGGGGCTCTCGGCAGTGGGGCCGCTGCCTATCTTTCTGTTTGCGATGTTATACGGGACAGGCTCCGGCCTGCTCTCGGCGCAGCTCCTGAATAGCCTCGGGGCAAAACAGCTCGTTCTCTTTTTGCTCACCGCCAGCCTGCCGACGGCACTGGCGGCGGGTGCGCTCTGTTTGTTCGGTGCCTCGGCTCTGCAGGTCAGCAGCCGAATCCATGCGTTCTCTTTCGGCAGAGGGGATAAGGGAAGCCATCCGGCAGGAGCACGGCTCCTGGTGGGGCAATTCGCCTTACTGGCAGTCTGTCTCTGCCCGCTCTGCGGTGCGGCCACCGGCCTTGTGTGTCTTGCAAATCGTCTGATGCAGGCCGGATAAGCGCCCGGCTTTCTTGCGGCCTCGGGCCGGATGTGGTATGATAGAGAAAATGATTTTCATGAAATGAAAACAGGGAGTCCAGAATGAAAGAACCGAAGCTGAAAACCGTATACGTCTGCTCCAACTGCGGAGAGACAAGCCCCCGCTGGATGGGCCGCTGCCCCAGCTGCGGCAGTTGGAACACCATGAATGAGGATGTGGTCGCCGAAGCGCCCAAGGCCGGGCTTTCCGGCGGCAAAGCCGCTGCGCCTGTCCGGCAGGAGGGCGTCACCTCGCTGACGGCAAGGCGTCTGGCCGACATCAGCACGACCGAGGAAAAGAGCCGCATCCTGACGGGCATTTCCGAGCTTGACCGCGTTTTAGGCGGCGGCATCGTGTTGGGCGGCGTCGTACTGCTGAGCGGTGAGCCGGGCGTGGGCAAATCTACGATGCTTTTGCAGCTCTGCGGTGCCATCTCCAACCAGCACACGGTGCTGTATATCACGGGCGAAGAGTCCGTCCGTCAGGTCAAACTGCGTGCGGCCCGCCTGAAAGTCCCGCAGGATAACATCTATCTGGCGGCAGAAAACGACGTAGACGAGATTTGCGGCCTCATCGAGAAAGAAAAGCCGGAACTGGTCGTCATCGACTCCATCCAGACCATGCGGTGTATGGACATCTCGTCTTCGTCCGGCACGGTCAGTCAGGTGAAAGAGAGTGCGGCCCGCCTGCTGGCCGTCGCCAAGAAGCAGGAGATTCCGATGTTTATCGTGGGCCATGTCAACAAGGATGGCGCTATCGCAGGCCCGAAGGTCATGGAGCACATCGTGGATACGGTTCTTTACTTTGAGGGAGACAAAATGCTGCCATACCGCATTCTGCGTGCGGCTAAGAACCGCTATGGCTCCACCAATGAGCTTGGTATGTTTGATATGACAGGGCAGGGCCTTGAGGAAATCGAAAATCCGTCCCAGATGCTCCTGGAAGGCCGTCCGCTGGGCGTTTCCGGGAACTGCGTCGCCTGTACCATGGAAGGCAGCCGCCCCATTCTCAGCGAGATACAGGCCCTTGCGACCAAGACGAATTTCCCGGCACCCCGGCGGGCCTGCAGCGGCTACGACTACAACCGCATGAACCTGCTCATCGCCGTGCTTGAAAAGCGTGCAGGCTATTTCTTCGGCAATCTGGACGTGTATGTCAACATCGTCAGCGGCATCACCCTGCGGGATACCGCCTGCGACCTTGCCGTCTGTCTGAGCATGGTGTCTTCGCTTCTGGACTGCCCCGTGAGCGATAAGCTCATTGCCATCGGTGAAGTCGGCCTTGGCGGCGAGGTGCGCAGTGTACCGAATCTGGAGCAGCGTCTGCGGGAAGCGGAACGTATCGGCTTTGAGCGTGCCGTCGTACCCAAGCACAGCCTTGCACATCTGAACGCCGCCGATTATCCCGGCATGAAGCTTGTCGGTGCCGCCTATATCTCGGACGCCATCCATGCCCTGAAATCCGACCGTCTGTGACCATAAAAAGAGGAAACCATGTCGATTTATCTGGACGAGAAAAATCCCGAAAAACATAAGCCTTTTGATGATGCCTCGCCGGACATCGTCGCGTATGTGCGCTATCTGGAAGTCATCGCAGGCAAAAGCCCCAACACGGCCTTCAGCTATTACTGCGACCTGCGCAATTTCAGCCGCTTTATGAAGCGTCGGCGTGGCCTTGTAACAGACGATACCGAGATAAAGGACATCGACCCCAAGGGGCTCGATACGGCTTTCTGGGGCAGTGTGACCAAGGAAGACGTTTATGAGTATCTGTACTTTCTGAACAGCGAGTGCGGCAACAAAAAGTCTTCGACGGCCCGGCGGCTGGCAAGTCTCCACGGCTTTTATGATTATCTGGTCAATCAGGTAGATTTGCTCAAAGAGAATCCGACGGCATCCATCAAGCCACCCAAACAAGATAAAGTCCTTCCCAAGTACCTGACAGCAGAGCAATCCATGGACCTTCTGGAAAGCACCCAGACCCAGAGCGATTTCCCGGAGCGGGATTATTGCATGGTCGTACTGTTTCTGAACTGCGGGATGCGTCTTTCGGAGCTTGTCGGCATGGACCTCGGCGACATCGACATGGAACAGCGGCAGATCCGTTTGTTCGGCAAAGGCCATAAAGAGCGGATGGTCTACCTGAATGATGCCTGCAAGGAGGCATTGCAGATCTATCTGAACAAGCGCAACACGATGGAGGGTCTGAGCCCCAAAGAGAGAGCTGTCTTTATCACCCGGCGGCGCAAGGAGCGAATCTCAAACCGCAGGGTAGAGCAGCTGGTCACTGGCGCCATGAAAGCAGCGGGTCTGCGCGGTTTTTCCACCCATAAGCTCCGCCATACTGCCGCGACGCTGATGTATCAGACTGGCAACGTGGATATTCTGACCCTCAAACAGCTTCTGGGCCACAGCAGCGTCGGCACGACACAAATTTATACACACCTGCAGGAATTTCAGGTGCGTGCAGCGATTGAGCAGAATCCGCTGGGTGAAGTTAAGAAGGCAAGCTTGGATACAACGTCAAAGGAGACAGGGGAGAGCAAGGGGGAATTTGCCGATTCTCCGTCGGATGAGCCTGAAAATGATGCACCGGACGGCCCGATGGAAGCCTTTGAGGGTGCCGCGCAGGAGGGTTTCCGGGTGGATGTGTCGAGCCTTGCCGATATGGAGAACGCCGACAAATGATGACATGGGTACAAACGCAGAAGCTTCGGCGTGATGAGGCCTCGCTGATGACAGAATGGCAGACACGCTGGGCGCAGTCTGCCTGTTTTAATGCCGACGGTGTTGTGGACTATGAGCGCTGGTCAGCACTTCCGGACAGAAAACATATCGTTGTACTGTTAAAAGAAACGAATGGGCTGCACGGAAGCCTCGTGGAGTTTCTTTATCATGGAGGCAGCAAAACCTACTACAGGACGTGGAATAATGTCGCACGCTGGGCAAATATGATTTTGAACGGCACATACTGGAAATTTGTTCCAAAATCTTCGCTGGACGATATGGTGCGGAATATCGCTGTGGTAAACCTGAAAAAGTGTCCGGGCGGTGCCATCGCAAGCTCAAAAGCGGTACGGCAGGCCGCCCGGCAAGATGCGGACCTGTTAAAGTGTCAGATACAGCTTTATGAGCCGGATATTATCCTGACCGGCGGCTGGGGGCTGGTATCGAACATTTTACATGATGAGATATTTGCAGATGATGCTGAATGGATCAGACCCCATGAAGAGACTGCATTGTGGTATTACAAAAGCAGTTTGGTCTGCACAGGTAAAGAAACGCTTGTTGTAAGTATGCCGCACCCGAATCGAGCGGCAAAGAACTGGACATTAGAGTTAGAAAAGGTTTTACGAGCAACCGGACGATCGTAAAACAAAAAAGCTGACCAAACATACAAAGCAATGCATTCAAATAACACAACTGTTGTACAAAACGCGAAAACCGGCCCAGCCAGCCCAAAAGGCTCAGAAACCGCCGGAAAGGCCTGAAACCCGAAAAAGAGGGCTTTTTCGCTTCCCTATATTTCGTATAACCTGCATTATACGAAATATTATAAAAATCAAAAACAGAGGCCCCCTTCTCCTGCGTTCCGTCATCAGTGCAGGTTTTGGGAGCCTCTGCTGTTCTTTTATACCATTTCGTTTGGGACGCGTGGGTCGCCTGCCAAGCAGGCATCATAAAATACAGCTGGACAAGACTGCTTTCATGCGAGCGTCCATTGCATCAGACTTTACAGCGGTGTATCCAGCGGATGTGTTCCGAAGTACGCGCAGATTGCTTCATAGTAAGTGCGCGCCACTGTTTTACAGCCTTCTTCGCTGCCAAACTGTGCAACGTCCTCTTCGCTGGTCACAAAGCACTGTTCTGCCAGAACCGCCGGACAGTTTACATCTTCCAACAAGGTAAAGCTTCGCTCGTCCCTTACTTCGGTATGGGTGCTCTCTACAAGCTGCTTTACCTCGCCCTGATAATAAATGTACCGGATGCCGCCGTGGCCGCGGAGCTTTGCGCCTGCGGCCTGCATTCCCTGCGCCAGCTGCTGCGCGAAGTAATAGCTCTCCTGATGCCATGTACGGCCCGGAACGGACGGATAACACTCAAAGCCTGCAGCGGTAGAGCCTTCCGGCGCGGAGTTGCCGTGGATGGACAGCAGCAGCTGCGGGCTCTGGGCATTGATGGCCTCTGCCCGCTCGCCGGGCTTTGCGGTGACATCATAGCTTTCACGGGAACGCAGCGGGATGTAATTAGGGTCGGCCTCCAGCAGCGCAAGCAGAGCCTCGGAGGTCTGGGCCGTCATCTCTTTTTCTTCGACGACTCCCCTTGCGCCCGGGTCGCTCCCGCCGTGGCCGGCATCAATGCAGACCCGGTAGGGCGGGTCGCCCACCACAGGCCGGAAAGGTTCTTCCCCGCTCTCATTTCGCCTGGAGCTGAACAGCGCTGCTTTCCAAAGGAAAAATGCTGCACTGAAGCAGACGACGCACACCAAAAGGCCGATGACCGTCGCAGTGGACAGGCCGCACTGTTTTCTCCGGCGTGCGTGTCTTGGATTTGAACGTCCTGCCATCGGCTTACTTCAGCTCGACGACGGTCACGCCGCTCTCGCCCTCGCCGTAACGGCCCAGACGGAAGCTCTTGACCATTCGGTTTCCCCGCAGATGCTTATGGATAGCAGTACGCAGTGCGCCGGTACCATTGCCGTGGATGAGATATACCACAGTCTGGCCGTTCAAAATCGCACGGTCGATGAAGGAATCCACCTCCGGCAGCGCCTCGTCTACGGTAAGACCCAGCAGGTTGCATTCCATCTTTGCCGTGCGCTGCACGCGCTCTACCCTGCCATTGGGCCGGTTAGCATCGCCGGTCAGGCGGGAGTAACGCTGCTGTGCCTTGGTCTGAGGCTTCGTCTCCTTGACCAGCTTTTCCGGCTGCTTGAGGCCTTTGAGCGGCACTTTCGTCTTGATGATGCCGGCCCGTACGAGAACATCGCCGTTTTTATCCGGCAGAGAGAGCACGGTAGCCAGCTGGTTCAGCTCTGCGATGCAGACCTCCTGCCCTACCTTGACTTCCTTCAGCGAAACGAACTCCTTGACCGGGTTGTGTACCACTTCAGTCCCCATAAAGAGCTTTTCGGACTCTTTCTTGGCGATCTCACGGGCGCGCTGGGCCTTCTGCTGGGTGCTCATCCGCTCGTCTTTCTGGATCTGGCGCAGCTCATCCGTCAGAGCGTAAGCCTTGCTCTCGACCTCCTGCGCCAGTGCGCGGGCCTTGGCGCGGGCAGCTTCCAGCTCATTCTCGCCCTGCTGGATAAGCTCATCGCGCTTCTGACGGGCTGCATCCAGCTGGTGGGCGGCCTCGTTTTTCAGGCCTTCCACCTCGTCCTGACTGGCTTTGAGCTGGAGCTTCAAATCATCCAGCTGGCCCAGAACGGCGTCCAGACGCTTGTCTTCTGCGGACAGATGCTGCTGTGCCGCCTCAATGACCCGCTCCGGGATGCCGAGCTTTTCGCTGATAAGGAAAGCGTTGGACTTGCCCGGAACGCCGACGCTGAGCTTATAGGTGGGACGCAGCGTCTCCAAATCGAACTCGCAGCTGGCGTTGACGACGCCCTTTGTCTCGAGAGCGAACACCTTCAATTCTGCATAGTGCGTTGTGGCCATCAGGAGCACACCGCGGCGGCGCAGCTCTTCGATGATGGCAACAGCCAGTGCCGCACCCTCCGCCGGGTCGGTACCGGCGCCAAGCTCATCCAGAAGCACCAGCGTGTGGGGCATGGCAAGCTCAAGGATGCCGGTGATCTTCTTCATATGACCGGAAAAGGTGGACAGGCTCTGCTCAATGCTCTGCTCATCGCCGATGTCCACGAGGAATTCGTCAAAGACACAGATCTCACTGCGCTCATCCGCCGGGATGAGGAAGCCGCACTGTGCCATCGCGCAAAGCAGACCGGCCGTTTTCAGAGTGACGGTCTTACCGCCGGTGTTGGGGCCAGTGATGATGAGCGAATCATATTCCCTGCCCAGCGAAATATCGACAGGAACGCACTTCTTTGCGTCGATGAGCGGATGACGCGCCCGGATGAGCGAGAACGACGTATCCGTCCGGACAGTGGGTTTGAACGCCTTCATATCCAGTGCAAGGCGGGCTTTTGCAAGCAGGACGTCGATTTCCAGCATGGCCTTATAGCTGTACTGGAACTGCGGCTCAATGGCTGCGACCTGACCGGTAAATGCTACCAGAATACGCTCGATCTCCTGGGCTTCCTGTGCGCGGTACTGAAGGATGCGTGCGTTTGCCTCCACAACAGCCTGAGGCTCGACGAAGACGGTCGCACCGGTAGACGAGACGTCATGGATGATACCGCTCACCTCTCCGCGATACTCGCTTTTGACAGGAACGACATACCGGCCATTTCGGATGGAGACGACGCTCTCCTGTAAGTACTTGGAGGTGTCCATATTCCGGACCATGCTTTCCAGACGGTCGCGGATGCTGTTTTCAGTCGCACGGATCTTCTTGCGCAGGTCGTTCAGGGTGTGCGATGCCGTATCTGCCATCGCATCCGGTGCAAGGATGGCACTCGAAATTTGCTGCTCAAGGCCCGGCTGAGGAGCCAGCGCATAGAATAAGTCGTCCGTCGGAAGTGCATCGTGTTCCGAAGAGCCATACCAGCTGACGAGGTTCTGAAAGTTGCGAAGCGCACCGGCCACCATCAGCAGTTCACCCATTGAAAGGACACCGCCCTTGACGGCGCGGGCGGCCAGCTGACTGACGCCCTCTACTCCACCGAAGCGGGGCGAGCCGTTCTTGATGAGCAGTGAATTGATGGCATCGGTCTGTTCCAGCGCATACCGCACTTCATCGGGGTCGCACTGAGGCTCGATGGCAAGGAGCTTTTCGCGGGACTCCCTGCACACACAGCCCTCCGCCGCCCGGGCAATGATCTTGTCCAGTTCCAGCGTTTTCAAATAACTTGTTTCCATAGTAATTCCTTATATCAAATCGATTTCAAATGGTTATGGCAGGACAGATTTCAAAAAGTCGTAGCTTTTCAACGGCTTGTCCAGATGGGTCAGCGCATACTGCTCTGCTGCTGTAGAGAGTTTCGCCAGACTGCCGACGGAAATACGGAAGCCGAATATCTTTTTATCTTCTACCAGACAGATATGCCGCAGCGCAAACAGCGCTCCGGCGTCCAGATTGCACTTTTTCCCCGCCTTTTGGGCGCATGATTCGCAGAGCAGACAGCCCTCCGCCGGGTCGAGATAAAAGGCCGGGCCGTCGTAGGTGCCGCAGTCGCGGCAGTAGACCAGCTGCGGCAGAAATCCGCACTCACTCATGGTACGCAGCTCAAATACGGCCTTGATGACCCGAAGGTCGGCCTTTTTCTCGCTTATCATGTAAAAGCAATTAAGAAGGAGCCTCAATCCTTTTGCGGCTTCGTCTCCTGTGGGCGAAAGCGCCGAGGCCATTTCCGCCATATACATGGCAAGGCTCATCCCTTCGATGGAGGACGAGATGCCATGGAAGACGTTTTTGACATCCGCCTCTCGCACTGTATACATATTCCGCCCGGGGACAAGCACGAACTCCGAGTAACAAAAAAGCCCGCAGGCGCTGAACAGTTTGCTTTTCAGCCGCAGGCTGCTCTGCGCAGAGGCCGAGATGACTCCCAGCCCCGGCGTCAGAAGCGTGATGATCCGGTCTGATTCTTTATACCGGGTCTCTTTCAGGACAAGGCCCGGGGTCACAATGGTATCCATCTGTTTTTTCTCCTGCCGGGGCGGTGAGCCGCTGCTGAGCGAGCTGCCGCCTGTAGTCCAGATAACACAGAATATCACCGGTGCAGGCAAACGTCTGCCAGCTGAGTTCCACATCCATCGGACAACGCTCCTTTCCTTAAGGTATAGTGTCACCTCTATGGTACTGCGCTATCCCCGGGAAATCTGTCCTGTTATGAGGCTCAGCGGTTGGGCTGCTGCTTGAAGCCGAAATTGTTGAGCATGAACTCGTTATCGCGCCAGTCGGCTTTGACCTTCACCCAGCACTGTAAGTTGACGCGGCAGCCGAGGAATTCCTCGCAGTCGGTGCGGGCTGCACTGGCGATCTTCTTCAGCATCGCGCCGCCCTTGCCGATGACCATGCCCTTGTGGCTCTCCCGCTCACAGTAGATGTTCACGTCGATGTCCACGAGGTCCGTGCCGGGGCGCTCCTTGAAGCGCTCGACCACGACCGCAATGCCGTGCGGGATCTCGTCCCGCATATAGAGCAGAGCCTTTTCGCGAATAACTTCTGCAACGAGCTCCTTCTCAGGCATATCGGTGTAGGCATCATCGTCAAAATAATGTGGGCCTTCCACGGCATAGCGGCTCAGTGCATCGAACAGTTCCTCGCAGTGGTCATTATCGCGGACACTGACGGTATAGACATCATCAAAGACGCCCAGCGCTTTCAGCTCCGCCTTGCGGGCCTCGAGGTCCGCCGGGTCTTTGACGAGGTCGGTCTTGTTGATGACCGCGATGGCCGGGCCGCCCTTTTTCAGAGCCTCGACCAGAACCATCTCCGATTCATTCAGTGCGCCGTAGGGCTCGAACAGCATCATGGACACATCGACGTCAGCAATGGAGTCGCTGGCCGTCTTGTCCATCCGCTTGCCCAGCTTATTGTGGGGCTTATGCACACCGGGGGTATCCAGCAGAACGTACTGCAAAGGCCCCCGGGTGATGACGCCAGTAATACGGGTACGGGTGGTCTGGGGTTTGGAGGTGACGATAGCCACCTTCTCCCCCACCAGCAGATTCGTCAGGCTGGACTTGCCCACGTTCGGGCGGCCAATGACCGCCACGAACACAGAGGATGTATCATAATGGCCCTGGATCGGTGTTTCGTTTTTCAAAATAGAACTCCTGTCTTTTTATTCCGTGTAGCTCACCGTGCGGGGCAGGCCCAGCTGAGTGAGGACAGCTTCTTCCTTCTCACGCATCCGCATAGCTTCCAAACCGCCGTTCTCGTGGTCATAGCCCAGCAGATGGAGCATGGAGTGGACCGTCAGGAAAGCGACCTCTCTCTGCAGCGGATGGCCGTAGAGAGTCGCCTGCTCCTGTGCGCGTTCCATGCTGATGACGATGTCGCCCAGCATCTTGCAGCCGTTGTTCTCGTCCACATCATAAACGCCGTTCTCCCCCAGAGGAAAGCTCAAAACATCCGTGGGCATCGGCTTGTTGCGGTACTGGTTGTTCAGCTCAGCAATGGCTGCGTTGTCCACGAAGGTCACGCTGATCTCCGCCGGGTCGTCAAAATGCTCATATTCCAGCACAGCGTTGCAAGCGCGGCGGATAAGGATGCGAAGGCCCGAGGGGACCTTGATCGCTTTCTGCGAGTTGGTGATCAAAACTTTATTGGACATAAATCGTCCGCTCCTTTCGTTTCTACATTCTATTGAGCGAATACCCCGGTTTCTGTGGTATGCCGCCGGGGTTGTTTTTTTCAGTGTTTAGCCGGGTGGGCAGCGGCCTCGTAGGCTTTGATGATCTCCTGCACCAGACGGTGGCGCACCACATCTTTTTCAGTGAAGTAGCACTGCGCGATGCCGTTCACGCCCTTGAGGACCTGAAGTGCATCCACAAGGCCGCTGCGGGTGCGGTCGGGCAGGTCGATCTGAGTGACGTCGCCGGTAACGACCACTTTAGAGCCGACACCCATGCGGGTGAGGAACATCTTCATCTGCTCCGGGGTGGTGTTCTGCGCTTCGTCGAGGATGATGAAGGAATCGTCCAGCGTCCGGCCGCGCATATAGGCCAGCGGTGCAACCTCGATGATCTGCTTTTCCACGAGACGCTCATAGGTCTCTGCGCCCAGCATATCGAACAGGCCGTCGTACAGAGGCCGCAGATAGGGGTCTACCTTCTGCTGCAGGTCACCCGGCAGAAAGCCCAGCTTCTCGCCTGCCTCCACCGCCGGGCGGGTCAGCACGATGCGGGAAACATCTTTGGCCTTGAACGCTTTGACAGCCATGGCCACAGCAAGGTAGGTCTTGCCGGTGCCCGCCGGGCCGACACCAAAGGTGATGGCGTTGTTCCGGATGGAGTTGAGGTACTCTTTCTGACCCAGGGTCTTGGGACGGATGGGCCGGCCTTTGACCGTCACCGTCACGAAATCTTCGGTCAGCTCCCGGACGCGCTTTTCCTCACCGTCATGCGCAAGGCTCAGGCAGTAGCGCACCGTCTGGTCTTCCAGCGGTGTATGGTTCTCGATAAGGAGAAGCATCCCCTCCACAGCACGGGCCGCAGCTGCAACATTGGCCGGTTCGCCCGAAATGCGCAGCATCGTACCGCGGCACACCGCCGTCACCAAAAATTCTTTCTCCAGCATACGGATGTTCCGGTCACAGTTCCCGAATACGGCGGCTGCGATCTCTACGCTGTCTAATTCAATGCTCTTTTCTGCCATGCGGCTCCTCCTGAATGTCACTAGATTCTGCCTCTATTGTACCACCAAAACAGCGCGAAGAAAACTATGAAAATTGCACAAAATTTTTCAACCGCATATGGCGGTTTGGCAGAGCATTCGAAACCTGCTCTATCAGCCTTTTCAAAGCCGTCTCTGGGGCAGCTGTTTCGATTGCATTTTGATATTTTTGTGGCCCGCGCAACACATATTGAGAGGATTCTTGTCATTTCACTATAAAAATGGTATAAATTTGATAATGAGTTCTTATTTCGCGTATTTTCTTTTTATGATTGGTTCGAGGTGAAACATATGTCCAAACCCACACGCGCTTCCATTATCATCCGTGAGGGCCGGAAGCGTGCCGGGCTCACGCAGCAGGAGCTTGCAGATAAGCTTGGCATTACAACGGGTGCAGTCAGCAATTATGAAAACGGCGTAAGCTTCCCCAAAGCAGAGATTGCCTTCGGACTTTGCGACATCCTCGATATAACACCTCGCGAATTATTTGAGAGTGAGTGAGATTGAAAACGCTCGGCGTCCCAGCCAAACAAAAATCCCCGAAAAGCCAGGCGCGAAGCCACTTTTCGGGGATTTTACTTTGGAGCTACTGATCCGATTCGAACGGACGACCTGCTCATTACGAGTGAGCTGCTCTACCGGCTGAGCCACAGTAGCACATTGCGATCTCTGCAACGTGTGATATTTTACCATAAAAGCCGGGAGCTGTCAAGATTGATTCGCAACTTTATCCCTCTGTGTTTGATTTAGCTCCTTTGCAAGGACGCGGCTCAGCTCACAGACCACAAAGCAGCAACCGAGAAACACCAGCAGCGCACAGTCGGGCGGGAGGCGGCGCATCGTGGTCACGCGGCCGCACAGGGTGCTGAACGTCTCCTGCGCCCGCTGAGGAAGCAGAAGATAGAATATCAGCAGCGAAAGCGGCAGATGGAGCAGCCGGGCGCGGTAGAGCGGGCGGAGGGTCATCTCGGGCGGGCAGATGGTCCGCACCTGCATCAGAACAGAAAGCCCCTGCACGCTCAGTGCCGCGCAGCACAGCATACTGGCGAACCGGCCGCTTTTCGCAGCCAGGTCACAGCCGGAGCAAACCTCCAAAAGCATCGCGCAGAAAACGCCTGCACCGGAGGGCAGCACTTCCCCCGCTCCTGCGGCCAGCATCCGGAAAAACAGGACGAAACCGCAGAGCTTGAGGTAGGTCTGGGACGCCTGCGCGATGATGCCGTCCAGCCGGAGAGGCTGCGGAGCGGTCGGGACAGCGGGGTGCGTCATTGACCCAAGCGTCCCTCCCAGCCGCGCCAGAAGCGCGGCGGACAGATAGCCCGCCGCCACCTGTGCAAGGAACAGCAGGACGCCCAGCTCTGCACTGCCCAGCATGGACTGCCCGACAGCCAGTATCACAAAGGACGGGCCGGAACAGACACAGGCCGGAAGGAGCGCATCGGCCTCCCGCGCGGTGAGCTGCCCGGAGCGGACGGCCCCGGCGGCGGCACTTGCTGCGGGGGCAAAGCCGCCCAGAGAGCCGATGAGCAGCACCCGCCCAGCCGCCGGAGCGCGGACTCCGATGAGCCTTGCAACTGGGCAGAAGGGCAGCCCCAGCACATCCGCCGCCGGGCATTGGATGAGCAGCGTGGACACGATGAGGAACGGGAACAGCGAGAGCAGCAGCGGGCCGCCGCAGAGCGCCAGCCCTTCCCGCAGGGCCTGTGCGCAGGCATCCGGCGCGGCAAACGGCAACAGACCCGCGGCCAGCGCCATCAAAAAATACCCCACGCCCCGGATTTTCTCTTTCTGAATCATACGCGCACCCTCCATTTCCATATATATGTGGTAATTGGCAGCAGTTTGCATGGCGGGAGGGAGCAGCGTGGGAAGGAAACGAAAGCAAACGCATTCCCTGCGCGGCTGGTTCCGGCGGATGTTCCGTCAGCCGCCCGGGGACTTCTACGGACGGGCTTCGGTCTACCTGAGCGGCAGAAGGATGGAGATCGAGCAGTTCCGGCGCATCCGCTCCTACGAAGAAGGCAAGCTCTGTCTCGAGCTGGGGCGCGGCACTCTGACGGTCTACGGCGACGATTTGAAGATAGAGACACTCTCCGCCCGGAGGCTCACCCTGCGGGGGCAGATTCTGCGGACCGATTTTTCAAAGGAATAGGAGCTTTCTACCATGGAATGGATTCAGCTCTGGGCGGGCATCACCTTTGCGGCGCAGAACGGCGATGTCGAAGGTCTGCTGACTGCTGCGGCCGCAGGCGGGCTGCACCTCTTCGACATCGTTCCCCGGCCCGGCGGGTTCTCGGCCCGGTGCGCCGCATGGCATTATCGGAAACTGGCCGCTCTGGCCCGCAGACGGCGGGTGCGGCTGCGCATCCAAAAACGGCGGGGTCTTTTCTTTTGCATCCGTCCCCTTCTCCGGCGGCGGGGGCTCTGGGCCGGATGCCTTGTCTTTCTCCCTCTGCTGTTCTGGCTGCAGGGCTTTGTCTGGTTCGTCGAACCGGTGGGCCTGACGCCCGGCCAGCAGGCGCGGGCCGCCGTCGTCCTGTGGGAGGCAGGGCTTTTCCCGGGAAATGCCGTCACACAGGAAAAGCTCACCGCCGGAGAATACGCCCTGCTCCAGAGCGGTGAGTTTTCCTGGGCCAGCCTCAACTTTATGAAGGGAAAGCTGGTGGCGGAAGCGGCTGCGGCTAAACCGGTGCCGGACATCGCGGCCGGGACGCTCCACGGCCTCCGGGCCAGGGTGTCCGGCACGGTCGTTCGCACCAACCTCGTCAGCGGGACGATGCTCGTCGTCCCCGGCCAGGCCGTAGAAGCCGGTCAGGGCCTCATCGGGACAGCCCGCGCCGAACGGGACGGAACGCTCATCTTTCAGCCTGCGGCGGGCAGCGTCCGGGCGCAGTTCGAGTGGGAAAACGAGCAGGATACTGCCCTCCTGCTGCCCATCGAACAGCTCACAGGGCAGCAGGCCGTGCATCGGACGCTGTTCTGGGACGGTCATGCTATCGCTCTGCCCTCCCTGCATCCTGCTCCAGGCAAGGCAGAGGCCGAAGCCATCGTCCGGCACTACCAGCCAGAAGCCCTTGGACTTCCTGTTCCTGTTTTTATCGAAGAAACGACATATTATTATAAAGTCTCCACTGATTTGGAGCGGACCGAAGAGCAGGCTCTGGCCCTTGCAAGACTGCAAAGTAAACAAGCTTTACAGCAAAATTGGCCTGATTTTGAGCTTCTGGCCCGCAAAGAGGACGTCTCTGTCGAAGAAAACGCCCTCCACTACCGGGTCGTCTACACCATCACCGCCGACATCTGCAAATGAAAACGCCGCACAGCCCCGAGCTCATCTGCTCCGGCCATGCGGCGATTTATGATTATGGATTTTTGTTACTTCTCTTCCGGGGTCGTCTCGGCCAGAAGCTCGTTCAGGTCGAACTCATACTTCGTGTGACAGAAGTGGCAGACCACCTCACACTTCGGGTCTTCGTCCCGGAGCTTTACCAGCTCTTTGCGGCCAAGGCTGAGGAGCATATCCTTCGTGCGCTCCTTGCTGCAGTCGCACTGATACTTCACCTCGCGGGTATCGAGGACCTGCGGGTCGAAGCCTGCCATTGCCAGCTCCATCATATCCTGCGGGGTCTTCCCTGCCCGGAGCATCTCGGTGACGGAAGGCATGGCGGCGATGTTCTGCTCCAGACGGGTGATCTCGGCATCGGTCGCGCCCGGCAGGAGCTGCAGCAGATAGCCGCCGGCGCAGGCGATGGACAGATCCTTGTCCACCAGAACGCCCAGCGCACATACGGTGGGGATCTGCTCACTGTAGGCGTAGTAGCTGGTGATGTCCTCGGCGATCTCACCGGACACCAGCGGCACCTGACCCACCGTCGGCTCCTTCTGGAGCTTGTTGTCCCGGATGACGGTCAGAACGCCGTCTTTGCCGACTGCGCCGCCCACGTCCAGATGTCCGTTCTCCTTTGCGGGAAGCTCGACCAGCGGGTGGTCGATGCAGCCTTTGACGTTTCCGTGTGCATCGGTGCAGGCGATGACGACGCCAGCCGGGCCGCCGCCGGACACGCGCAGGGTGATGGAGTCGCCATCATCCTTGAGCATCGCGCCCATCAGGGAGACACCGGTGAGCAGACGGCCAAGGGCTGCGCTGCAGGTGGCGCTGGTGGTATGCAGCTTTTCTGCCGTGCGGACGATCTCAGTGGAGTCCACGCCGCAGAACACGACACCGCCGTTTTCAGAAATGCCGCGGATAAGATTCGACATATTATTGTTCCTCCAGTTGGGTATACTGTTTGACTGCGCAGAAGAAATAGCGCTCGCTCTCGTTGGTCAGAGGGCCAAAGCTCTCGCCGTCGCAGACACTTTCCAGCGCAAAGCCGTGCTTTTCCAGAGCGGCGCGGATGGTGTCGAGGTCGTAGGTGTACTCGTAGAACTGCTCGTGGAAGTGCTCCCCCGTCTCGCGGTAGTCGATGTCCACGCTGATCTCCACCCGGCGGTCGGCGGCGCTGTAATGGTTGCGCCAGACGCAGGAGGCGTCCTCTTCTTCAAACGTAAAGACGTTTTCGCCCAGCACGTTCTGGTGCTTATAGGGCGTGTTCATATCGAACAGGAGCACACCGCCTTTTTCCATAAAGAAACCGGCGTTGGCGATGGCTTTGTCCAGGTCCGGGATGTGGTTGAAGGTGTCGAAGGTGGACACCGCACCCCGGATGGTGCCGTAGAGGTCGAGCTTGAGCAGGTCCTGCCGCAAAAGAAGCAGGCCGCCGGAAAGGCCAAGCTGCTCAGCCTTGTCCCGGACGACGCAGAGCATCTCCTCCGACTGGTCGATGCCGATCATATCGTAGCCCGCCTGCGTGAGCATCAGGGTCAGCTCTCCTGTCCCGCAGCCCAGGTCTGCGAGGATGCCGTCATGGATACCGTGGGCTTCCAGCTCTTTTTTGATGTGGGCATACAGGGCCTCGTAGTCGGCCTCGCCGTTGAACTCATCGTAAAAATAAGCAAATTCGTTGTAAGCCATTGCGTTACTCCGCGTCCTCTGCGTTTGCCTCGTACTCGGCGGCGACAGCTGCGTTCAGCACAGCCTGCAGCTCCGGGATGCCGTAGCCGCTCTCACCGCTGGTCAGCACCACTTTCTGGCAGCCGTAGGGCAGGCAGAGCTTTTCGAACTCCTCCTGCGTCTGGGTCAGCTGGCTCTTCTTGAGCTTGTCGGCCTTGGTCAGGGCCACGACGAAGGGAATGTTGTGGTAGTGGAGATACTGCAGCATCTGGATGTCGTCGGCGCTGGGGGCGTGACGGCAGTCGATGAGCTGGACCAGCAGGGTGTGGTGGCGCTGAGCCTCGAAGTAGCTGTTGATGAGGTCGTCCCAGCGCTCACGGTCGGCGTTGCTCACCTTGGCATAGCCGTAGCCGGGCAGGTCCACGAAGTAGCAGTCATCCACCGCGTAGAAGTTGATGGTAGCCGTCTTGCCCGGCGTGCTGGACACGCGGGCGAGATTCTTGCGGTTGCAGAGCTTATTGATGAGGCTGGATTTGCCCACGTTGGAGCGGCCGGAGAAGCTCAGCTCCGGGCGGTCGCTCTCGGGCAGCTGGCTGGAAATGCCGTAGCTTGCAATGAAATCCGCTTTGTTATAGTTCATAGCTTCGCTCCTTTCGTCTCAGCAGACCGCGCCCGGCTGCGGCTTTTCAGCCAGCTGCGGCAGGGCCGAAGCCTCAGCGGGCTTTACCTTCCTGGTGCGGGGGTGGCCCGCAGACACCGTCTTGGGCTTGAGGAGGGCTGCGGCGAGGACCTGCGACAGGTTGGACATGGGCAGGAACTCGATGTTCTTCTTGACCTCGTCGTCCACCTCGTACAGATCGGACACGTTGTCCTTCGGGATGAGGACCGTCTTCATCCCCTCGCGGTAAGCGGCCATGCTCTTCTCGCGGAGGCCGCCGATGGGAAGCACATTGCCGTGGAGGGTGATCTCGCCGGTCATGGCCACATCGCCCCGCACCGGGATGCCGGACAGGCAGGAGATGAGGGCCGTGGTCAGGGTGACGCCGGCAGAGGGGCCGTCTTTGGGGACTGCGCCCTCCGGGGCGTGGATGTGCAGGTCGCACTTCTTGAGGCGCTCGGAGTCGATGCCGTACTCTGCGGCATGGACGCGGGCATAGGTGATGGCCAGCTGGGCGCTCTCCTTCATCACGTCGCCCAGAGAACCGGTGACGGTGATCTTGCCGCTGCCGTTGTCGATGACCTGCACCTCGATGGGCAGGGTCTCGCCGCCGATGCTGGTCCATGCCAGACCGTTGGCGATGCCGATGGCGTTGGTGCGGTTGAGGAACTCGGGCTTGACCATGCGAGGTCCCAGCAGCTTTTCGAGGCCGGTGCCGGTGACGGAGACATTCTCCGCCTCGCCGGAAGCAATTTTCCGGGCGCACTTGCGCAGGACGCTGGTGATGGTGCGCTCCAGATTGCGGACGCCGGCCTCGCGGGTGTAGCCGTCGATGATGCCGTAGAGGGCGCTCTGGGAGAAGGTGACCTTGCCGGTCAGGCCGCAGGCGTCCAGCTGCTTGGGGACCAGATGCTTCCGGGCGATGTTGTACTTTTCCACCCGGGTGTAGCTGGGCAGCTCGATGACGTCCATGCGGTCGCGCAGCGGGCCGGGGATGGCGCTGAGGTCGTTGGCCGTGGTGATGAAGAGCACATGGCTCAAATCAAACGGCATATCGATGAAATGGTCGTTGAAAGTGCTGTTCTGCTCGGGGTCGAGGGCTTCCAGCAGAGCGGCCGCCGGGTCGCCCCGGAAGTCGCCTGCCAGCTTGTCGATCTCGTCCAGAAGCATCAGGGGGTTCGAGCTCTTGGCAGAGATCATGGCGTTGATGATCTTGCCGGGCATCGCGCCGATGTAGGTGCGGCGGTGGCCGCGGATCTCGGCCTCATCCCGCACGCCGCCGAGGCTGATGCGGACATACTTGCGGTTCAGGCTCTCGGCGATGGAGCGGGCGATGCTGGTCTTGCCGACACCCGGAGGGCCGACGAGGCAGATGATCTGGCCCTTCACGTCGGGGGCCAGCTTGCGGACGGCCAGCACCTCGAGGATGCGGTCCTTGACCTTCTTCAGGCCGTAATGGTCCCGGTCCAGCACGCGCTGGGCCTTGGCGATGTCCAGATCGTCCTCGGTGAAGGTGTTCCAGGGCAGGTCGAGGCAGATGTCCAGATAGGTGCGGATGACCGTGCCTTCCTGATTGCTGCTCTGCATCTTGGAGAGGCGGTCCACCTCTTTGAGAAGCTTCTTTTCCCGGTCCTCGTCCAGATGGAGGGCCGTGATCTTCCGGCGGTACTCCTCGGCCTCGGCGGTGGTATCGTCGTCCTCGCCCAGCTCCTCGCTGATCATGTGGAGCTGCTCGTGGAGGTAGTAGTCGCGCTGGTTCTTGTCCATCGCCTCGTCTACCTTCTGGGCGATCTCCTTATCGATCTCGAGCATCCGACGCTCCCGGTGCATCTTCTCGATGAGCAGATGCAGACGGCCCATCAGGGTGCCTTCGTCCAGAATGGCCTGTTTATCCTCGAAGCGGAACAGGAGGTTGGCCGGGATGTACTCGGACAGGAAAGCGGCGTCGGTGCTGGTGGTGATGGCAAACACCACGTCCTTGCCGATGTGGGGGTTCAGAGCCAGCAGGTCGTCAAAGCTCTTTTTGACGTTGCGGACGAGGACGTCCGCCTCCGGCAGTTCCTCGGGCTTCGCCATCTTGACCGGGGCCGGGCGGACGGTGGCCAGCAGGAAGCTGCCGTCATCCTCCATCTCGGAGAGTCTGGCGCGGTATTTGCCTTCGACCAGGATGCGGACGAGGTCGTCCGACACCCGCATCACCTGCTTGACCTCGGCCACGACGCCGTAAGTATAGAGGTCGGCGGCCTTGGGGTCCTCGACCTTCATCTCTTTCTGTGCCACGAGGAAGACGTCAGAGTTGTTGCTGACGGCCCACTCCACGGCGGCGATGCTCTTCTCGCGGCCCACCTCGAAGTGGAGCAGATTGTTGGGGAAGACCACCAGCCCGCGCAGGGCGATGGCCGGAAGGTGGAGGACGCTCCGCTCCACCTTGACCGTAACTTTTTCAGACATAGTACAAAACCTCCCAGCCGTCCCTCGGATGCGAGTCATCCATAAGGGCGGCTTTTTTGTAGGGTCATATCAAATCTATCATTTTATTATAGCGAAAAATGTTTGCAGATGCAACTGTTCAGCGCTTTTCCCGGGTGTTGTAGCCCAGTCTGCCCAGTGCGGGCAGGATGGCCCGGAGGGTCAGCGACGTGAGGGCGCCCATGACAAGGCCCAGCACCAGCATCACCGGCGCATAGTACAGCGACATGGCCGAGGACAGGATGAGCCCCGCGCCGAGCAGCTGGCCGATGTTGTGGGACAGTGCGCCGCAGACCGACAGGATGAACCATGTGGGCCGGAACGGGAGCTTATAGTAGAGCACCCACATCACCAGCAGGGACAGCAGTCCGCCGCAGAGCGAGAGGAAGCCTGCCGTCCAGCCGGAGACGAGAAAGACGAACAGCGCCTTGAGCAGGTCGAGATAGAGCGCCTGCCGCGCCCCCATGAAGAACAGTGCATACATCACTACGATATTCGCAAGGCCCAGCTTCATGCCCGGCGCAAGGCCCGGGATGACCAGTGTGCCTTCGATGAAGGAAAGAGCCATCGCCAGCGCGAACAGCAGGCCGGAAAGTGCGATCTCGTGTGTTTTCTTCGGGTCATGGTTTCGGTTTGCCATCGGCTCTCCCCCTTTGCTGCATCGGTCATTCTTCGCCGCCGGCGGTCTGCTCGTACTGCTCCTGCTCTTCCACAGCGGCCTCCCATGCGGCGAAAAGCTCGTCCTGATGGAAGCGCAGGTCGCTGAGCTCGTCGCTCTTTTCCCGCAAAAGCTGCGGGTCGTTGTAGACTTCCGGCGAGTTTATCTCGTTTTCCAGCTCCACTTCGCGGGCGCCGCAGGCTTCCATCTCGTTCTCGCAGGCTTTGATCTTAGCGCGCAGCTCGGCCCGGCGGCGGCGCTGCTCTTTGCCGTAGCCCGCCTTGGCGGGTTCGCTGCTCTTCTCGGCCACGGGGGCGGGAGCGGCGCGGCCCATCAGGGCGTCATAGCTGGGGTAGATGACCGCCTTGCCGTCCTCGAGATAGAGGATGGGGCAGGCCAGACTGTTCATCAGGTGGCGGTCATGGGTGACGAGGAGCAGCGTGCCAGTGTAGGCCATCAGCGCCTCGGTCAGGTTCTCGCGGGTGTAGATGTCCAGATGGTTGGTAGGCTCGTCCAGGAACAGCAGGTTCGGGCGTTCCAGCACGATCTCTGCAAAGCGCAGTCGGGCCAGCTCGCCGCCGGACAGGGCTTCGCAGGGCTTGAAGACCGTCTCGCCCCGGAAACCCAGCTTTGCCAGATGGCTGCGGACTTCCAGCTCGGTCATCCGGGGGTACTTGTTCCAGATGACGTCGATGACGCGGCCCGCGCCGATGCGGTCCTGCTGCTGGGCGAAGATGCTGGGCCGTGCGCCGGTGCCAAGGCGCACCATGCCGCCGGAGGGGCGGCGCTTGCCGTCCAGCACCTGCATCAGGGTGGATTTGCCTGCGCCGTTGGGGCCGGCGATGATGAGCCGCTGACCGCGGCAGACCGTATAGGTGAAGGGCTCCAGCAGGGTGCGGTCGCCGATCTTAATGGTCAGGTTCTTGAGCAGCACCAGCTCATTCCACGGCTCCACGTCGTATTCGAAGCGGAACTTGAGCTGGTTGGTCTCGTCCTGAGGGGCCTCGGTGATCTCCAGCTTTTCCAGCTGCTTGCGGCGGCTCTGGGCCATCTTGGTGGTGGAGGCGCGGACGAGGTTGCGGTCGATGTAGTCCTGTAATTTTTCGGCCAGCGCCACGTCGGCGTCGTGCTGCTTCTGGCGCAGGGCGTCGGCGGCTTCCTTCTGGGGCAGATAGGCCGAGAAGTTGCCCTTATAGGTGGTCATGGTCTGGAACGAGACTTCCCAGATCTTGGTACAGACGTTGTCGAGGAAATAGCGGTCGTGGCTGACCACCAGAACGGCACCGGAGTAGCCCTTGAGGTAGTTTTCCAGCCACTCCATGGTGGCGAAGTCCAGATGGTTGGTGGGCTCGTCCAGAATGAGGACGTCCGGCTTCTCGAGGAGGAGCTTGGCCAGACGGAGACGGGTCAGCTCACCGCCGGAGAGGACGCCCACGTTCTTGCTCCAGGTATCCTGCGCAAAGCCCATGCCGGACAGCACCTTCTTGATGTTGACGTCCATGTTGTAGCCGTCGGCGGCGTCGATGATGTTCTGCAATTCGTCGTGCTTTTCGAGAAGGGCGGCGTCGTCGGGAGAGGCCGCCATCTTCTTTTCCAAGATCTGCATCTGGGCCATGGCGTCCAGCACAGGGGCGAAGGAAGAGCGCATCTCCCCATAAATATCCAGCGTGACATCGAGCTTTGCGTTCTGCTCCAGATAGCCCAGCGTCACGCCGTGGGTCACGCTGAACTCGCCGTCATAGTCGGTGTAGACGCCGGTCAGAATTTTGAGCAGGGTCGTCTTGCCTGCGCCGTTCTGGCCCACGATGCCGATGCGGTCTTCTTTTTCCACGCTGGCGCTCACGTCGTGCAGGACGACTTTCTCGCCAAAGCTCTTTCCGAGTTTTTCCAAATGAATCAGCATATCGTTCTTCCGTGTTCTTTTCCAGTAGGGTGGATGGGGACATTCCCGCCGTTACAGCTGATGACGGCGGTGCTTGAGGCCGAGGTTCGCCAGCTCTTCCGGCTCCATCACCAGCGGGTAGAGCTCTTCCAGCGAGGCGATCTCGTAGGTGGGGCTCACCTTGCCCGGGTTCTCGGCGTGGCCGGGGTTGAACCAGCAGGTGTCGAGGCCCGCGTTCACGCCGCCCTGAATGTCGCTGGTGAGGCTGTCGCCCACCACCAGGACGTGCTCCCGGTTCTCCACGCCCAGAGCGCGGAGGGCGGAGTCGAAGATGCGGCGGCTGGGCTTCTCGCTGTCCAGCTTCTCGGAGACGAAGACGTCCTCAAGGTAGGCCCCGATGCCGGATTCTGCCACCCGGCGGCTCTGCACCTTCTCGAAGCCGTTGGTCACGATGGCCAGCGTCGCCACCTCGGAAAGCTCCCCGAGGACGTCCAGCACATTGGGGGTCATCAGGTCGGGGTGGGAGGACAGGTGGTCGAGGTAGCAGCGGTTCATCTCCACGCCGTCACCGGCTGCGTTGATGGCCTTGAGGAAGCGGGTGAAGCGCTCCCCCATCAGCTTGTCGCGGCGTATCTGGCCCTTTTCCAGCTGACGCCACAGCTCCGAGTTGATGTCCCGGTAGGTCTGCACCGTCCCGGCGTCCGGCTCGATGCCGTATTCCACCAGCGTCTCAGCCAGCGCCTTGTTCTCGGCGGCGTCAAAATCCAGAAGCGTATTGTCTGCATCGAAGAGGATGCAATAATATTTTGCCATGTTTCTTTCCCTTCTCTATCATTTTTCGAGCCGCCTGCCGCCTTGAGCGGGTGCGGCTGCGGTGCGGTTTGAGAACAGCGAGAAGCCAGCCCCGCCCGGCAGAGCTGGCTTCTCGTATTTTTTATCATTCCAACGTCATTTCATAGGCTTCGCCGTCGGACTGGTCCGGCAGGTTCCCGCTGCACTTACAGCGCGACGTGCAGGCACACTCTTTTGCGATGCACTTTGCCATCTGCTCCTCCGTCACGCCGTTCTCGACGTTTTCCCAATCCATGTCGTAGTAGTCCACGCTGCCGTCGGTCACATCTTCTGCGCCGGGCAGGCCGAGAACTCGCATTTCTTCACGGAACATCCGCTCGCCTCCTCTCGGCTCAGCCTATGCGGCTGCGCAGAGGAAGGTGCGGGGCGTCATTCTGCCTTGCTTTCGGCTTCCTTGCTGGCAGAGGCTTCCGACTTGCTTTCGGCCTTGGACTCTGCTTTGCTCTCGGATTTGGATTCTGCTTTGCTCTCGGCCTTGGACTCTACCTTAGACTCCGCTTTGCTCTCGGCCTTGGACTCTACCTTAGACTCCGCTTTGCTCTCAGTCTTGGATTCTGCCTTAGACTCGGCCTTGCTTTCGGACTCCGGCTCTGCCTTGGAGCTGCCAGACGACGAACTGCTGGTGCTGTGGGAAGAGCTGCCCGAACTTGCAGAGGAAGACGAAGAGGATGTACTGCCGGAAGAACCGGCATGGGACGAGGACGAACTGCTGGTGGAGCCGGACTCGCTGGTCACACCGCTGCCGATGGTGATGGTCAGGGTGTTGCTGCTCACCTTGCAGTCGTTGTAGGTGACGACGGCGTGGATCTTATAAGAAGCGTTGACCATGGAGTTGTCCACCACCACAGTGATGCTGGACTTGCCGGCGGCCTGCGTGACCTCCTGACCGTTGGCGTACCAGCGCAGGTTCTCGGTCTTGGCGTACTTGCCGCTCAAAGCCGCCTTGAAGGTGTAGGAGCTGCCCACAGCGCCCTTGCCCTCGCTGGTGATGTGGACGGAGGCCGTGCCGAAGACTGCTGTGACGTCCAGATTCTGCTTGAAGTCGGTGTCGGTGCGGGTCTTGCTGGTGAGGCCGTCGCTCCACTTGACGAAGACGTGGCCCTCCGCCGGGACAGCGGTCACGGTGATGGATTTATCAGGGTCGGTGACGGTGTAGGTCACAGAGCTGTTGCCGGTGTCATTGCCGACGCTCAGAGTGCCGCCGCCGTTCTTGTCCACACGGTAGCGGGCCTCGAACTTCTTGCCCTCACCGGTGCTCTCGCTGGAAGAGCTCTCCGAGCTGCTGGCACTCTCGGCCTGACTCTCGCTGGAGCTGACAGCCTCCGAGCTGGGAGCGGCCACGGCGGAGCTGGGGTTGGAGACATACTCCATGGTGCGGGTGGGGATGTTGTTGGTGTCGGGGCGGCGGTCCTCGGTCTGCAGGGCGTGGGTGCGGAGATAGTTCAGCACTGCCTTGAGGCCGGCGCTCTTGAGGTGGATGTCGCCGCTGGTGTAGTAGTCCGCGATGCCGTAGCCGTCGCTGCCCTTGAGGGCCTCGGCGGAGTTGAGGAAGCGGACGCCCAGCTGCTCGCAGAGATCCAGAAGGGCCATGTTGAAGTCGTCGATCTTGGCCTGGTCCATGTGGGGGTAGTTGGAGTGGTCAGCCGGGACCGGCGGCACCGTGTTGACGATGATGTCGGCGTAGGGGTAGCTCTGCTGGATGGCCTGGATGAGGGCCGTGTAGTGGGCGATGAAGTCCGCGACTTCCATCCCGGTGTCGTTGGTGCCGAAGGTCATGACCACACGGCGAGGCTTCATCATGGCCACCGCCTGAGGGATGGTATAATGGTTGGAATCCTTCTTAAAGGTAACGATGCCCTCGTTGAGCGCTACCTGGGTGCCGATGCCCTCTTTGGCGCAGAACTGCTGCAGGGAGATGAGGCCGTTGTTATAGAGGCGGACGGTGTTGGAATCGCCCAGAAAAAGGGTGTCGTTCAGATAGTCCGTGCCGGCGTCGGCGGTCTCCGTCAGCAGAGCGGTGGAGGCGTTGTCGATCTGGTAGTGGCCCGACAGGTCTTCGCCGGGGGTGGGGTCTGCCACAGACTCCGAGACGGAGGGGTCAGACTCCTCACCGCCCTTTTTAAGGAGGGTGGTGGTGATGCCGAAGGTCAGCAGCACCGCCAGCACGCAGAGGATGCAGACCAGAACGGCCCGATGCTGCATGGGAGTCATGGTTTCATTTTGTTGTTGTTTTTTTCGACTCATAGATTCAGTCCCTCTCGTTTCAGGAATGGGAAGGCTCGTCCACCGGGCGGAGAGCCCAGTCCGTCAGCTCGTTGCAGTCAGCGGCCATGAAGACCGGCGCAAAGGGGGCGACCTCTTTCCTTCCGCCGTAGCCGTAGAGCACAGCGGCGGCGTCCAGGCCGCAGTTCACAGCGCCCTGCATATCGTCCCGGCGGTCGCCCACCATCAGCACCCGCTTGCCCTGCATGACGGGCTGGGCGAGGACGTGGCGGATGACGTCGGTCTTGTTGTCGCGGCTCTCATCCATGGACGCACCGCCCACGAAGGAGAAGTAAGGCGCAAGGCCCTGCTCTTCGAGGATGGGCCTCACAACGTCGGTGGGCTTGCAGGTGGCCGTGCAGAGGGTCAGGCCCGCAGCCTTGAGACGGCCCAGCATCTCCACCACGCCGGGGTAGACATCGCCCTCGTGGCAGCCTTTGGCGGCGTAGCTCACGCGGTAGCGCTTCGTGGCCTCCTCGATTTTTGCAGGGTCGGAGAAATGCTCGCCGAAGCTCTTGCGGAGGGGCGGGCCGATGTAGCGGCCAAGGTCGCTCCGGGCGACGTCAACGCCCATGGAGCTGAAAACTTCTTCCAGTGTATTGAGAATGCCGGGGGCGGAATCGATGAGCGTACCGTCCACGTCAAACAGGATCGCATCGTAGTGCAGCAAGGTCAGGTTCCCCTTTCTCTTTGGATAAACATTATATAGTATAGCACAGATTTCGATATTCAGCAATTCCAACAAAACACTTTTCCGACTTTTATACATATTTTTAGGCAGCCCCGCCCCGGAAAGCAAAAACTGCCCACCCATTGCGGGCGGGCAGTCGCATTTTGACATCAGTTCTCGGTGGTGGTGCAGTTCCCCGTCGAGGGGTAGTAGAGGTTGTTGGCGATGAATTCCAGCTTCTCTTTCAGAATCAGCTCAAGGTTCGCCACGGCGTGGACCATGTTGGTGGCGGAGTCGTTGACTTCCAGCAGCTTGCACAGGTCCAGCTCCTCCATGCTGAGGGCGGCTTTCATCTTCTGGGTCTCGGCGCAGAGGATGTGGCTCAGGGCCGACTCCTGCAGAGCGATGCTCTCCATCAGGTCCACGACGGCCTGGTCGAGGGAAACTCTCGGCAGCGCGGGGCAGCCGCAGGAAACGCAGGGGGTGCAGTTGGTGGTATCAGCCATAAGAAGGACCTTCCTTTCTATAATAGGAATAGGGCGCAGTCCATCCTATGTGCCTCGCCGCCCGGATGTCACTCCGGCTTTGCGCTCTTCTGTACCTTCTCGATGGTGTCGCGGTAGCCGCCGGAGCCGTACTGGATGCAGCGGTTGATGCGGCTGATGGTGGCGGTGCTGATCTCCACGGCCTTTACGATCTGGTCGTAGGTGCTGCCGCCGAGCAGGAGCTTGGCCGCTTCCAGACGCTGGGCCATATCGGAGATCTCCTTGACCGTGCAGAGGTCTTCGAAGAAGTTGTAGCACTCCTCCCTCGTCTCAAGACTCAGGATCGCGTCGAACAGTGCGTCGGTGGTGGGGTTTCTTCTGGGGTTCTTGTCCGCCATAGCTTCCTCCTTCAGGGCAAAGTGCCGCAGGGTGCGGCACGGGTCTTTCTATTACTCTGTTACTTTAGCACTTGAAAGTGTAAAAGTCAAGTGTTCGGTCTTTCTTTCCGGGGGTTTAGAAGATTTCACCTGTGGAGGCATTCAGTTTTATTCATCTCACATCTGAACAAAAATCGCCTAAATTTTCTTAGTTTCTCCCCCGCAAAAATGGCACAGTCTCCTAACTTGCCCAAAATATATTGACAAGTTATGAAATCAGGACTAAAGTATACACAATCATTCGGCAAATGCAATGAACAGGACATGACTTTTCGCATTCCCTGCGCTCAGAGAGCCGCCATTCCGGTGCAAGACGGCAGCACAGTGCGATAGGCCCTCACCTGCGAGCAGCCTGTGCGAACCCGTTTGCGGCAGTAGTGCATGGCCGTTCAGCCCACGTTACAGGGCGGCGTATCGGCGGCCAAACGCCTGTACGCGCAAGCGGCTGCTCCCGAAAGCAGCAAACGAAGTGGTACCGCGGAGAGCGACCGGTGCAGATGCACCGTTTGGCCTTCGTCTTCGAGGAAGATGGGATACATTTTTGTGTCTCTGTCTTTCATGAGGACGGAGGCTTTTTTCACCCCTCCGGGCCGTTTCGCCTGCCCTGCTTTTGGGTACAGACGCTCTGTCTGGCACATTGCCGGTTGCCGGTGTGAAAGAAAGGAAAGAGGTATAAAGAAATGAATACGCTGGTCATCGTTTTGATCGCAGCCGTGTGTCTGTTCGGCGCTTATACGCTGTATGGCCGCTGGCTGGCCAACAAATGGGGCATCGACCCCACCGCCAAGACCCCCGCAGTCGTCCACGAGGATGGCCGCGACTATGTCCCCACCAACGGCTGGACCGTGTTTGCACACCAGTTCAGCTCCATCGCCGGTGCAGGCCCTGTCACCGGTGCCATCCAGGCTGCTGCTTTCGGCTGGCTGCCTGTCCTGCTGTGGGTGCTGCTGGGCGGCATCTTCTTCGGCGCTGTCACCGACTTCGGCGCTCTGTACGCTTCCGTCAAGAACGACGGCAAGAGCATGGGTATGCTGATTGAGAAGTACATCGGCAAGACCGGCCGCAAGCTGTTCCTGCTGTTCTGCTGGCTGTTCTGCGGCATCGTCATTGCAGCGTTTGCTGACATGGTGGCCGGTACCTTCAACGCCTTCGGCGCCGACGGTGCTCTGGCGGAGGCTGCTCAGACCAACGGCGCTGCCGGTATGGTCTCCATCATGTTCATGGTCTTCGCTGTCGTCTTCGGCCTCATCCAGAAGAAGTTCAACTTCTCCGGCTGGAAAGAGAGCCTCATCAGCATCGTTTTCATCGTGCTGTCCTTCGTCATCGGTGCGAACCTGCCCATCATTCTGGGCAAGGCTGCATGGAGCTACATCACCTTCGTCTACATCTTCTTTGCCGCTGTTCTGCCCATGTGGCTGCTGAAGCAGCCCCGTGACCACATGACCACCTTCATGTTCGTGGCCATGATCATCGGCGCTGTGGTCGGCCTGCTGGTCGCTCATCCCACCATGAACCTGCCCGTCTTCACCGGTTTCACCAACGAGAAGCTGGGTACCATGTTCCCCATCCTGTTCGTCACCGTGGCCTGCGGTGCTGTCTCCGGCTTCCACAGCCTCGTCTCTTCCGGCACTTCCTCCAAGACCGTCGAGAACGAGAAGGATATGCTGAAGGTCGGCTATGGCGCCATGATCCTCGAGAGCCTGCTGGCTGTTCTGGCTCTCTGCGTAGCCGGTGCTGCTGCCGCTGCTGACGGCACCCCCGCCGCCGGCACTCCCTTCCAGATCTTCAGCCGCGGCGTTGCCGGTTTCTTTGAGATGTTCGGAGTCCCCGCTTATGCCGCTACCGTCTTTATGACCATGTGCGTTTCCGCACTGGCTCTGACCAGCCTTGATGCCGTGGCCCGCATCGGCCGCATGAGCTTCCAGGAGCTGTTCAGCGTGGACGACATGGAGCACGCTGAGGGCTGGCGCAAGCTGCTCTGCAACGTCTACTTCTCCACCTTCATCACTCTGGTGTTCGGCTTCATCCTGACCAAGATTGGCTACGCCAACATCTGGCCCCTGTTCGGTTCTGCAAACCAGCTGCTGAGCGCTCTGGTCCTGTCTACCCTGTGCGTCTTCCTGAAGGTCACCGGCCGCAGCAACAAGATGCTCTTCCCCCCGCTGGTCATCATGCTCTGCGTCACCTTCACCGCTCTGGTGCAGCGTCTCATGGCGATGGTCAAGGCCATCAGCAATGCCGCTTCTGTCACCATCCCTGCCGGTGAGACTACCTGGGGCGCTGTGTTCATCGCCAACGGCCTGCAGCTCATCCTGGCTGTGCTGCTGATCGTTCTGGGCCTGAACATCGTGTTCCACTCCTTCTCCGCCTATAAGAAGGCAGAGCACAACAGCGAGGCCAAGGCCTGATCCATTGACCGCTGCTGACTGAATAAGCAAAGCGCCGCTGACGGCTTCCGAACCGTCGGCGGCGTTTTTGTTCTGTTCCGGTTACAGCATCTTCACCATGATGATCTCATCCCGGTAGGTGCCGTCCTTCAGCTTAAAGGCCCGGGGCTGGATGCCATAGCGCTCAAAGCCGAACTTTTCATAGAGATGGATGGCACGGCTGTTATCGCTGTACACCCCCAGCTCCAACTGCTCGAAGCCGTTGGCCCGGGTCTGGTCGATGGCAAGCTGCATCAGGTAGCTGCCCAGGCCGCAGCCCCAGTATTTTTGTTCAATCGAGATGCCCATATATGCACGATGGCGATATTTCAGCATACTCCGAACACAGCAGACACCGATACGCCCAACCTGCTCTTTCCCGTCGAATGCACCGACCTCAAAGTCAAAGGGACTCTCCTCGCAAGCTGCCAGACTGGCTGCCGTTTCCGGACTATAAACACATTCCTCCGGGTAACGCGCCATAAAGTGTGTCTCACCGGAGGTCATGCACTTGAATTTGATGTGTACCTCAGCATCTGCGGCAGTTACACTGCGGACGAGCAGTGCTTTTCCGCTGGGCAGCTCATATTCTCTGGGTTCGATCTTCATGATTTCTTCTCCCCTCTTTTATATAGCCCTTATAATAGCACATTCGCCGCGCAAACACCAACAAAAAGAGCCGCAGCGCCCTGTTACAGGCACTGCGGCTCTCGTATGCTTCAGCAGTAGAAGCTGGCTTACTTCACCATGCTTGCGACTTCAGCAGCGAAGTCGTCAGAACGCTTCTCCAGGCCCTCGCCCTTGACGAAGTGGGTGAACTTGATGACCTTGATCTCGCCGCCCAGGTCCTTTGCGACCTTGGCAGTGTACTGACCGACGGTCATGTCGCTGTCCTTGACGAACTCCTGATCGACCAGGCAGTTCTCCTTGAAGTACTTCTTGATCTTGCCCTCGATCATCTTCTGCTTGACAGCATCGGGCTTGTTGGCGTTCTTCGGGTCGTTAGCCATCTGAGCGAGGAGGATCTCCTTCTCCTTGGCGACGACCTCAGCGGGGACAGCAGCCTCATCGACGTAGCTGGGGTTGGCAGCTGCGACCTGCATGGCAACATCCTTGCCGTATGCAGCGAACTCGTCCTTAGCCTCGATGCCGTTGGAGGTCTCGAAGTTGACCAGGATGCCGTGGGTGCCGCCGCCGTGGACGTATGCAGAGCAGACGCCCTCGTAACGGACGAAACGGCGAACCTTGATGTTCTCCTTGATGACCAGGATGAGGTTCTTCAGAGCCTCATCGACGGTCTCGCCGCTCTCGGTCTTGCATGCCATCAGAGCCTCGACATCAGCGGGGTTCTGCTTCATGATGACCTTGGTGGCCTCCTTGACGAAGGCGACGAACTTGTCGTTCTTGGCGACGAAGTCGGTCTCGGCGTTGACCTCGATGACGACGCCCACCTTGCACTCGGGGCAGTAATCAGCGTAGACCATGCCCTCGGCAGCCACGCGGCTTGCCTTCTTGGCGGCGGTAGCCAGACCACGCTCACGCAGGATCTCGATCGCCTTCTCGAAGTTGCCGTCAGCCTCGGTCAGAGCCTTCTTGCACTCCATCATGCCGCAGTCGGTCTGCTTGCGCAGTTCCATAACGTCCTTTGCAGTAATAGCCATTTTGGTATTCTCCCTTACACAGTATTTGTTGGTTTGTGAGAATTTCGGGAAATCAGGCGTTTGCTGCGTCCTCAGCGGGAGCGGCCTCCTGGTTGCCCTGCTTGCCTTCCAGCACAGCGTCAGCCATAGCGCCAGCGATCAGCTTGACAGCGCGGATAGCGTCGTCGTTGCCGGGGATGACGTAGTCGATCTCGTCGGGGTTGCAGTTGGTATCAACGATCGCAACGATGGGGATGTTCAGCTTGCGAGCCTCAGCAACAGCGATGCGCTCCTTGTGGGGGTCAACGATGAACATGGCCTTGGGCAGGGTCTTCATGTTCTTGACGCCGCCGAGGTACTTGTCCAGCTTCTCCATCTCCAGCTCGAGCTTGGCGACTTCCTTCTTGGGCAGCAGCTCGAAGGTGCCGTTGTCCTTCATGTTCTGCAGCTGAGCCATACGGTCGATGCGCTTGCGGATGGTGCGGAAGTTGGTCAGCATACCGCCCAGCCAGCGAGCGTTGACGTAGTGCATGCCGCAGCGCAGAGCCTCGTCACGGATGGACTCCTGAGCCTGCTTCTTGGTGCCGACGAACAGGATGTCGCCGCCCTCAGCTGCAACTTCCTTCACGTAGTTGTAAGCCTCGTCCAGCTTCTTGACGGTCTTCTGCAGGTCGATGATATAGATGCCGTTGCGCTCGGTGAAGATATACTTCGCCATCTTGGGGTTCCAGCGGCGGGTCTGGTGACCAAAGTGAACGCCTGCCTCGAGAAGCTGCTTCATAGAAACGACTGCCATAGTAAAATTACCTCCAAAATTTGTTTTGCCTCCGCACACCGTGATCTGCCGCCGTATCGGACGGTTGCAGACTGCCCTCCACCCTCTCGGGCACAAAAGGGCATAGTGATGCGTGTGTAATGCTAAGTAATAATAGCACAAACCTCTGGCCGTTGCAAGGGGTTTTCGTGCTTTTTTCTAAAAAGAATCGTAGTTTTTCGTCAATCTGCGCCCTCGGCGATGCTCTCGAGGCCCATCCGGCTCAGGGCATAGCCTTTGCCGAACATGAGGTCGTACTGGAGCAGCCAGTGCTCATCGCTCCACTTCTGCTGCAAGGGGGTCAGCTCGTTCGAGGCAGTGCCGTCCTTCTCCAGAATGGTGCCGCGGGTGTTGGCCCGGTAGGCGGCCCGGAGCTGACGGCCAAGGAACTGGAAGTAGGCGGGCTGACGCAGGCCGAACAGCTCCATCATCACCGGCGAGATGTCGTAGGCGGCGATGGTGCCGAGGTCTACCGCGCGGTCGGAGTAGTTCGACCACATCAGCAGGGTGGTCTGATGGAGGCGGGGGTCGGCGCTGGAGCCGCTGGCATAGCCGCTGCGGGTGTAGATGTCGTAATTGGAGTCGATGGGGTTGTAGTGGTCGCCCCAGAACACGAGGATGACCGGCTCGTCCACCTGCGAGAAGTAGTCCGTCAGCCTGCCCAGCATGGCGTCGGCGTCCCGGATGCCGGTGGCAAAGTCTTCCAGCGCACCCACGGTGCTGGCCTTGAGGCCCGCCGGGGCTTCGGTGACTTTCACCCGCTGGTCGTCGGGGTAGTTATCCTTATTATAATTGGTATGGTTCTGCATGGTGACGGCGTGGAGGAAGATGGGGGCGTCGGACTGGGCCTTCATGGTCTCGTACTGGCCGATGATCTGGTCTGCCATGGAGTCGTCGGTGACGAGGCCGGTGGTCCAGTAGTGGCGGCGCACCTTCTGGACGCCGTGCATCTTCTCGAGGCTGATGAAGTCGTCGAGGCCGAGGTTGGGGTAGGCCGTGTCGCGGCTCCAGTATCTGGCCCAGAAGCAGTGGACCGCCGCCGTCTGATAGCCCTGGGTCTTGAGGTAGCTGGGCAGGGCGAACATGGGTTTCGTCACGTGCTGCTGGTAGGGCTTGCTGCCGCTGGGCAGATAGGACACCGAGTAGCCCGTCAGGGCCTCGAACTCCACGTCACAGGTGCCGCCGCCGAAGCTGGGGCTGTAGACCCGGCCATAGGCGCTGGTCTGCTGCAGAGCGTGGAGGTTGGCCGAGACGTCGGTGTCGAACTGGAAGCCGTACTGTTCCAGCTCCGAGACGTCCCAGTAGGACTCGTCCATCACGTAGAGGATGGTGGGCTGCTTCACCTGTTCGTCTGCCGGGGTCTGGGCGGCGTAGGAGCCGGGGTAGACCGGGCTGGTGGTGTACTTTTCCCCTGCCTCCACGTCGTCGAGGATGGCGTTGATGGCCTCCTCGGAGTAATCCTCGGGCTTGTCGATCTCCAGATTCGTCAGGTTGGTGAGGAAGCTGGTGATGACGCCGTAATAGCGGTAGTAGCGGTCCTGCATCCATGCGTCGGGCAGGATGCCCAGCGACTGGGTGACGGCAGGCTGCAAAAACACCCCGAAGATGAGGGCGCAGGTGGCCGCTGTGCTGGCCGCAAAGCCCGCCAGACGCTGCACCCACGGCAGCTTCTGACGCCCCCGGTAGAGGAAGAAGGAGCCGACGGTCAGAGCCAGCACCACGACGCCGGAGACGACCATGCTCTTCTGGACGTGGATGCCCGCCGCGGAGGCCACGCCGGCCGCCTCGGACACCTGCATCAAGTCCCACGGGAGGAAGGGCTCGCCCCGGAGCTGCAGGATGTAAAAGTCCACCGTGGCGGGCAGACAGCCCAGCAGGGCCGACAGGAGGGTGGCCAGCGGGGCGAAGCGGGTGAGCCAGTCCACCGCCATCCAGACGAGGAAGAGCAGCCCCCACGCCAGCAGGTAGGCTTCTGGGTGGGGGAAGATGTACTGCACAAAGGTATCTCCGCTCAGGGTGCCGCGGGCGATGTACTCGGTGAGCACCAGAAACAGAAGGGTGGCCGCAGGCGGAAACAGCAGCCGCGCCCCGTGCAGCCGGAGGGACGCAGCACTCGGATGGTGTGTCATAAAGAAGTTCCTTTCACTTCTGCGTTTTTCGTATTATTTGAAGCTTATTTGAGGCGGCAGACTCCGCCCCAGTCCTCTATTATAATCATCCCGCCTCCAAAATCCAGCCCTGACGGACAAAAAACGGGTGAAAATCTTTCATCCGTTCAGCCACTGATGCAATTTATCCAGCAGTCCCCCGTGGGAGGGCGGCGGGGCGGGGATGTCCGTCCGCACGAGGATGGCGTCCAGACCGATGCGCTCGATGTCGGCCCACGGGATGGTCAGGGTCTCGTCCCGGCCCAGCAGCCCGAAGAGCCGGGGCCGCCCCAGCAGAAGCAAACTCCCGATGCGGGCCGTGTCGGCGTCCAGCTCCACATCGTCCACCCGACCAAGGCAGGCCCCGTCCTTCAGCTGGACGACTTCCTTGCTGCACAGCTCCCGAAAGGTCATCTCCCCCGCCCCCTTACAGTCCCATCCTATGCCGGTACGGGCCGGACGATGCAAAAGGGCTGGAAAATACTGCCCCGGATGTGCTATACTGGGCGCAGTGCAATCCCAACTTTTTTTAAAGAGGTATCATCGATGTATAAAAATATCGTGTTCGACTTCGGCGGCGTCATGGTGGATTTCGACCCCCACAAGTACCTCATCGACCTGTTCGGGAACCGGGGGCTGGAAGAGGAGGTCTACGACCTGACCTTCGGCAGCAGAGAATGGCGGCTGCTGGACGCGGGCCGCATCACCCGCCGGGAGGCCAACGAGCGGATGCTCGAGCGGGCCAGAGCCGTGGGCCGGGGCTTCGAGGTGGAGGGCGTGCTGGACGACTGGATGAGTATGCTCCGTCCCCGCCGCCGGATGCAGACGCTGGTGGCGCAGCTCAAGCAGCGCGGCTACTGCGTCTACTACCTGAGCAACATCCCCGAGGACGTGCTGGACCTGCTGATGCACCGGGACTTCGAGGGTCTCTTCGACGGCGGCGTGGCCTCCTGCGAAGTGAAGATCAACAAGCCCGACCCCCGCATCTATCAGGCCCTGCTGGACAAGTACCATCTCCGGGCCGATGAGTGCATCTTCATCGACGACCGGGCCGACAACCTCGTAGCCGCCAGCGCTCTGGGCTTCGGCATCTACGAGATGCACAACGTGGGCACCCTGCTGCGCAGCCTGCCCACCTTCGGCGTCAGCCTCCACTAAAGGCACAAATGATAAAAGACCCCTGCCCGGCAAGGCCGTCGGGCAGAGGTCTTTTTGTTGCGCAGGGCTTACTTCTTCTCGTAGCTCTGGCAGTAGTGCGGGATGTCCACCTGCTGAGAAGAGCAGGTGCAGCGCTCCGTCACCGTGATCTCGGGCAAGTCACACTTGCAGCTCCCCACGTTGTGGCGGCACTCGCAGACATCACAGCGGACACCTGTGTTTTCCATTCATTCATCACCTCTTTGTCCCTAGGTTGCCCCAAAGACGCGGGATGATGCAGGATGGGCCGGTGTTATTTTTTACCAGTTGGCCAGATCAGCGCCCAGCTTGCGGCAGGCAGCCTGAACGTCGTCGTCGGGCGTTTCGTTGCAGACGAGGCCCTCGTCGCTGAACAGCTGTGCGCCGTCCTCTTTGGCGCGCTCGCACCAGTCGCGCATCCACTGGCCGTCGCCCCAGCCGTAGGAGCCGAACAGAGCCACCTTCTTGCCGTTCAGAGAGCCTTCGAGGCCCGCGAACATCGGCTCGAACTCGCTCTCCTCCAGCTGCTCCGCGCCCATGGCCGGGCAGCCGAAGGCCACCACGTCATACTCGCCCAGCTTTGCTGCGTCCATCTCGGCGCAGGGGACGATGGCGGCGGCAGCGCCTGCACCCTCCGCGATGCAGTTTGCCATGGTCTCGGTGTTGCCGGTCGCGCTCCAGAATACGATTGCTACTTTGCTCATAATGTTCAGCCTCACTTTTGATTTATTGGGTTAGCTGCTTCTAACTTTTTGCTCCATAAAAATGCGTCGGAAGCAGGCTCAGACGCATCTCTTTAGTTAGATTTCTCTAACCGTCCATAGGATACCACAGCGCCGCTGCTTTGTCAAGCGGTCACAGAGGCTAACTTTTCCAGAAGTTTTACCCCGCTCTCACCAGCCGGAACGCCACCGTCAGCACCCCCAGGATGACCGGCTGATGGAGCAGATAGAGCACCAGCGAGTGACGGCCCATCCAGCCCAGCGGCGGGCAGACCGACCGGCGCAGCGGCGCGAGGCGTCCGCGGCCCACGAGGTGGTGGAGGAAGTACCCCGCCCAGAACAGAAACAGCCAGGGCAGCAGCGGGAAATAGTCGGTGGAGAAAAAGCTCTTCGGCATAAAGCCCAGATAGGCCGTGGTGTAGCTGGCGTAGAGGGCCTGCGGCAGGACCAGACGCCCGCCCGGCAGGTTCCAGAAGCCGTTCATCGTCGGGTAGGTCACCCAGAACAGCAGGGCGCTGACGGCCACGCCCGCAGCGGGCGGGACACGGCGAAACAGCGGGTCCAGCGCGGCGGTGAGGAGCATGGACGAGCCCAGCAGAGTCAGCACCCCGAACCACACCACGTCCTCGGGCAGGAAGAGCAGGGTGACGGCTGTGACCAGCGCCCCTGCCCCGAAGACGACGGCTCCCCGCCGGAACGGATGATGCCCCAGCGGCAGGCAGAAGCCCGAAAGCAAGATGAAGACCCAGCAGATGCTCTGCTGCCACACAAAGCCCGGGCGTCCGGTGTACCACTTCTGGACCACGCCGAAGAGGAACACCACGTCCCACATCCCGTGGTAGAGCATCATGCTGATGAGGTCGAGTCCCCGCAGCTCGTCCAGAAGACGATAGCGGGCGGCAGTTTGCGGTTCCATAGAGTCCTCCTTCCCTCTTCCTGATAAGACTAGGGAAATTATAGCACAAAAAGACCTCCCTGCAAAGACAGGGAGGCCGCAGTGCTTCAAAATTTACTTCTCGTCGCGGGGCAGCAGGCAGTTGAGCAGGATGGCCACGAAGGCGGCAGGCACGATGCCGCTCTCACCGCAGATGAGCTGGACGAACTGGGGGGTGTTGGCGAGGATCTTGGCGTTTGCACCCATGCCGTAGCCCACGCCCAGCGCCACAGAGACGATGGTCAGGGTGCGGGGAGTCATCTTCTCCTTGGTGATGAGCTGGATGCCCGACACCACGATGGAGGAGAACATCATGACGGCAGCGCCGCCCAGAACGGCCTGCGGCATGATGGAGATGAGTGCGCCCAGCTTGGGGATGAGGCCGCAGAGCATCAGGAAGATGGCGCCGGTGGCCAGTGCGCCCCGGTTGACCACCTTGGTCATGGCCACGAGGCCCACGTTCTGGCTGAAGGAGGTGTTGGGCAGGACGCCGAAGCAGGCGGCGACGGTAGAGCCGAGGCCGTCGCAGATGATGCCGCCGCTCAGCTCCTTATCGGTGGCTTCGCGGCTCATGCCGCCCTCCATGACGCCGGAGATGTCGCCCACCGTCTCCACGGCGGTGACGATGAACATGATCATGACGGGCAGGATGGCGCGGAGGTCGAAGACGATCTTGACCGGCACCAGCTTCGGGATGGCGAACCAGCTGGCTTCAGCGACCTTGTTCCAGTTCAGCACCCATGCTTTGGTGAACTCCACGCCGTCGGCGGTGACGCCGGTGGTGGGCAGGACGAAGCCCATGACGATGGCTGCCAGATAGCCCGCGACGATGCCCACGAGGATGGAGGAAGAGCTGAGGAAGCCCTTGGTCCAGTGCTTGAAGAAGAGGATGACCACCAGCACAAAGACGGCCAGCAGCAGGTTCTCCACCGAGCCGAAGTCCTTGGCTGCGTTGCCGCCGCCGAAGGAGTTGACGCCCACGGAGATGAGGGACAGACCGATGGACAGCACGACCGTGCCGGTGACCACCGGCGGGAACAGCTTGCGCAGGGGCTTCAGGAAGACGCCCAGCACGCTCTCGAACAGGCCGCCCAGAATGGATGCGCCCATCATGGCGCCGTAGGCCGTGACGTCGCCGCCCATGGTGGCAGCCACGCTGTTGAACACGCCCAGAAAGCCCGAGCTGGTACCCATGATGATCGGCACTTTGCCGCCCACAGGGCCGAGGCCGTACAGCTGCACCAGCGTGACGATGCCCGCCACGAACATGGCGTTCTGCAGCAGGCTCACCTGCAGGTCTGCGAACTCACCGCCCGCGAGGCCGCAGGCGCTGGTGATGATGAGCAGCGGGGTGAGGTTGCCCACGAACATGGCGAACACGTGCTGCAATCCCAGCGGGACAGCGTGGCGCAGCGGCATTTTCGCCTCAAACTCATATGCCGAATTTTCCAGTTCAGCGCTTTTTATCATATCCTGGCTCCTTTACTTCACTTCAGGTTTTTGTAACAAGCATAGAAAATTATAGCAGACCGGAACCGGGAACGGTAGGGCTTTTTCGAGTTTTTATTCATATTTTCGTCATAAGTCGTACTTCTACGCCCCCAGCACAAGCACAGAGGGCAGGCTTCCCTTTGTACAACCTCTCAGTCTGCTTCGCAGACAGCTCCCCTAGTAGGGGAGCCTCTGGCGAAACCGTTCACTTTGCGGGGACTGCCAAGGCCTCTCCTACTAGGAGCAACGGCGACGACCGCCGCCAGTGGCGGAAACAGGGAGGAGCTGTTGGGGCCGCGGCCAGCAGGATGCGAGCAGCAGCGAAGCAGACGCTGGGAGCCGCAACCCGGGCAGTGGCATCGCGCAGCGATGACGGAGAGGTTGGACTAAGACAGAGCCTTTCCTTTGTAGGAAAGTCCGGCTCGTGGCATCGCTTCCTGTATCTTTTTGCCGAAGTTTATGGTATACTTATTTTGCACGCGGTGGAAACGCTGCTGCGCTCCCGGGCAAAGCCGGAGTGAATCAGCCGACAAACGGCAGATCTGTTTTGGCAGGGGCTTCGGTCAGGATGGTCAGAACCTCGGGGACCAGATCAGGGTACTGCCGCAGGATAGCAAGGATCTCTTCATTTGTCATCATGCCCAAGCGCTCCTTTTTGTTGTATTTATAATTTTATGTTACAACAGCTATAAGCTGAAATCAAGAGGAAAGAGGCAAATCAAATGAAAATTACAGAAAAATGCAAAGTTATTGTGGCAGGCAGCCTTGTGGCCGCTCTGATGGCAGGTACTGCATTGCCTGCGCTGGCCGCCAGCCCCGCCGGGGACGTTCCTTTTGCGGTGCTCGCGCAGCAGAATAGTGCTGTGACCCCGGAGCAGGTAGAAGCGCTGATCAGCCAGATCGGTACTGTCACGCGCAGCAGACGCGCGGCAATCGTGGCCGCTTTGGATGCCTATAACCAGTTGGATGATGCAGGAAAAGCTGCTGTCACCAATTTTGGTGTGCTGGCAGAAGCACAGCAGATTCTTGGTATTCAGGATGCACTTGCAAAGTGCAATGTCAACTACGATGCAGTAGAAGACTGCTGGGCGATTACAACCCCGCATGATGACAGCATCGATAAGCGCAAGACGTGTGGCATTGGCCCCAACCTTTATATCTGGGACAAGGGGAACACGATTGTTTTCTGGGAAGATTTTACTTACATGGGCTCTTCCGAGCTGGATATCGATGACATCATTCTGCGCGGTGGAGATTATAAGTACACTTACATTTGCGATTATGATAACTCCGGTTATGGATACGACAAAGAGCTTGGTAAATGGTTTGCATGGGCCACCTTTGAAATGGAAGACAGTGAAGTCGAATGGTTGCGAAACCTTTTGAGTGCCGATACCGTTATCATGCGTTTCGAGGGAACGGATTATAGCAAGTTTGATTACACATGGACGGTGCAGGACCGGCAGGCAATCACCGATATTATTGACCTCTATAATCTTCTGAAAGCAGTTACACCGGAAGTGCGTGAAAAAGCACTGCGTAACTAATACGTTCGGCCTAGGGAATAGAAGCTTGGAAGAAAAAGTCTCTTCATGCCAGTGAACAGGAGCGTTCCCGATGTGGCGCAGAAGAGAAAAGACTGGAACGGCCTTATATGATGAAAGCGGATGCAATATGGATATGACAAGAAGGAGCCCGGGTTGCGGCTCCCAGCGTCTGCTTCGCTGCCGCTCGCATCCTGCTGGCCGCGGCCCCAACAGCTCCTCCCTGTTTCCGCCACTGGCGGCGGTCGTCGCCGTTGCAAGTGGCTTGACAGATGGTTCACGGGCCGTAAGCACTAAATAAAGAAGACCCCCTTTTGGAGCTGGCACTCCAGGAGGGGGTTTTCTTCTTGGTGAGTCAAATGACTAGTTCAATTTCTACTTTCACTATTTATAGTATATGCCATCCCCCGCAAAAGTCAAGCGCTGTGCAGAAAGTTTACAACTTCGCTCACACCCCCGGCACCAGCAGTCTCCGCGCCTCGTCGAGGCGGGCGGTGCCGTCGGGGAGGTCGTTGGCGGCCAGCATCTGGCCGGGCGAGACGTGGTAGCGCCGGGCGATGGCGAACAGCTCCTCCCCCGGCTGGGCGTAGCAGATGCGGAGCGACACCTCCGGGTCGGCGGGGGCGAGGGGGTCGCCCAGCTCCACCGCCCCCACGAGAGAGGCCGTCTGCCGCGCCAGCACCGCGCCCTCGGCCCGGACGGTGAGGGACACATCCAGCGCGCCGCCCGCGCTGGCGCATTGCAGGTCCTGAACGCTCAGCCAGCACTCGGGGTAGGCGTCGGCATCCTCGGGCAGGTCGGCGGGGAGGGGCAGGGCGTAGTCCAGCGCCTTTTCGTAGCACTCCATCTCCCCGAGGGTGTTTTCTGCAAAGGCCGACACCACGGCCCGGGCCGCGAGGAACGCTCTCCCCTCCTGCCGCGTCAGGCTCACCGGCCCGAAGGACGCGAAGCAGGCTAAAATATGCGCTCCGGCGTCGGGCAGAGGGCCGGAGCCTCGCAGCACCGTCGTCTCGTCCAGCGCGCAGAGCAGCGACTCGGTGGCGAGGGTCTGGGGCGTGAGGGTCGTCTCGAAGCGGGTGGAGAAGGCATCGGCCACGCATTGGAGCTGGTAGGGACGCCAGCCGCTCAGCCGCAGCATCGCCGTGGCCGTGAGGGTGGTGGAGGCCGCGCCGTCCTCGGTGGTCTCCCCTTCCGCCGCCGCAAAGCCCACCGGCTCCAGCACGCAGAGGCAGCGGCAGTCCTCGCTGAGGCCGTCTGCATCCAGGATCTGGTTGAAGGGCAGGTCGGCAGTCTGGCTGCGGAGGGCGGCGTCCCCTTCGGCCCGCCATGCGCAGAGGACGTGCAAGACCCCCTTCGCCACGGCCTTGCCCTGCATCAGTTTCAGCTCCCTCACCTCGGCGGTGCCGGTGATGTCGAGGATGGCGGCAGGGGGCTTCGGGAAGGTCAGCGCCCCCTCGATGGTCACGAGCTTTTCGAGGGTGGCGGCCCGCCGCACTCCTGCCAGCGTGACCGGCTTCTGCTCGATGCCGCCCTCGCTGAGGGCCGTGATGACCTCGGTGGACAGCTGGGCGTGGACGCTCACCACCAGCCCGTAGGCCCCCCGCACCTCGATGCGGCGGGGGTTGACGGCCCGGCAGTTGAGGTATTCGGTCTGGCCCTCGACGCAGGCTGTCCACGCCGTGGCCGCGAAAGAGGGCAGCTCGAGGGCCTTGGTGAAGGGCAGCTTCTGCTCGGTCTGGCACAGCCCCGCCCCCTCTTCGCCCTGATAATACACGGTACAGCGCAAATATCCTTCCAGCGTCAGCCGCCCGGGGGCCAGCTGCTTTTGCAGCACCACCGGCTTTGCGAAGCACTTGACGATGCGCTGCACCGGCGGCAGATAGTCCGAGATCAGTAGTTCGGTCTCGAGGGGCAGCTCCGCCTTGGCGGTGCAGTCCGCACCCGCCGCAGGCAGAACGTCCCGGAACACTTTCAGCTCCATGGTGATGCTCCTTTCCTGTCCTTGCTCTGATGAGAGTGTATGCGGGGCAAAGCCGGGCTATGCCCTGCGCCAGCCCACAGGCGCAAAAAGGCCCCCTCAGAGGGGCCTCTGAGGGGGGCAAAGTTTTCTTTCCGGAACAGGGGGTGTAAAGCAGAGCTTGGCATCACTCCCTACACATTACCACCAACCGTTCATTATTGTGACCATCGCGGCGTAGGTTTTTCCGTTTTTCTGGAATGTACCGGCGTATAGTTCAGCGTCATTTTTCTTGTAGCTGCTCAATTCATTTCTTAAACTAGAAGGATCCACCAGATAAACCCAATGGTAAGGATCACCAGAACCAGGCCCTGGGTCTATATATCTATCCGAGTAAATCGGCCTGTTATCCAGAGTAATATCCGCTGTCCCGCCGGGGGAGGTCAGCTCCATCACGTCCACCCATAACGCCTGTTTAGCCTGCAATTTGGCTTTCGTGATGGAATCGAGCGCAGTTATAGACGTTTCGTTCAACATGTTGTTGTTGTCGAGCCATCCTGCGTCAAATCCTTTTGCCACTTCCTCAAGCGTCTCCTTGGCTCTGGCGCTTGCTGTGGTTTCAGAAAGACCGAAATACTTCTCGAGCTGCTTTTCAAGCTCCTCGGACTCCGTCACAAGGCTCTTTTCGTTGCCCCGGGAGGCGCTGCCGCCGCCGCCAAAGAACCAGTCGTAGAGGGCATCCAGCGGTGCGCAGGCGGTGAGGGTCACTGCGGTCATCACGCCCGCGAGGGCGAGGGCAAGGAATTTTTTTCGTTTCATGGTCGTATCCTCCTTTTTCCAGGGTGTTTTTGATACTTCCATTATAACCCGGCCCCGTCGCAGTTGCAATGGCCATTCGCGCAGGTTTTGGGGCGATTCACGCAGAAAAAAGCCCCCGGGGAGGTTGACCTCCTTGGGGGTTTTGCATTTATTGTATCTTTTTGCCGAAGTTTATGCTATACTTGTCCTGCGGCCTTGCCCGCCCATTTTATTGGGAAGGGGGTGAGCACCATGAGTCCATTTTTATCTCTTATCCAGTCCGTCGTAGTAAACATAATTTCACATTGTGTTTGCAAGTGGCTTGACGGATTGTCTACGGGCCGTAAGCACTAAATAAGGAAACCCCCTTTCGGAGCGGCAACTCCGTGAGGGGGTTTTCTTTTGCTTTGGCGAGCACCATGAGTACTCTTATCTCTTATGCTTTTATTATATGCCATTCTCCGCAAAAGTCAAGCGTTGCACAGAAAGTTTACAAGCGCATCATCGGGCCCGGACAACGACCACCAAGCAGTATTCCCGGCCATCGACGGTCTTATGGCAGACGCCGACACGCAGCTTGGTATTGACCGTGGGCGACACATCTTTATAGTACACCCTGACCACCGGCGCACCGCTGGAGAACCGCTCTACCTGCTGAAGGGCGCTCATCCCGGTGGAGTCGAAGGCAACAAAGCTCACGAAATTGCTCTGCGCGTAGGCCTTCAGGCTGTCTTGCAGGAAGCCTTTCAGCGTCTGACCGGCGTCTATGGGGAAGTTCTCGTCCAGCCAGATGATTCCCTCTGGGGTCTTCTGGAACCAGTCCGGGGTGAACGCGGGCCGAATGGTGCGGGTCAGCGCGGGGACGCTGTAAGAGACTTCGACGTTTTGGGAGTTTCCCTTGAAGATGTCGGCGACGGCCTCCGCGACGAGCCTGTCCTCTTCTGTCCCGCTGGCACCGCCGGAACAGCCGGTGAGCAGGGCCAGCATCAGCACGCCCGCAAGGGCGAGGGCAAGGAGCTTTTTCAGTTTCATGGTGGTATCCTCCGTTCGCTGTGGTGTTTTTGACACTTCCATTATAACCCGTCTCCCGCCGCAGCTGCAACGGCCATTCGCGCAGGTTTTGGGGCGATTCACGCAGGTTTGGGGGCTGAAGCTGAAAAAGGCTCCCCCTTTGGGGGAGGCCTTGGCATACCGGAAAGCCTCGCCTCTTCGCCAGAGGCTCCCCTACTAGGGGAGCTGTCTGCGAAGCAGACTGAGAGGTTGTACGAAGGTGAGCCTGCCCGTGAGCCGCAGTGGTGAAAACCTCTCCGTCAATGCTTCGCATTGCCACCTCCCCTACCGAGGGGAGGCCTTGGCATGTCGGGCAACTCTTCGCTGGACGCTGAAAGCTCAATATGACGCAAAAGGGCGGGCCTTGCTACAGAGGGCAAGGATGCTGCCATTCACGCAGGTTTCGGGAAATATGGCTGCTCTGAGACCAGCGGGTTATCTGACGAAGTGACAATTTTATGTCGTCATTTCGTTCAAAAACGCACTTACGCAAGGTGACGAAGTGACGCTTGTTGCGTAAGTGAGTCACTTACGCAGATGCCCCATTTACGCAGGCTGCGTAAGTGGCATTTTATAACATATACACGTTATATATTTCTCACTTACGCATTTGTTTTACTACAGTAGGAAAGAACACTGTACCAGCTTCTTTCGCCACCATTTCGTGTGAACTGCTTTTTGGTCACTTCACCGCTCATCACAAGGCTTCTATAAGCTCTATCGTAAGTACATTTACTACATTCAATTTCTTTCATCACCTCGGCCCGGAGCTGGGTGCTGGGCATACTCCCCAGCTTGCTCTCGGCCAGCACGTTGAGGATGGCCTGCGCGGTATCCTCTTTCGTCTGGGCGGTGCGGACGCGGCGCTCCTCCACGAAGTCGGCGTCCTTCTTGTCGGTGCGGCTGTCAAAAACGGCCACGGCTGTCTTCACGCCCTCCACCTGCGCCTGCTCGATGTGGAGCAGGGCCGTCCGGGCCGGGGCGGAGTAGCTGCTCTTCTCGTGGCTGAGGTAGAGCTTTTCGCTGTTCTTGTCGCGGCCCATCATGAGGACGCTGCGGGCGATGTCCCAGATGTCGGAGCTGTCGGCCAGACGGGCGCGGCCCGAGACGTTGGCGCGCTTGTTGGTGTGCATCGAGATGAGGGCCGCGCAGCCGTGCCTGGCGCAGAGGGCTTTGAGGGGCAGCAGGGCGCTGCGCATCTGGTTGCGGCTGGCCATCTCCACCCCCGCGGGCAGAAAGCTCTGCAGCGGGTCGATGATGACGAGGGCGGGCGCGGCCTTCCCCACGTACTTTGCAAAGCTCGTGTCCGGGATGCAGAGCGGGCTGCCGGTGCGGGCAAAGTAGGCGTCGCTGGTGACCACCATCACCCGGCTCATATCGGCCCCTGCCGCCGTCAGGCGGGCTTTGAGCACCTTGCCGGGGTCGTCCTCGCCGGAAAAGATGAGGACGCTGCCGGTCTTCTCCGGCGGCTGGGGGAAGAAGCCGGAGGTCCGGCCCGCCGTGACATACGCAATGAGCTGGGCCTGCCAGATGCCCTTGCCGGTGCCGCCGTCGGCACCCAGAAGCGACACCTCCCCCATGGGCAGCAGCCCGTCCACCAGCCAGCTCACGTTCTGGATGGGGACGTTCTCGAGGCAGTCGGGGGTGAAGTTGAAGGGCGCGGCGCGGCGGCGGTCCCGGAAGCGCGCCCGGGCCGCGTCGGCCTTTTCCCGGTAGGCGGCGTAGTCCTCGGCGATGCGGCTCTGGAACTCCTCCCGGCCCACCGCTTCCAGCTCGCTCTTGCCGTCGGCCAGCCAGCGCTCCATCCGGAAGGTCAGGCCCTGCCAGAAGCCCAGCTCCTTCGCCCTCGCCTCCACCAGCTCGGAGCGGCTGAGGACGTCCTCGGGGCGGTCCTGTCCGGCGAACCAGTAGGTCAGTCGGGAGAACAGCTCCTCTTCGGTGCGCACCGTGCCGAGGTAGGCCACGAAGTCGTCGTAGCTGCCCGGGGTGCGGTCGGTCATGTTTTTCTGCATAAAAACTCCTTTCGTTTGTGTTTGATGCATTGAGCATAGCACAAATGAAAGGAGCGGAACAGTACATACTTTTTTTGGGTTTTGAGGGGGGGTGAAAGTTCGTGTTTCTCGACAGTGCGTTAATTATTTGGTGCTTTTCGCGAAAAATCGAGGAAAGTCTCAGGAGAGCTTTTCCTTTGTGGCAAGGCCCGTCTTTGTACAACCTCTCCGTCATCGCTGACGCGATGCCACCTCTCCTTGTAGGAGAGGCCTTGGCAGTCCCCGCAAAGTGAACGGTTTCGCCAGAGGCTCCCCTACTAGGGGCAACGGCGACGACCGCCGCCAGCGGCGGAAGCAGGGAGGAGCTGTTGGGGCAGCGGCCAGCGGGATGCGAGCGGCAGAGAAGCAGACGCTGGGAGCCGCAACCTGGCCTTGTCGAACGAAGTGAGACTGAGAGGTTGTACTAAGACAGAGCCTTTCCTCTGTAGGGAAGTCCGGCTCGTGGCCTCGTTTCCTGTATCTTTTTGGCGAAGTTTATGATATACTTGTTTTGCGGTTCATCCCGCCCATCTTACTTGGGAAGGGAGGTGTACCTGATGATTCATATCCTCACGATTTTGGAGTCTGTCGTAGCAGATGTAATGTCGCATTACATCTGCAAGTGGCTTGACAGATTCGACAAGGACCGCAAGCCCGACTAAACGGAAAGCCCCCGGGGAGGTCGCAACTCCTTGGGGGCTTTTCTTTTTGGTGTACCGAATGGAATATCCTCACAATTCCATCTTTAGTATATGCCATTCCCCGCAAAAGTCAAGCGTTGCACAGAAAGTTTACAAGCCTGCTGCTTTCATTTTGCAAGTTCCTCATACACGTGCTTGTTACGGTCCATCAGCTTCAGCGAAGAGGCCAGCACATCGTCATCTGCTGCGGCCTGCATGGCATCCGCCTGGTTGAAATCACACTTCACTCTTCTCTCTCCTTTTTTATGCCGAACAGCCTCCGGAGCAAGCCTCTCAGGCACTTGGGGCTTTTGAGAACGACCACCTGCATAGAGCCGACCACCTTTCGTCGCTTGATACGCCATTATAGGCGTCCCGCGCCCGGAATGTTCCGGTTCAGCTCAGGATCGGCCCGTCCGGCACCGTCTCCACCACCACCAGCGCGCCCTTTTGGGTGGAGATGGTGATGCAGTCGGAGCCATCGGCATACTCGTTGCTGACGCCGAGGGGGTAGCCTGCGGTGAGGACGGCGTCGGTCAGCTCGTAGAAGGAGCCCCGCTCCGAGACCCCCTCTGCCCTGCCCTCCATCGGGAAGACCGAGAGGTAGAAATACCCGTCCTTCGGGTAGCGGCGGGTCTCGCCGGGCATCACGAAGGTGATGCGGCTGCGCTCGTCCAGAAGCGTGGCGCGGACGCCCCGCTGTTCGAGGCCGAGGCCGGTGCAGAGGTTGGCCAGCGTATGCTCGAGGCGTCTGCCGCCCAGTACACCCAGCAGCAGCGCCTCGTCGAAGCCCTTCTCGGAGGCCAGCTTTGCCGCGTACTCGGTGTCGGTGTCGTCCTTGACGTGGGGCAGGATGATGGTGTCGTCGCCCTCCTGCGCCGGGCAGGGCGCAGTGTCGAAGTCGCCCACGATGATGTCGGGGCGGCAGTGGAGCGGCGCACAGTTGCGGTAGCCCGCGTCGCAGGCAATGATGGTGTCGCCGGGCCGCAGGGCCGACGCCAGCGAGGCGCTGACCGGGCAGGCGGAAATGATAACACAGCGGGACATTACAACCCCCTCCTCTGCCACTCCTTCACATCCTTGACCTCATCGTACATGGCGCAGTAGCTGTCGTAGCGGGTCTGGGAGAGCTTGCCTTCCGCGAGGGCGGCGCGGACGGCGCAGCCCTTCTCGGAGCGGTGGGAGCAGCCGGTGAACTGGCACGCGCCGAGGTAAGGCCCGAACTCCGGGAAGGCGTGTTCCAGACCCTCTTTCGGGATGAAGCCCGCCCGGCTGGCCTCGAGGCTGGCGAAGCCCGGGGTGTCGGCGATGCGGCCCCCGAAGGCTTCAAAGATGGTCACCTCGCGGGTGGTGTGACGGCCACGGCCCAGCTTCTGGCTGATGGCGGCGGTCTGACGCTCCACGTCGGGCAGGAGGGCGTTCAGCAGGGTGGATTTGCCCACGCCGGAGTTGCCGCAGAAGGCGCAGAGACGGCCATTGATCCAGTGCCTGATGTCGTCCAGACCCTCGCCGGTGGCGTAGTCGATGCGGATGAAGGGCAGGGTCGATTTTTCGTAGGCGCTGCGCAGAAACTCCGCCTCGGCGAGGTCGCTTTTGGTGCAGACGATGACGGGCTGGACGCCCTTGTCCACCGCGATGGCCGAAAGCTTATCCAGCACGAGGGTGCTGGGGGTGGGCTGGGTGGTGCTTGCCACAAGGAACAGCACATCGAGGTTCGCCATGGGCGGGCGGACGAAGACGTTCCGCCGGGGCGCGATGCCCGCGATGACCGCCGCGCCGTTCTCGGTCTCCAGCGTCACCACGTCGCCCGCCACGGGGGTGATCTTCTGCTTGCGGAAGATGCCCCGGGGCTTGCACTCCACGATGCCTTCCGACGTCTTAACGTAATAAAATCCACCGATGCCTTTTGTGATATAACCTGTCATACCTTCTCCTTTAGCCCAGCCAGGACGTCCACCAGTCGCTGAGACCGCCGCCGGTGGAAGAAGACGAGCTGGCGCCGGTGCTCTCGCTGGAAGAGCTGCTGCCCCCGAAGAGGCCGCCCAACCAGCCGCCGGAGCCGTCGCTGCTGGCGGTGCTCTCGCTGGGTGCTTCGGGTTCCGGTGCAGGCTCAGGGCCTGCGCTGACCACGACGCTGACGCGGGTGTTCAGCTTGGCCGATGCGCCCTCGCCGGGGTTCTGGCTGATGATGCTGCCCACGGGCTGGTCGCTGTACTGCTCCGTCTGGCTGCCCAGACCCAGTTTCCGCTGCACCAGCAGGGTACGGGCGTCGTTCACGTTCATGCCGATGAGGCTGGGGACTTTGGTGGTGGTGGCCACCTGCGGGCGGCTGACGTAGACCACCACCGTGGTGCCTGCGGCCACCTGACTGCCTGCGGCGGGGTCGGTGCGGATGATGGAGCCTGCAGCCACCGACTCATCCACGGCCTGAGTGACCAGCACCGACACGCCCAGGTCCTTCAGCTGCTGTTCGCCGTCGGCCTGCACGTAGTTGGTCAGGTCGGGGACGGTGACGTAGTGGATGCCGAGGCTGACGGTGAGGGTCACGCTCTGGCCCTCGCGGACGGTGCGGCCCGCCACCGGCGACTGCTTGTAGACATAGCCTGCGGCGTAGTCGTTGTTGTACTCCTCTTCCCAGTTGACGACCACCTGACCGGAGGCCACCTGCTCAGAGGCGTTCACCTCGTCCTGCGTCATGCCGCTGAAATCGCTCAGCACGATGTCGTCGCTTTTGGTCATGATGTTGCTGGAATCGTTCAGGATGGTCCAGCACAGGGCCGCACAGGCCAGCGCAAAGGCCGTCGTGATGCCCAGCAGCACCGGCATAAAGCCGCTGCGCTTCTTCTTTTTCGCCCCGGCCTTGGGGCGGGCGGGATTCGCCGCCGGTTTCTCCGGGGGTCTGCGGATGCTGCGTTTCTGCGGCATGGGGTCATTCACCACCTTTTCAGGTTCTTCCTTTACATATTGATACTGGAACGTGACGGAGGGGTCCTGCACGTAGGCGTCCAGCGCTTCCAGCATCTCTGCGGCGCTGGAATACCGGTTGACCGGAAGCTTCGCCATGGCGCGCTCCGTGATCTGCACGAGGCCCAGCGGCACATCCGGGGCAAGCTCGGCCAGCGGCTTCGGGGTGTCCCGAATCTGCTTGCGGGCCACCTCCACCATGTCGTCGGCGTCGAAGGGCAGCCTGCCCGAGAGCATCTCGTACATCATGACGCCCACGGAGTAGATGTCGCTCTTGGGGTCGGTCTCCTCCCCCTTCGCCTGTTCGGGGCTGATGTAGTGGACGCTGCCCATGGCCTTTTTGCCGTTCTGTATCTGGTTCTCGGCCCGGGAGATGCGGGCGATGCCAAAGTCCATCATCCGCAGCTGGCCATTGTCCAGCAGCATGATGTTCTGGGGCTTGATGTCCCGGTGGACGACGCCGTTGCGGTGGGCGTGGTCGAGGGCGCGGAGGATCTGGGCGATGAAATGGACGGTCTCCCGGCTTGTTATTTTGCCGCCCCGCTCGTTGAGGTACTCCCGGAGGGTCATCCCCTCCACGCACTCCATAACGATATACTGTAAGTTTTCGCCGACGGAGACGTCGTAGACCTTGACGATGTTGGGGTGGTTGAGCAGGGAGATGGCCTTGGACTCGTTCTTGAAGCGGCGGACGAGGTCGGCGTCATGCATCAGCTCCTGACGCAGCACCTTGACGGCCACCACCGTGCCTTCCGGCACAGGCCCGCCGGGGGCAGAGACCACGGCCTTGTAGACGTTGGCCATGCCGCCTGCGCCGATGAGCTCCTGAATGGTGTAGAGCCCGTCCAGCGTCTTGCCGATGAGATTATCCATGCTTCACCTCCAGCGGCTCCACACCCAGCAGCAGCGCGGTGATGTTGTCAGGGCCGCCGCCCGCGTTGGCGGCGTCCACCAGCCGGTCGGGGATGTCGTAGAACCCGCCCTTCGTGAAGATCTCTTCGATCTTTTCTTTGGGCAGGACGTTGGTGAGGCCGTCGGTGCAGAGCAGGATCATATCGCCCTTCTGCACCGGCACGCTGGTGAACTCGGGGTCGAGGCGGTAGTCCACGCCCAGCGCCCGGGTGATGATGTTCTTCTGGGGGTGATGCTCGGCTTCCTCGGCGGTGATGGTGCCGCAGTCCACCAGCTCCTGCACGTAGGAGTGGTCGTGGGTGAGCTGGGTGAGTCTGCCGTCCCGGACGAGGTAGGCCCGGGAGTCGCCTGCGTGGCAGATAAAGGCGTTGCCGCCCCGCACGAGGGCGCAGACCGCCGTGGTGCCCATGCCCGCCAGCTCCTCCTCCCGGGAGGCTTTCTGGAAGACGAAGCGGTTGGCGTTGATGAGCGCCCGCTTCAAAAACCTTTCCTCGTCGCCGGGCAGGCACTGGGCGTACTGCTCGTGGAAGCTGTGCTCGATGACGTCGCAGGCGCTCACGGAAGCCTCACGGCCTCCCCGCGCACCGCCCATGCCGTCGCACACGAGGCCCCAGGCCGCGTCGCTGTTCAGCTCGCCTGCCCGGTAGTCATCCTGATTCTCGGGGCGGACGCTGCCGACGTCTGTTTTTCCTGCAAGTTTCATAGGATTCTCCTTCTCAAACTTTGCCGTTCATCTCGTCGCGGCGGAGCTGGCCGCAGGCGGCGCTGATCTCGCTGCCCAGACGGCGGCGGACGGTGGCGTTGACGCCGAGGCTTTCCAGCTTCTGCTGGAAGCGCCGGACGTTGGCGGCGTCGGTAGCCGAATAAGGGCTGCCGTCCACCGGGTTGATGGGGATGAGGTTGACGTGAGCGCCCATCCCCCGGATGAGGTCGGCCAGCTGCCTGGCGCAGGCGTCGGAGTCGTTGACCCCCCGCACCATGGAGTACTCGAAGCTCACTCTCCGGCCCGTCGTCTCCTGATACCGGCGCACGGCCTGCATCAGCACCTCCACGGGGTAGGCGTCGTTCACGGGCATCATGCCGCTGCGGATGTCGTTGTTGGGGGCGTGGAGGGAGACGGAGAGGGTGAGCTGGAGCTTCTTCTCGGCCAGCTGGTCGATCTTCGGCACGAGGCCGCAGGTGGAGAGGCTGATGTTCCGCATCCCGATGTTCACGCCCTCGGGGGACGAGATGTTCTCGAGAAAGCGCATGACTTCGTCGAAATTATCCAGCGGCTCCCCGATGCCCATCAGCACGATGTGGGAGATGCGCTCCCCGATGTCCTTCTGGGCGGTGTAAATTTCGGAGCATATCTCGCCCGCCTCGAGGTTGCGCACCCGGCCCGCCTGGGTCGAGGCGCAGAAGCGGCAGCCCATCCGGCAGCCCACCTGGGTGGACACGCAGACCGTGTTGCCGTAGTGGTAGCGCATGACGACGGTCTCGATGCAGTTGCCGTCGGCCATCCGCAGCAGGTACTTCACGGTGCCGTCCTTGGCCTCCTGCCGCCGCTCGATGATGGGCGCGGCGATGTAAAATGCCTCCTCGAGCTTTGCCAGCAGGGCTTTGGGCTGGTCGGTCATGGCCGAAAAGTCGGTCACGAGCTTCTGGTGGACCCAGTGGAAGATCTGTTTAGCCCGGAAGCCGGGCTGGCCCATCGCTTTCAGCTCCGCTGTCAGCTGTTCCAGCGTCAGGGAGGATATACAGCGTTTAGTCTCCATGAAAATCTCCTTTTGTCAGGAATCACGTTTCTGCATCGCGCAGAGGAAAAAGCCGTCCATGCCGGTGCGGGTGGGGACGGAAAGCGCACCCCAGTCCCCCACCGTCATCCCGGCCGGGAAGCGGACGTCCGGCGTCACCACCCGGAACTCCGGGTGTCGGCCCACGAAGGCCCGCACCTGCTCTTCGTTCTCGGCAGGGTCGATGGTGCAGGTGGAGTAGACCAGACGCCCGCCCGCTTTCAGGTGGGCGGCGGCTGTATCCAGAATGGCCGACTGGGTGGCCAATAATTCATCGTGACGCGCTTTTTCGAGGGTCTTGTAGCGGATGTCCGGCTTCTTGGCGAGGATGCCGAGGCCGCTGCAGGGGGCGTCCACCAGGATGGCATCCGCCATGGGCAGGTCGGCGTCAGGCTTAGTGCCGTCGGAGACCCGGGGCTCCACGTGGGCAAACCCCATCCGCTCCACGGCCTTGCGGATAAGCTGGACGCGGTTCTCGCTGACGTCGCAGCTCACCAGCCGCCCTTCGTCCCCCATCTCCTCGATGAGGAGCAGGCTCTTGCCGCCGGGGGCGGCGCAGAGGTCGAGGACGGTATCGCCGGGCTTTGCCTCCACGCAGAGGGCGGCAAGCTGGCTGGCCTGCCCCTCCACGTGGAAATATCCGTCCCGGAAAAGCCCGCTCTCCGCCGGGCTCCCCTCGAAGCGGGCCAAGACGCTGCCCGGCACAAGGCCCGGGGCGGCGGTCTTCGCGCCCGAGGCCAGCAGCTTTTCGCAGAGGGCTTCCGGCGTCCCTTTCAGGGGGTTGGCCCGGAGGCTGGTCAGGCCGCTGTCGGCGGTGTGGGTCAGGATGTCCAGCGCCTCGTCGGGGTAGTGTTCGTGGAGGAACGCTGCCACGTCCCGGCCCGCCGAGCCCAGCACCATCAGCCGCTCCACCTCGTCGGCGAAGACGGCAGAGCCGAGGTCATAGCCGATGGCCCGGCGCAGCACGGCGTTCACGAGGCCGGAGGCGCTGGCTTTTCGGAAGGTGCGGGTCAGCTTGACGGCCTCATTGACCGCCGCCGAAGCAGGCACCTGCATATAGCGGGCCTGCGCCAGCGCGGCGCGGAGAATTTCCCGCACCTGCGGGTCGAGCTTGGCAAGCCCTTTGGGCAAAAACTGGCTCAGGATATAGTCCAGCGTTCCCTGATGTTCCAGCACGGTGTAAAAAATCGCGCTGGCAAATGCTTTATCGCGGCCTTCCAGCTTCTGGCGGCGCAGCTCTGCGTCGAGGATGAGGTTCGAAAAACCGTCCTGCTCCTGCCGCACCAGCGCCGCCACCGCCGCCGCGCGGGGGTTCGGGCCGCTCACAGGCTGTCCCCCGCCTTGAGGCGGAGACCGGCGGCGAAGGAGGTGCCGTCCATGGGCTTCTTGCCCTCCGGCACGACGTGCAAAAGCTGAATCGCGCCCTCACCGCAGGCCACGGTCAGGGGCTTGGTGGCGAGGACCGTGCCAGCGGCTTCGCCGTGGCTTTCCGCGACGCGGCACTCCATGACTTTGACCTTCTTGCCGCCCGCCGTCACGAACCATGCCCCGGGCCACGGGTTCATGCCCCGCACCCAGTTGTGGATGTGGTCGGCGCTGTCGGTCAGATGGAACTCGGCCATCTCCTTGCTCAGCATGGGGGCGACGGAGGCGTTCTCGTGGGCCTGAGGCTCTGCCTTGAGCGTCCCGGCTGCGATGGCGGGCAGGGTCTCACAGAGCACCCGTGCGCCCACGGCAGTGACCCGGTCGAACAGCTGGCCGCTGGTCTCCTCGGGGTCGATGGCGATCTTCTCGCAGGCCAGCACGTCGCCGGTGTCGAGGCCCTCGTCCATCTGCATGATGGAGACGCCCGTCTCGGCGTCGCCGTTCAGCACCGCCCACTGCACGGGGGCGCTGCCCCGGTATTTCGGCAGCAGGGAGACGTGGAGGTTGATGCAGCCATATTTCGGCGCTTCCAGCACCGATCTGGGCAGGATGCAGCCGTAGGCCACCACGACGATGAGCTCAGGAGCCAGCGCGCGGATGTTCTCGTCCTCGCCGCCGTCCCGCAGGGTGCGGGGCTGAAAGACGGGGGTGCCGTGGGCCAGCGCCACTTCCTTCACCGGGGGTGCGGTGAGCACCTGCTTGCGGCCCACGGGCTTATCGCGCCGGGTATAGACCGCGCAGATGTCGTGGCCCGCCTCATACAGAGCTTTCAGGCAGTCCGCCGCAATATCCGGCGTCCCCATGAACAGAATGCGCATCAGTCGTTCTCCTTCTTCTTGGCGGCAGCGGCGCGGCCCTCCTCGGTGTCCTCATAGAAGAACTCGCTGGACTCCATGATGGTGATGCCGTCCAGATGGTCGTTCTCGTGCTGGATGCAGCGGGCCAGCAGGCCCTCGGCTTCCAGCTCGAACCATTCGCCGTTCCGGTCCTGTGCGCGGACCTTGACGGCCACGGGGCGGGTCACGGCGCCGTTGTGGCCCGGGAAGGACAGGCAGCCCTCGTAGGCGGTCTCCTCGTCCTCAGACACGGCGAGGATCTCCGGGTTGACGAAGTCGATGAACTTGTACTCGTAGTTTTCGGGAATTTCTTCCGGGGCGTCGGTGGTGTCCCACACCACGAAGAGGCGGCGCAGCATCCCCACCTGCGGGCCTGCGAGACCCACGCCGTCGGCGGCGATCATCGTCTCGCGCATATCGTCCAGCAGGGTAGCCAGACGGTCGTCGAAGTTGGTCACCGGGCGGCAGACCTTGTTCAGGATGGGGTCGCCCTCTTTTACAATGTTGCGGATAGCCATGAAGTATACCTCCAAATAATCTTATCAAATATCACCGTCAGAATGCATATCCACCACCACGGTGGCCTTGCTGGGCAGCTTTTCCTGCTCGTAGAGGCCGAGGGTCTGGCGGACAAGGTCGCGGAAGCGTTTGTCGGCGCGGCACTTGATGGTGAGCTTGTAGCGGTAGTTCTCGTTGATCTTTTCGATGTTGCCGGGGGTGGGGCCAAGCACCCGGAGGGGCAAGTCCGGCTGCTGCGCGGCCTGACGGCCTAAGAGGGCCGAGAACCGGGCGGCGGCCCGGGCCACCTCGATCTCCTTCGGGCCGGAGAAGCCCACGACGCAGAGCCCGCAGAAGGGCGGGTAGAGGCCCAGTTTACGATATGCAATTTCCTGCTCAAAGAAGGCGTCGTAGTCCTGCGCGGCGGCGAGGTTGAGGACGGGGTTGTCGGGGTCGGTGGTCTGGATGATGGCGAAGCCCGGGTCTTTCGCCCGGCCGGAGCGCCCCACCACCTGGGTGATGAGGCTGAACACCGTCTCGTAGGCCCGAAACCCCTGCGCAAAGAGCAGCGAGTCGATGCCGAGGACGCCCACGAGGGTCACGTCCTCGAAATCGAGGCCCTTGGCCACCATCTGGGTCCCCACCATGATGTCGTACTCATGCCGGGCGAACTTCGCCAGCAGCTTTTCGTGGGCGTCTTTGGCGGCGGTGGAGTCCTGGTCCATCCGCAGCACTCTTGCCTCCGGGAAGAGCTGGGCCAGCTCCTCCTCGGCCTTCTGGGTGCCGAAGCCCCGGTAGAGCAGCTTGCCGCCGCAGGCGGGGCAGGTCTTGGGGGGCGGGTCGAGCTGGGTGCCGCAGTAGTGGCAGAGCAGCTTATGGCCCGCCTTGTGGTAGACCATGGGGACGCTGCACTTGGGGCATTTCAGCACCTCGCGGCAGTCGTCGCACTGGGCCATGGTCTGGTAGCCGCGGCGGTTGAGCAGCAGGATGGTCTGCTTGCCCGCGTCGAGGTTGCGCCGGATGGCGTCCTCCATCGCAAGGCTGATCTCCCTCGGGTTGCCCGAGGCCAGCTCTGCCCGCATATCGACGATCTGGACGCTGGGCAGCGGGTTGCCGCCGTAGCGCTGGGTGAGCCGGACGAGCTGGGTGCGGCCATTCTGGGCGGCGTAAAAGCTCTCGGTGCTGGGGGTAGCGCTGGCCAGAAGGAGCAGGGAGCCGTTCTCCGCCGCCCGCTGCCGGGCCACCTCGTGGGCGGCGTACCGGGGCGCAGACTCGGAGCGGTAGGTGTGCTCCTGCTCCTCGTCGATGATGACGAGGCCGATGTTTTCCAGCGGGGCAAAGACGGCGCTCCGCGTCCCCACCACGATGTCGGCGCCGCCGTCCTGTATCATCTGCCATTGGAGCAGACGCTCGGTGTGGTTGAGGGCCGAGTGCTGGACGGCCACCCGCCGCCCGAACCGGCTCTTGAGGCGGAGGATCATCTGAGGCGTCAGGCTGATTTCCGGCACCAGCACGAGGGCGCGGCGGCCCAGCGCCAGACACCGCTCGATGAGCTTTAAGAACACCAGCGTCTTGCCGCTGCCGGTGACGCCGTAGAGCAGCGCCGAGTGGGGGGCGGTGTCTTCGAGGCCGGGCAGCAGGGCGTCATAGGCCGCCTGCTGCTCTGCCGTCAGGGTGATGGGCTCGTTTTTCAGCGGGATAGACGAATACAGGTCGATGGATTTGTTCACCTTGCTGCATTCGACGACGCCCTTGGCGCAGAGGTTGTCCAGCACGGCTTTGGTGATGCCGTGGGCCTCCATCTCGTTCTGGGTGCGCTCTCCCCCGCTCAGCAGGGCCACTGCCGCCAGCTGCTTGGCCGTGGGCCTGGGCTTTTGCTGCAAAGACCCCACCAGCTTATAGCTGTTCTCGGTGTGGCGGGTGAGCTGCTTTTGGAGCACCGGCGTCACGCCGTCCGCCGCGAGGGCGGGCTTATACTGCGCCCCATAGGGGATGACCGCCTTGACGGCCTCGTAGTAGGTGCAGAAGGTGCGCTCCTTGAGGAAATGCACCAGCCGCAGCAGCTCCGGCGTCAGGCAGGCCGAGGCGGGAGCTACGTCGAAGAGGTACTTGAGCTTTGCATGCTCCGGTTCTTCGTCGCAGGCCAGCACCACGCCCATCCGGGCCTTGCTCCCCCGCCCGAAGGGCACCAGCACCATGCTGCCGAGGCGGACGGCCTCCTGCTGGTCGGGCATGACGGCGTAGGTATAGAGTTTGTCGAAGTGAAAGGTCGCGTTGCTCACGGCAACGCCTACCGTTTTTGGCATTCGCGGCTCCTTGTTATCTGTCGAGGCCGGCCCGCTGGCGGATGATGCCGTAGAGCTTCTCAGCGCAGGCGTCCACCTCGTCGTTCACGAGGGTGAGGGTGAACTTCTCCTGCTCGGCCAGCTCCTTCTTTGCGGTGTCGAGGCGCTCGAGGATGCTGGCTTCCGTCTCGGTGCCGCGGCCCCGGAGGCGGCGTTCCAGCTCCTCCACGGAGGGCGGCAGCAGGAAGATGGTGGTAGCCCCCGGGAACATCCGGCGGATGTTGGCCGCGCCGTGGACGTCGATGACCAGCACCACCAGCTTGCCCGCCTCGAGGCGCTTATCCACCTCTTCGCGGAGGGTGCCGTAGTAGTTGCCGTTGTAGAAGTTGTGCTCCACCACCTGGTCGGTGTCGATGAGGTGCTGGAACTGCTCCCGGGTGCGGTAGTAGTAGTCCACGCCCTCCTGCTCGCCGGGGCGGGGTGCACGGGTGGTGGCGGAGACGGTCTTTTCGATCTCGGGGTGGGCCTCGCGCAGGGCCTTGACCACACTATCCTTGCCGGTACCGGCGGCACCGGAGACGACAAACAGGTACTTTTCGTTTTCCATTTTTTACTGCTCCTCTGTCGATTTTCCTTCCGGCTGGCCCGCAGCGCGGCTTGCCACTGTCTCAGGCGTCAGGGCCGAAAGGACTACATGGTCGGAGTCCATGATGAGCACGGCCCGGGTGCTGCGGCCATAGGACGCATCAATGAGCATCCCCCGCTCCCGCGCCTCCTTCACCAGACGCTTGACCGGCGCAGAGTCGGGGCTGACGACGGCCACCACCCGCCCTGCGCTGACCAGATTGCCAAAGCCGATGTTGATGAGCTTCATCTGAACTCCTCCGTACTGTTTTTATTCGAGGTTCTGGATCTGTTCGCGGATCTTCTCGATCTCCGCCTTCATGTCCACCACCGTGCGGGTGATGTCCAGGTCCTGACACTTGGAGCCGATGGTGTTGGTCTCACGGTTCAGCTCCTGGGTCAGGAAGTCCAGCTTGCGGCCCACCGGCTCGTCCAGCTCCAGAATGGAGCGGTACTGGGCGATGTGGCTGCGCAGACGGACGGTCTCCTCGTCCACGGCGGTCTTGTCGCCGAAGATGGCGGCTTCCGTCAGGACGCGGGCGTCGTCGATGCTGCGGTCCTCGAGGATGGTCTTAAGCTTCTCGTAGAGGCGGCTGGTGTAGGCTTCGACGCGGCCTGCGCTCAGGGTCTCCACCCTGCCCACCCGCTCCTCGAGGAAGCACAGGCGGCTCTCCACGTCGGCCTTCATCTTGGCGCCCTCGGCGGCGCGCATGGCGATGAAGTTGTCCAGCGCCTGAGCCGTCACGGCGGAGACGTCGGCCCAGAGCTGTTCCTCGTCCACGTCGGCGTGGCGGGTGGCCAGCACATCCGGGAAGCGGGTCAGCGTCGAGACGGTGACGTCGTTCTTGATGCAGAGCTTCTCCGAAAGGTTCCGCAGGGCCTTCTGGTAGCTGCGGGCCAGCTCCATGTTGACGGTCACTTCTGCGTCGGCGGCCTCTACGTTCTGGATGGTCATGCTCAGCTCGACCTTGCCGCGGGTGACCCGCTCGTTGAGCTGCTTTTTCAGGCGGCTGTCCATGTAGCTGCAGCTGCGGGGGATGCGGGACGAATACTCGAAATACCGGGAGTTGACGCTGCGCAGCTCGACCGTGATCTCGCGGCCATTCAATACAGCAGTCCCCCGGCCAAAACCGGTCATGCTCAGGATCATATGCTCCACGTTTCCTCTCTGTTCATGGGTGGATATGCGGACAAATTACGGTATATGTATCCGCGTTTGGGTATACAGGCCCATGTTACGATACATATGTTATTATTCTACTCTGATGACCGCTTTTTTGCAAGTAAAAGAGCGCAAAAAGCCCCCCGCATCCCTGCGGGGGGCTTTGAAAAGCCTTATGCTGTTTTATCAGACGGGGTGAGACTTATTTGCAAAATCTGCATGGTCTGCATCCACGCCCTGAGCCTTGGCGTTGCGCTTCTCAAAGAACTTGGGCGCGACCTGCGGGAACATGGCGTAGGTCAGGACGTCCTCTTCCTGAGTAGCCCACTTTGCAGCCTCTGCCTTCAGCTTGTCCATCTCGGGAGCGAGGGTGTCAGCAAAGCGGCAGGTGATGGGCTGCTCGTCGCCCAGGATCTTCTTGGTGAACTCGGCGCTGATGGGAGCGGGAGTCTTGCCGTAGTCGCCGTGGACCAGGCCCTTGAACTCCTTGGTGACCATCTTGTAGCGCTCGCCCAGGATGACGTTGAAGACAGCCTGAGTGCCGACGATCTGGCTGGTGGGGGTGACCAGCGGAGGATAGCCTGCGTCCTCACGAACGCGGGGGATCTCAGCCAGCACTTCGTCCAGCTTGTCCTCTTTGCCGGCATCCTTCAGCTGCTTGAGCATGTTGGAGAACATGCCGCCCGGCACCTGATACAGCAGGGTGTTGGCGTCCACGCCCAGAGACTTGGGGCTGATCTGGCCGTTGGCGATGTACTTCTCGCGCAGCTTTGCAAAGTATGCGCGGACGACGTTCAGCTGCTTGAGGTCGAGGCCGGTGTCGTAATCGGTACCCTGCAGGGCAGCGACGAGGCTCTCGGTAGCCATGTGGCTGGTGCCGCCGCTCAGGGGGCTCATGGCGGTATCGACGATGTCAGCGCCGGCCTCGATGCCCTTCAGCAGGGACATGGAAGCCAGACCGGCAGTGTAGTGGCTGTGGATGTCCACAGGGATGGACAGGGTGTTCTTCAGCTCCTTGACCAGCTCGTAGCAGGTGTAGGGAGTCAGCAGACCGGCCATGTCCTTGATGCAGATGGAGTTTGCACCCATCTCTTCCAGAGTCTTTGCGTACTTGACGTAGTACTCGTTGTTGTGGACAGGGCTCAGGGTGTAGCTGATGCAGCCCTGAACGTGTGCGCCTTCCTTGTTGGCAGACTTGATGGCGGTCTGCAGGTTGCGGGGGTCGTTCAGTGCGTCGAAGATGCGGATGACGTCGATGCCGTTTGCAACGGACTTCTTCACGAAGTACTCGACGGCGTCGTCAGCGTAGGGGCGGTAGCCCAGCATGTTCTGGCCGCGGAACAGCATCTGCAGCTTCTGGTGGGGCAGCTCCTTGCGCAGGATGCGCAGACGCTCCCAGGGGTCCTCATCGAGGAAGCGGATGCAGCTGTCGAAGGTCGCACCGCCCCAGCACTCGACGGAGAAGTAAGGGATCTTGTCCATCTCGGGCAGGATGGGACGCATATCGTCCATCGTCATACGGGTGGCCAGCAGGGACTGGTGGGCATCGCGCAGGACGACTTCCGTGATCTTGATGGGCTTTTTAGCCATTGTTGTCACCTCTCTCTTAGTTCATGGAAACCAGAGTGTCACCGGAGTTGACGGTGTCGCCCTTATGGACATTGATGGAAGCAACGGTGCCGTCCTGAGGAGCAACGATCTCGTTCTCCATCTTCATGGCCTCGAGGATGACCAGCACGTCACCAGCCTTGACGGAAGCACCGGCGGCGACCTTCACGTCCAGGATGTTGCCGGGCATCGGAGCCTTGACCTCAACAGCGCCTGCGGAAGCAGGAGCAGCGGGTGCGGCAGGAGCAGCAGCGGCAGCGGGAGCCGGAGCGGCCTTGGGTGCGGGTGCAGCAGCAGGAGCCACGGGTGCAGCGCCGGCAGCGGTCTCCTCGACAGAGACGCTGTAAGCAACGCCATTGACGGAAATATTGTAGTACTTCATGGAAGAGTCCTCCTGAATCAATCTAGATCGTTAGATGTACGTTTTCTTACAGAGCCATGTTGCCGTGCTTCTTGGGCAGACGGGCAGCACGCTTGGTGCTCAGCAGCTCGAACGCGGCCACGACGCTTGCGCGGGCGTTGGCAGCCTCGCAGGTCATGTCGGCAGAACCGGCGGCCACAGCAGCGTCAGCGCTGCACACCTCGGCGACGTAGGCAGCAGCCTTGGCCTTGGTAGCGGCGACGATGTTGTCGGAAGCGTCGATCTCGTCCTTGTACAGCACGGAGACGGCAGCGGAAGGCTCGAGAGCGCTGATGGTGCAGCCCTTGACAGCGATCTTCAGGTCAGCAGCGGCCAGTGCGGTGTAGACGGGGCCGACAGCCTTACCTGCGATAAGAGCCACCTTGGCGGTGGTAGCGTCGGCATAGGTAGCAGCCAGACGGGCAGCCTCGCGGATGCCTCCGGCGATGTCATCGGAAGTGCTGGGAACGAAGCCCTCGGTGTTCACGATGGTCAGCACGGGGACGCTGAATGCGTCGCACAGGCGGACGAAGCGGGAAGCCTTCGCCACGCAGTTGTGGCACAGCTCCTTGCCGGTGGCCACGACGCCCACGGCGTTGCCGCCGATGGTAGCGAAGGCGGTGTAGACGTTCTTGCCGAAACCGGCGTACATCTCCACGGCGCTGTCCTTATCGATGAGGGCAGCAGCGGCCTTTGCAGGCTCGGCGTTGGCGCTCAGGACAGCGGTGGGCTGCTCGAACTCGAAGATGGCCGGGCCGGTCAGGTTGTTGGCAGGCAGCAGACCCACGATGTGGGCAGCCTTCTCAGCAGCCTCGGCAGCGTCAGCGGCCACGATGGCAGCCACGCCTGCCTTTGCGGCAGCAGCGGCAGAACCGGCGTCAGCGACCTTGTCGCCCTTAGCGGCAGCGGTGAAGGGAGCGGTGAAGAACAGCTCTGCGCCCTCAGCCATGATGCAGACATCTGCGTTGGCAGCGCTCAGAGCGCTGGTGCCGCCGCAGACGCCCAGAACGACGGCTACCTGAGGCACGACGCCGGACACCTTTGCGATGGTGGCGTTGAGCTTTGCAGCTGCATTCAGCACGTCCAGACCCTCAGCCAGCTTTGCGCCGACGGAGTCGTAGAAGGTGACGACCGGGCAGCCCGTCTGGGCAGCCAGCTCGAGGACCTTGATGTTCTTCTCAACGTCCTTGACGGAAACAGCCTCGCCGTTCTGGAAGACGGCGTAAGCCTGCTGACCGGCAGCATAGCCGCTGGCAGCGCTCACCGCACCGTCCGCAAACAGAGCGGTGTATTCCCCGTCATCAAAAAACTTGGCGAGGATTTCTCCTTTGGTACTCTTTGAAGCCATGGTAAGACCTCCTGCTTATCTGTGTGAGTTTCAAAATTAGGTATATTATACCCGATTTTTCCAAGATTCTCAAGCCTTGTTCCATTCCTTTTTTTCAGAGAATGTTACAAATTTGGCAAAAAGAGCGGAAATTTCGGACACATTGCTCACTTGTGCTTTTTGCCCGCAGCGGCTTTGTTCCCGCCCACAGGACCCCGGGGACGGCGGGCAGCAGCCTTGGACTGCAAAGCGGCCGAGCGGGTCTGGGCGCGGCCCTTGGCGGCTGCGGCGCGCAGGCCGTTCACCTCTGCCTTGGTCAGCTCGCGGTACTTGCCGGGCTGGAGCATTCCCAGCTTGACGACGCCCTCGGCGTTCCGCTTCAGACGGATGACCTCGAGGCCCACGGCCTCGCACATCCGGCGGATCTCGCGGTTCTTGCCCTCTTTCAGGGTCATCTCCATGACGGTGCGGCCCGGCTCGTCGGTGACGACGTTGATGGCGCAGGGCATGGTCCTGGTGCCGTCGTCCAGCACGACGCCGGAGCTGAGCTTCAGGATCTGTGCCTCATCGGCCCGGGGCTGGACGGTGACGCGGTAGAGCTTGGAGATGCCGCCGGACGGATGGGTGACAGCCTGTGCGAAAGCGCCGTCGTTGGTCATCAGCAGCAGGCCCTCGCTGTCCTTGTCGAGACGGCCCACGGGGTACAGGCGGGCCGGGATGTCGGCCACCAGCTCCATGACCGTCTTGCGGCCCAGCTCGTCGCTGGCGGTGGTGACATAGCCACGGGGCTTGTACAGAGCTAGATAGTACAGCTGCTGGTTCTTCTGGATATAGATGCGCTCGTCGTCCACATGGAGGACGTCGCGGTTGGGGTCCATCTTGTCGCCCACCTTCACGGGGTGGCCGTTGACCTTCACGCGGCCCTCGGCGATGATCTGCTCGGCGGCGCGGCGGGAGCACAGGCCCTGCTCGCTCATGATTTTCTGAATGCGTTCTTCTGCCATGATAAAATCTCCTTGTGCGCCTCCCGGCGCTCAAATAGGGCTGCGGATGAACTCAACCTCTCAGTCTCGCTCACGCTCGACAGCTCCCCTACCGAGGGGAGCCTCTGGCGAAACCATTCACTTTGCGAGGACCGCCAAAGCCTCCCCTCGTTAGGGGAGGTGGCATTGCGAAGCAATGACGGAGAGGTTAATTACAGCAGCCTCAGTATCAAAACTGCGGGTCGGAAGTCCGCAGTTACGGCGTAGGTTAAAGTTTACTCTGCTGCGGGAGCGGCAGGCGCAGCGGCGTCCTTCTTCTCCTCTTTCTTCAGCAGAGCGCTGACCTTGTCCACCAGCTCGGGCAGCATGGTCAGGGCGCGGTCAACGGTGTTGGAGCCGTCGGACAGCTGGATGGTGCGCACGCAGCCGTCCTTCACCACCAGAAAAGCCACCGGCTGGATGTTGACGCCCGCGCCGGAGCCGCCGCCGAACAGGTCCTTGTTGGCGGCGTTCTTGCCGTCGAAGTCGGTGCCTGCGGAAGCAAAGCCGAACGAGATGCGGGACACCGGCAGGATGGTGGTGCCGTCGTCGGTCTTGATGGGCTTGCCGATGATGGTGTTGGAATCTGCCATCTGGCGGATCTTGTCCATCGTGACGTTCATTAAACCTTGAATCGGATGCTCAGCCATAAAATCGGCCTCCTACTATTATTTTCCGGGAAAACTCCCTCTGGATAGGAGTATACACCATACGATATTATTGTAACACACTTTATAGGAAGACGTCCAGCACTTTTTCGCGCCAGAACTCATACAAAACGCGCAGAGCGGCTGCAACGATGAAAAGCAGTCTTGCGCTGAGGTGGAACGACACCCGGTCGGCCACCGTCGGCTCGGCACTGCCGAAGTCCGGCAGGATGCGCAGCTCGTCAAAATCGAGGTAGACGAAGCGGTCGATGACGCCGAGGGACGGGTAGAGCCATGCGTTCAGCCTGCCGTAGGCGCGGGCGGCTTCGGCGGGGTCTTCGCCCCGGACGCCGAGGCAGACCTGGATCTTCGTGACGCGCAGCGAGCCGAAGACGGCTTTCGTCAGCCGCCCGGCACCCCGCAGGATGGTCACGAGGATGTTCAGCGTCAGCTTCGCCTTCTCGCGCGGAGCGGTCTCCTTTTTCGGTCTCTTCGCCTCTTTTGCGGCGGCTTTCTTCCGCTTGCGCTCTTCGCGGCGGGCGCGGAGCTTCGCTTTCAGCTTTCCCCAGAAGCCTTTCGGTTCTTCGGATCCGGCAGGCTTTTCCGGCGCAGGCCACCGGAACACCGGCAGGGTGAGCCCAAGCGCACCGGCCCGGACGGTCAGGACGCCACCCTCCCAGCAGACGTCCGCGCACAGCGGGCAGAGCAGGACGAGGGCCAGCAGCACCAACAGGATCAGGAGCAGGACGCCTGCGATCTTCAGCAGGGTCAGCAGCAGCCAGCCCAGAGCCATCAGGACTCCCATCATGTCGCCGCCTCCCCTTCCTGATCTCCGCGCACCGGCGGCAGGTCCGCCAGCGAGGAAAGGCCGAAGCACCGCAGGAAAACGTCCGTGGTGCGGAAGCTCACCGGGTGGCCGGGCAGGTCGAGACGGCCCGCCTCCTCGATGAGGCCCTTCTGCAGCAGGCCGCTGACGCTGGACGAGGAGTCCACACCGCGCACCTGTTCGATGAAGGCGCGGGAGACGGGCTGGTTGTAGGCGATGATCGTCAGCGTCTCCATGGCCGCCGGGCCGAGAGGCACCGAGCGCCGGGCGTCCAGCAGACGGCGGATGCAGTCAGCCCACTCAGTCTTGGTCGCCAGCTGCCAGCGGGTGTCCAGATGGAGCAGGCAGAGGCCGGAGTCCTCCCGGGCGTAACGGACGCGCAGGTCTTCCAGCGCGGTCTCCACCGTGGTCTGGGGCAGCTGGACAGCAGCGGCAAGCTTATCGGCGCTCACCGGGTCGCCCGCCGCAAAAAGCATCGCCTCTACGGCGGATTTTATCTGTTTCTGGTTCATTCTTCCTCCTTTGCCTTTTCACGGGGCAGGCGTCCGCGCTGCATGGTCAGCTCCCCCTTGGGGCCGAGAGTGACACGTCCGCCGCGCACCAGTTCCAGCAGGGCCAGAAAGGTAGCCACGTTGGTGCTTCGGCTCTGGCTGCGGGCGAAAAGCTGGCTCATCCGGGCCGCACCGCCCGCGATGAGGCGGCGCAGGATGTACACCACCCGGCTGCTCACCGACACCTGCGGGGCTGTCACCAGCGGCTCAAAGACGGCCTGGGTCGGCATCCGCCGGACAGGCGCACGGCCCATCAGGCTCTCCCAGCAGTCGGCCAGCACCTGAGGCAGATGGTTGAGGGCGTAAGTCTCGTCCCGTTCCAGCAGCATCGGCTGTCGGACGAAGGTGGGCGTCGCCTCCGCAGCGGCGCGGAGGGCAGAGGCCATCCGGCGGCACTGGTCGTACTCGATGAGCTGGCCGGTGAGCTCCTGCTTCATCCGCTCGCCCTCGGTGCTCCGGGGCAGCAGCAGATAGCTCTTCATCTCCACGAGGTGAGCTGCCATTTCGATGAAGGAGCTGGAAATGTCGGGGTCTGCGGCCTGCGCGGCCTCCACGGTGCGGGTGTACTGGTCGATGAGCTCAAGGATGGGGATGTTGTGCAGGTCCATCTTGTGCTTTGACACCAGCGCCAGCAGCAGTTCCAGCGGGCCTTCGAACTCTTCCAGATGGAAGGTAAGCTCCTCCGTCATCAGATCACCGCCCCTGCAGACGCATAGTAGGCCGAGTAGGCGATGGTGTCGATGTACTGAGTGCCATTGTCCAGCAGGTCCCACACCACATTGTTCATCACGCTGAGGGGGCCGTCCAGAAAGCCGCCCCAGACCGCCGCCAGCAGGACGATGAGGATGACCTTCTCATACTTCATCATGCCGAAGTAGATGCGCTCGGGCAGCACAGCCAGCAGGACGCGGCTGCCGTCCAGCGGCGGCACCGGGATGAGGTTGAACACGGCGAGGCTCACATCCAGATACACTAAGTATTGCAGGAAGAGCGCCAGAAAAATCGTCGCATCGTTGACGGGCGCCCAATAATAGAGCAGCTTCCAGACCACCATCGCAAGGTAGGCCAGGATGAGGTTTGCCACCGGGCCGGCCAGCGCCGTGAGGGCCATGCCCTGCTTCGGTTTTTTGAAGTTGCGGGGGTCGGTGGAGACAGGCTTTGCCCAGCCCACGCCCGCGAACACCATGCAGAGCGTTCCCAGCAGATCGAAGTGGCGGAAGGGGTTCAGTGACAGTCTCCCCTGCTGCTTGGCTGTGGGGTCGCCCAGCAGCCATGCGGCCAGCGCGTGGCCCGCCTCGTGGAAAGGGATGACGGTCAGGGCGGCCAGCACCCGTGCGAGGGTATAAAACATTCTTGGGGTCATGGTGTTCTCCTGTTTTCTATAAGATATACGCGTTTATTGTACTATTTTTTTCGCCTTTAGACAAGCGTTTGGGCTGTAGACGAAAAAAAGCCGCAAAAAAATCGAAAAGGGACTTGCTTTTTGGCGGCAGTTCTGGTAAAATAGTCAAGCTGATTATTTTGATTCCATACTTCACTGTAGGAGGTGCAAGTACCATGGCTAAGTGTGAATGCTGCGGCAAGGGTGTTACCTTCGGTATCAAGGTCTCCCACTCTCATCGCCGTTCCAACCGTACCTGGAAGCCGAATGTCCGTCGTGTCAAGGCGGTCGTGGAGGGTTCTCCCAAGTATATCTACGCATGCTCCCGTTGCCTGCGCGCTGGCAAAGTCACCCGCGCTGTCTAAGCTGATGCGTATTGCCGGTCACTTTGTCGAGTGGCCGGCTTTTTATTTTATCTCGGAACATGGGAGGAAACAAAAGATGGCTCTGCCGAGCGACCCGATCATGCTTTTGAGCGTGGTCAACCTGAAACTGCGCGATTTTTACCCCAGCCTCGACGCCCTCTGCGACGACATGGACGCCGACAAGGACGCCCTGTGCAAGGCACTTTCCGCCGTAGGCTATGCCTACGACGCGGCACGCAATCAATTCATCTGACAGGAGGAGCATTTTCATGATGGAAGGCACTTATTATAAGGAGTGGAGCGCGGTGCTCGACCGCGAGATGGAGTTCAAGGTCTACGGCCACGGCGGTGTGCCGGTGCTGGCACTGCCCGCCCGGGGCGGCCGCTTCTACGACTGGGAGAACAACGGGATGCCCGACGCAGCGGCCCGTCTGCTGCACGAGGGCAAGATCCAGCTCTTCTGCGCCGACAGCATCGACGGCGAGAGCCTGCTGGCGGGCAATGAGTCTCCCCGCCGCCGGGCCGAGATGCAGGAGAAGTATTTCGTCTACCTCACCAGCGAGCTGGCCGCGCGCATCGCGGAGCTGAATGCCCCCGAGAGCAAAGAGAAGCCCCGCATCTGGTGCGTGGGCGTGGACACCGGCGCCTATCAGGCCGTCCAGTGCCGCCTGCGCCGTCCCCGGACCTTTGCGGGTGCAATGGGCCTCTCCGGCCTCTACGATATGGGCCGCTTTCTCGGCAGCGCAGAGGACGACCTCGTCCTCCGCAGCAGCCCCCTCGCCGCTCTGCACAAGAACGGCATCTGCGACAAGAATGTTCTGTCCAAGGCCGAGGAGAACAGTCTGCTGCTCTGCGTGGGTCAGGGCGGCTATGAGGGCGATGCCCTCGCCGACACCCAGGCTCTGGCCGACACCCTGAGTGAAGTCGGCTTCCCCTGCCACCTCGAAGTCTGGGGCGGCGACGTCTCCCACGACTGGTACTGGTGGGGCAAGGAGTTCGGGATGTTTGCCGAGCGTCTGTTCGGCTGAGCGTAAGGAGGATGCGGTATGTCTGAATTCATCGTCGGCGCACGCGGCCACGATTTTGGCCGTCGCAGCGTGGAAGAACTGCTCAGCTCCATCGGGGACGCAGGGTTCCGCTGCACCCAGCTGGCCTACACCAAGGCCGTGGAGGGCGTCAAAAGCTATGCAGACGTGACCCCTGAGCTGGTGGCCGCCACCAATGCCGCCGTCCAGAAGAGCGGCGTGTCCATCGCCGTGGACGGCACCTACGTGGAACTGAGCTACGCGGACGAGGACAAGCGCCGCGCCGAGGTGGCGAAAGCCCTGAGCCAGGTGCCGGTGGCAAAGGCTCTCCGGGCCGGCTGCATGGGCAGCGAGACCACCAACATGGCAAAGCAGCCCACCGTCAGCCGCAAAGAGGCGCAGGAAGCACTCCTTCGCAGCCTGGGCGAGATCCTGCCCGTCTGCGAGGAGCAGGGTGTGCTCTTCGCGGTGGAGTGCGTCTATTACCACGCCATGAACACCCCCGAGGCCGTCAAGATGGTGCTGGATACCATCGCCAGCCCCAACCTGCGGGTCATCTGCGATCTGGCGAACTACGTCGGCCCCGAGAACGCCTCGGTGGACGCACAGCGCCGCCTCTGGGACAAAGTCGGCAGCTGGTACGGCGACAAGATCGTGGCCGTCCACTTCAAGGGCCAGAACTTCAAGCCCGACGGCACCCTCTACTCCACCAGCCTCGAGGACTCCTGTGTGGACTACAAGGGCGGCTTCGAGATGCTGCGCACCCTGCCCCAGCCCATCCTTCCCGTCCTGCGGGAAGAGGCTGTCCCGGCCCGCGCCGCCAGCGATATTGCGTTCATGAAGAGCTTTTTCTGAAGCTTCTGAAATAAAAATAAGAGGCTGTTGGACAACCTCTCAGTCTGCTTCGCAGACCGCTCCCCTACCGAGGGGAGGTGGCACGGCGAAAGCCGTGACGGAGAGGTTGAAGCCAACGGCCTCTTTTTATTTAATCCGTATCGTATTCCACGCCGCCTTGCGCGGCATCCCCGCCGGCGGGCGTCCCGGTATCCGAAGGCGCTTCCGGTTCCGCCGGGGCATCGGCGGGGACATCGCCTGCGATATAGAGCACGATGGTAGTTCCCACCTCCACCATGCTCCCGGCGTCCTCGCTGGCCGACACGACGCAGCCCGCCGCCTCGGAGCCGTCGTTGACGACCGTGAAGCAGGTGGCGTTCAGACCCTTGGTGGCCAGCTCCTGCACGGCGCTGTCCTGCGTCTGGCCGATGACGTCGGGCATCTCCATCATCTGGGGGCCTCGGCTGACCACGAGGCTGACGGTGTCCCCCTTCTGGATGACCTCGCCCGCCTCCGGCGACTGCCGGATGATGCGGCCCTTCTCCACCGTGTCGCTGTATTCCAGCGTGACGTAGAAGAGATACTCGTCGATATAGCTGTGGTTGTTGCGCACCTCGGCGTCATAGTCGCGGCCCACGAAATTCGGCGTCAGGGTGACGTTTTCGCTCACCGGCTCACTCGCCGCCTCGCTGACGGACTCCGGAGCGATCACTTCCGGCGGCTTCTCGCTCTGACGGCTCAGCAGGCCCCAGAGGATCAGCAGGATGAGGACGCTGAGCAGAATGACGATGCCCGCCAGCAGATTTCGGACGCTCAGCAGCTCGGTCTTCGCGGGCGCTTTCGGCTCCTGCGGCGCGGGGGCGGGCGGGTCCAGCGCCTCCATGCTGCGGGACAATTCCTCCGCATACTCCCGCTCCGAGAGGGCGCGGAAAAGCTGCTGTACCGTCTGGATGCGCTCCACCGGCTTGAGCCGGAGTCCCAGATACAGCGTTTCGGAGACGTAAGCCGGCACCGACGGCGTCACCGTGCGGGCCTTGGGGTTGGAGTCGGAGACGAGGCGCTGTGCCGCCGGGACGGGGCTCAGCCCGCAGACCATCCGGTAGAACACCGCCGCGAGGCTGTATTCGTCGGTGTAGCGGCCCTCGAACTCGGCGGTGGAATACTGCTCCGGGGCGGAATAGCCCTCGTACAGCTGCTCGTGGAGGCCGCTGCCCGCCGTGCGCAGCCCCACTGTCGCGTAGCCGGTGAGCCGGGCGCGGCCATTGTCCATGATGCGGATGTTGGCCGGGCAGATGCCCCGGTGTACGAGGCCCACCTGATGCATGGCCTCCACCCCGTTGAACACCGGTTCCAGCATGGCGCAGGCCTGCTGGGGCGTCACGGTGCCGTGCTCCTCCAGCCACTTCTGGAGCGGACGGCCGCCGGGGTTCTCCATGACGGCGTAGACCGTGTTGTTCTCTTCGAAGACGTCCAGCACGGCCTCCAGGCCGTTGGCCGGGGTAATGCGCTGGATGAAGCGGTAGAGGTCGGCAAAATCCATCCGGGTGGTCTTGAACAGCACTTCGCTGCCCGGCTTCGGGCGGAGGATGCAGTCCCTCCCCCGCTCTGCCGCCAGCGTCAGGGGTATATACTCCTTGATGGTCACCCGGAAAGGGCCGTTGTTCTCCACGCCCCGGTAGAGGATGCCCTCGCCGTCCACGCTCTGGATGTCGCCCACGGTATACCGGCCTGCCAGCACGGTGCCTGCCGGAAGACTGCCCGACGGGTTGCGCCCTGCAAGTTCCCGGCCGCAGTGGGGACACTGCGCCTCCCCCGCTTCCAGCTCCTGCATACAGTATGGACAAATGCGTCGTTGCTCCATGTCGGCCCCTCCCCGTAATGTTCTGTACTGTTTATTATAGCATAGCCGACGGGAAAATGGTACCCTACCGCCATGAACTTCAGAAGCACGGGATCATTCAGTATATCCACTCTTTTCGTTCATGCACAAGACGATGTATTTTTCAGTTTTCACATTATTTCAAATATTCTTCTGCACTTTTGCAGATCTCTGCTTCGATTTTTTCAGCAGTCTCCTTATTTTCTGCACTAATTGAAATATAGGTCTTGAGCTTCGGCTCGGTGCCGGAGGGGCGTACCACGATGGAGCAGTTGTCTTCCAGCAGGAACTTGAGCACGTCGGATTTCGGCAGGCCATCCAGACCCGGCGCATAGTCCAGCAGTTTGACGACCTTTTTGCCGCCGAACTCCTTGATGCCGCCCCGGAACGCCTGCATGATGCGCTGCATCTTGGCAAAACCGGCACTGCCGTCGAACTCATAGCTGTGCAGAGTGTTCAGGCAGTAACCATAGATCTTGTACAGCTCTTCCAGCTTGTCCAGCAGGCTGATACCCTTGGTCGCATAGTAGCTGAACATTTCGCAGATCATATAGGCGCCGTCCACGCCGTCCTTGTCGCGGACGTAGGAGCCGGTCAGGTAGCCATAGCTCTCCTCAAAGCCGAACACATAGCTGTCTGCCCTGCCCTGCTGTTCCAGCTTGCCGATCTGCTCACCGATGAACTTGAAGCCGGTCAGCACATTGATGGTGCGCAGGCCATAGTGAGTTGCGATCTGCTCGCCCATATCCATGGTGACAATCTATGTTACACACATCCTTTTGGATGGTAAAACCAATCTATTGTGACTTTCTTGTCATTTTCCTCAGTGCATATTTATTTGCCATGTTTATCCACCTCCTCACCCAAGTGTTAAGTTGTTGAATAGCCCTGTTTCCGCGCAGTCGCTATATTGAAATTCCAATTTTTGTAGCAATCACATAAATATAGCTATCGTTCTTTTTGTGACATCTCATTATCGTATAGCAGACCTCAATCCTGGCTCCAACTGATTTCGTCCTCCAATTCTTCGTCCCTATTGTCACTGCGGCAACGACAAGATAAACATCTTTTTTAAATCTATTTCCTTATGGACAAAAGCAAACAAACCCACGGCGGGTCGCATAAAGGCAATCCACCGTAGGCTCGATTCGTTCTCCTTAATTTTTTACTTGCTGCTCATTTTGTGGGTCAAAACAGAGCTACACCAAAGCCTCCCACTTATAACCTCTGGATTTCAGCTTCTCCGCAGCCTGTCAGCAAATAAATACTTTTGTTGAACGAGTCGAGCCGTCAAAACCCTTTAGTTATCGTGGTTTTTCTTGGTTGACCCTATGCGGTTGTCAAGTAAGGAACAAAAATTTTTGCAAATAAATAAGCCCTACAAGGTTTTCAAATCGGTTTTGAACCAATTTGATCCTTGTAGGGCTTATCTCTTAATTTTTATGGACGAAGACCCTTTACAAGAGTCTGAAATTCCTGTTCTGTATCCACAAAGTGGTAAGGCGCATACTCACCATACGCTGTTGGCCTGCTGATTGTTACAAGCTGTACTCCCTTATATCCAACCTCTTTGTTCAATTCTCTTTTTAATTCCACCAGATGCTTCCCATGCGTCGTTTTTAGAGCAAAACAACCATGTGCATTACGATCTTTTGCTACTAAATAGCACATTATTCAGCACCTCCTTAAATTCATGTTCATTCCGAATCAATCCATTTTCATACTTTTCACGCATTATCTTCCCTGTTTCCACGGGATAATTCTTTTTATATTGCTCTTTTTTCGGCATCATGCCGTCACTTAAATTGATGTTCTCCCCTGTCACCAAATCATTTTCCTTCAATAGTTTTCAGTTCTTCAAGGTAATAGTCACCATGATAGAATTTAGAAACATCCATATCAAGAGCTTCAATTACCCGACACGCCAAGCCAAAAGAAGAAGTCAAAATATTTCTTTCCCCAGATTCCAGCCTTTGATATTGACGTAAAGTTATATTGGCTTGATCAGCAACCTCTTGTTGCGTCATCCTTAACATTTGTCGTCTTTCCGATAAGACAGCCGCTGCTGTTGGAATTATCGTTTGAAAACTATCTAAAATTCCACCACTCATAATATTGGTTCCCTTCATCACGTCCATTTGGACGTATTATACGACCAAGCGGACGTGATGTCAAGTTGTACACTTTTGAGGCGAGAGGGCACTTTGTTCATCTTTTTCAAGCGAAATGATAACTGCATTTTTCTCGGCATCATACCGTCCTTTAAACTGATGGTCTTTTCCTGCCACCAGACCATTTGCTTCCAGCAACACCTGAATGAACTGTATTCCGTTAATCATCATCCGACACTGCCCATCGGTCAGCAGCCTGTCTGGGACCTTAAAGGACATGGGATGCTCCGCAGCACACGGCGTGATTGCAATAGACTTCCGATCTTTCCTCTGCAAAACGCAGATATAGGCCGGACTTCCAAGAATACGGATAACATCTTTCCCAACATTCATTCTCCGGCTTTCCGCCGGAATTGTCACTCGCATGTTCATAACTCGCCCAGAATTCATGTCGGCATTCCTCTCTCAGCAATCTCATTGCCCGATTGTTGTACGTTTTCAAGCTGTCCCGGTAAATCTGGCAAAGGTATATTTTCAGATTCTTCACGTTGCGGAATCGGTATTGAAGTAGTGCCTGCTTCCCGTTCGGGCTCATCCAATACAGTAGAACTCTGATACCCAATGAAGTCTTCAAACATGTTCATCTGATGGTCTGCAATATAGTCATTATAAGATTTTCCGATACGGTTCTTATAGGCATCCGGGAAGAATTTCATCTGCTTTTTCTTCATTTCACCAGTAAGCGGATCTGTATATTCCTGTGGCTTCGGGGTGAACATGATTGCTTCTTCCAAATCAAACAACATACAAAGACCCTGATCTGAATTAGCCACCCGTCCAAGCACTTTATAACGGCATTCCCGATTCCAGTTCATGAGCCTGAAGATATTTTCCACAAATTCCAATGATGTAATATCCTTATTCACCCAGTTTTCGTCCTTCTGTCTTGCCCATTCAACAGATGCACTGTCCTCTTCCGGGCACATAATCAGCGCAAGCCGCTTCTTGTTTGGGTGCAGAATCGGAAGAACATACTTGATTCCTTCAAAAAGCCGGATGCAGGCCATATTAAATTTCATAACGCCATACTTTATGCTCACTGCTGGCTTATTCAGCATGGAAAATTGTGTACGCGGCGGCAGCTCATAACCATCAAATTTTTCGTACTCCAGTTCTCTTTTATGTTCTTTTCGTATCTGCGTCAACTCACGAATCAAGGAGATTTCCCGAACGCTCAGTTCCTGCTCCCTACCTTTTTCTTCCATTTCACAAATCCTCCTACATCGACATTAAAAGGTCATCCAGTTCACGTTGAACTTCATTTCTGCTTGGAATTGCACCAATCATTGGGTTTTCTACGACTTGGCCGGATTTCATCACATCACTGGCCGCAATGCTCTGAATCCACTTGCTCCGATACAGCCGACATTTCAGATCCATCGAACGACCTTCAATCTGTTCATACTGATTTTTACCAATCAAAATCCGGGACTCATCCAATTCAAAAATTAGGAACCTTGCATTTTCCTCTCCACGGCAGATACCACGACACTGGTAACGGCAACTCCATTTCCAGTTCATTGCTTCAAATATCACCCCTGAAAACGCCCTGGATGAAAAACTGCTGCAAATCTTATCCTTATTTTCCCAATGTATCGCTGTTGAAGCGTCACGATTACTTTTTCGCAGGATCACGACTTGCAGAATCGGATGATAGAGCAGTTCCACATGCTCGCAGTCGTCCAAGCGGGTATGACACGCTTTGCTGAAACGGATTCCATTTTTTGAGATTGTTATGACCGGGCTGCTCTGGTTGATAAAGCAAGTACCTGAAACCGTCAGATAATCAGATAACAATGCCATATCCGACTTCTTTCCAGACCGCATTTCCGTCATATCGTTCAGTTCGACCACTTCTTCCGGCAGATAGGCATTCAGGCAAAGGCTGCGAATGCTTTCGGCATTGATGCCACTCCAGTTCGGATGGATGCCCACGAATCCTTTCAATGCTCCCTGCTGGATTACTACAATATCCTGCACCCCGCACTTCTTTTTGCTGGACGCCACAAGATGTGCAGCCCGTGCAATTTCCGGCGAAACAATCGCTTCGTGATGTTCTGGAACGTAGGCAGAGCAGCGATTTCCGTTATTCTTTGTGACCTTGCCCAACTTGTAGTCCACCACAATGCTCTTCCGAGCTTCCAGATCACCCCAGCGACGTTCGTTTTTCATGATGTTAGCCACCATCATGCCGTTCCACTCCTGCCTGCCGCGCAGGGTGCTGCGCTTCTTCTGTGTCAGGATCATTGCAATCTGTTCGTAATCATAGCCCTGAATAAATGCCAGGAAGATAAAACGTACCGTCTTTGCTTCTTCCGGCTCAATCACAAGCTGTCCATCCTTCGTATGCCGATACCCCATCAGGTCAGCCACCGGGTACTGACCTGTCATAATACGCTGGTCATACGAAAGGATCATGCGGCGGCTCTTATTGCCCGATTCCCAGTCTGCCAAAAGAGCCTGGATGTCAAGACTGTATTGACTGCTTGGATTCAGCGTGTAGATATTCTCTGTTTCAAAGTACACACCGATGGGATGTGCAGGATGCATGGTTTTCAAAGCTGCGATCTGTGTCATGCAATCCGAAAAGTTCCGGGCAAAACGCGAAATGCTGGCACAGATAATCAAATCCATCTTCTGGTCTTTGGCATCTCGCATCATTCGCTTAAACGCATCCCGTTTCCGCAGTGAAGTACCCGATTTTCCCTCGTCACTGTAAATATCCTGCAGATTCCAGTTTTCCGTTTCTGCAATCTTTTTGGTGTAGTATAGAGTCTGATTTTCAATGGAGGAAATCTGTTCTTCGCTAGATGTGCTGACACGGGCATAAACGGCCACACGTTTTAGGTCACTGTCATAAATTGATGGGGTCGGCTTTGCAGGGCGGAAATAATCTTTTGCTGATTTCTGGTCCTGTTCAGTCTGCTTATGGATTCTGTCGCGGATTTCAGCTTTTCTCTTTTCAGCTTCCAAATGCCTGCTTTTCCAATCCATTCCATTGGACACAACTTCGATATTTTCTATTGAAATATGTTCTACATTTTTTGAATCATACTGTCCTTCGTTCATTTTCCATCAGCCTTTTCCATTTCATGTTCTAGTCGTGCTTTCCATGCAAGATATTCTTTCTCACGGATTGATGTGTATTTTTCGGCTAATTCTTTCAGACTTTGCCGTTGGTTATCAACATCAAGAATGGTGTCGATTCTCTGGTCGTCATCATCCGTAACAACGTCCACTCGCATCGGTATGTCAAACAGATATTTCAACAGGAAACAGAAATCACAGGTATTCGCCGCAAGGTAGGCTCTTGTCTGTGAAAAAATCAGATTGACGGCACCCTTTTTGCAATCTTTGAGCAGATGCACCATTTCCGGGCGTTTGTAAATTTCCTTATTTCCTGTGATGTCAATATAGACACCAACCAGCCTTTTATCCACATCATCTCTGAACCTTTCAGCGTAATAGGAACTATGATAGGCTACTGCTACATCCTTGGAGCGTTCCCACAGTTTTGCAAGTTTCACATAGCCACCAACCTTATACTTGCGGTCCATTCATAGCTCCTTCTTCCAGCTGAACACTCCAATACCATCTCCGCTTCTTCTGGTAGCAGTGGATTCCCATTTCCGTTTTTACCATCCGCGCCACTCGTTTGCTGACACCCTCATTGTCCAGACGGCAATAAATTTCATTTGCACTCATATCGCCTTTTTCAAGGAAATGCTTGATCCAATAGGCAGCTTTCTGTTGCTCTGTATCAAATTTAGGTTCGGCGTCCGGCTGTTGTTTTTCAAAAAGCTGTGGCCTGCATTCCAGCCATCGAAAGCCCTTGTCGGCAGAAATGGAAAAGCGGATGTCTTCTGCCGTAGGCGCAAGACTGTTTTTGATTTGATGTACGATTCTTATATCAGGATTCTCGGTATCTCGCTCCACCTGCAGGACGCTTCGTGCTGCTGCCACAACATCAATGCTGCCAAGGCTGCGGTACAGCCCTTTGGAGCCTTCTTTTTTGTTAAGGTGTCCAATCAGAACGATAGCGCAGTCGTAACCAGCAGCCCACATTCCAAGGCGGCGCATGAGTTTCCGCGCTCTGCCTGCGATTTGCAAATCCGAATCGCTGCCAAGATAAGCCTGAATCGGATCGATCACGACCAATCGAGGCCGAAATTCAATGATTGCCTGACGGATGCGCTCATCATCCAATGTGAGGCCGTTATAAACCTCTTCATTGATGAAGGCAATCTTCCGGCAGTCTGCTCCGCAGCGTTCCAAACGGGGCTTTATCGTGTCTGAAACGCCATCCTCCGAGCACTGATAAATCACTTTTTGCGGCGCACCAATTTTGCATCCGTCCGGGGTCTTACCTCCTGTTGAAAGTTCCGCAATCAGATTCATCATCATGGTAGATTTTCCATCGCCGGGATCACCTTGCAGAAGTGTGATTTTCCCGATTGCAATAAAGGGATACCACAGCCACCGTACATCCGTTGACTGAACTTCGCTATACAGTGTCAGCAGCCGTTCCATTTCGTTTTCCCCACTTTATTTTCGCAGCTTGATTTCATGCTTTTATTATACTCTTATCAGATGATTTTTTCTGTGAAGTGGCACTTCACATGTGCAGCAAATTGTGATGTAACACTTCACAAAATTGCCTCAGAACACACAACCGCTAGGGGTGGCCCCGCCAAATTCTGAGCCACATTTTCATCATTTTCTCTATACAAATGAAAGTACATCTGTTAACTGAACCCCGCTGTACAGCGTCAGTAACTTTTTCACTTCGTTCTCACTCACATTATCGTGCTGTTCAATTTTATGGTTTTATTATACACCTGTCAGATAATTTTTCTGTGACCCAGCAGGTCACTTGTTCCTTAAAATGTGACCTACTGGGTCACATTTTGGCCTCAGAAGCCATCTCCGCTAGAGGGGAAAAACGAAAATTCTGACTTCTATGTTGGCTGCTCTTTTCGTTCTTCTTGATTCGTTTTTTCATAGGCCAGATAATAAAAGTACTCTTATGCGGGCATTCGAAAGGAAGATTTACTTATGTCCGTCAATTATGTTGCTTTGGGAAAACGTATTGGTTATTTCAGAATGCAGTGTGGCAATATCACCCAGGAAGCCTTAGCCTCTAAAATCAATCGCAGTCGTGAATTTCTGGCCAAAATTGAAAAAGGCACAGAACACCCCAGCGTTGCCACTCTGGTCGATATTGCCGACGCCCTCTGCATTTCCGTTGATGATTTGTTGATAGACAGTCTTCACTATTCCGTTTCAACTTCCAACACCGAATTGCATCGTCTGTTATTGGACTGCAACGAAACTGAGCAGGAAATCATTATCCGCACGGCGAAGGAGTTAAAGGCCACTCTTGTCAGCCTAGGAATTTAACATCCATCCGTATTAAAATCACAAAATAAAAAGGCCCGCATAAGCCGCAGACGCACCCTCGAATCATCTTGGGTGCTGTCTGTGGTTTATGCGGGTTTGCCTAATTCATTTCGGAAATGTTACATAAACTCCTTTTACAATTTCTCTTGCCTCTATACCGTCTTGTTCATCCTCCATCAAAATATTGATTTTTTCTCTGCTCAACCTTGTAATTATATATCCATCATCGCATTTATACGTTTTATAGCCATATACCATAAATACAGGACTCGTTTGCATACCATTACTAAAAATGAAAGTAATTCCTACAAACACAAAAATAATCGCTGCCATCCAAATTCCATAATCGGAAAATGCTGTAGGCAAAATCACTGTTAGTATATTAGCAGTTAAAAAGCCAAAATTCTCTATAACAGCATTTTCTTCCACTTTTTTCTTAATTCTCGTATTATTCCTTTGCCGCATAAACTGTCGGACATAAAAAAGTGAAAAAGCAATAAGTATAACTAAACCACACCACACAAATTTATTTTCGGAAAAAATCAAACTTGCTTTCTCCGCTATTGATTTACTTTCTATAGTTTTTACGCTTTTCCAGCCATTAAAAACACTCACACCAAGAAGAAAAACGTACACAATACAATACGAAGAAATATACAGCATCCATTTTGACAGGTTCGTCATCATTATCTATAAATATAGCCTCCTTGCATTATAAAGAATCTTCAGTTTTAGAAACGCCTATTCTCTCTGCCAAAAGTGATTTGAAGTAGGCATCTGACATCAGATTGACAATATGGTATAGCTGTGATTTTTCTCTGTAGATCAACTTTCCATTTTCGTCAAACTCAATATCCAGTCCAAGATCTTTCACAATTCCTTCCACTTTATCATAATTATCAAAGAATAGTGGCAGTCTTCCTTTACTCATGATATTAGTGAATCTCTTCATGATTCTAACATCTCTACTGCAATCATCCGCAAATTGTTCAATATTCACAAGTACACCTTGTGTCAAAATTGCTCCCATTGCTTCATCTGTTTTAGCTTTATACGCATCTCTATAGTTAAAAATTCTTTCCAAGGAGATATGGTTTAAAATCACTAATGAGTCTTCGCATAATACCATATCCACATCTTCATCAAGCCCAAGGAAGTCACTTTCCATTTCAACCAGTTCATCGTTAATAAAGTGTGTAAGTAATCCACTTCGAAGCTTTTTCATCTTAGAAAACTGGCGCAGAAGATATACGCATTTTCCTTCATATACAACTCTCAAACAGTAGAAACTCACTTTATCAATTTGAAGATTTTCTATTTCTTTACAGACTTTTCCATCATCAAGAGTTTTTACAAAAGTTCCTACATCTGTAACACTTTCCTTGTTGAGAATTTCAATTTCCTCATCTGCTACTCCAATAGGATTAAAATCCACCAAGCGATTTATTTTAAACTGGTTCTTCAACTTTGGAAGCACCATTTTCAAAATTTTCTTTTGAAGTTCAGCACTTATCATTGGCTGAAAAGATCGAAATCTCACGTCACTCATTAATTTTTGAACGAAGTAAAGACTCAATATATTTTCCGGTTCATTTGCAATAATCTTTTCGAAATAGTCTATATATTCTACGTTTGTCATATTTATCATCACCCGTTTCTCATAGATTTTTTATTTTACTAATGATAGTTGCTGTCACTTTTTCTTCACCATGCAGCGTTTCTTAAAGAACGAAATGCCATAGCAAAGAATCTGATCATAGTCGTCCTCATACTCCTTTGCGTACATCCTATCATCAATTTGCTGCAAAGCCGTATCGCACTCACTCTCCAGATTTTCCAATACCTTCGTGTACTTTGCTTCAAAGATTGCAACGCGAGCATTGATGGAATCGTAAACAACCACATCGCTTCGGCCTTCTCCATGCTCCTTGTTGGAGTCTACCATATATCCAGCACCTGTAAAAATGCCCGCAAGGAAAGCGTGATAGAAGTCTTCCCGATAGTCATGGTAGCTGATGGTACGCCGGAGCAATACATTCATCTCTTTCGTAATGCCATCGCTGTCACCGTTCCAGACCGCATCAAACAGCGCGTTTCGATTCCACTTCTTCGTACTGTCATCGAACCATTTGATGACTGTCGTTTCAAAAATCTCTTTGATTTCTGCATTCGGAATCATAAGGGCAACCATGCCATCCGGCAACTCACCCTTATAATTTTCTTCACGCGCCTTGGTTAAGTACCCTGTCAGGTACAGCGTACTCCAAAGATTGTCTTCTGAGGAATGCAGATAATCATAGGTCAGGTTTTCATCTACACGCTGAACGATGCAGCCACCAGCCATCAGCGTTTCAAGTTTATTTGTGATGGTACTGCCTGCATAGTCAATAAAGGAACGAATGATGGCATTATCGCTGGTGTTCTTCCAGTAGCTGATAGGCTTAGCTTTCGGATTGCGCTGCAGTTCCAGCATGTAATTCATTACGTCCCACGGGCAGTAAACATCAAAGGCTCCGAAATGGTATCCATCATACCATTTTTTGATGTTCTCAGCCTGCGTTGTCAAGTCAGCATCCTTTAGCAGCAGGTCGACCTCACTCTGTACAAATCCGAAATACTCGTTCAGCCGAGAATTTGTGATAGTATCCGATACAAAATTGTTGGTTCCTGTAAAGATACTCTCTTTCGCAATCTTCAAGCAACCTGTAACAACTGCAAAACGAAGGGCTTGATTGTCTTTCAGTGCTTGCATCAGGCCTTTCATGACATCGAGCATTTCATCATAATAACCGTTGTTGTTTGCTTTTGCTACGGGTACATCATACTCGTCTATAAGAAGAATTACAGGCTTTTCATAATAACTTTGCATCATCGTTGTCAAAAGCATAAGGCTGCTCTTAACTTCTTTTATGGAGCCACTGCCATGTGCAAGATGCTCAAACGCTGTTTTTTGGAACTCTGTAGCATTTTCACTATCAAGCAAATAAAGATGTTTATTGTACAAATCTGCTATCACCATTGTAAGCATATCGTATGCCCCGGTGAAATTCAGTCCATCTACTTGTCGAAATGAAACAAAAATTGTCGGATACTGGTTCATCCACTCAACGCACAATGCTTGGTTTTCTGTAATTTCCAGTCCCTCAAACAGTTTTCTGCTGTCTTTGCGGATGTCAAAGAAGTTTTCCAGCATACTCATGCCCAATGTCTTACCGAAGCGTCGGGGACGAGTGATAAGCGTTACTTTCGTTCCTGTTCTACTGAGCAGTTCTCCAATCAGTCCCGATTTATCAATATAGTAATACCCATTTTTTCGAATTTCTTCAAAGTCCGAAACTCCAACGGGAATATTCATTTCTTTCATCTCTGCTGCTCCTTTCGCGTAGCCATGCACAGACTTTTCCTTGCTCTTATGATACCATGAATCTCGTGTTCTTACAAGAAAAACTCTGCTTACAGCAGTGATTTCGACTACAACTCATTCTGCATAGCCTGCTAGCACATCTTCAAATGTAAAACGAATTTTCACACGCTCATCGTTGAAAACCTCAATGCGGTCAATAAAGGTTTCCACCACATTCTGTGATAAGCGCATCACATCGCCTGCTTCTTCTGCTGCACTTACGACAGTCTGCAAATTATCAGCATCTTTCCTTACTGGCAGGAAAATTTGATTTTTCTCGGCACGAAGTCGTTGAATCTGCTCCATTCGTTCATCTTCTTGCGCTCTGTAGGCGTCTCTCTGCCGGACGAATTCTTCCTTGCTTATATTTCCGTCGGCGTATTGCTCATACAGTGCAATGCGCTGTTTTACGATCTCTGCCTTTTCTGCACTCAGCTTTTCTTCCTGCCGTTCCAGTGCGGAAAAGCAAATCAACGCTTTGCGTTCCCGTTCGTGCAGGATTTCCAGTACATGCTCCGCCTGCTTTATCTGCACTGTCAGTGCGTTTCGGACAATCTCTTCCAGCAATTCCTCAGAGATCGGGATTCGCTTGCAGGGACTGTCCACCGCTGTGGCTGAGAATCTGCAGTTAAACGAGGGGCCAAGCTTCTTGAGAACACGATATTTCATCAGTTTCTGGCAGTAGCCGCAGTAGACCTTGCCTTTCAAGGGATACTGGCGTTTTGTGTAGTTCCCGGCCTGGTGCTTCCCATGCTGCAGCATGATGACCATTTGTGCCTGTTCAAATTCCTCCGGGGTCACAATGGCGGCATGGCTATCCTCAATTCGTACCTGCTGTTCCAAAGGAGCGCGCAGAACCCGATGCTTACAGGGAACCGGCATAATGAATTTCGCGCCCACATAGGTTCCCTTATACTTCTCATTTTTCAGAACATGGTAAACCGTTCCACTTGTCCAATGGCTGCGCTGCAGATCCCATGCTTTCTGCTCACTGTACACATGGTTTTCCGCCACATGATATGCTGCCGGGGTCGGGATCTGCTTTTCATTCAGGATTTTGGCGATGGTGCCTGTTCTGTTGCCCTGCAATGCCAGTTCAAAGATCAACCGCACATATCGACTGGCTACCGGGTCGAGGATCAGCTTATGGCAATCGTTCGGGTCCGGCAGAAATCCAAACGGGCGGTATCCTCCGAGATACATTCCTTTTTTCTGCATCACATGGTCTGCTGCTGCGATTTTAGCGGAGAGGTCCCGGCTGTAGGATGCGTTGATGATGTTCTTGATGGCTACTTCCAGTCCGCGCACATCGTTCCCAGCCTGCATTCCACTGTCATACTCATCGTTGACAGAGATAAAGCGAACGCCCAGCAGCGGGAAGATGCGCTCCATATAATCGCCTGCCTCAATGTAATCACGGGCAAACCGTGAAAAGTCCTTTACGATGATTGTTTTTATCTTGCCATCCTGTGCGTCCTGAATCAGCTGCTGGAACGCCGGGCGGCTTGTGGATGTGCCGGAATAGCCATCATCCACATACTCCTGTCGCGGCTCTGCAGCCAGTTCCGGGCGAGCCATGATGTACCCCTCTACCAGTCCGCGCTGACCCTGAATGCTGTTGCTCTCAGCCTTATCTGTTCCCACATCCTCGTCCGCAAAGGAAAGTCGATAATAGGTTCCGATCATCTGCTGCTCACCGCCCTTCAAACGGATAAATCAATTCTGTCTTTACAATTTCCGCTGCACGATTTTCCAGATTACTCATGCGGCGTACCCATTCCATCTGATTTTCTTCTTTCAGTTTTTCCGAAATGCCCTCCCGTTGGCTCATCTGCTCAATCAAAACCTCATATCGTTCTGCTGCATGCTCTTCCACGTCTGCCAAAACAGCATCCAGTTTTCCACTCAGCAGCAGGCTCTGATAATAGGCTGGTTTTCGTAGTTTCAGGTACGCCTTGTGCAGCATTCCCCATCGGCCAATCGGACGAGTCCGTGGCAGTTTCAAGGCTGGCAGGTAACAATTTCCAACTAAGGAATATTCCATCCCTGTCCGGGCATCGTAGATTTTCTCTTTCATTGCTTTGTTCTCCTTTTTCGTTAGAACGAAAATTCCGTGCAAGTGATTTTCTCGCGGTCCACTTCAATTTTCTTTACATACTGCTGTAGATTGTCTGCCGTCAAAAGCACCTCTGTGTTGTCTGCGATTTGCTTTTTCTGCCGCAGTTCTTCTTGAACAACTACCAGTTCTTTCTCGTTTTCAGCTTTTGTCTGTCTGAATGCCTCAATTTCATTCTCTGCATCCTGCTTCAATTCCAAGAACTTTTCTTTTGAAATTTTTCCAAGGACATACTGCTCGTAGCCGCTGCGCTTCTGTGATTCCAGTCGAACGATATTGCCTGACGCCTGTTCAATTTCACGTTTTGTAGCTATTTCTTTTGATTGGAGTTTGCTTTTTCCAGAGCTTTTCCGTACCAGCTTCTGCAAATCACGGTGTTCTTCCATCCGCTGGTGCAACTCCTTGTTAATGCCATTCCAGAGGTCTTTCTCTGAAATTGAAACATGGCAAGATGCACAGTAAAAATACAGCGAACCATCGCTTTGCCAATGACAAAACAGCTTTTCTCCGCACTCTTTGCAAAATATCCGGCCTTTGAAAATGTTCGGATTACTTTCTCTGCGCTGTCTGCACCACTTTTTCCGTTCCTCCCTGACCGCTTGCTCGGCTTCCCGCAATGCAGAAACTTCATCAAACAATTCCCAACTGATGATTGCCGGATGGCTGTCCGGCACCATCCGCCAGCTTTCCCGTGGATTCCGCCCGATTTTCCGATACGTTTCATCATAAGCGATGCGGTTATAGACCATTGTTCCTGTGTAGATTGGATTTTCCAGCACCTTTGTCACGAAAACGGTCTGCCATGCTGGGTCCTTTACCCGCAAGGTGTTTTTCAGGTATCCCAGCTGACAGCGGCGTGTAAAAGGTGTCGGGATTCCCTGCGCAGACAGCTTTTTTGCAATCTCGCGCTCTTTCATACCGGATTTCTTCCAGAGAAAAATCCGAACTACCACATCGCTGACTTCCTCGTCCAGAATCAAATGATTCTGCTGATTTCTCTTGTAACCGAACGGAACAGGCGTATAGATTTCTCCTCGTGCTTCCTTGGAACGAAAGCACGACTGAATCTTCTTGGACAGGTCTTTCGAGTACATTTCATTGATCATGCTCTTGATCGGCACCAGCATCCCGTCCCGACTCTGGCTGTTCAGGCTATCATAATTATCATTGATGGCGATAACTCTTACGCCAAACAGTGGAAACACCTGTTCCAGATACTGACCTGTTTCCACGAAATTACGGCCCAGTCGGGAGAAGTCCTTTACCACAATGCAGTTGACTTTCCGCTCCTGCAGTGCTTTCAGCAGCCGTTCAAATTCCGGGCGGTCAAAGTTCATCCCTGTACACCGCTTGTCCGCAAATACATCCAGCAGCATCAAATCATCCCGGTGATTGATGTACTCCTTGATATAGGAAATCTGCACTTCCAGTGATTCCGTATTCCGAAGCACATCATCGAAATCAGACAATCGTGCGTAAATTGCGGTTTTCCAGATACGGTGCTGTGCGTTCTCGGCCTCCCGCTGCGCCGCACTTACTTTCTTGCTTACTCTTGCCATAAATCACGACCTTCTTTCAAGCTGACACTTCATGCTGCTTTTGGTGCAATTCCTCCAGCAGGTCTGCAATTTCATCCTGGAATCGGAACGTAATTTCCACCCGATTGCCCTCATAGACTTCGATTTTCTCAATCAATTCGACAATCATCGGGCGGGTGATTTCTTCCAATTTTCGATACTTACGGTACACGTCCAGAAATGGATACGCATTCGGGGCAGTCTGTAAATTTTGCTGTTCCGCCTCCAGTTCCTCAATTTTGCGGTCATACTCTTCGATTCGCTTGCTGTACAGTTCGTTGTAGTTCAGGAAATCCTCCCGTGTGAGGATTTCGTCTGCATAATCCCCATACAGTTTTTCCTTAATGCCCTGTGTATGGGTCTTTTCTGCAGTCAGCTGCCGAATCTGCCGTTCAATGCGCCGCACACGGTAGGGTTCCTGCTGGGCCTGCCGGATGCTTTCCACAAATTCTGCTTCCTCCATCACAATCTGGATCTGCATCTGGAGCGCATTCCGCACAATGTTATAGAGCTTTTCATCCCGTAGGTTATGGCTCGTGCAGCTGCCTTTGTTCTGTTTGCTGCCGGAGCACTGATAATAGATGTACCGCTTTCTTTTATAGCTGGCCGACCTGCGTACCAGCCGACTGCCGCAGTCCCCACAGTAGAGAAAGCCTGCAAACAGGGCCACCGTTTCGGCATCGTTTGGCCTGCGGGTTTCGGTTTCCAGAATCCGCTGCACCAGTTCAAACTGCTCTGCCGGAATGATTGCTTCATGAGTGTTGTCCACGATTACCCAGTCCCGCATCGGCACATTCATTTTCTTTTTGGAGCGATAATCCAGTCGCCGGGTCTTTCCCTGCACCAGCTTCCCGATATAGACCTCGTTGTGCAGAATGCGGTCCACTGCCTTGGCAGACCACGGCGGCTCATCGCTCTTGCGGAAATGCAGGCTCAGCTTTGCACCGCTCTGCAGCTTTCGCGCAGCCGGGGACGGCACCTTTTTCGCATTCAATCGGTCTGCGATGCTCTGATTATTCATGCCACTGATCTTCCAGCGGAAAATATCTTGCACTGTTTCCGCTGCCAGTTCGTCCACGATCAGCTTGGTATGATTGCTGGGGTCCTTCTGGTACCCATAGGTTGCAAAACTTCCCACAAAATCGCCGCGCTTCCGCTTTACCGCAAGCTGACTCTTGATTTTGACGGAAATATCCCGACAGTAGGCATCATTGAGCAAATTTCGCATCGGGACCATGATGGAATCGCTGGTCTTCCACGCAGATTGGCTGTCATAATTATCCGTCACTGCAATCAGCCGGACCCGCATGACCGGGAAAATACGTTCCAGATAACGCCCCACTTCAATGTAATTTCGTCCAAAGCGGGACAGGTCTTTCACCAGAACACAGTTGATGATTCCTTGTTCCAGTTCCCGAAACAGCCTTTGGAACGCAGGTCGTTCAAAGTTTGAGCCGGAGTAGCCATCGTCCACAAACTCATCCACGATGCACAGTTCCGGGTGGTCTGCAGTATAGGCTTCCAGCAAGGTACGCTGGTTTGCAATACTGTCGCTCTCTGTCTTATCGCCATCCTCACGAGATAAGCGTAAGTACAAGGCTGTACGGTATCGGGTTGTATTTTGCTGTGTTCTCTTCTGCAAATTTATATCCGGGTATAACAAAAGCCTTCCACCTCCTTAACGAATCGGCAATACTGTTCGTCAGAGAAGCGAAAGGCTCCACATTTTCTATGTAGAACAAGCCTACCGAGCAGGTTCTGCTCAGCTTGCACATTCCTATCTTCTTACCCGTAAACAGCTTACCAGAATCATCATCTTTTGTCTATCGCTTTATCGCATTAAAGTGTGAAATTTTTCTGCGTTTTTTTCAGCAGTTTGCCGAAAGCTTCTCTGCCTTTTCAGCTGGCAGACTGAAAGCACCTGCCAATGCGCTCAGACAGTGTGCTGCACCCTCTTGGTGCAAAATTCAGCTTTACAATAATTCCATTGTCCAGATAGCAGTAAGGATTTCGGACCTTATCCAGCAGCTTTTTCAGCCTTTCCTCTTGTGGCAATCCGTGTTCCACTGCATCCTGCTGCAGTTCCTGCAGTTCAGACTGTTCAATCGTGCGGATGTCCCGGTTCTTCATCTGGCGGATCTGCGCCAGCCAATTCATTGTACCGTTTTCTTTCAATTGCGTTCCTCCCATTCAGGCCAGAAGTGCTTTCAGCAAGTTCAATTTTGCCTGTCCTATATCCTTTCTCATGCTGGGGCCTGTGCAGGCAATCGGGGTACACAGTTCCAGCAGCCGGTCATAGATACGGGCGTGTGCGGTATTCTGCGGGTTCTTCAACTCCGTCAGGGTCAGGTTCGTGGTGACGATCAGTGGTTTTCGGCTGCGGTAACGGCTGTCGATAATGTTGTAAATCTGCTCCAGCACATATTCCGTGCCCCGCTCCATGCCGAAATCGTCAATGACAAGCAACGGATAGCCGCAGAGCCTGTCCACGACTTCATTTCGCCCGGAAAAGGCGTTATTCAGTTCATTCATGATTCGGGCAAAATTCGTCATGCAGACGGCCACTTCCTGTTCCATCAGGGCATTGGCAATGCAACCCGCCATAAAACTCTTGCCTGTACCGACACCGCCCCAGAGCAGCAGCCCCACATTCTTTTCCCGCATTTCCGGCCAGTGGGCCACATACCGCTGTGCCAGCTGCATCTGTGGATTTTGCCCGTGATCGTTTGCAAATGTCCAGTGCTACATCGCCCAGTCGGTAAAGCCCTGCAGCTTCAGCCGCTGCACTTTCTCGTAATGCAGCCTTGCACGTTCTTCTTTCTCTTGCTTTTCCCTTGTAGCCTGCCTGCACCGGCATTCAGCCGGATGGCGGTCACGCCCAAACAGTTTTTTGCCGTTCGGAAAGAACGCTTCCTTGGGAGTTTTGCAGCTGCCGCAGTACAACAGCCCATCTTCTGCAACATAGTCCTGCGGTTCCACAGAGATCGTCATAAGCCTGTCCATCGCTGTCTGGATTGTTTCCGTCATAAACTTTCCTCCTTGTTGTAGGTATAGTCCGGGATACCTGCTCCCGGTTTCTGTTGTCTTTTCTTCCGTGCTGACCAGCTACGCAGGGTCGCCGCATGGTCTGCGTACTTCCTGCCTGTAGACTGCATATAGATTGAAAGGTCATCAATCAGGGAATCTAACTCTGCAATTTCCGTTTTCAGTTCTGAATAATCTTCCAGATAGACATTCCGATAACGCCCATATGCTTCTTTGGTTCTACTCAGTTGGTTCAATCTTAGGTTGTTCTTATTTATTTGGTTAGGTGTGCAGTTTTGCGCAACCGTATTGCCCACTTTTGAGCAATCAGGCTGCTCATTTTTGACCATCTCGACTGTGCATTTCTGCGCAGTAGATGGAAAGCTTAGGAACACCTGGTTTGGCTTGGAAAAGCCATTGGACCACCGTTCGATCAGCCGTGCGGCTTCCAGTTCCCGCAGGGCACGGGTGACACTGGAAATGCTGCTCTGCAGATCTTCTGCCAGCCCTGCCAACGGATAGAGCACATATGCCCGGCCCTGTGCATCCACCCAGCCGTTCTTCTGGGAAAGGGTCATGCGGTCCAGCAACAGAACATACGTCAATCGTGCCGTATGGGAAAGGCTCATCTGCAGCAGAAATTTCGGATAAGGGAAATAAGCGGGTAGTGGGGTTTGTGCCTTGATGTACTCTTTACTCAAACTTCCTCCTAATCGTTTTCAAAAGTCCCTGCCGAATGGGAAAGTCCTGCACGGGCTTACGCATCCGGCAGGGTTCCGGGGTGCGGGGTGGAAGACCCTGCTGATTACAGGCTCACATCATAGCTGCGCTTCTTACGTTTCGGTTGACGTACGCGCTGTTCCTGTCGAACCTGCTCCTGCCTTGCCTTTTCGCGGACTCTAGCCTCCCACTCGCGTTTCCATGCAAGGTCGGATTTCATCTCATTGGTTTTTCGGAAGATGCTGTACACATTATCCGATGCAACTTCCAGACGCCGGGATTCTTCTTTCAGGGGAGTGTATACCTTTTTCCTCTCCGCGATTTCTTTCGTCAGTTCTTCTTTCCGTTTTTTCAAAGATTTCAGCGATGGCAGCTTTCCATCATTTTCTTCCCGGAAATATTTCACGGATTCCACATAGGCATCCAATTCCTTGGAATGCTCTGCGCGGAATTTTTTCTTGAAAATTGCTTTCGTAAATTGCTGCTGGACCTCTTTTGTGGAAAGGTACTGCCCCGCATAATGAATCTGTTCATTGGTTTTGTACAGTTCATCCTCCGCCTGTGACAGCCGTTCATACGCTGCCTGCGCATTGGCCTGCGCAGTTTTACACAGATCGTTCAGTTCTGTCAGATCGTTAATGTTATTCTCCTGTACCCATACCAGCGTTTCAGCCATTTTCTGCAAATTGCTGATTTTGACCTTTAGCGCATAGGCCAGATTTTCCTGTGCCTTAACATTCTCCTGCAGGTCCACAACAAGCCGCAGCCTGGTTCTGGTCGTAAAGATCAGTATGGGATCTTCCTTGTACCGCAGATTCTTCTCGGCGTTCTGAACAAAAAATCCTTCCAGACATTCTCTTTTGCAGCTATCCCCCAAAGAACGCTCCGATATAAACTTGTTCCGTTCCGGTAGCAGATAGCTGTAACGCCCACGTTGTGTTTTGACAAAAATGTTGTATTCATCCTGCAGGATGTCTTGAAAATCTTCATACGAGATTGCTTTCTCACGAGCAGCGGCAACAGCATCCCGGATAAGCTGTTTCTGTGTTTGAAACTTTGTCAGGTTGGGCGTAAATCCTTCCTTTTCGATTTCCTGTTTTTTCTCATCCAGCCGCCGCTGTGCCCAATACTCTGCTTCGGTCACACCCGTTCTGGATGGTGACAGCAAATCGACCTGATACAGAAATTCGCGGTTGCACAAATCCATGAGGGATTTCTGCAGGTGCTTCAGATACTCGTTTGTTACATGGTGCTTGTAGCCAGCCTTGCTATCAATGGGTCGCTCCATGAAGGGCTGCTGGGGCACATCCAGTTTTCGCAAACTGTTGATTACGATATGGACATGAATGTTGCCGCTGCCATTGTGCCCATCCATGTGCGTACAGACCAATGCCTGATGTCCCGGAAAGTTGGCTTTTGCGTATTCCAGTCCAAGCTCCTGCGCCCGTTTCCCCGTCAAACAATTTTCTGTGCTGTCCCGTGGATCAAAGCTGATGATGTAATGGTGGCTTTTGATTTCATTCTTGTTTTTGTTTTTCTGGTACTCGCGGTTCAGCTGCTGGCAGGCCGCATCAAAGGAATAGGGTTCACAGTTCAGACCGTCCAGATAAAACTCATCTCGCATGATACGATTTCCGTTCTGGTCAAGGATCGGAGTTTTCCGAAGCTCATCATGTTTGAAAATCAGATACTCCAGTGCAGCACCATAGTTGGAACTCTTACTTGCGATGTGCTTTAATATTGCCATAGTTCTTTCCTGCCATTTCTGCGACTTGTTCCCGCATTTCAAAAATGCGGGAAATCGCATGGTTGATGTTTTCACGCATAACATGTGATGGAAGGCCTCCACTGTTGAAGAACGCCGCGATCTGGTTCAGGTTGTTCCCGATGGCGGCAAACTCCCGTGTGATTGCTTCGATCTCGTCCGGGTGGACATAGAACACATACGAGGTATTCACGCGGCCTTTCATCAGCATCTGCGCTGTAAATTCAGAGAGGGTCATTCCGGCATCTTCTGCCTGCCGGTGTAAAAGTTCATGTACTACTTCTGTAACTCGTGCGGAGATTACTTTTGTCTTTACGATAGATTTCACTTTTTTCTTCGTTCTTGGCATGGGGTCTCCTTTCCAAAATCAAGAATTTGATTTTCCCGGCAGTGCATCTGCACTCCGGCTGTGACCTGCTGCAGCAGGCCACCAATGGGCAAAATCATGTGATTTTGCACGATGTGAGGGTATGGGGAGCGCAATCCCCATCAAGATGCCGCCGTGGAGAAACTGCCCGTAGGAGCGGTTTCGTATACAAAGGCTAATCTTGCTCTTAACCACTGTCCACTCTGTCCCAGCCCGTTCCTGCCCGATTTTCTCCGGCGTATTTTCCGGTAAGACGCGCAGAATGCACATTCAGTACCAGAGGTATCCTGCTGGGGTGGCTCATGCGATTTTCAAGGTGCGATGTGCCTTTGTAAGGAATTAGGGATTTTCGGGGGTGAGACCAACAGCGAATAGGTCTGTTTGAGAAAATAGTCCTTACACCCTATACAAACTTTAAGGGGTGTTTTTAAACCGGGTCTTTTGAAAGTTTAAAGAAAATTCATTTTTCCAACGTTCCCCTCTACCTATAACATTCTAAAATGGGTGTTTGGCAACCAGTTTTTTAAATTTTGTTGAACTGACTAATTTTAGAATATAGATTTTGTTTATTTTCCACTCATAAAACTAGAGGAAAGCCGTTTCACAAAAGATTTTGAAAACCCCTACACTAATAGGAATCCGCAGAGCCGTTTTGGAATACAGTTTTAATTTTTTATTTAAGGCAAAAGAAAAACGGTAAGGCTCGCAGATGGAACCTTACCGTTTGAAACCGTCATTCAACTTTCTAGTGCTTTACATTTTTAAAGGCAATCCAAAATTCGGAAAACTATTCTCCGATGCTCTTATATATTGCAATCATTTCATCTAGTATGTTTTGATACTCGCGAATCGGACTATCATTCGAAGCCATCCCGATATCCTTATCGCCTCTCATCTCTGCCACCTTAAAAGGATATTGATTCATCCTTTCTAAAAAAGCCTCTCCGCCGCTTCGCTGAATAAATTCTTTTTTTTCCCGTTTAGACATTTTGCGAAGTCTCTCTCGGATGCTTTTTCTTAGATTGTATGACAGCCAATCTGCCGTATCAAAAAAAGCTCTATACTCATGTCCGTATGCTTTTTCCAAGTTTTTCTTCACATACAGTTTGCAATCCACATCTTCTGGAACTTTCTTTAAATCAATTGAGAACGTTCGTATAACATGATCATAGGCATCTCTATGTTCCTTTAACGGCTGAAAGAAAAGAACACCTTCTTCACATACTTCTTCTGCTACCAGAAGATATTCCTTTGTTATTCTGTGCAATCTGCAAATATTAAGCCACTGTTCTTGAACATCTTTTTCTTGTAAAATTGCAAAAATCGACTCTTGCGTCATAGTTCATTTACCCTTATCTGACTTTTTTTCTGGCTTCTCGTTTAATTTGCAATTCTAAATTGTTTTTTTGCAAAATTTGATCCATAGCGAATCGCCAAGATCCTCGCCTGTTTACAATCTCACGGTTTAAAAGGATTTTCTCCGAAGAATTGACCGGAAAAAGAACTCCCCATCCATATCCTATAAATATCAATAGTGCTACAATTATAAATGCCACATTCATCTTCCAAAGTGCCTCCTACAATTTATCGGTCTTCCCATGATGTCGAAATATCAGAGTCATCATTCTGATGCGGTTCATTACTCTTCGGTTTTAATAAATCTATATGTATCTTGAGTTCCCGTCCTAGTGCTCCTAGAACTGCTGCGACAAGAATGGCACAGATAATGATTACTGCCATATTTTCAAGTGCCTTATGAATCACATTTGTTTCAGCAGAAAAAGAATAACATACCGCTATAATAATTGCCAGCGCGTTTGCTCCGAGAACCATTACTTCTCTACGTATGCAACAGAACTCATAAGAGGAAGTCTCCAAATACCCCATCACGTCTGCAATTGTATTTATTGCTTGTAATAACACCGTCAGATAAAACGCTCTAGCATCTCCCTCTATACCAATCGTGATTTCAGCAATAATTGTGATTGTAAGAAGCATTAGTTTTGTACAGCATTCTTTCAGATTTCTTGTTGCGGTTGACCTCAATCCCATTTCACCCGCTTATTCATACCATTCAATGGTCATCCATTCAAGTTTGTAACACAAAAATCCGAGAAACCAGTTACAGTTTCTTCGGATACATTTTATATAAGGGAACTAGTGTAGTGGTATATTGCTTTGCAATATACATACGCCCTTACGATTCTTTATAAGTTTTTACTGTCTTGCAGATGATGATATTGTATCACTTTCTCTTTCGCTTTGCAACACAAATTTTAATATTGTTTCCTCTAATCGTCAAATTTCATTCGACAGCACCCACCCTTAATCAAGCTATTCACACAATTCTCATACGCATGGATCTGTATCAATGTCATCATGTGGTGTCTGGCTCTCCCCATCCGCTCCATTTGCATCATAAAGATCATGCTTAATTTGGCTGGTGCTAATTTCGGGAGTTCTGGGTAAGTACACAACCTCAACACCCTCTTCCTTCAGAAAATCAAACTTTCCCTTCCAATCATCGCCCATGACAAAGGTATCCACATGATACTCGTGCATATCGGAACGCTTCTGTTGCCAGTTTTCTTCAGGAATAGCAAGGTCAACATAGCGGATTGCTTCAAGAAGCTGCTTACGCTGCTCATAAGTAAAGTATGTTTTCTTATGCTTTTCATTCCGCTTGAACTCATCAGAAGAAACTACCACTATAAGATAAACTCAACGCTTTTGCTCTTCTTAGCAAGTTAATGTGACTATAGTACATCAGATCAAATGTACCACATCGGCCGCAGAAATAAACGAGAATTCCACACCGTACCGATTGGACAGCTTCATGGCGACAGGCAGAGCGTTAATGCCTTCTATAACCATGCTGACTTCTTTAACACCTTCATCCGTCTTTTGACCAATTAAACAGCCTGCTCTATTCATAATCAAAAACTCATATTCCTCTATAAATAGAGTCATCCTTTTCTCCAATTCTATTTTTAAGTGCAATTTTCATACTAGGATTCGTTTGTTTTATGATAAAAAATTAGCGGCCAAGCCCGTAAAATGGCTTAGTCGCTAATTGTACATTTTTCAAGCCTTAAAATTAACTTTAAAATACCAATTTCTTATTTTCTTCAATTATTCAATGGAATATAAATCAATCTTGAACCATTTTTCGGAGCCTTTGTACTAGCCGATGCAACGCGATATGCAAATAGCCCGGCATAATTTCTCAAATCCCAAGTCAACCCATACGTTAAAACCAAGTCACTCTTTTGAGAGGATTTCGGATATGCCCACAAATCCACATAACCAGTCGTCGGAGAAGCACCCATCCCTGTTTCTACAGGGAGCATAATAAGAGAATTCTCCGCGTCAAATGCCATCTTAGAGACAAATGCTGTATTACGACCCTTTCGTATTTCATAGGTAAAGGGTAAACCTGAATATGTTTTGAATCGCACATCAGCATAAAGAAGAACCACTTCCCACAAATGCTCTTCTGTCGGCTCGGTTCTCAGTTTTCTTACCGCTCTGTATCTCCGCTGCCGCTCTGCTCCTACACTGATTTTCTCTTTATCTGCTGTACTTGGGTAATACACGCCTTTCTGATATGGTAGATACGAGGTAACGGAGGCTTTGGAGAGTTGAAGAGTATTTGCGGTTGAGAGTATAGCTTCTTTATAGCGCTGTGTTTCGCTGTGTTTCTCGGTACTCTTCAAAAGTGTCTTGTACCTTCTCCGCCACTTCTGATTCATACACACCAGCCGTGATGAGGAGCTTCCTTACTTTGATAGGGTTTAGGTTCAGGGCATCACCGATGGCCTGCAAGGACATCTCAGAATTATAAAGTGCCACAGCACTTTCCATCTGCTCTTTCAGATTTTTCCCAGCATCGTACTCCGGCTTCAGCTTCTTCCGGCCTCCACCGGGCTTTCTGGCTTTATATGCTCTTTTCTCTCCCATAATTATTCGTGCAGCTCCAGCGGCAGTCCGTCCGGGTCATGGAAGAAAGTCATCTTCTTGCTGGTATAATCATCCACACGGATCGGCTCACATTCAATGCCAACTTCTGCCAGTTCTCTGACTGTCTGCTCCACGCTATCCACGCAGAACGCAAGATGACGTAGCCCACAAGCTTCCGGTCGGTTCACACGCTTCGGAGGATTTTCCTCAGCGAAAATCTCCAGCTCTGTGTGTTCATTGACACGCAGATCCAGCTTCCAGTCCTTGCGCTCCGGGCGATAATTTTCCCTGATAACAGAGAAGCCCAATTTGTTCACATAAAAATCCTTTGCAGCTTCGTAGTCAGATACGATGATTGCAATATGATGTATTTTTGATAAATTCATTTTATCTCACACTCCTTTTTATTTCCGTCACAAACTATATAGTGACTCTCAAAATATACCGTGTGAACTCCTGGAGTTCAGTTTGTCCACACGGCATTTATTTTTTCTTGGGTTCTTGTTTATTTCAGCTTTTCCAGAATCTCGTCCGCACTCATCCCGCTGGCTAACATTCTCTTAACCACACTCTCAGCTTCAGCCTTCTTTGCTTCTTCAGCGGCTTTAGCATCTGCTTTGGCTTTCTTGGCTTCGAGCTTGGCGATTTCTTTTTCGACCTGCTTGATCTCAGCTCTCTGCGGCTTCAGCGATTCACGCATAGACTTGATGTCTGTCTTTAACTCCTCAATCTGAGCAACCGTCTTGGCTAGGCCCTCTTCTAAGAGAGCTTTGTCCTTCTGCAGCTTTGCGATCTGTGCATCGAAGTCGGTCTTGGCGCGATTCTTGCTTCCTTTGGTTCTGGGCATTTTTGTTACCTCTTACATTTTGTGTACTATTTCAATTACAAAAAGCAATGATAATTTCATCAAATATCAAAATTTGCTTTTGCAATATTTATATTTTGATCCTCATTAAGATAGCATACTGCTGTCTGTATTGAATGATCCGCAAATAGCTTTCTAACTTTGGTTTTTCCCATATGCTCCATGATTTTCTCTACGAGTGCCTCATTTTTTGCTATTATAAAATTGTAGTACCAATAATGCTCATTACCGGTTTCATACAATTTCTTCAGCTCGAACGCATTTGTCATTCCATGCAAAACCCTGGCGTAATTTCCTCCTCCAACAATGGTAGTTATTATTCTAAATTTTCGACCATTTTCATCTTCCGCTTCATAAATATCCGGGTTATCAAACAGCCTAATTGACTCATTCTTTGGAATTTTATCGATCACATAAATGGGTTTAACTATCAAATTATTAAAAATCTTTTGAATGTCATCTGCAGATAGTTCTTTTCGGATCTTGTCATTTTCTTTTTCATCCTGCACGGAATCTATATCTTGCAATACATTTTCGTGAATTTGATCATCCAGCAATAAATTGACGTGATAAATAAAATTCTTCATTGAAAGAAGCCATATTCGCTTATTTGCTTGTTCACGAAATTCTTTTAGCAACTCAAATCGAGGAGTTCTTTTATCTTCCTCGTACCAATCTATCTTTACATCATTTGTTACAAAGATAAAATCTTTTTGCTTTGATTTTGCACAATCAAGGATTTGATTCCATACAAACAAGTCTCCATATTTTTGGAGGCCAGTCTTTTCTTTACCGTCTTCGTATCCAGGAGGAATTTCTTCGCTATATCTAAAACTTCCCTCTCTAGCAATTTCCATCATTTTTGAAAAAGAATACTCTTTTCCAATTTGAAAACTGCTTTCTATGGCGTTATTCACATTATCAGGTAGCAGATCACTCTGCAACTCTGTGATTTTCTTTTCAATTTCTTTCTGTATTCTTGTCTGGAAGTCTGCTGTCTTAGTTGAAAAATCAGTCAATTGATTTTCAACAACAGACAATACACTTTCATATTCTGCATACACATCTGGAGACAAATATGGGTGCTTATCCGTTCCTAATGTTTGTTCCTTCAGTGTCTTCAATTGATTTTTTATCTCGCCTAAACTTTGCCCTTGGAGCATCTTTGTCTTGTCTACGATTGAATTAACATATCCACCATCTTTGCTTTGTTTCGTTAATAGTCGCTCATACGAAAGGATTGGTTTTTCTGAAACCTTGCTTTTGTTCTTTAAATATTCAAAGTATACCTGTGCAGGTATCCATAGCCGACCTTTGAGATAATTGAATGCCTTATTAAAAATCTCATTTCTGGTTTCTGAAGAATAGTAATATAAATCCAGCAATGCAGAAGTATCGAACACAACAATTCCATTCTGTAGAATCTCTTTGATCGTCTCGCTATCAAGATAATATTTTTTATATAAGTCAACCATTTTATCACCCCCGCACTTTGTGCATCTTCTTCACATATTTCCTTGGATTTTTAATATGGTATTATCTCTCTGCTGCCCTCGACATTCTCAAAATAATCGTCTTTCCAAAGAACACAGCATTTATATCCAGTGCTTTTATATCTGATGCCGTCAATTCCCAGTTCTTTACAGCACGAAGCTACAAAATTAGGCAGTAAATATTCTTGCACCGTTCTTCCCTCATCGTTTTCTACTGTAAATCTCAGGTGCTCTACGAAACGATTAGTTTCTTTTACATCTCCAGACAAATCAAGTAATTTAGCCGATTTTATGGCTTTCAGCCCAATTACTTGCACACGAGGTTTGGTTTTGCCACTGTGCTTGTAAATTTCTTTTAATGCGCCGTCCTTGGTTTCAGCTATGTAATAGCAACTTCTTCCAACTTCATTATAACGGCCGTGTGCTGAAACATTGGTAGGTGCTTTCATCATCTCAGAGTCATGAAAAGGTCGTTGATTTTCACCTAACGTTCTTGCATGATAATATGTAATATTCTCAAAGCTTACAAAGTTCTTCCAATTTTGAAGAATTTCATATATTCTAATGCCAACTGGATGTCGAACAGCAAAAGCAAAATTCTGTTCCAATTTACTTTCAAATGAAAGCAACTCATCAAGTGTAAACTCCGCAAACAGCTCCAGCGAACTCTCTACCACCGTGATTTGATCTGCCGATAGCTTACTTTCTGGTGAATCTTTGTGATAAAAGTCTTTTTCCTTTGGATCAAACTGAATCTCATCGGACTGCATCAATTTCTTAGCAGTCGTTTTTGTCAAAGACCTTAATACCTTTTTACTTCCACGCGGCAGCTCTAAATCACTGTAGCAGGGCAGCATTCTTACCATAGCGAGATTTTGTGCTGCAATACTACGCTCTAATACATTAGCCACTCCAAGCGCATTGTCCCACTGTGAAGTCAATCCATTTACATAATCAGAAATAGCAGACATACCATCTCCCATTTCTTGGACATTAACTTCAAACTGTGTACGAAAATCCCGTAGTTCTGGCGTAATTGCTGCAGCTTCAAAAGCGGCTAGAACATTTGAGTTGAATAAATTCATATCTTGTTGGTACGGCTGTATTGCTGTTGCTACAACATTCAAAGATTCTGTCATTGAGCCCACTGCATTATCGGGAACTATTGTCTGGGCCACAGAAGATAGAGATGCCGCAACAAGCCCCAAGCTATTTTGATCTATTAAATTATGATATGGTTGCAAAGCATCTTGCAGGGGCTGTAAAGCTTGAATCAATGGTGCCTGTTGAATTCTTATTTGTTCTGCAGCATCTGCGGCAATTTGCATAGCCGGAGTATTAAAAATGTGTGCCTCTCGTTCTTCCATTCTTTTTATGGCTTTATCATAGGCAGTTTCCGAAGGATGAATGGAATCCTCGTCTGATTTTTTTGTCATTCATATCCCTCTCACATATTTTTTCTGTAGTTCTTCACATCTCAGCCAATCCTTAGATCGTTGCCTGCTGCTCACCGCGTAAAGGTGTGTGATTATTAGAGCAGCAAGAGCCACGGTCTCCCGTGGCCCCAGAGTCAGGGCCCCACCTGAGACACAGTCAGTCTCGTTTGCCCCAGTATATCATATTATTCTCTATTTTGACAGCCTTTCGTGTACTTTCTTTCCCACTTGTAACACAGTCCACCAAGCATACCGCCAAGCGTGTTGTACACGATGTCTGACACTTGGAATGTCCCCAGTCGAAGCAGCAACTGCAGCATCTCGATGCTCACGGAGAAGATCAGGCCAAGCTTTGTGCTTTTCCATACTACACCCTTCTCAACATCAAACATCCACATCACCATCCCGGTGAACGGCATCATCAGGATCACATTCTCGATGCACTCGGTCGTCAGCTGTCTTTCTCCGTTCACCGTTTCCCAGATGCCCCAGCCGCCCATTACATCGGACAAAGGATTCATCCACAAGTCCCGATTCAATAGCGTCCGGAACAGGATCATTGAGGTGACAAAAACAAGCAAGAATAACTTTCTAAAAAAAGAGGATACTTTGAATGCAGTAAACCATGTATGGATTGCTGCTTTCCAACCTTTTCCGGCTTCAGACGGGTAATAGGCATAAAGGTAAAAAAACAGAGCAAAAAAAGAAAGCAAGCATGAAAAGCCAAAAGGTTTATATAGAGTTGCTAGAATATTAGTAAGGATTTTTTTGGTAATAATTAAAAGCTGACTCATTTTTACTTTTCTCCTTGATTTCTTTCAGACAACAGCTCAACGCATCCTATTTTAGTCAGAAGCGGAATACTTCGACCTTTTTATAATGTTCAGGCTATTCTGATCATGTTACTTTAAGTGAGCCAACTTGCTTTTTGCCTCATTAATAATGAACTTTGTCTCCTTAGGAAAAGAAATCCATGTCACAACCATTATTTCAAAAATATAAATGAAAAATCCAGGGATAGCACTAAAACAAAATCCACATACTAAAAAAGCGCACGTCTGAATAAAAGGATACAGCTTTTCCTTGGTGTTATATTTTATCCACTTAAAATCAGGTAAACATAAAAAGTACCAGCATACAGCCGATAGCAATGTACCCACTGCAAAACTTTCCTTTACCTTATAAAGGTTATAGCATATTACATTAAACACAAATCCCACAACAATAATCGCTGTGAGTTTTATAAAATAAATACTCTGCTTTTTTTGTGCCTTATAGAGATTGACGTAAATGCTTTTTATGACAATATAAAAAATCTGTGCCGCAAAAAGCAAAAACATCACCTTAGCAGAATCGATATATTTTGTTAAATATACTTCCAAAATAAATCTAGCAGGAAATGCACAGGATACAATCAATGCGGCAAAAATCATCACATAATTTCTTGCTTTTCTTACCTTAACTTCATCTGTTGCCTTACAAAAGTAATTATATAATGTAGTTGTAACAGGTGTGACTGCGACATTCATAAAGTTCTCCATGCTAACAGCAAATGAGTACTGTGCAAATGCAAGCGTAGTCATAAGAGCTTTTACAAACCATCGATCCATACTTGTAAGTACAACTGATGACAGATTTCCAACAGTTAATAATATACCCGCTTTTATATTTTTTATCAGCTCATCAAATGAAAATGTATTTCCATCATTTTTGCTACCAATAAGTTTTCTACAGTTGAGTTCCAATACAATCCATACAATAAAATAAACCGCAACATTACTCAGCAGAAAGCAAAGAGCATTATCTGTTTTTATTAAGAAAATCCAAATCATGTTTGCAAAGAAAATCAAAATCGTATTTGCATTCATGATTTTTCCGTAAAGTGAGAACTCACCCGTTGCTTGATATAATTGTTTGAAATAGTTTGCTAAATTCAACGGAAGAATTGAAAGCGAAAAAAACACCAAAACTTCTTGCTTTGAAATTATCGCAATAATAGCACAAACAATCGTAACAACAATTTCAAACAACCTTAAAGTCGAAAGGTTTGTCCCTAAATCTTCACGCCGGAGTTCTTTAATGTTTTTTCCTCCATATTTTAGGTACATTCCATCAACAAATCCAAAGTGAAATAAACCAGCATAACTTACATATAGCTGGAATGTTTTTATTGTAGCGTAGCTTTCCACACTCAGCTCTTTCGGGAGAACAAAATTAGTTATCAGATTAAATCCTAAATTTATGAAATTGGCTATAAAAACATATGCCAATCCCTTTTTCAGTGAAGTTGACATTATATATGTATTTCCTTTCGTTATTGTTTTTACAGCGATCCAAATAAAATCCTTAGTTTTGCCTTCTGCAATTCCCGCGTGGAAAAAACGTTTTCTGTTGATTGCTTAAAAAAATAATTTTTTGCCTTTATGGACTTTGGATAACTGGCAAAAGTCTTATATTTTGAAAGCATTTCTTTTTTCATATCTTGTCCATAGAGTCTTATGATTTCATCAATCATCTTCGCTCGTGGGGAACCGTTTTGCTGGCATATCATTTGGATTTTTTTTTCTTATCGAAATTCGTTTTGCTCCAATAACATTATTTCCGTGTTGTCTATACTGGATATACGCATTTTTATCTGATATGATTTTTCCACCAATTCCGAGGCAGATATAATACAACCAACAATCATGCATCGTTATTAGATCAAACTCCGGCTTTCTTTCCTGAATTTTTCTCATCAAACAATTATTGAATACCATAGTGCAACCTGGAATATAAAAGACCATCAAAGTTTGATCTATAAACTTGGTTTTATTGCAATTTCTGGTCATTTTTATATGTTCTAAATTCTCATCAACAATTTCAAGCTCACAATGATACAATGCTGGTTTGTCATCAAAGTGTTCAAGTCTTTCTATCGCTTTATAAAGTTTATCTTCTTTCCAATAATCATCTTGATCACAAAAAGCATAATAGTCGTACTTTAACGGTGCGTTATATACCAAATCCAAGAATGATTTTGCCGGTCCCATATTTGTGCTAGAGTACCAATTAAGTTTGCCGCATTTTTGGTATTCTTCCAGAATACGAATCGTACCATCTGTCGATTCATCATCTCGAACTCGTATAGTTACTTCAACATTTTTTTGAGCAAGAATGGAGTCTATCTGTTCTTTTAGATACTTTTCTCCGTTATATGTAGACATCAGTACCAAGATATTTCTCATTTATTTTCTCCCCAATAATACTCTATTATCTTATCAATCCCATCTTCTTTTTCTGGAGCGCATTTTGTCTTTTCTATTCTCTTTTTGGCAAAGTCATCAAACTTCCCTATTACTTTAGCAGGAACTCCCGCAACGATTACTCCCTCAGGTACATCCTTCGTAACAACACTTCCTGCTGCAACAATTACGTTTGGACCAATTTTAGTATTAGGCAATATTAGGCTATTTGCTCCAATCATCACATGATCAAATATCTCGATTGTTCCCATATAATAGTGTGCCTTTCCTATTTGTTCGTACTCAGGCATTTTGTTTACCATATAAGACGCAATATCATGCGTGATCAATCTAACGCCCGCCGCAATGCGGACATCATCATGCAACTTAACAAGAAAAGGCTCTGCGGGCAAATCTCTTGTATGATAATAGCAGTCCTCTCCCATTGCATAAAAAATTTGTTTTTTCTTAAGATATTTTGCTCGTTTCCAGCCACTTGAACATAACATCAGTCTAATTTTTGCCCACCGAATATCTCTACTTTTATAAATCATTTCTTTTCCCTCATGCTTTTAATTCAGAATTATAAATAATATACAGTGCTATAATTACCCATAATAATTGTGAAATATCTGCAACTGACAGCATAACTGCAACATATGATAGAAAGCAAAGGAAAAAGCCATTATTCAAGTTTTCCGCATTTTTGAATGTCGCCCTCTTCCACGAGGTTCTAAGAAGCGAGAAAAAAAGACTAAAGCACGCAAGTCCTCCTAGCAGACCTTCCTCTACAAAATATGCAACATATCCATTATCAATTGTATCTCGGATAGACCATGCACCATTTATATAATAACTTAGCTTTCCTCTTGTGTGACAACTTGCTCCCAATCCAAATATCGCATTGTGCATAAGCATCCAAGTAATGCCAGATAATTGAATCATTCTGGATTCAAGTCCTGTTGATGAATTTCCTCCAAAATTTTCAATTGTCTCACTGCTATCTCCAAATGCAATCATTACAGATTTAATAATATTTGAAAACTGCTGCGCAACTGTCGGTACAACAAAAGAAACCACAACAGCGACACATGCAATCGCACAGACCGCAGTTAAAATTCTGTTTCTCGTTTTTTTATCCGCAATTATAACATATACCAAAAAGAGTGCCAGCAATACAACGATTGTTCCTCGTGACTCAGTCAAAAACGCCGCAATAACATTTAAACCGAGAACACAGCTATTCCACGCATTTTTTTCATTTTGCCAAACATACAATGCAAGCGGAATAATAAGTGCGCAATACATTGCATAATATACCGGATGTCCGAAAGTTGCCTCTGCACGAATAATACCCATTCTTACAGTAGATACCATCAGTACATTTCTGGACACTGTATTCAAATTGTAAAACAAGTTGGACCCAATCAGCACATTGATAATGCTTATAATTGCTACTACGCCACTTGCATTCACAATAGTCTTTACACACAAATGCACATCTTCTCTGCTTCGGACAACTTGACAAATCATAACAATCAGCAATAGCTGTTCCACAATCACTGTAAACTCAGTATTGATTGCCGCAGATAAACTCAGTGCATAATATCCATTTGCTAAAATTCTTGCCGCAAAATATATAAACAACGGCCAGTATAAACCTGTAACTTTCAATGGTTGTCTGATCAGATGTATTTTTTTATTATGAAAACACACACACAGCATCAGAATCAGTAACAAAATTCTGCTGGCCTTGAGTAATGGAAGCCCGCCGCCCAATTCGATAGCAAAATAATCAGGCAATACTGGATAAAATGCCATGAAAAACAAAATAAATTTTTTGTTTCCTTTCAGTGCAACCAATAGTGCAACCACTATAAAAAATACTAAAAACAGCATTGTTTTATTTCTCCATATTACATTCTTTCCATCCTATATTTTTACTTGTTTTTAATTTTACCAGCCATCTTCTTAATATTTCTCTTCAACCCTTTTGGAAGCATTCCGGAAACCGTATATTTCAAGATATCCTTCTTATAGTTTTTATGGAAATAGCGGTCAACCGCTTCATAGCCTTCTTTCTGGTACAATTCCAGAATCTGCTCACGTTTCGGGCTGTACTTGCTGGGCGAATGCAGCTGGTCGTTATGCCGTGCAACTTTCTCAAAGTCTGAGGTCATCAGGACGAACTGACCTTCGCACTGCTCCAACGTAGCTTTTCCTTGATTGGTATTGACTAAAATGCAAGAAACGCCTTTCCCATTAGAAAGTCCCTGCTTTTCATCATAAGACGGGTATTCTTCATGAAATCCCCAAAAATCCCCCAAAGTCAAATCTCCAACGCGCTTCTCTGAAGCAAAGGGGCAGGAATAGCAATTTTTGCGGTATGTGAATGACCTCAAAAAGAAATTGAAGTAGGAAAGTAAATTTCCTACAATTATTTTTTCTTGCTGTTCGCCATTTTTATTTTTATAGACACTCCGGGTAATCATACCCTGACCTTTGCTCTTGTCCCGGAAATAAAACTCGGTGATCGTTCCACCCAGTTTCTTCCCGTAGTCTTCCATAAAGCTCTGGAAAAATCGTTTGCTTGGAACTCCATGACAAATAATGTCCACTGTGAGCAGATTTTCATAATCTTTTTTCAGATACTGCTTTAAGCCTGCAATCTGACAAGGTGTTCCAGAAAAAAAACACTTTTTCCATCCAACAGATCTTTTTTTGCCTGTGCATAGGTATCCCCAATCGCACTTTTCACATATTTCGACCCTTGCAGTTCAGTCAATCTTTCCACTGTATCAATGCGGAGATGCTTTGGCTCCAATTTTCCATTTTCCAGAGGAAGTGCAGCACCATATACCACACCACCTTTTTTCAACACATTCTCTGCAAGGACAGCAAATGCTCCGCCCGATGCAGATTTTCGCAACAAATTGTCATCGTTCGATGCAGCCGCATAGACCGCTTCGGACTTCTGCATCATAGGCTGCATTTGATAGCCGCAAGCCTTTTTGCAGGCACCGCATCCAATACACAAATTTTGATCGATTTCTGGATAAACAAAACCGACTTCATCTTCCGCCATTCGAATCGCATTCTTGGGACAAACGTTCATACACGCCCCACAGCCGCAGCAATCCTTTTTATCGTCAAATAAAACGATCGAACTCATGATTTATCTCCTGTAAGGAAGTCATCTGCTTCCTGAATCTTCTGTGCAATATAGTTTCGAGTTTCCGTATAATCCATTGGCGTATCCAACAGCGGGATAAAATCATCTTCGCATCCCACCTCCAAAAGTCGAGAGGCAATCTTCATATCGGATAACAGCGAACGAATCTTATTGATTCGGTTTTTCTCTGTTGGATAACACAAAACCGATTTGTTGTACTTAATAGAAAAAACTGTCCCATGAAATGTTCCAGTAATAACTTTTTCTGCATTCCGAAACAAATCGACCCACTCATATGGGGTCAGGTCAATAAATCCTTCATCGTAGAATGTCTTGTAATCGCCCGCACCAATGATCTTCAAATCATTTTTCTTTGCATATTCCTGTAGCTGTTTCGCCATCGGTTCTGTTAATTTGCAGTCATAGATCAGAATATACCGGTACGGCTTCGGCTTGATATTTTCCCTTTCAATATCCATATCAAAATTATAGAGAAAAGTCGGATCAAGCATTTTCTCAGCTTTTCTTCCGCAGGCCCTCTCAACAAATTTTAAAGATTCCACATCACGACCAGATATCCGATCAAGGTGTTTCAAGCCCGAAAAGACATCCTCCGGCACAGCGGTTTCTTCGGTTACTGCGCCAACACTCGGTGTATAAGCAATTGTCCGCTGATTTTCAAGTCCCGTACCAAATTTCAAAGGATGGTACCCAGATCCACACAGATTCCAAATTTCATCACTGCCAAGAACGATAAGATCCAATTTCAAATCGATTATCTCCTTGGCAGTCTTTACCGAGCGAGTCCTCGGAATACTGCGTTCATATTTTGTGAATGTTCTTAACTGTCGGATTTTTTCCACATAGGTAGAAAGCGTATCAATTCCCGGACGAAAGTGAAGAATATGGATGATGTTTCTTCTCCAATGCTTTTGATTTACATAATTGATGATTCTCACTTCTGCTTCAGGATATAGCCTTTGTAGCGTTTCATACATTCCCTTCATCTGAAGGAATGCACCATAATTTTTTACGTAATGATGTGTTAAAATTCCTATTCTCATTTTTTTGCCATTCCTATCGCATCTTTTAAATACTGCTTGCTGCTCTGCCGATTCTGTTCTATGACATCATACACTTTTTCATAGTTGATTTCCGACTTCATACTTTCTAAATCGAAGCAAAAATCCTCTTTGATAGGGCGGTTTGTAATCTGAAGTTCACTCAGCAAGGCTGTTACTTTTTTGATTCGGCTTTCATTTGTCAGATATACCTTAAACTGCCTGCGATTCAGAATAGAGAATACTGCACCGTGAAAAGTTCCAGTAAACACAAACTCCGCATTTCGGAACATTTCCACCCACTCAAATGGTGTCAGGTTTACAGTAACTTCTGAATATCGTTTGTCATATTCACCCGCGCCATAAACCGCCAGACCATGCTCTTTTGCATAAGAAAAAATTTGATTTAAAATATTTTCCGGTAGATTTTCGCAATAGTAAAACAGAATATACGGCCTTCTATTTGCTTTCAATTCTGCCCGTGGAAATTCGGCCAAAAAAGTAGGATCTAAAACTCGTTTCGGTGTCTTCCCTGTTACCTGCTCGACCAGTTGTTCTGTCAGGTCATCTCTCGCAGAAATCCGCTTAAACTTTCTGATACCATCAATAACATACTGCGGAACTACTTCATCCGCTGCCGTCTTTCCTACACTCGGCGCATAGGCAATCAAATTTTTACATGTTAATCCTACACCAAATTTAAGTTCAGCATTTCCCTTTGTATCTCTGTAGTTCCACACTTCATCACTGCCGACAACAATGCAGTCAAATGCTAATTCGTTGATTTGCCGAGCATTAAAACATCTTTTTGAAAGAATCATTTCTTGATTTCTTGCTTTCGCAAAAGTATTCGGGAGCTGAACCTTAGCAAACCATTCTTTCAGCGTTTCTCTATTTTTATAAAATCGAAACCACCCACCGGCATTGATGATATAATGTTTTACGTTTACATAATCTATAATCTGCACTTCATCTTCGGGAAATAGTTCTGAAATTGCTTTTCTTAGTGCCCATGCCTGTAAAAAAGCACCATAATTGTTGATATACTGATGTGTTAATATTCCGATCTTCATTTCACTTCTCCAGCAAGTTGTAAATATCTCTCCTGCAGTTTCTTCGCTTCAAATGCAATATTATAGTGGTGTTCTGTAATCAGCTTCGTGTTGTCATTACGCTCATTCTGCTGCAACGCATCACACAGTGTTTTTGCCCATACAGAAACAGATTCTGTGAGCGGAACAAATTTTGCGCGCTGTGACAGCCCAATTTCTCTTGTAATGGCTGACGAAAAGACACACGGAAGGTCCGCTGCCTGAGCCTCTACACCCACAACGGGAATGCCTTCCCAGATTGACGGCAAAACAAAGCAGTCAAATGCTTGATACCACTCATTGGCGTTTCCAACATTTCCAACGAAGGTTACATGCTCACTGATACCAAGGTCTGCCGTCTTTCTTTTAATTTCATCCATCAGTTCACCATCGCCTAATAGAACAAGATGTGCCTGAGAATCAATTTTTAAGACCTCTGCAAAAACATCCATTAAGAACGTATGGTTTTTTTGCGCCATAAAGCGTCCAACATGCCCCACAACGTGTTTGTTTTCCAGATTGTTTTCCTTGCGAATCTTATTACGGATTTTGGGGTTATAGATAAAGCGAGCAACGTCTATTGCATTTGGAATCAGCACATAGTCATTTTCGTCTACCACTTTTTGTCCAAAATAGCATTTTGCGGCCTCGACACCACAAGAAAAATGATGCGTCATATTTGTGGGAAGGCAAGCCTTACAAACAAGCTTGATTGGAAGCTTCCAGTCTTTCGTTATGCTTGCTCCATGTGCATGAAAAATGCGCACAGGAATTTTGCTCACTTTGGCAGCATGAAGTGCATACACGCCAAGTGCCCCATTGTGCGCCTCAACGATTTTATATTCTGGATGTTCTTGAAACAGTTCTCGCATGTATTTCAAGTACACAGGATACTTGGCCGGATTCAATCCCGGTGTATGATAAATTCTACCGCCCATAGATTTTATTTCATCGTCATACGCTCCCGGTTTTTTCTTATTGCATAAAAAATCGAATTGAACTTTTGACTTATCCATATATCGATAATAGTTCATCAGCATCGTCTCAATACCAGCACGATCCATATTGCTGACAGAATGAAGAATTCTTATCATTGCCTTTTCTCCTTATAAATTTCTTTTCACAATACGAGTTACGTACTGTCTTTCTGCTGATAAATATTTTCTCAGCAATTCAAGTGTCAACCGTTATATTCTATGTTCTATTTCACTGCCCCTGTTCAGATAAAGCACTTCCAATGCGTTGTTCATAAACCAGAGTGCTCCATACAAACGCAGGTAGTGATACTGAAAGTTCTTATGATAAAATCATCTGCTGTTGCTAAACCTAGGTAGCGAGATAAAAACCACACTTGCAGCTCTGCCCATCTTCCGAAAAGCGCCGTAAATACGCTATTTTTCCAGTATTTTTACTATGTACATCTCACTACCTGCGTTCGGTTAGAGGAGATTATTTATTATCAATACTCTCATCTATTATTATCTCCTGTACAGTTTCATCGTTTCCTTTACAACTTCATCCCAATTGTATTTTGCACAGATAAAGTCAGCTGCCTGCTTCTTCATTTTCATAACCATTTCAGGATGGTCACAGGCATCTTGCAATTTTTCTCGCAAGTCCTCTACATCTGACTTTTTGAAAATCAATGCCTTATCTTCCACAACCTCTGCGCACTCCGGAATATCCGAAACCAAACAGCAGTTGCCGTAGCTCATTGCTTCCAGTAGACTTAGCGGCATTCCTTCCAAATCAGACGGCAGCGTGTAGATGTAAGCGTTGCTGTATAGTTCATCCAGCATTGCTCCCTGCACAAACCCAGTAAAGAGAATCCGATCGTCACCCTTCGCCAGTTCTTTCAATTCCTCCATAAAGGAATCCGTATCACTAGAGCCGCCTGCGATAACCAGCTTTTTATCCGTCTTGACATTCTTGAAGGCCTCAACCAGATATCGAATCCCCTTCTCCGGCACCAGACGACCGAGGAACAATATGTATGAGTCTTTTTTCAGCCCGAACTTATCTGTAATCAGACTTGCTTCCCGAATCTGCGGCCTATTCACGCCATTAGGGATAAAGTGCGTTTCTCTTCCATAAGTTTCCTTAAAATAGCCCTGCACGCCTTTGCTCAGAACAATGACCTCGTCCGCATATTTCACAGCGTTCTTTTCGCCTTGGTGGATAAACTTAGAGCCAAGTCCTGATTGCCATTTCTCGCGCTGCCAATCAATGCCGCCCGATGTCAAGTCTTGGACAACTTTTTTCACAAATAAATTTGAAAAAGCGCAAAAAAATAAGCCCCACAAGGCTTTCAATCGGTTTTGGGAACCAATTTGAGCCTTGTGGGGCTTATCTGCTCTATATAGTATTTGTATTATACTGCCTGCAACGGCGTGTCATCCATTACTCTCTTGAACTGCTCTACGCTCATATTAGCATCCTCGGCAGCCTGCTCGATTGTAATGCGGCCTTTTCTCACCTGCTTCACAAGCATCCTGAGTTCGCCTCGTTCTTCGCTTTCGTTCATCATTTCCTCAACAGCTTTGCACACATCAATCACCTCCGCGCCCTCTGGAATATCCAGCGGTGTATTCGTAACTGCTTTAATAACCCTCGCCGCGTTTGCTTCTATCAGCATACGCGGATTATCCGTCAAAAATTCAGATAAGCGTTTCTTATCTTTGGAATACTTAATGTATCCAATGACTTCTCTCAGACTTGAAGAGAATCTTTCCAAATCCTCTGCGCTTAGCTTTGCAGGGTCAATCAGGTGAATCTGATAGTCCTGCACAAAGTTCAGAAGATTCTTATTTTTAACCGCCATCATCTCATGGAGTGACAACGGCCCATCCCATTCATTTGCGCCAAAGTGCAGCACCAGCGTGATAACAGGTGTAATCTTATCTTCTTTGTAGAATCCAGAAAGATACTCGCCACGGCTATGCCCTTTTGCATCTCCATCACTCGCACGATGCTTGGCTGCAATATCAGCCACCTGTTTTCCGTACTGGAGAGCATCATAGATGATGTTGCGGACAGGCATTGCATAATGAATGTCAGTCTGATTTTCGATTCCCAGTAAAATGTACGCAGCCTCATCATCCTGTTTAATGATTGCTGATTTCAGCACATCACGGTATTTCTGAACTGCTTCTTCAGGCTGTTTTCCATCTTCATCCTGCGATCCAAACGGTAATGCAATCTCCGTAGTATCCAGTTCTTGCAGTTGTTTAGGGTCTACAACTGCTTCGCCGCCGTAGATCAAGTAATTAAACGCATCCGCAAACACAGAATTATCTTTCATATAGGCTTTGGTCACGGTATCAGCTAATCCCATTGGCTTACACCTCCTTGTCGTAGTCAACAGTAGCTTTTGTCCGCTATTGTAATTCTATCTTACCATAAACCACCCATCATATCAAGCTGTGCAATTCCCTCAAAATCCTTAAATTTTTACGAACAGTTGTCCATAATATAACATTGTCGTTGATGTTATATCATGGACAACCGCTTGATGCCACTTTCCTGCCGTGCTATACTTATCCTATACAAAATTGTCAAGAGGAAGTGCATTATCATGAGCAAAAGACTTGTCGCCTATTTTTCTGCCAGCGGTGTCACCGCAAAAGTTGCCGAAAATCTGGCAGATGCTATCGGTGCAGACGTTTTTGAGATTCAGCCGGAAGTTCCTTATACCAAGGCCGATTTGAACTGGATGGATAAGAAATCCCGTAGCACCATCGAAATGAGCGATCCGACCTCTCGCCCTGCCATCGCCGCTAAACGTGATAACATGGACGAGTATGACACCATCTTTGTCGGCTTCCCTATCTGGTGGTATGTTGCTCCCACCATCATCAATACATTTCTGGAAAGCTACAATCTGAAAGGTAAAACGATTATTCCCTTTGCCACCTCTGGCGGCAGCGGCATGGGTAAGACCAATGAAAAACTTGCGCCGAGTTGCCCCGGTGCAAAGTTGCTGCATGGTAAGGTGTTCAACTCCTATTCCAGCAAAGCCGCCTTGTCTGCATGGGTAGAAACGCTGAGCCTGTAACTTTCACATTCCTGCGGAATGAAACACCCGCCTGATTGAGAAGATTCAATCCTCTCAACCAGACGGGCGTTTTGTTTACTCTAATTTAATAATCTCTTACAAACATTACAATTCAATCATACCTGCCATTTCCCCTACAACATTTCTTGAATTTTTTGCCACTACCACAAGGGCAAAGAGCATTTACCCCCGGCTTCTTTACTCGCCTATGATTGTTCTTGGACTTCATCCATGTCCTAAGTCCAACTCCTGTCTCTGTAAACCAAATCGCTTCCGTTTGAATTTCAGCATCTTCATTTTCCAGCTTTTCTGCAAAGTTTGACAAGGACAAAGGCTGAAGTGTTTCATACATTTCAATCATATAGTGTTTCAATTCGCTGAGATGTTCTTGGGCACACTCTGTAAAAGCCGGATAGTAAAAGACATTTCCTTGCGCTATATTTCCTTTATGTTCTGCTTCCACATCACATACTACTTTAAGCCACTCTGATTCAATGATTTCAAATTCTTCCTCTGATTCAAAAAATCGCTTAAGACTTCCTTCTACAATTTCTTCTGCATAATACATTCTAATAGCTGGAATCGGATGACCACATTCTTTCAGAGATTTAAGAATTTCAAACCTTGCGCCAGACCGATTATCGAAAAGTGAATATGCCGAAGCCAACGCCGCCATCAAAAAGCCAATTTCATTTTTTATATACGAATTTCTTTGTTCTACATATAGTCCTCGCTGTTTTGTATCTCTCATTAGCATATTAACCAACATACAAAATGCCGAACTATCCGCATCCAGTTCCAAAGCCTGCTGTGTCATATTTCTCCGAGCATCTGGGGAATTGTCCTTTAGTCGTTCAACTCGCTCACCTTGCGCAAAATTTGTTAGCTCAGATTTCATTTTTATCACTTTTTCATTGTCATCAAATTCGTATAGGCTTTTCCATAAACCATGCCGATGCCACAAGTGATATAATTCATGTAATACTATATATCTCCAAAAATAAACTCTTATTCCAGAAAGCACTTCCTCTTGAGGGATTCCCTCAAATATTTTGTACTTCTTTAAAACGTCCTCCGTGTACTTTTCTTCTATCAAATTCAGAAACGAAAATATCAATCCTGAAAAGACTACAATATATCCATCCGCTTCACCTGTAGGTTGGGCAAATGCATTTGGCTCATTTTTATCAGCCAAATATATTCTAGGTTTATATACTTTAGGGTACATCGGATGCAACAGCTGATAAATATAATCCAAACAGTCATTCATCATTTCCATTGCAGTGAGACACGCCATCTTCTTTTCAAAATCACCTTTATAAATTTCAGTCTCGTTTTCAAATATTTGAAGGTTTTCTTTTTCAAAAGGGATTTCTCTCATATCTGCTCCTTATGTTCAACCATTTCATATATTCATTTTCATTCGTGCAGTTCCAAAGGCAGGCCATCCGGGTCAAAGAAAAAGGTCATTTTCTTTTGGGTGTAGCTGTCCAATCGAATCGGTTCACATTCAATCCCCATCTGTGCAAGTTCTGCCACGGTAGCTTCCACATCCTCCACCCGGAACGCCAAATGCCGCAGCCCACAGGCTTCCGGCCTGTTTACACGTTTGGGTGGGTTCGGCTCTGCAAAAATCTCCAATTCAATCGCATCGGCTCCATCACCGACACGCAAATCCAGTTTCCAGTCGTTCCGCTCCTTGCGGAAGTTTTCTCTCACAACTGCAAAGCCCAGCTTGTTCACATAAAAGTCTCTCGCTTTTTCGTAGTCAGAAACGATAATCGCCACATGATGAATCGCCGCCAATTTCACTATCTGTACGCCTCCCCATTTTATATGTACCATACCTGCCGAAGTATTACTGCCGCCAGTTCCAAAAGCACGACCACGCCGCCGACCACCTGCGGTATCATAAAAATCACAAATCCACCAATCAGCATTTGAAGTGCTTCCATCCCCTGCGACTGCTGCATGAGGTACGAAAGAATCGCCGTTGCCAATAGCACACTACCCAGCAAATAGAAAATCCATGCCGAACAATGATGCAGGAATACTACAAACCACTTTATCAGCCACACAGCAAGGATCAGTGGCAAGGTCATAATCACCAGCACCAATTTTAACAGCCATCGAATTGCTTTCATAATGTCCTCTTTCCGGCTGTTTTGTTGCCCATATTATAACATACTCTTTGATGTTACAATATGGGCAACGCAGCCTTTTTTGAAATTCAGTCTGTGTGTAGTGCTTTTACAGCATTCTGGATGCTCTGCTCATATTTGAACCGTACCACAATGCGCCCGCCATCATATACAAAGACATTTTCAATGAACGCTGACACCATACTTGCCGTAAGCCTAGTGCCATTCAAAAAGTTTTCTGCCTGCTCAGCCGCTGCGCGCACAGTTCCCGGCACAACGCTCTTAGTGGATTCTTCCGCTTTGGACTGTTCAATTTGCTCTTGCACCTCTGAAATTCGTCTATCACATTCCTGCTTTTTCTGCTTGTAAGTATCCAGTGAGAGCGTTCCTGCTGCATATTCCTCATACATCCGCATTTTCTCCCCTTTTAGATTTTTTAGTTCCTGCTCCATCAGAGTTTTGCGGCGGCTTGCCTTTTTGTGAGCTTCCTTCAATCCCTGTTCTTCTTTTTGAATATCGCCATAGAGGGAATCCAGCAGGGAGAGTTCCTTTTTCAGTGCTTGAAGAACCGCATTTTCAATATCACTGACCTGAAAGACTTCGGATGTACACTGAGTTTGTCCCACAAGTTCCAGTCCTTCTCTGCACCAGAATGTTGGAACAGCCTGTTTGAAATTGTGCGCCATCACTCGCCTGCAATTTCCGCAGCGGACTTTTCCTTTCAGCGGGAAGTCCACGCCGCCCATCAGCACTTTATGGCTGTTGCTTTTTATGACAAGCTGCGCTTTTTCAAATTCTTCCCGGCTGACGATTGCTTCATGGGTTCCCTCTGTAATAAACTGCTGTCCTTTGGGGACTGTTCGGACAATGCTTTTGCCAGAAATCAGCGTTTTGGTTTTACCCAAAACCATCGCCCCGGTGTACACATACGCTGTGAGGATTTTCCAAACGCGGGAGCTGTCCCAAAGTATTACAGGGGCAATGGTATAGGTCGTTTCCTTGCCATACGCCTTATTCTCTTTGTTATATATGCTCGGCACAGGAACATTTTCGTCATTGAGCATCATCGCTATCTCTCGCGTACCCAGCCCCAGAATCGCAAGGTCGAAAATGCGCCGCACGATTTTTGCCGCAGGTGGGTCGATGATAAATGCACCCTTTTTGTTCGGGTCAAACTGATATCCAAACGGTGCAGCAGATGCCGTTGTGATGCCTTTACGCCACTTGACCTGATTGGCTGTCCGCAGTTTCTTTCCTGCATCCCGGCAGTACATGGTATTTACCAGATTACTGACGATCACATCCATTCCCAGCGTTGTACCTTTATAATTATTGCTGTCATAGTTATCGTTGATGGCAATGAGCCGGACACCCAGCAGGGGGAAAATCTGCTCCATGTATTCGCCCACACCGATATAATCACGTCCAAAACGGGAAAGGTCTTTCACGATGATGGTATCAATCTTGCCATTGCGCACACTGTCCATCATCTGCTGGAATCCAGGTCTGTCAAATAATGAGGTGTGATAGCGATAGCGGCAAAAAGCTAATAAAATCAATGGTTTTGCGGACAGCGGATAGACAGGGAATGTGTTAAAAACTGAATACGCACACAAACGGCGTTACCTTAACCCCTTTGGGGGAGAAAGTAACGCCGTTTTTTTATGCCCGCAGGAAAGGAGGTGCAGCCGGAATGTATTTCACAAAGGGCAAGCAGCGGGCGTTTGAATTGCTCATGCAGCAGAAGCCGGGATTTGACCGCTATCAATCCGGTTGTGCCGGAGATGATGAAGATTGCGGCACTTGCCGTTTCTACCGCCCCGGGTGGAAATATGAGTTTTGCGTTTTCAAAGAGTGTCCCTATTGCCCCGGCAAAAGGACGCGGAAAACGCACGCCAGCATGGACAAATAGACGGGCAAAAGCCCTTGTGCCATGCGGCTTTGCAGACGCGAAAACGGCAAAGGGCATATTGCAATACCAAAACAGCCGAAAACGGCTTTCTAATTGTCCACGCATACCAAGAGAGGAAGTGAGGAAATATGGCAGTTTTCAGAGTGGAGCGAAATACGGGATATACCGTTATGAGCAACCACCACTTGCGAAACAAGGAATTGTCCTTAAAGGCAAAGGGCTTGTTGTCGCAAATGCTTTCGCTGCCCGAAGATTGGGATTATACCCTTGCGGGCTTATCCCATATCAACCGGGAGAAGATCGACGCAATCCGCGAAGCGGTCAAAGAACTTGAAAAAGCCGGATATATCGTCCGCAGCCGGGAACGCGACGAGAAAGGACGTTTGCGCGGTGCGGATTATGTCATATACGAGCAGCCGCAGCCCAAAGAGCCGGAAGCAGCTACCAGCAGCGAACAGCCGCCTACATCGGATTTACCTACATTGGAAAATCCAACATTGGATAATCCAACGTTGGAAAAACCTACGTTGGAAAAACCTACGTTGGAAAATCCAACGCAATTAAATAAAGATATATCAAGTAAAGAACAATCAATTACTGATTTATCAAGTACCCATTCCATTCCTTTCCATTCCCTAAATCCCTTGCCTTATGAGCAGGACGAAGCGGCTACGCCGCCGGAAAGGAAAAGAACGGAAGCGAAAACAAACAGCGCAATAGAGATTTATCGGGAAATCATCAAAGACAACATCGACTATGACATTCTCATTCAAGACCCCAAAATGGATAAAGACCGTTTGGACGAGATTGTAGAAATCATGCTGGAAACCGTCTGCACAGCCCGAAAGACAATCCGTATCGCCGGGGACGACTACCCCGCCGAACTTGTCAAATCAAAGTTTATGAAGCTGAATAGCAGCCACGTTGAGTTTGTTTTGGACTGCATGAGGGAGAACACAACCAAAATCCGCAACATCAAGCAGTATCTAAAAGCGGTGCTGTTCAACGCACCGAGTACCATTGACAGCTACTATACCGCCCTTGTCAATCACGACTTTTACGGCAGCAAATGAGCATAGCCGCAGTTTACCGGGAAAGGAGTTGATACCTTGCAGGAGGAAGTAACCCAAAAAACGATTGCCCTATCCGTCAATGTGGGAAAAGGCGCGGCAAGGCTTACCGAACAGGCGTTGCAGAAAGCAATCAAGAAGTTTTTGGAGCAGAAAAGCAAAGCCCCGCATGGGAAACAGACCATGCGGCAGCTTATGAAGCAAAATGCGGGTGTTTCCAACATCGAGATCACCGACAGCAATATCAAAGCCTTTGAGAGTACCGCGAAGAAGTACAACATAGATTTTTCGCTGAAAAAGGTTAAGGGCGAACAGACCCGTTACCTTGTGTTTTTCAAAGGCAGGGACGCGGACGTTATGACCGCAGCGTTTCAAGAGTTTTCCGCAAAGAAGCTGAACAGGGATAAAAAGCCCTCTATCCGCAAAGCCCTTGCCGCAGCAAAGGACAAGGCGAAGCAGCTTAACGCCGCCCGCGACAAGGTAAAGAAAATAGACAGGGGGCGCGAGATATGAAGCAGATGAACTACAAAAAGTTGATAATCCCGAATATCCCCTATGTGTTCTTTGTCTATCTCTTTGATAAGGTGGGACAGGCGGTGCGGCTTGCCCCCGGCGCGGATATTTCCGAAAAGATACTCAATATCACACAGGGATTTTCCGAAGCGTTTTCAAATGCCTTGCCGAGCGTTCACCCGTTGGATTTGCTTATCGGCATTGTCGGCGCGGTGGTTATCCGTCTGATTGTCTATGTCAAAGGGAAAAACGCAAAGAAATACCGCAAGGGCGCAGAATACGGCAGCGCACGTTGGGGCAACGCCGAAGATATAAAGCCCTACATCGACCCGGATTTTCAGAACAACATCATTTTGACGCAGACCGAACGCCTTACCATGAACAGCCGCCCGAAGCAGCCGAAATATGCGAGAAATAAAAACGTCGTGGTGATCGGCGGCAGCGGCAGCGGCAAGACAAGGTTTTTCGTAAAGCCTAATTTAATGCAGCTTCATTCTTCCTACGTCTTGACCGACCCAAAAGGCACCGTCTTAATCGAGTGCGGAAAGCTCTTGCAGCGCGGCGGCTACAAGATAAAAGTGCTGAATACGATAAACTTCAAGAAATCCATGCGATATAACCCCTTTGTGTATATCCGCAGCGAAAAGGACGTGTTAAAGGTTGTCAATACCCCCTGATGTCAAGATAGGGACAAAAAATTTCACACAAAAAAATAAGCCGTATAGGATTTTCTAATGGCTTTGAACCATTTAGACGCCCTATACGGCTTATTCATATTTACCTAGCTAGTCTTTTCCAGTATTTTTTTCTATAATCCTATTAGTCATATTTTCCATTTCCCCTGCAGCATTTCTTGAATTTTTTTCCGCTGCCGCAAGGACATAGTTCATTTGCTCCCACTTTAGGACGAACTCTTTTATACGGCTCTTGATATTTATTCTCTTCAAAAAGAAACTCTCTTAGTCCTTCCTCAAAATCTGCAATCTCTTGAACGCCACCGTCCGACATAGGGTTATACCTTGCATCCTGCTGAGCATTTATCACCACTGCTTTCGTTAAATAATGTGCCCGATTTTTTTCTTCCGTGGAATTGGGCAGTAGTTTATTAAAGAATAATTCTCTCAACGATTCAGAATATGGATTTAATTCCACATATCGGAACACTTCATCTATTTCTGTTCTCACAATCTTTCTGTGCAAGATACCTTTACACAGCGCAAGTTGTGCCGACATAAAAGCTCCCGCAACTTCACATTGGTAAGGGTTTACTGAAAGAATTTCTCTTGCATCAGTAATTATTGTATTTATTTTGTCTTTATCTTTGTTCACAAAATTAAGTTTAAATGTGTTTGTCGCACCCCATAGCATTCCCAAGTATTCAGATGCCTCATTATTTTTTTCATAGCTATTTAGAGGAACTTCTATTTTTATTTCACTCACTTCGTCTAGTGATATGGTTTCGCCTTTATCAAAAAACCTTTCCTCCAAGTCGCAAAGTCTACATAACATCCACTTAGCTTGAACATCAACGTCATTCAGATATTTTTCAGAAAGCATCTTTGCGTCCGCCATAACTTTAGCAATGACGTCTTTCTTTCCCATTTGAAATGCCATTTCAATAATATTTCTGTGTGATAGCATCAAGATACGCACTGCATTGATATTTTCATAGTTACATTTGCTTCTCATTGTTTTCAAGACATTAAGTGCGTCATCAAATTTTTCAAGCTGAAGATCATTCATCATTTCAGCATTGTAGCAGTCCATTTCTGAGATCGATGACAATTCATCCATCTCAGGATTTTCACCGATTATTTCGTTCATTTTCTGAATCAAACTATTAGATTCTTCTACAAATCCCTTTTGTGATAACCCTTTTATAGCTTCGGATAAAAACAATTGTTTCAGGACGTTGGTGGCTTCACCTCCTTGAACCTTGCACATCTCATCTAATGCCTCCATCATGTAAGAAAGATCATACAGTGACCACCCTGCATATTGTTGTGCCACCATATTTAATCCCATTACCTTTGTTGTTGCAAGCTTCTCCTTCTGAGTATTTTCCTCTGGAATTTTTACTTGTCGCCAAAAAGCATATTCATTATCAATGATAGAAATAAGAACCATCGGGTCATCGTTTTCATCAACTGTCCGCTTTTGTAGGAGATTAAGTCGTCCAAGCAATACATCTATATTCTGGGTATTTTCGTCAAACTCTTTCAAAACCTTCTTAAAAAATGAAATTTCAGGAAAATCCGTCAAAGCCCGCGTTATAAATATTGCAAATTTGCTTGCTTCATTTTGCCACAACTCATTCAGCACTTCCGAAAGTCTTGAATCATCCATATAGAAACAAAACATATATTCTTTTATTAAGTCTGGATATAATGGTTCAATTTCCAAACTATTCTCATTTACGTTTTGACAAATTGTTGCAAATATTGCTTTCTTTTCTTCTTCTCGTTGCTTTCCCGGAAAAGAGTGATTTTGCAAAAAGGAATTCACCATATTCCAATCGTCTTGATAATAGATTGGAATCTTTTCCGGTTGAAGTTTACCGCTAATATTGGCTCTCAATAGTAAGTGAATAAATGCATTGCAACAAGATTGGTCATTGTCTAATATCTCCAGCCATCTCTGCTGTTCTCTTTCTAGCAGTTTTTGCAGAAGCTCCTCAAATTTATCATATCTTGGCAGTTGGAAGTCATTTTCAATCCATGCTTCTACAAATATTTGCACAAATAAAGGTCTGAATTGCAATTTTTCGTATTTTTTCCCATAAGCCTCACATAATTCCCGTGCAACTATATCGTCCGCTTCTATTCCTCTTTGGTTCATAACTTCTTTAATTAAGGTTTCTACTGATGCTCTATCCAAATCCCCCAAATTCAGAAAATAGTTTTTGTACTCCGTACTTTTTAGATCGTACGTGTCATATTTTCCAATCCTTTGAAGCAGCTTGTAATACCACGAACTTGCATTTCTTGAGTTTTCTCGTTCCAACAAAAGAATTCTTACTTTATAGTCCGAATTTTCAAATTTTTCTTTTATCGAGCGAATAGCATTTGCAACAAATCCTTCACGACTTGCAACATAATCAATGACTACCACTGTATTGTTAAACGGTTCAAATGAATCGAAATCACTTTGGGTTGCATTCTCATTAACAAAGAATCCGAACCATTTACCGGCAGATTGTTTTAGAAACTCTAGTGCAAGGCGACTTTTTCCTGCTCCAGCCTGCCCCGTAATCGCCCACCACAAGAACTTCTGATCTTCTTCAAGAAAATTTTGCAATTGGCTCATTTCGCTGGTACGCCCGCAGAAAGGCAATTGTTGTAAAGAATAATGATACCTCTGCAACACATCTGTCGCATATCCCGCTGTTTTGTATGGCGATAGTCCAATCAGCGGTCTTTTAATGACCTTCTCTTTAATGCGCAATTCTGCCATGTCCTCTAAGAAATCTGGCAAATCACTGTACTCATTTCCATACGAAATAAGTTTTATATTGCTGGGCATTCCAATGGGATTTTCGCCCTCTCTATAAAGGAAATAGTATTCCTGATTCATCTTGAGATGGCTATTGGCGAATTGAATAAATCGTGATATATTAGCGTCTTCTGTTGTCTTTCCGCATCCAACAAAAATGAGCGTTCTCGTTCCCAAAATTCCTTGTATAAACTGCGCTCCTTGATTATTCATTACCGCATCATACTGTTCTTTATCTGCAACAATATTGTCAATCTCCTTTTCAGAATCATAAATTCCATGAATGTGCAAAACATTGTTCGATTTTCCCTGTTTTAGCATTTGAAAAGCTACATTGGGTTCTTCATAAGATACCGCCATCAGTCCAGTAGCATTCTCTAGAAGGTGGTCATAATTTGTCGTTGCAAACACATCCTGCATAAGCAATATTTTCATTAGTGTGTTTTTCAGTTTTTCGTTCACAACCGCGGTTGATTCAAATGCCTCATGCATCCATGTTTTATAAGACCCTTCTTCCTTGAGTATTTTTATAACTTTTCCAACAACAGAAACCATGTTGTCCGTTGAGTTATCGGACATCAATGATTCATTAAGCATATCCGCAGTAGCATGGTCTTTTATACGACCAATTCCATCAACTATCCAATCCCACCATGTGTATTTTCTTCCCGATAATGCTGTTGAAAATCCTGCTCCAAAGAGGTAAACAATCTCATTCTTTTCTAGTGCTTTTATAAGATCAGGATACAACTGGATGTCACTTTTCATATTCTTTCTCCATAAAGTTGCTGTCTTTCAACTTATATTCGACCTTTTTATTTACGGCAATATATACAATTCTCCTACTTCTCGAAGAATCTGTTCTTTTGTTCTTCCCACAAGCCCCAACTGCTTGATGTCAACTGCTTCATCTTTCATCCGTTCAACAAACCTCTGCATATCCTCATACACGCCACTAGGAGCGGCAATCTTGACCGTAGGGTCAATCAACTCAGTCAATCGAAAAACATCATTTTTATGTTTTTTGATGTTTTTACTATCAACGTGTTCTCCTAACGCTTTGCGATCCGTCAAATCCATCCACGCTTTCGCCTTGAATGGAATCAGATATGCAGCATCCAAAACCGTTACTCCATCAACGGTCACTTTTCCCTGTTTCAGAAATTCATAGTAGTCATCATCCAAAAGAATTGCGGATAAGCTCGATATGTCCTCATCCATTGGCAGCGGAGTCAGTTCTGCATCATCTGGAAGCTGAATTGCATCCAGTTTTCTGGTAAACAACTCGATCATTGCCGGGTAGCGGTTTGAGGTCGGGTGGCTGAAACGATAGAACTGCGGTACCCCCGAACTCTTATTGCAGTGTTCATATCCGGCCTGTTTTACATAGTCCCAGAACTTTCTTCCAAAATCCGCATCCACTGCTTCAATAATCAGAACAAGGTCAATATCTTTTGTTGCACGGAAATCTAAGCCTTCTTCTGTCATCAAGATGTCACACGCTGTTCCACCGATAATTGCATACTGGCTCTCGTTGCCCTTAAACCATTCCTTAAAGCTCTCAATTCCTGTTACCATCTATCTTCCTCCACAGGTTATTTAACATTTCTTCTACTGCTTCTTCTACCCGTTCATCTGCATCTTCTCTAAGCGATAATGCTAGAGAAAGTTCATCAACCATTTTTTCCCTCGATAATTTTCGTGGATCATACCTCCACATTTCAATAGCTACCTGCGAATTTGAGTCCTGTAAATCCTTGGTCATAAAGTCATTCCACTGAGATATTTTTTCTGAAGCATAGCACCGAACACTAGGCGCATTGAGCATCGAATACTCTGCCAACGCAGAATAACCGCTCTCCAATAATTCAATCTTTACTTTCTCATCTGGAATATAGACCGTTCTTTTCACAGGACTAAGCAGAGCTTTCTCTGCTTTATAAAACAGTTCCTTCGGGGAATTTTCCGAGGACAGTATCTTCTGCACTCCGATTTTTTTTGCTTGCAAAAGTCCCATTTCTTCAAGTTGTTTCGATGCTCTGGAAATAGATGTTGGAGTCAACTCCAAATCTTTTGCAGCCTGACTTGTGGACAGCTCCTTTGCTCCCTCATAAATAAAATAAAGCAACAGCATCTGTGCCGATGGCAAGATTTCTTTTCTGTCACTCTTTTCTGCATCACAGCGTTCCTGCAAATACACCGCCATGAAAGGCAGATATATTTGCTTTCCATCTACAATAAATGCTACTTTCTCTCGAAGCAAATACTCTCTTTGCCGTGCCGTGATTTGTTCCAGAACCAACACCACAGGACAATCCGCACTCTTTTTCACACGTTCCAGATGCTTTTTTAATGTTTCCACCTGCTCCAATTCGTTTTTTGGATACAAAAAAACCACTTTTTGACCATTCAAAAATACTCTCTGCGAAACGTATCTCGTATTGATGAAGTTTGGCAGATGCTCTAAAGCTTTATTTTCATATAGCACTTCGATTCCTAAAACTCGCTTAAGGTATTCCACTCTATCGCCTCCATTCATAACTCTTTTTCTGTATTATAACTTATTTTGAGTTAAGATGCAATATTAAAGTTATAATTAGCAAAACCAAACATTGAAAATCCAGCATTTTCCAAATAATTCTGTTTTCATTTCACTTCTTGATACCCCACCCCCACCGTGCTATACTATTATCAAATCAAATATTGAGGGAGTGCATTGTCATGAGCAAAAAGCTTGTTGCCTATTTTTCTGCCAGCGGCATTACCGCAAAAATTGCCGAAAATTTAGCAGATGCCATCGGTGCAGACATTTTTGAAATCCGTCCCGAAGTCCCTTACACAAAAGCCGACCTGAACTGGATGGATAAGAAATCCCGCAGCACTATTGAAATGAGTGACCCTGCTTCTCGTCCTGCCATCGCGGTCAAACGTGATAACATGGATGAGTATGACACCATTTTTGTCGGTTTCCCGATTTGGTGGTACATCGCTCCCACTATCATCAACACATTTCTTGAAAGCTACGACTTAAAAGGAAAGACCATTATTCCATTCGCCACTTCCGGTGGTAGCGATATGGGCAAGACCAATGAAAAGCTTGCTCCTAGCTGCCCTAGTTCCAAGCTTCTGCATGGAAAGGTATTTAACGCTTCCTCAACCAAAGCCGATTTGTCCGCATGGGTAGATAGTTTGAATTTCTAAAGAGGAAATACCATGAACATTTTTGAAGAAAAGACCGACAGCGAACTGCTTTCCTATTTTTCTGATTATCAAAAGCTGTGTTCCCTTGACAAATATACTGGATTTCAAAATCCAGACTTTACGGCTATTCTTAAATCCTATCGGGAGAAGTTCGGCCCTATTGGTGAAGGAGTCCTTGGTCACGACTTCTTTGAAGCTGTTTTCCATCGTTGGGAAAAGACCGTACATAACGACTAATCTCCATTCCTACGGAATGAAATGCCCGCCTGATCGAGAAGATTTGCGAATCCTCTCAACCAGACGGGCATTCTTTTTTGCTCACCTCGCTGTTTCTATGCAGTTATGCGCCATACTTTTCCAATGCTCTCCGAATCACATCCTCACAGTTAAACTCAACTTTCATCGTCTGATCGTCATACAGATAAACCATGCTGACAAAGGCATCCACACATTCCTTGGTCAGACCTCCTATGTATGTTTTTTGACTTGCCTGCTTTGTCAGACTGCGGATTTCCTCATCCAGTTCATCTGCGGTTTCCTGCTCTTCCTCTTCTATACGAATCTTCTCTTGCAAATCTGCCAGCTTTTCCCCAAGTCCTTTCTTCTTTTCCAGATATTCATTGCGGGTCAGAATCCCATCTGCATACGATTCATAGAGTTTAATTTGCTCTGCCCGAATCATTTCTGCCTGCTTTTTCAAATCATCAACATCTACACACTGCAAGGTTATGGATTTTTTCTCCTGCATTCCCTGATTCACAACTTCCAATGCTGTAAATACCGTTTTTATAGCGCGGGCAACTCTTGAATTGACCGCCTGCTCTCTGTAATAGCCTGAATAGCAGTGCGAGAATTTCCCCACTGACCTTTTGTGACCGCAACAGAATACCATTTCGCCATACTGCTTCTCATGCCGGAGCTGTCTCAGGCAGTTTCCGCAGCATATTTTGCCTTTCAGAGCAAAATCATCTTCGGTCTTGTATTGGATCGGAGCAACATTGCGGATTGCCTTTTGCGCCTGATAATACTCATCTTTTGTAACGATCGCTTCATGGGTGTTCTCCGTAATAATCCATTTATCTTCCGGCAAGGTGCGGAACGCCGTAGTATTCACATCAAGTTTCTTCCTTCTGCCCATCACCAAAGCCCCAGTATATTCGTACCGCCGCAGCACCCTCCAGACGATTCCTGGATTCCAAAGTATTTCGCTCTCCGGGGCTATAATTGCATTGCCGCCTACTATGGTATTTTTCCGTTTAGAGTACAATCCTGGTGTCGGCAAGCCCAATTCATTCATCGCATAGGCGATCTGCGTTGTATTGCGCCCAGATAATGCCAAATCAAACACCTTTCGGACGCAGGCCGCTGCTTCTGGGTCAATCGCCCATCGCTGATTGCCTTTCCCGTTCCAGACGTAACCAAACGGTACATTAACAGATGTAGCTTTGCCACTTTTCCAGTTCACTTCCAATGCCGCACGAACCTTTTTTCCAATGTCACGGCTATACAGATTATTCACCAGATTGCTGACTGCAACTTCGATGCCCGGAGTGCCGTTGTTCAGCTTCATGCTGTCAAAGGCATTGTTCACTGCTATAAAGCGGACACCCATCAATGGAAAAATCTGCTCAATATAATCGCCCACGCCAATATAATCACGCCCTAGCCGGGACAAATCTTTGACCACTATGGTCTTTATCTCCCCTTGCTTCAGGTCAATAATCATCTTCTGAAACGCCGGACGATTGAAGTTCGTTCCAGTATAGCCATCATCTACATACTCCACAATTTCGCCTGAGAGATCGTCCTGCTTTTCAATATAGGAATGGAGCAAAAGCCGCTGGTTTTCAATGCTATTGCTCTCATCCTTGCTTCCCTTTTTCAAATCTCCATCTGACAGAGATAATCGAAGATAAATCGCAATCTTATTATTCATTCTGCACCTCCGCCACAAATGCCAGAACCTCTTGATACGGGTCACTGCACTTAAACTCGATCTCTACCGAATTGTCGATGCCCACATAGATTTTCTTGATAAGCTCATGTACCAGTTCTTCATCAAATTCCTTCTGATTCAGAATAGCTCTCATCCGCTCCATCTGTTCATCGCAAATTCTCATTCTCTTTTCAAGTTCTAATGACCGCTGCCGCTGCTTTTGCAATTCCTGTTCCAGCCGCTGCTTTTCAGCAATATAGTGTTCTTTTAACTGACTGTACTCTTCTTCATCCAGAATTTCTGCCTTATAGTCCTCATATAAGCGCAGCCGCCGTTCTTCGGTTTCCTGAATCCGAAATGCAATCGAGTTTTCTTTCACCTTGATGGAACGGGTGGAATCCAGACCACCGTTGTTCAGCATTTCTTTTACCATCTTTTCTTCTTCGCACATGGTAGAAACAAGATGATGAATCTGCTTCATTGCTACCATCATAAGCATTTTTTCTGGCACAGTATGATAGGAACATGGTGTTGTCCCTTTCTTTCTCTTGCACTGGAATACTCCAAAATAGCTTTCCTCTTCCGTTTTATGCACCTGACGCACAAATGTCATGCTGCGCCGACAACAGCCGCAAAACACCATGCCTGCAAAGTGATTCCTACACTCTGTCCGCACCTGTTCTGAACGAGCCATTGCATTATTTCGTCTTTCCTTATTATGTTTTCTTTTTTCCTGCACGATTTCAAAATCGGACTTCAAGATAATTGCCTCATGAGCATTTTCCACAATATGCCATTCTTCCTTATCTACCGGGTGCAGCCCAATTCCTTTATAAGAGGCAGTCCGGGTTTTTCCCGTCACCAAATTTCCGATATATACCTGACTATCCAGAATACGGAGAACAGAACTGGAATGCCATTTATTAAAAGTCGTATCATGTCCCTCGTGCAGTCTACGATTCAGATGTTCATTCGGACGAGGCACTTCCAGAAATTCCAACCTCCGAGCAATCTCATTCGTACTCAGACCCATGAGATACCACTGATAAATCAGCTTCACATACTTTGCTTCATCTGCCACTTCATACTGACTTTTCTGTTCATTCATGCGATAGCCATACGGCACACACCATGAAGTAGGGATTCCTTTTTCCCTACGCATCTGGTAGCTCAGCCCAATTTTCTTTGAGATGTCCTTTGCGTACAGGCTGTTTACCATGTTCTTGATGGGGACTGCAAGACTGTCCACATCCGACTGCCGGATATTGTCAAAATCATCATTGATAGCAATAAACCGGATATGAAGCATCGGAAAAATCGTTTCCAGATAGTTGCCCGTTTCAATGTAGTCACGACCAAAGCGGGACAAATCCTTAACCACAATACACTGGATTTTCCCTGTCCGCACATCCTGCATCATACGCTCAAACTCCGGGCGGTCAAAGTTTGTTCCAGTAAAGCCATTGTCCACATAGGTATCCGTCAGTGTCAGCTCTGGATGTTCCTTTATATAATTATGGATTTGCAGAATCTGCGTATTCAGGGTATCTTCTGTTTCATGCCCGCTGTTCTCCGAGGATAATCGTGCATACGCTGCTGTACGCAGAAGATTGACTTCTTCGGAAATACGAATCTCCGGTGCAGCACTCTGCGGCATTATGTTTTTTCTGCTCTTTCTAGCCATTTTAATTTTCCTTTCCGTTTCTCAGCCATTCCTCCGGGAAGAATCTTGTCCATTCTTCTCCCTTCAAAACAACCTCTACTCGCTTAAAATCCTCAATCCAAACCCGCTCCACATATTTTTTGATGTGCGTCCGTTCCAGTATTTCAGGAGTCGTAAGGTCTTGAAATTTTGTCAGCCATGGATTTACATAACTGAACGCCTTCTCTATTACGGAAACTTTCATCATAATGTTCTTGAACTCTGCTTCCAGTTCTTCTATTTCTGCCTGATACTGAGATTCAAAATCCTCCAACTGCTCTTGTTCCATTTCACATCTTTCATATTTCCGGTAGACAGCAGTTCTCTCAACATCTTTTTCAGACAGCGCATCCATAAGTGTTCTTGCCTGTTTCCTATAAGGCTGAAGCACAATATTCTGGCATCGCTTAACTTCATCTTTGTCCGATTCCAGTAATCTGCCAATATATCTTGCCTGCTCCTGCGCTGTTTTCAATGAAGATCGAATCGCATCAAAAATTTCAGTGCTTTCAATATAGGGTGCTTTCCCACTAAAGCACTTATATTTTCTGTCAAAAGAATATATCTGCCTTGTTTCGTCCTCAGTCGTTCTGCACAACAAGCGTTCTCCACTTGCCCGGTCATATATTTTCTTGATAAGGATATTGGGCGTTGATCTCCGTTTAGGAGCAGGAAGTTTAACCGAATCATTGATTCTTTCCTGCACCTTTTGAAAATCTTCCTCTGATACGATTGGTGGAACTTCCATCTTCTTCTCAGCACCGGACAGCTTCAATGTGAGCTTTCCGATATAGAGTGGATTCACCAGAATAGAGCGAATTGTCGTGACAGGCCATTTTGTTTTCCTCGTCACCTTTTTATTTCGAGTCATCTGAATTTGCGGCGATGGGACATTTTGTGCGTCCAATGCCGCTCCGATTTCTTGAAGCGTCATTCCTTCCAGATACATCTGAAAAATTAGTTTCACAATGTATGCGCTTTCCGAATCAAGCACAAAGCTCCTACGATCTTCTGATATGTCATATCCATACTTTGCCTGCCGATGTGTCAGCACTCCTTTTTCAAAGCTGTCCTGTCTGTTCGCTATAAATTCAAATCGAATTTTCTCAATGGCCTTTTCCTTAAAATACTGTTCCACTTCGTCCGCTGTTCGGTCTGTACTGCAAAAATCATCCTCAACAACAGCAAACTGAATACCAACCGGATAAAAAGTTTTCTGTAATACCTCAATGGCAAATGGCAATGTCTTGCCAAAACGGAAGATGGAATCAACGGCAACCGCATCGAATTTTTGTGTCATGCCGTCTTGCACCATTCGATCAAAACCATCGGCTGCTTCTGCCGATCTCTTGCGGTCACTGTACTTTTCTGATATTCTGTACCCTTTATTTTTCAAGTATTGTTCAATATTTGCATTCTGTTCTGCAATCGTATTGGCAGGATTTTCTTCTCCGATCCTGCTGGAGATTGAACGTGTGTAACTTACCCACCTCATTCTTCTGCCACCTCTTTCCCGTTATGCGCCTGATATTCCATGAATTTTTCTGTAATGCTGTGTAGTTCGTCCTCAAAGCAGAAGTGAATTTCAATTTCTTCCTTACTATGAATGTCGATGTGGTCGATTAGTTCTACCACCACCCGCCGTTCCAGCGTTTTAATGTGCTGGTACTGTTTCAGTTCTTCCAACCAACCGGGAAGCATTGTGTCATGCTTGACCGCCTCCTGCTTTTTATCCTGAATCGCCTGAATTTTGTCTTGCGCCTCTTTTATCTTCTGCGCAAACCGGGCATTCATCTCACTGTACTCTTCCTTGCTGACAACATCATCGCAGAAATCCTGATACAGCCGAACTTTCAAATTACGGTATCGTTCCAATTCCGCTTCCAGTGCATTGATTTGTCCATCCAAAATTTTTACGCCAATCTGTTCACCGCTTGCCAGGTCTGCATGAGATAACACCTGTTCTGCTTCAACAAGAAGTGCAACCTGATGCCGGATTGCCGCCAAAACACTTCCTTCCAGCTTCTCGCCGTTTATCATGTGCGGAGTGCAATCTCCGCCATTCTTATAGGTAGAACAGTGATAGTATTGATATTTCTTTCCTTTCTTTGTCACCGTGCGCCGAATCATGTTCTGTCCGCAGTCAGCGCAGCGCAGAAAGCCTGATAATGGATATACTGTTTTCTGACTAGGTGAAGTGCGTGTATCCAATTCCATCAACTGCTGCACCTGTTGGAACTCACCTCTACTGATAATCGCGTCATGTGTTCCCTCGACACGAATCCAGTTATCAGTCCCAACATCCTGACTCTTTTTTATTTTGTAGTTAATTTTCCGACGTTTGCCTTGAATCAAGGTTCCCGTATAGGATTCATTTTTCAGAATCCGATTGACCGATACCACCGTCCATTTCTGGTTCAGTCCCGCTCGAAATCCGCAAGTATAATTGAATCCGCTGGCTCGTTTGTACTCATTTGGCGGCAAAACTCCCAATTCATTCAGATGGTTTGCAATGTGCTGTGCGCTCATCCCGTTGAGCTTCAGCTTGAAGATTTCCTGCACGATGCCCGCCGCGTATTCATCTATAATCAAATGATTCTTGTCTTTCGGGTCTTTCTGATACCCGTATCCTGCAAAGCTGCCGATGAACTGTCCTTCTTTCCGTTTTACATCCAAGTGACTTCTGACACGCATGGAAATGTCACGGCAATAGGTATCGTTGATAAGATTGTTGAACGGAATCAGGATGCGTCCCTTATCATCGTTTTCTTCTGCACTGTCATAATGATCGTTGATGGCGATAAATCGGACTCCCATAAATGGAAAGATTCTTTCCAGATAACGTCCTGTTTCAATGTAGTTTCTGCCGAATCGTGATAAGTCTTTGACGATAATACAGTTGATTTTCCGATTCTCAATGTCCTGCATCATCCGTTTGAAATCCGGGCGTTCAAAATTCGTACCGCTGTATCCATCGTCTACATACTCATCGACCTTATGCAGTTCCGGGTGCTTTCCCAGATAATCGTTCAGTAAGGCTCTTTGATTTTTGATGCTGTTGCTTTCCTGCTGATCGCCGTCCGAACGTGACAATCGAAGATACACAGCGCAGCGATATTGTCCATTTTCCTGAAAAAACATAAAAAGCCGATAACCTCCTTAATCTATTTGTCGTTCTGACAATAAACCAAGAAAATTATCGGCTTTAGTTAGCATATTCTGTTTTGACCCAAAGCCATTATCTCATATTTCGCGGTCTATGTCAACACTTTAATATGTTAAAGTGCAGATTTTCTTCTACTTTATTCTTTTTTATCTTCTATGCGTCCGTGCGCATTTTTTCAGTGTGTCCTCTAATCGGTTCTCTCCTGCAAAGCTGATCTTCACTACCATGCCCTTGTCAAGATAGCAATAAGGGTTCTTGATCTGCGAAATGAAATCGACCATCCGCTCCCGCTGCGACAAGTCTTTTCTAATTTCCACTTCGTTGATGTCTACCAGTTCCTTGCGGTTCACATTACGGAGATCGGTCTGCGCCATCTGGCGCAGGCTTTCCATGGTGTGATAGGTTCGTGCAGTTGTTTCGGTCATTCACTCATTCCTTTCTGTTTTTTGGGTGGTGTGTCAACCTCTTTCACTTATAGAATTGGAGAAAGGCCATTTCGCAAGGTATTTCAAAATTTTTTTGATTTTTCTCAAAAACACCTTGCGAAACACGCTCTGCACGATTCTAAAGATAGAAGAACCCGAAAAATGCGTAAGGCTACGGCTTCCACCGTAAGTAGCGCAAGATTCGCCTGGAGTAACTCAAAATTCACTTTCGTGATTTTTCGTTACCGGCAATCTTGATGGGGATTCCGCTTCCCCATTCCCTCGGTACGCACAAAATCTCTGATTTTGGCTATTTGGCTTCCACTAAAGTGGTCGCAGCCGACCGCCTACGGCTTGTCGGGATTTGCTTCGCAAATAAATTTGAAGGGAGTTTCTATCTATGGGCAGAAGAAAAAAGTGCGAGCAGATAAAAAGAACAAATAACGTAATGGTACGTTTTACGGATGCCGAGTACGCTTCTATTTCCATTTCTGCTGAACAGGCAGGCTATCCGGTTGCCGTTTATGTCAGGAAGAGTGCGCTGGACGAACGCATCGAAGTCCACTACAACATCACTGCAGAACTTCCCGAACTTCAAAAACTGATTGCTGAGTATTCTGCCATCGGCAACAACCTAAATCAGATTGCCCAATACTTCCACTCTGGCGGTTTCTATTCCAAGTCAATGCAGGACGAGATCAACCGCCATCTCACTGCATTATGGCAGCTTCGGCAGGAAGCAATCAAATTAGGGGGAACCTATCATGGCCGTGTTAAAACACATCGCAATAAAAAACGCTGATTACAGTGCGGCAGTCTGCTATTTGAAATACCAGCATGATGAACGACACTTAAAACCGCTCCTTGATGAAAACGGGAGCATGATGCTCCGCAGCGAATTTCACATGAATGGAGTAAACTGCAATCCCGACACCTTTGATCTTGAGTGCGAAATGCTCAATGACCAGTATCGAAAAAACTACCGATACGACGAAGTCAAGTCCCATCACTATATCATCAGTTTTGATCCGCGCGATAAAGACGAACACCATCTTACTGGCGAGAAAGCACAAACCCTGGGACTTGAATTTGTGAAGAATCATCTTCCCGGCCATCAAGCATTGGTCTGTACTCACACGGATGGACATAATGGCAGTGGCAACATCCATGTTCATATCATAATCAACAGCTTACGGAAACTGGACATAGAGCCACAGTCATACACCACACGCAGCATTGACTGCAAAGCAGGATACAAACATCACCTGACAAAAGATTATCTAAAATACTTACAGCAAGAACTTATGAATCTATGCCAGCGTGAAAATCTGTATCAGGTCGATCTTCTCTCTCCGGCTCAACATAAAATCACTGAAGCTGAATACTGGTTGCAAAAGCGAGGTCAGAAAGAGCTGGAAGATATAAACGAACAGATCATTGCTGATGGCATGAATCCAATGGAAACAACATTTCAGACTCGTAAGCAGTTTGTTCGGAATGCCGTTTCAGAGATTTCTTCCTCCGCAATTTCGTTTGAAGATTTTCAAAGCCAGTTATTTGAAAAGTATAAGATTCATGTGAAAGAAAATCGGGGAAGATATAGCTATCTGCATCCAGAGCGAGAGAAGTACATTTCTGGTCGCTCTTTAGGCACAAATTTTGATAAAGATTATTTGCTCAATCTTTTTGAAGCCAATGCACTTGCTGCTGAGCAAGAAGAAAAGCAACGACAGACCATGCCCGATTACCATGCAGACCCGATTGCCATTCTCTTCATTCGCTCTGATCTGCGTCTTGTTGTGGACTTGCAGAACTGTATTAAGGCTCAACAGAGCAGAGCTTATGCTCAAAAAGTCAAAATTTCCAATCTTCAGCAGATGGCAAAGACCGTAGCTTACATTCAGGAAAACGGATTCGATACCAGAGAAAATTTACAGACAACCTACGATAGCATCACATTACAGATGCACGATGCACGGCAAAAGACAAAGGACACCGAAACACAAATCAAATCTGTGAATGAGCAAATCCACCATCTGGGTCAGTATCTTTCCACAAAATCCACCTACAATGAATTTTTGAAAGCTCGCTTCAAAGGAAAATTTCGCAAGGATCACGCTGATGAAATTGAGAAGCACGAAAAAGCCGCCCAGATTCTGAAAGCACAAAATCCAGACGGCTCACTTCCGAAGATGAAAGATTTGAAGCTTGAAAAAGAACGATTACTTGCCTTGAAAGCGGCTCAATACGACACCTATACCTATTATAAAGATTATCAGAAAGAATTACGAACAGCCTGCGCCAATGTTGACAACATCTTGGGGCAGCACCACATTCGAGATCACACTCAGCGAACAGAACAGACCCTTTAAGCAAAAAAGAGCCACCATACGCTACCCTTTTGTTGGGTAAGCCTATGGTGGCTCTTGCACTATTTTCAGTCTTTAAGCGTCCCTGTATTTCAAGAAACCATTTTGTAATTCCACAAAGCGATCCTGAAATATTTCTTCCAACGCCTGTTTGCAGGGAACTCTCTGCATCCGGGCAACAACAGATGCTTCCATTACTCTGAATGTCTGCTGATTATGTTCTCCACAGAACTGAACATAAGAATTTATGTATGGTTCCGCTGCATCAAATGTCCACGAGATTTCTTTCTTCAACCTCAAGAATTAAATATTTTACTTTTTGTTGCCAAAGTGGAAACAAGTCCTATCCCAGAGATTGCTATATCTCCAGGATAGGACTTGTTCATCACTTCCTGTTCCGTTCCATATCAGCCGACTGCTCTTGGCTACTCTTTTGCTTTTCCCGTGCCATCTGCCTGATTCGCAATTTATCAAGAACGGATTCCCGTCCGTTGATTATGCGAGGCTTCGGGAGATTGTTGGCACAGCCATCAATCATATTGTAATTCTGTTCCGTAGTGGATTCTACGGCCCGAACATATTCCCCGTTCTCATAGAACTTCTGATAATGTTCCATCTGGTGTAGTGAAAACTTCTGATTCACCGGCTTTTCTATCAGCGGTGGATGCAGATAATCCAGAATCTTTTTTCTGGCATCCTCATCCAACCCTTTTCGGATTTCAGTGGAAACCAGTTTGCCAGAAGCATCTACAATCACGTTCGGTGCTTTTTCCTTATAGACTTCATGCTGCATCAGAAAAAAGTGCTGGCTTTCTACCACGCATTCTTCGGTTGCCATCCACGTTCCAGCACATCCATCTATAAAAAGATTCTTCGTGTCAAGTGTAACCAGAATGCCAGAGCTACTACTGCGGATAAAGCCAGCAACCACAACAAGGGAGTCCTTATCCACGAAATACGCCGTAATTTCTCCCTGTTGGTTTATGACAATCACATCACCGATACCAAATGGACGACCACGGAAGTTTTTCGGTCGATGCTCTTCCAACCGTTTCCGAATCATCTCTGGTGTGTCCGATGTAAACAACTTTGTAAAATACGCCTGCTGATAATTTTGTACGATCACCTGAAAATGATGTTCCGTCAAATACTGATACGAGCGCGACCGATACGCAGCAAGTTCTGCAATTTCTTTCAGCTGATAGACCGCATACTGATTGATATTCATTTTGCCACCACATCCTGAAGATACGGTTTAAGGTCAAGTCTGGAAAATTCCATGTCCGAAATAGAGCGCATCTTTTTCATGGTCGATGCTACCAGCGAAAAAACTTCAACATCGCCCTCGACAAACGGAACAACTTCCTCGATATATCTCATGGTTTCCGTCCGTGTCGGCTGCTCAAACATTGCCATAACCATCATCTCATCTGCATTAAACTTCACCTTGCTCACAGTTCCATTTCTCCTTTCTTCTTTGCCTTCTTCGGTTTTTCCTGTTCCTGCGCCTTTTTGCGGTTCTTCAACGCTTCACAAACAGACTGCCGGGTGCTGGGGCGTTCCTCTAACTCCTTGCTTGCCTGCCGCTTTTCCAAAAGCGTTTTCATATCCGAAATTGCTTTCTGCACCAGCGGACTTTCCCGGTAATGCTGGATATGGTTGACGATTTCTGCCTGCACTTCTCCACCTACCATCAGGTCAAACATTCCCGAATAGATGCTTCCATCCTCAAGGGAAAAGCCAATGCTCTTGATTCCGTTCATCCGCTCTGCCGGAATCTTATCGTAGACTTCCAATGCCTGCTCCAAGGTCAGATTGTCATGGAACTCACCCATCACTGGGAACTCTGCACACTCTGCCACATAAAAGCTGATGCTTGCTTCTGGCGCAGGCTTCTCTGCCGCCAGCTTTTCTTTCATCGCTTCTGCCCGCTGTGTTTCTGCACGGTAGGACTGTTCCTGAAGATATTCAGCGCTAATCACACCGCACTCAGAAACGCTGTGTCCGTGTTCTGCCAGAACTTCTTCCATCACTTCCTGCACGGGTCTGTACTCGTCTGTTTCAACAATGCCACCGTCCATTACTGTGAAGTCCTTACTATATAAGGTATAGTCGTAGCCGTCCTCGCTGGTCTGGATGTGAAAATAGCCATCGTTGATCTCATAGGCTACCGCCACATCCTGCACTTTCAATGCTTCTGCCACCAATGCAACAACATGATTCTGGATGTACGGATTATCCCAGCCCGGAACTTTCTTGTAGTCCTCCACAATCGTGTCGATACCGTTCTTGCACTGCACAATGTCCAGACTGCCCGGAAGTGGGTCAGGCATTTTCTCTACGCCAAGGGCTTTTAGATGAAAATTCGGAACCTGCTGATAGCAGGACATTGCATCATCGAGATCCCCGAACTTCTCAATTTGCATCGGATTGGTCTGCAAATCTGTCACAACATAGAACTGCTGCACAAAAGGCTTTTCCGGCTCCCTCTGCTGTTCAGTCTCAAGTTCTTTGCGGTACATATCCACAAATCCGTTCAGCACAGCCGGGTGACTGCACACGATCCAGTCAGGACGAATGTTGTTACCGCGTTCTCCTTTACAGGTGGTCTCTGCCCATTCCTTATTGCTGTGCGAATACCGTCCGTCGTGATTGTTATAATTCAGCGTATACGCCAGAATATAGCCCATACGCTCCATGCCGAACTGTTCAACGACGGATTTCGTAGCATCGTCTGCAAGGTGCATTCCATCGAAATTGTCTGCAATCGCTTCTTCAATGGCATTTCTGCAATCTTCATTGAGCTGTCTGGAAATGCGGTACAAATCCACCTCGCCATTCTCTGCTGCATAGGCAAAAGATTCGTAATAAACCGGAACATCCGAATCATCCGTGCGGCTTTCCTCTGCCACAGGCACAGCCTGTTCTTCTTTTTGTGAAGTCGGATTCTTTTCTGCAAAATAATCATTCAGCGGATTCTTTGCCAGTTCTGCATCATACTGGTTCGGTCGAAGCACCCGCGCCACCCATGCAGGACGCTCCATATCTTTCAGATAGATCAGAGAATCCGTAACACGTTCGATTTTATAAAGGCGGTCATCTTCCAGATAGAGATAATCCCCGACATTTCTGCTGTACTTTGCCGCCTGCTTCTGGGGTTCTTCAACCACTGCGGTGGTTGAATGCTCTTTCGATTCCTGTTCCTGCGCCCAAATATCGAAAAGCGATATTTGTCCTGTCTCAGAAACAGAAATCTCAACAGCCTTTTTCTTTTCCGGGAAGATCGTGTACGTTCCCTCGACATACTGGTGCAGTTCAGCAAGCGTCTTTGATTTTTCCGCATATTCCGGGGAATCCAGCGGCACGGAAAGAAGTGCTGCATCCATCTTTTCCAGAAGCTCTACCGCCTGTTCCGGGTCAGCCAGCATGGTGGGCAGTTTCTTTCTGGCATCCTCATTCAGCAATTCCCGCTTAAATGGACGCTCTACTTCATCGGGCAGACGATGGTAGAAACCGATTACCCGATTTGCCATCTGCTCACGCTCGTAACTCGGCATCCGGCTGTAATCCGCAGGCTTCAGATACAAACTCTGGTCAATGAGCTTTGCAACTCGTTCAGCCGCCTGGTTCCAGTTCAGCTTTACCAGCGCATCCGGCTTTCCATAGATGCCCCGTGCCAGTTCAAGACCTCTGCCGTCATAGCTGGCATGGGAATTATCTGCACGGGAAAGTGCATGACTGCTGCCGCCCACACCGTATCGGTCTTTCAGAAATGCCGCGCGTTCTGCTTTCTCTGTATGGGTAAGGAAGAAACTGTACGTTGCCAGCCTGCCATCCGAATACGGCCCGCCGCCTGCAAGGAAAGCATTGATCTCATCTTCCGTGATAAAGACTTCCTGCTCATTCCACTGAAAGCCCTCTCTTGCCTGATACGGCTGGAACGGGAGGGCAAACTTCTGAAACTGTTCGGATACTTTGTCCGGGCGATAGAACGGCATCCGCATCACGCTTTTATCTTCGGCGTAGGCTTCTGCCAGTCCCAAAAGACGTTCGTTCAGGTCAGCCAGAAATTCCGGCTGGTCAATCAACTTTGCAAGTCGTTCTGTAAGTTCCGGGTATCCGCCGGAGAAGATGGACGTATCGGCAAAGACCATCTCTGCCACGCCCTCTGCCATATCGCGTTCCATATAGCTTAGGGCTTCTGCGTGTTCATGCAGAGCATTGCCACGGGCTGCATCCAGGACAGACTTTGGTGCGTACTCTCCCTGCTGCAGAAGCTGATGGATTCTGCAGCTGACATCTTCCCAGGACAGAAATGCTTTGTTTTTGGGGTCGTTCCGAACCGTATCTCCAACGGCGATCTGCATACCCAACTCATCGAACCAGACTGCATATTTTGTGCCGCCGATCTCAAAGCCCTTGCCGCCCTCGCCATACTCTTTTTTGACGAAAGCAGTATACTCTTCCGGGATCTGTTCGGTCATAAAGTTATAGATAAGGCGGAGCTGGCTTTTGCTTCGATTGCTTCCCGTCCGCAGGATTTCATCCACAACTTCTGCCGGAATCGTGATCTCATCGGCATACTGGGCCTGCATCGGGGCTTCGATTGCCCGAATCTGCTGTTCCACGGTCGGCAGACTGGGCAGAGAAAAAGCAGAGGCAATTTCTTCCTCTGCTTCGCTCAAATCCTGTTCGGTTGTGTCAGCGGTTAGTTGTACACCAATTCCTTCAGCACGATCTCTTCCGCCATCGCGGTCAGATTGTTCTGATGTGCCACCCATTTGCACTATTATAAATAACAGTACATTCCTACGACGGAGCATCTTGCGACACTCCGCCGCATTGTATCTGCTGTTATTTGAGCTTTGCCATTCTGCCCCAGCCCGTTCCTGCCCCATATTTCAGCGGCGTTTTCTCTGACAAGACACGCAGGATGCACATTCAGTATCAGAAGTATCTCTCTGGGATGGCTTATTCAATTTTCAAGGTTCCGGTGAGAGGTTTTGTATTGTCCTCTCATCCTTAGAATCGGAGAAAGGTCATTTCGCAAGGTGTTTTCAAAAAACTTTTTGAACATTTTGTGAACCTTCCGATTGGGGTGGAGAATTTTTGTGTCCTCTCACTCCTAGAATCGGAAAAGGGCTATTTCGCAAGGTGTTTTGAAAAAAGTTCAAAAAATTTTTGAGCCGCCCAATTCAGCGTGTTTTCTGATTGGACGGCTCATCTTTTAATTATGTATCTGTTAGCAGCTGCACAATGCCCGGAAATGCTTTTTCTGTATCTTGTAAATTGCTGCGTTATAAATTCCGGTAAGATTCTGGCGAGTCATGCCAAGGTGTTTTGCCGCCTCTGTGAAAGACAGACCATGGAACAGGTGGATGTGAACGACCTTTCTCTGCAAATCAGTCAAAGTAGAGAGCAATTCTTCCACTCTTTCCTCACTTATCATTCTTTCCAGTGTGCTGACTGCTCCATCGACTCCCTCCAGGATTTCTTCTTTATACTCCCTGTCCTCACGGGATGGCATCCACTTTCCTTGGATGATCTCATAGTTCATAAAAATCCGATCCTCTCCTTCCAGAACCAGACGGATGTGCCACTCGTATTCATCAAATTCCTCTTCCTCAATGTGATGTCCCGCCCCTTCTGCTGCATCATATTTATAATGTACACAGTCGCGGAGAGAAAAAACTGTCACCCTCTTGTGCGCCCGGTAGATCACATAACCGTTCTGGTAGACATTGATGCTGCCATGATTTTCCAAGACCTTTTCGGTAACCACTGGCACACCAGATACCTCAAGTGCCTTCACGGTTGGAACACGCTGTTCCTTGTACAAAGGGAGTTCAACAAGCTTTTTCAGATCCTTGAATGTCATCATAATGTCCACCTTTCTGCCTTTTGGCTGCGGGCGGTCTGAAACAAAAAATGCAGCAAAAGTTGTCCCAGACTTACCCGTTTTTTTTTGAACGGGAAGTCTAAGACTTCTCCTACTGCATCGCTATTTTATGATTCACTTTTAAGGTGTGATGTTTAGTCTCTCATATATAGAATTGCTGGAAGGGCATTTCGCAAGGTGTTTTTGAAAAAAAATCAAAAAAACCGGAACAGGATGAGTTACTCACAGGCGCACTACTGCGCTGCATTCGCTCATTCTGTTCCGGCCTATATCACATATTGCTACGGTATCGCTCTAAACAAACAGATATTATATTGTAGACCCAAAAGAACGTCTGATGGAGCTGGTCGGCTAACCAAGTGCCGCCTAAGATTCCACCTCTGCGCTTTCAGTGTCCGATGAAGCACTCTGCTTCAGGCTTCTTTCCGTTGGTTCTCTGCTGTGAAAAATTCGATACTCTTCACAGGAAGGCCGTGAATACACTCCACCAGAGATTCAGCAGAAATATAATCTTCACAGCCACCACGCTTGATCTGAAGCATATTCTTTCCATCAACGACACTGCGATTCCCGATCCGCAGCCCTTTGGGGGTGCGGATTTCATGTTCTCCGTTGCTCATCTTCTCACGGCCTCCTTTGTGTTGGTTTAAGTTTCTTCTTTTCTTCTATTCAATTTCACCTTTTGAACTTCCGCTCTTTTTTCACCTTTTTCATCTTGCATATTTACGATTTTTACGGTATAATAATCCAAAAGATGATAGAATATAGCATATATTATAAGCAAGTCGTGTCGCCGTGTCAAGAGGAAAATGTGAAAATTCGTTGCATCTTCCAGATTGAATATTTACAAATCCCGTTGCACATTGTTACAGCACGATAACTACGCCATAGAAAGGTTGCAAACATGAAATTTGGAGAGAAAGTCCGCGATCTGCGAAAAAAACATTCTTTAACACAGGACGAATTGGCACAATGTCTGGGTATCAACAAACGAACGATCATCGGATGGGAGCGGGATGGCCGCTACCCTCGCAGTATTGAAATGCTTGAAAAGATGGCCGACATATTCCATGTACCTTTGACCTATTTACAGCCGGATCAGTCTTTATTTATCGAACGTGCCGCCGAAGCCTACGGAAAAAAGGGCAAAATAGAAGCCCAGCATCTCGCATTCGAGCTTACTGAGCTATTTGCCAGCGGAGAGTTGACCCCGCAGGATATGGACGGCATCATGTATGAAATGCACAAAGCCTATTTTAAGTACCGAGAACAAAAACGAGAAAAAGAACGAATCATGAACCTGTAAATCACTGTTCCATTCACTATGCCATCCCCGAAAGGAGATCACATTATGGATTCTGCATTTATCTACCGAGCTGCCAACGAACTTGTCCAAAGTGCCGGAACTCGCAACATCAAACGGATCGCGCGCAGTTGCAGTCTGGACATCAGTGAAACCTCCCGCATTAAAGATATGTTGGGTTTGCTTTCGCTCTATTTTGATAAACCATTGATCCTTATCAATCGCCAGCTGGACAAACAGACAAAGCAGATGGTGTGCGGCTATGCGCTGGGGCATTATCTGGAGCATCAGCTGCTTATGGACTTGCATACCCTGGACAAGTTTCTGACCATTAAGGACAAGCACATCCTTCTTTACGAGCATAACGCTTTCACATCCCACCTGATGCTGGACAGTGATGAAGTCTATCAAATGACGAAGCGCGGGCTGGATGCTGCTCAAATTGCCGCTGCTAAGGGAATCCACCTCAATCTGGTGCTGGTGAAGCTGCTGGAACTGCATCATCTAGGATATGATCTACGTCACTACCACGCCCAGCACCATGCGTTTATCAAAAAGCTCAACCTTCCGGCACATTTTCAGTTTGATGTTGCCGTTGGATGAACTTATGTTCTCATAATTCTAAAACCCGTAATGAACGGTGCGTTATGCCTGTCCATCACGGGTTTTTCGTGTTATTTCAGTTTTGCGAGAATTTCATCGGCACTCATGCCTTCGGCCAGCAGCTTTTTCAGAACGGACTCTGCTTCTGTCTTTTTTGCTTCTTCTGCAGCTTTGGCATCTGCCTTTGCCTTCTTCGCTTCCAGCATTGCCACTTCTTTTTCGGCCTTCTTCAGAGCAGTCTTCTTCACTTTTAGGTCAGCCTTCAAAGTGTCAATGTTTGCGGTGATAGATGCGATTTCCGCTGTGAGCGCTTCCTTTGCGGACTGCTTTTCTGCAATCTGCGTTGCGAAATCAGCAGTCACAGTTTTGGGCTTATTCTTGCTACCTTTGGGACGGGGCATAGGGGACACCTCCATCAAATTCATATTGCTTTAATGTAAGTATATCATATTGTTTGCTCTATTTCAATTTTAGAAATTGAAATGGCTGGTTGCTTGTTCTTTTGCGATATGCTCCATATCTGGATAAATAGAACTTTCATGGAATCCCATCGCATCAAGCTGAACTAAGAGTTTCTTTCTGATCTTCCGCGGTATACGAATTTTATAAAAGTAATCGCAGGATTCGTCTAACTTGAGTATCTGATCCAACCGTTCAGTAGTACTATGAATCGTAAAATCCGACTGTTGCACATACATTCTCAAGTCACATCCTACTCCATGACACGCAATAATTTTGCCCTGTGATTCATTATCATCGTTATCTTGATTAGAAAATGCACCTTCCAGGTCACCTCTTAGACTATCGTAGCTTATCGGAGGCACATATTCTCCATAGCCCACTTTTTTATTTAACTCCATTGGATTTAGAACCCAAACAGCTGCATCTGTCTTTGCATCTTTATCACTACTCAATGCAAAATACAGTGCAACCAATGGAGATTCCGACCAATCCAGCAATCTAGTTGGTAATCCATAATGTTGCATTAACGTCAACCACGATGCACGATCATACCGTTGCGGAGCAGTAGGATTCAGCCGCATGGTATGAATCATGAAATTGGTCGATACATACTGCTCATAGTGTTTACCCATACCATCTTTTCGTTGAACCGATGGTACTAACCCCCACGAATAATCAGACTGACCCCGAAACCACATACGATACTGTTGTTCCGCATCAATTTGTGTAATTACTTCTATATAATTTCCAATATTGTTGATTTTAAATTCACGAATCATAATGCAATTTTCTCTATCTTAATAGTAGTTTTACAACATTTAGACCTTTTCAGACTGTTTCTGCAATACCAATCTATAGTAAGTTGTTCTCGTACACTCTCCTTCAACTCGACCCTTTCTAATGTACACAATATTAAACAATCCACCTTCGATTTTTCTCCGATATTCTATCCTCTGCTCCATAAATCAACTGCTTTCTTGAACCACTCATAAGATGAATAAAGAAGAGTGCAATCACAAAGACCAATAAAATCAGACCATCGGCAAAAACTGTTCCAATTCTTGTTGTCACTTTTTATTCAACCGTAACGCTCTTTGCAAGATTTCTCGGCTTATCTACATCTAAGCCCTAAATTCTTTCACCATTTATTTTCAAATCCAGCGCATTTAATCTGCATAGAAAATTCCTGTTTGAGAAAATCATATTTTCAATCTTTTTTCTAGCGTACTCAATTGAAATTCCGACGCCAAAAATCAATAGTAACAGCAACCAGCTATACGGGACATAGTACCACGATAGCGATATACGATCCAGACAAAAAAGTTCTTTCCAAAATATCGAAATACTTGCTTCATGTGTATGTAGCAAATAAATACCAAATGTTGTTGCTGCCACAAAATTGATTTTTTTGTTATAAACGATGTTGATTTTTTTAAACATCAAAAAGAATGCCGCTGCTCCCAAAACACACGGAAATGATTGCATATCTCTTATTGTAGAGAAATTATCCATGGCAAATGTGTTTCCGCCGAGTCCCAAAGAATACATTACCACTTCTGTAATCAGCATTACACTATAACACGCAAGCCAAATCCAAAAATAGAACCACTTGGACTGCTGAAATATTCTGTAGTTTTTACAATTTTCTTTAAGATATTTAATCAATAAATACAAGAATGAAAACCATATCGGCCCAAACAGCAACAGTTTAAAGCCATAATGCACAAGTTTAGAGGGGCCAAACAGATTTCCATTAAATGTTAATGTGGGTACTACGGAGAACACAGCTACTCCCACTAGAATTAAATAGCCCTTCTTTTTCAATTTCCTATACACACAATTTAAAAGTGGTATCAGAATTAGAAGAATTATATAGGAAGATGCAAACCAGTAGCTTCTTCCTAGAATTGGAAGAAACGATTTTATCCACACAATTGAATCAATTCTTTCATGAAAAAACACGGTGTCAACTATATTCAACACAATCATATAGAAAAATGTTTGCATCCATAGTTTCACTATTCTTATACTTTTAAATTTCGAGTCACACAGGAAATAAATTCCTAGAATTACAAATACATTCGTTCCAAATTTTCCACCGAGCAAATATACCATTGAGACCATGCAATTTAATGATATTTTCGGGTAATGTACCCCCCCCCCAGACTAACTACATGATTCAACACTATTATGGCCATAGTTATGATTCTACAGCATTCTAAATTGCTATCTCTCTTTTTAATATCTTTTTTCATTGAAGCCTCTTCGTTATTGTAAGATTCAAAAAACCATATAACGATATTCAGGCATTAACCTAGTTTTTGCCAATATCGTCACATCAGTTCCCAATTAAGGCGCTTTTCACAAGAGCATTATTCTTTTCATCACTATGAAAAACTGACCCGAAAGCGGTTTAGATAGACATTTTGCGATAAATCAATCCAGCTTTGACCATCTATCGAAGATTGCCTGCCGACTAAATCACAGTTCACCAAGGATGTCCATCGTTCTCTCCACGCCACTTCTTATATCATATTTTGCGCTCCATCCCAAATTTTCCAACTTACTTCCATCAAGTCTTGCTTTAGTAGCCTTGCTATAGCCAGCACTTTCTATCTCATCCGGTATTTCAAATACAACTTTTGTTCCAGCGTAATCGGCTATCAATTTTGCCAAATCTTTAAGCATAATATCCGATTTTCCATTTGAAATATTATACGCTTCTCCAGATTCTCCACAAAGAAGCACTGTGAGTAATCCAGAAACTGCATCTGCAACATAGGTGTAAGAGTAATATTGTGTTCCCGCGCTTTTTAATACAATATCCTCTTTATTAATCCCTTTATGCAAAAATTGAGAAAGAGCTTTGGTATCAGATGCCAAAAGCGTTGGCCCATACGAACGAGTCAGCCTTGGAATCACTATGTCAAGCTCTTTTTGCTTTTTATATGCCTGACACAATGCTTCACCACAGCGTTTGCTCTCAGGGTATCCAGCCCTCATAGTGTTAGAATCAATGTAGCCACAATATTTTTCATCAAATTTTTCTACATCACCACGATTTTCACCATATATCTCATTCGATGATGCAAATGCAAATCGTCCCGCTCTATGCTCAACACAAAAATCCAACATATATTTCACGCCAAAAATATTTGTCGTGATTGTTCCTATTGGATCGGTCGAGTACTGCATCGGATGTGTATTACTAGCTAAATGCAGAACATATCCGATATCCCCGACTGCTGTAGTTTGTAGTGGTTTATTGATATCGTGCTGAACAAAAATAAAATTGCTGTCTTCAAAGCAATATCGGAATCTGCCCTTTGCCTTATCCTCATTTCTTCCAAGCGCATAAACTGCGCAATTTAACCCCTCTTGATTTTTTTTCATGATAACATCCACAAGAAAAGAACCAATCAGCCCTGTTGCACCGGATATCAAAATAGACCGATCAGCCATTTTATTCCATGGCAAATCGAGATTTGCCACATATTCTACGTCTTCAATATATTTTTTATTGTCATATAACTTCACTTACACTCTTCCTCCTCATCAATATCTCAGGAAAAGAATTTCATGGCAGACTCATTCATTTCGGCCTTAATTTGCATTAAAGACCGATTACTTCAGCCACGTATCTTTTGCACCATTCAAGTACGCCTTAAACATTTCAAGGTTATCTTTCGTTGTCAACTTAATGTTTTTATCCGAACCAGCGGCAAAGTGCAATACCTCACCCAATTCGACCATCATCGTATTTGTATAGGACGATCCATAAATTCCGATTTCCTTTTCAAACGCTTCATGATAGCGTCTGTCCAAATTAGAAAACTCGTATGCCTGTGGTGTTGAAACTCTTCTCAATGTCTCTCTGGGAATATACTGCGTTGTTGTCGTTTCATCTTCTTTGGAAACAACAAAAATTTGCTCATTGTACGGCATTGACGTAACGCCATTTCCAAATTCCTGAGCAGTTCTTATGACATCAGTAAGCACCTCATCTTCCACCAATGGCCGCACACCATCGTGAATAATAGCAATATCCCCTTCTCTACATATACCTTCCAAATTGTATACACCATTCCGAATAGATTCCTGCCCGCTATTTCCACCAGGAACAATCCACTTCAACTTGTTGATATTAAACTGCTTTGCGTATGCCCAAAGAATTTGATCCCAGCCTTCCAGACATACCACCTCAATTGCATCAATAAGCGGATGATTCTGAAAGCTCTCTAGCGTATAAATTATAACAGGCTTATCATATACATTTATAAACTGTTTTGGGATATCCTGTCCCATTCTGTGGCCAGATCCTCCGGCAATAATTACTGCAACATTCATTTTTATCCTCCTCAATCAGAACATAACTCCAGAATAGTCAACCTTTGGGTACTTTGAAAAGTCAAACAAATACTCCGGCAGCATTTTCTCTATGTATTCTATTTCTTTCTTACACTGCGGATAACGATCCATAAGTCTCGTGTTGTTGATCGAAATTTCCGGTTTAAAGTATTTTTTAGGCTCCGCATGATTTTCACAACCCAAAAAAGCTTCAATTCTCTTTACCGTTTCATCATAGTTGTAGATTACATCCTCGAACCGAACGAACAAAATCCGATCCGTATCTTTTCGTTCCTGGTTCTCCCTAAGACGCTTATAATATTCCACAAACACCTTGACGTCCTGGCGAGGCATAAAGCGTGCTTCACCTTTGGCATCTCGTGCATATTTTGATACAAGCCATAAATCTCTAGGATCACGATCCACAACGATTGCCTTTGGGTCCCTAAAAAAAGGAAAACAATTTTGGGGAGCATTTCCTTCAAAGACCTGATCAAAAACCACCGTCTGTTCAGGGTCAGCTCCAGATGCACGTATCAGCTCATCTGTATAGCATTTTGCTTTTTCATAAAATCCCTCTGGATTAATGGAAAGATACATTTTACGAGCAGGCCAATGATCAAACGAATGTCCTGTCAACTTTTCATAATTTGGGAACACCAGTTTCTTATACAACAAGATAATAAAGTTCAAAAACGGATGCCCTGTATTATAATCAATGTTGTCGATTCCGTACCAACTTCCCTGAATCAAACTGTCTACAAATTCATTTGCTGCTTTTATATATTTTTCCGGTGGAATCGTTTTCTTGACAACCGGCGTTTTATAATATGTAATGGACTTTTTAAATCTTACGATTGCAGCATCTCCAGAAATATGTCTCGAATACTGTTTTACCAAATGGTATTCCAAGTCCTGCAATCCATCCACCTTGAAAGCTTCCTGAATCTCAGACTTGTCACAAACAACCAATTCTGGATACTCTTTCAAGAGACCGACTACTGCGCTCGATCCTGTTGCACCATATCCGCATACACCAACAAACATTTGAAAATCCCACCTTCCTTTAAGCCGCAGCTTTCATATCATACTGCTTTTTTCCAGATAAAAGTCGTCCAATTTTTTCGTTTCCTTTTTTATATCGTACCCTTTTTGTTCAATCCATTTATGCGGGTCATTTTCTCTCTGCATATTTTTATATTCCAGAATTTTCTCCGCCCACACTTCAGGACTATCGCTCAAGTTCAAATACGCGCTTTGCGGTAAAATCGCAGCATCCTTTGTAATAGTTGTCGCAAATAGAACAGGAACTCCAATTGCCTGAGCTTCAACACCTGTCACTGGAAGTCCCTCAAAATGAGAAGGCATAACTAACAGATCAAACGCCTGCATAATGCGATTTACATCCGATCTGAATCCGAGGAACTTCACCCTGTCATCAATCTGCAGCATCTTACACTTTTCTTTGATTTTGTCCTCCAACTCACCTGTGCCAACACAAACCAGCACGGCATTGGGATCTTTTTTATCTTCTCTCGTTTGACGAATAACCGCCTTTGCATCATTCAGACTGTTAAACGGCCCTGTTTCTGCTGTACCTGTTCCCGTTTCTTCGTCATAGTTGTAATGGTTATAGAACTTGCCATCGGAATATTGCAGAATTGCAATATCCTCGATATATCCCTCCTGCATCATCACCGTTGACTGATACCGTGCAACGACTTTTGCCTTTCGGGGTTCCTCAACCGCTGCGGCGGTTGACTGCTCTTTCGATTGCGGTTCCTGCTCCATAAAATCAAACATGGACATCTGCCCCTGTTCAGGACCCACAATCTCAACAGCCCTCTTCTTCTCCGGGAAAATCGTGTACGTTCCCTCGACATACTGGTGCAGGATAGAGAGGGATTCTGCCTTGCGCTCATATTCTTCCGAATCCAGCGGCACGGACAGCAGTGCAGTGTCCATCTGCTCCAGCAGTTCAGCCGACTGTTCGGTGTCGGCCAGTTTTTTGACGAGAGCATTTCGTCCTTCTTCATGGTAAAGGTCTTGCGGATAAGGCCGCTCCACGTTGTTCGACAGATGGTGATAGAAGCCCATCACCCGCATTGCCATCCGCTCGCGCTCATAAGCAGGCATCCGGGAGTAGTCTGCCGGCTTCAAATACTCACTGTCACGGATAAGCTGGTTGATCCGGCCTGCGGCCTGATTCCAGTTCAGATGAACGCTGGCATACGGGCTTCCGTATCCTCCCACGACAAAAACGCATTGACAAGCGTGCCGCCCTTTGCCGTGCTGCCTACTGCAATACGCAGCCCTAAATCATCGAACCAGACTGCATACTTTGCGCCGTCAATTTCAAAGCCTTTGCCGCCCGCACCATATTCGTTTTTCACGAACTCCATGTATTCTTCCGGGGTTTTCTCGACCATGAAATTGTAGATCAGACGAAGCTGACCTTTACTGCGGTTGCTGCCCGTGCGCAGAATTTCATCGACCACTTCGGAATCAAGTGCAATTTCATCCGCATACCGCGCCTGGATCGGTGCTTCGATAGCGCGGATCTGCTGTTCCACGGTCGGCAGATCAGGAAAAGAAAAAGCAGAGGCAATTTCTTCCTCTGCTTCGCTCAAATCCTGTTCTGTTGTCGTTTTGGTTAATTGTACACCAATTCCTTCAAGACGATCTCCTCGGCCATCGCTGTCAGGTTGTTCTGGTGCGCCGCCCATGCCAGCGGGTCCTTCTCCTTGCTCGGTGCCGGGAACTTCTCGTTCAGGCTGTCCAGCAGGGTTTCCACCCTGCTCTCCGCTGCTTCCTCGATCTGCGCCAGATGCTGGTTCAGCCTGCCGCTCATCAGCATACTCTGATACCAGTTCTTGCGATTCCTTTTCAGGTACGTCCTGCGCAGCATCCCGTACTTCCCGATGGTCTGCGGCTCGTCCTGCACGGCCAGATTCGGGAACAGATAATCTCCCTTGCGGTAATACGTCAACTCCATTTTCTTGTCCTCCTTTGGTCGTGGCCTCTTCAGTTTCACGCTTTAATGTGCTAAAGTCTATATTGGTATTATACAAGCTGTCAACAGATTTTTCAAGCTGCTGCGTGATTTCTTTTTTGTAAATTTTCCGCATCTCACGGCTAATGTCAAAAAGAACCGCTTCGCACTGTTCGGAAACCGCATTGCCAAGGAACGACAGCACCGGCAGCTTGTTGAAATCCACGATACGGATAAACTCATCATCGTCCAGCACATCCATAGGCTCCTGCCCGCAGCGGCGGGAAAGCGTATAGAAGATACTGTTGGTCATCAGTTCCCGGAAGCGGACACGGATGTTATCTTCGTCCAGTTCCTCCAGAAAAGTGTCTTTCACCTCATAGGCCAGACCATCCATCGCTTCATCCAGATTGTCGGCGGTCAGCTGCTGTGCCAGTTCCAGCAGAGCAGCGTTCATGCTGTCTGTCTGGGATAAACCATAGGTATCTGCCAGATGGTCTAAGATAGCCTGCTCATGCTCGTGGCTGTCCAGATTCCATAAGAGCGGTGTTCTGCCGCCGCGTACCAGATGGGTGTCCGCAATATCGAACACATACCGCAGCTTGGTACGAGGTCCGGTATCATCCAGAAGCGCGATGCCCTTTGCACCACGATTGACCCAGCGGTTCATTTTCTGATTCCACAGTTCCAGTTCTGCACAGGCGGTTGCATCGGGCCGCTGTGCGTGGATCAGGAGCGCATCGGTGAACGAATAGCGGTACAGCCGCGCCGCCACATCCAGATAACTCATCCAGTCCTGTGGCGAGTTACTGACATACCGGGCGTTCTGCTGCGCCAATTCTCGAATATCGTTAATCTGTGGCAAGGGTCAAACCTCCTTTACGTTTTCGTTTTCATCGTTGTTTTGGGAAATTCCAGACTGTACTGTGCGCGGCCCTCTTCGACGCGCATCACAAGATCGGCAGCGAACGTTTTATCTTTTTTCACGGAATAAAAATCTTTTACATGGGTGCGGCCTTTCTTCAAAAGGTCTACCGCCATCTTCTTGTCCAGCGTTTTTCTCATATTGGCCAAGTATCTGCTTTCTTTCCAGAGGGCAAATTTGCAGCTGCGGTCTGCACAACAAAAGCTGAGCTTACTCTCATGTACAGGGTTTCCGCAGACCGGGCAGCTTCCTACGCTTACCTTATTATGATGGGGAGCTGCCGCGACGGTAGGAATCTGCCGGAGGTCAGCCAGCATCCTATCGAGCAGTCCGTGGATGCCCTGCATAAAATCATGTGGCTTGATCTCGCCGCGCTCCATCCGCAGCAGGTCATTTTCCCACTCGGCTGTCATGCTGGCAGATTTCAGGTAGTCCGGGATATTGCGGATCGCGGCCACACCGTCCTCCGTAGGAATCATCTGCTTGCCTTTACGCTGCACATAGCCGGAGGATACCAGCTTTTCCAGAATTGCGGCGCGCGTTGCAGGGGTTCCCAGACCTTTCTTCTCCGTGTCCTTTTCAAATTCCTTGTTGCCTGCTGTTTCCATGGCCGACAGCAGGGTATCTTCGGTGTAGACTTTCGGCGGTGAAGTAAAGCCCTGCTTTTTTTCTGCCCGTACCACCGGAATAACCATCCCCTGTTCCAGATCGTTCGGAAGTGACGCATCCTTGTTCTTCTCCGGCTCCACAAGCGGAACAGGTTTTGCAGTATAACCGGGCTGCAGAACATCCTTATATTTTGCTGTAAAATTCTGTCCCTGACAGCATACCGTCACAAGCACATCCTCATAGATGAACGGCGGCTGCACAGCCTGCACCAGTTTCCAGATGATAAGCGAAAGAATCTTCTGCTTGGTTTCGGACAGCTTTTCCTTATCACACTTTGCACCCTGCATAGTCGGCAGGATCGCATGATGGTCTGTGACCTTGCTGTTGTCAATAACGCAGCTTACGTCTGCCGCCGCGTCATCTAAGGCTAGCACCAGAGATTCCACCGTCTTGCGCATATCCTCGGTCACGAACTGGCTGTCCGTTCTGGGATACGTCACCAGCTTTTCTTCATACAGTTCCTGTGCCGCCTGCAAGGTCTGGCTGGCGGTCAGACCGTAATAGCGGTTTGCTTCTCGCTGCAAAGTTGTCAGGTCATACAGCTTCGGGGGCTTCTTTTCTACCCTCTTTCGCTCGATGCTGCCGACCACCGCGCACTGCCCGTCACAGGCAGCCCGCATGGTATCGGCATCCTGCTCCTGCGCCATCTGTTCCGATACTGCGACCATGCCCCCACCGGACAGTTCCACTTTATAATAGGGTTCCTTTACAAAGTTCTGGATTTTGGTCTGCCGTTCGGTCAGCATCGCCAGCGTCGGGGTCTGCACACGGCCAATGGTCTGTTTTCTGCCGTACTTTTTCGTAAAAGCACGGGTTCCGTTCATGCCGATCAGCCAGTCCGATTTTGCCCTGCACTCGGACGCTGCAAACAGATTATCATACGCCGCACCATCTTTCAGGTTTTCAAAGCCCTGCTGGATGGCGGCATCCTCCATGCTGCTGATCCACAACCGCTTGATGGGGAGTTTGCTTCCGGCAAGAGCATACACACGGCGGAAAATTGCTTCGCCCTCGCGCCCTGCGTCGCAGGCGTTCACCACATAATCAAATTTCTTGCTGCGGAGCAGTTTGCGCAGAACATTGAACTGCGGCTTCTTGGTATTGTGTACCAGCAGTTTCCACTCAACAGGGAGAATCGGCAAATCCTCAAAACGCCAGTTTTCATAGCGTTCATCGTAATGCTCCGGGGCTGCATACTCTGCCAGATGCCCCAGACACCAGCTTACCACGCAATCCCCACCCTCCAGATACCCGTCCTCCTGCCGATATGCACCGATCACTTTTGCAATGGATTTCGATACGCTCGGTTTTTCTGCAATCACCAGATATTTCAACGCTTTCTCCTTTTTTGAAAAAAGCAGGGATAGCCTTTCGACTACCCCTGCATCCTTATGTTACGGTTTTCTTATGTGCCATTTTCGTTGCCGGACTGATTATCCTCGTTCACCGTCGCAAGGCTCTGGTCGGTTTCCAGATTTTCACTCTGCGGCGTTTCTTCTTTCGGCTTCGGCTTATAAATGTAGAAGTAGAAGAAAGCACCTGCACCGCCCAGTGCCGCCACGAATACCAGCAGCAGAATCTTATTCATGCCACCGCTCGATTCCTCTTTCGGTTCTTCGATTTCCACATCCGGGGTAGATTCGGGTTTGGTTTCGGGCAGAACTACCGCAGGCGTTTCTTCTTCCTGCTTGCCGTTCCGCTCTTCATCATCCAGAAACTCCTGCAAATCGTACTCGTCGATCATCGAGAGCATATAGACGTTCTCATTGTTCCGCGCCCGGTCAATCACCAGAAAGAACGTGTTGCCGCCCTTGGTCTTTACTGTGAAGAACTCCTTGCTGGGGTCATCCACGATGTCATCCTCTACCTCGCCGTTGCCTGCGATGGTGAACGGAATCTTTTCTTCCTCCGTCGGCTCTGCCTCCTCGATTACCTGCACAGGTTCCTCTGCCACCTCAGTGGTATCCACATAGGCAAAGACCGGAGTCGAAAAGCCCACCGCCATCAGCAGGGTCAGAATTGTGCTGGGAATAACAACACCCAGCCGTTTAAGCATCTTTTTCAATCGCTTCCTCCGTTTCCGCTTCCTCCGAAGCATTGTTCACAGCGGTCAGGAACGTCACGTTGCCCGCCTGAATGTTGTCCAGCAGAGCCAGCAGTTCGCGCCCGCCCATCTTGGTGCTGCGGATGGCACGGATGATCTCGCTGTCCTCTTCCTTTTTCTGTGCTGCCCGGATGGTTCTCAGCCGTTCTTCCAGTTCCGCGATCTGCTGTTCCGTTTTTTCGGCTTCATCCAGATATTTCTGTAATTTTTTGCCCATCGGCCCTCCTTTCAGTTGATGCGGCCAAAGCCTAAAAAGTGGCTTTGCCAGTAGGTCGAATTGATACTGGTATAGGAAATGGGGTCGCCGCAGTGGATCATCATGCCATTGCCGACGTAGATTCCAACGTGCGACGCGCCAACGGTGTTATAGGTTTTCTCAAAGAAAATCAAGTCACCAGGCTGTGCATCCGCAGGAGAAACATAGCTGCACTTTCCGCGCAGACCGTTGGCTGTTGTACGCCCAACGCTCCACCCATTGCCGCTGTTATTGATGACCCAGCAAACGAAGCCGGAGCAGTCAAAACTGGTGCTTGGGGAACTTCCGCCCCACACATACGGCATACCAAGATACTTTTCGGCTTCCTCAATCATCCTTGCAAACTTTTCATCCGAAAGGGCTTCCGAAGGAATATCATACTTGAAGCCGCCGGAGCCACCAGTACCGCCGCCCGTGCCAATACTGCCCGTTGTGCCGCCGCTGTATGTCGGGGAGCCTGCACCGAACAGTTCCGGGCGGTTGCCGTAGGTCAGGTTGTAGGCATCGTACCGCCCGGTCTGCTTCCGGTTCATGTTCTTCCGCGCGATGGTATCAACGACACTGCGATTCCCAATCCGCAGCCCCTTTGGGGTGCGGATTTCATGTTCTCCGTTGCTCATCTTCTCACGGCCTCCTTTGTGTTGGTTTAAGTTTCTTTTTTCTTCTATTCAATTTCACCTTTTGAACTTCCGCTCTTTTTTCACCTTTTTCGGCTTGCATATTTACGATTTTTACGGTATAATAATCCAAAAGATGATAGAATATAGCATATATTATAAGCAAGTCGTACCGCCGTGTCAAGATGAAAATGTGAAAATTCGTTGCATCTTTCAGATTGAATATTCACAAATTCCTTTGTACATTGTTACAGCACGATAACTACGCCATAGAAAGGTTGCAAACATGAAATTTGGAGAGAAAGTTCGCGATCTACGAAAGAAGCATTCTTTAACACAGGACGAATTGGCACAATGTCTGGGTATCAACAAACGAACGATCATCGGATGGGAGCGTGATGGCCGCTACCCTCGCAGCATTGAAATGCTTGAAAAGATGGCCGATATATTCCATGTACCTCTGACCTATTTACAGCCGGATCAGTCTTTATTTATTGAACGTGCCGCCGAATCCTACGGAAAAAAGGGCAAAATAGAAGCCCAGCATCTCGCATTTGAGCTTACTGAGCTATTTGCCAGCGGAGAGTTGACCCCACAGGATATGGACGGCATCATGTATGAAATGCACAAAGCCTATTTTAAGTACCGAGAACAAAAACGAGAAAAGGAACGAATAATGAACCTGTGAACCACTGTTCTATTCACTATGCTATCCCCGGAAGGAGATCACATTATGGATTCTGCATTTATTCACCAAGCCGCCAACGAACTTGTCCAAAATGCCGGAACTCGCAACATCAAACAGATCGCGCGCAGTTGCAGTCTGGACATCAGTGAAACATCTCACATTAAAGATATGTTGGGTTTACTTTCGCTCTATTTTGATAAGCCACTGATTCTTATCAATCGCCAGCTGGACAAACAGACAAAGCAGATGGTGTGCGGCTATGCCCTCGGACATTATCTGGAGCATCAGCTTCTTATGGACTTGCATACTCTGAACAAGTTTCTAACCATTAAGGACAAACACATCCTTCTATACGAGCATAACGCTTTTACATCCCACCTGATGCTGGACAGTGATGAAGTCTATCAAATGACGAAGCGCGGGTTGGACGCGGCGCAGATTTCTGCGGCCAAGCGGATTCACCTCAATCTGGTGCTGGTGAAGTTGCTGGAACTGCATCATCTGGGATACGATCTACGGCACTATCACGCCCAGCACCATGCGTTTATTAAACAGTTCAACCTTCCGGCACATTTTCAGTTTGATGTTGCCACTGACTAAAAAATTTATCTTTGTAACATAAAAAATCCGTAGGGGCAAGAATGATCCCTACGGATTTTCCATATTATTACAAGATTGTTTTTACTTTGCTCAGCATATGTGAGCGATATAGAATATAGTATAAAATTATCGGAATCAATGTAGATGCGAAGAAAATATCTGCTCCATAGTATCTAAATTCACGAAATATCAGTGTATAACTAAACGCCACCCACATATGCGTAAAATAGATTATTTCACTAACATATCTCATATGTTCCCATATTGGATGCTGCGGCAATGTTACTTTACAGGAAGCACTCAACAAAATTTCAGCAATCAAAAACTTTAACAAAAACCCCCATGTATCCCCTGCTAAATATAATGCTCCCAATAATATTAGGCCAAGAATTATGCTAATCCGCCCACTTAATATTTTCTTTTTAGCAACAATCCATCCAACTGCTATATAACCAAATCCAGATAGAATTCTCCCATTTCCAAATATAAATTTGATGCACTTAATTACCATCTCTATTTTTCTATATTCTGAGAAATCAACTGTCGTTAGTACTCCTATACCCCCCCCCCCATTAAAAATATGGCCATCATAATCTTAAATATATTTTTATCTTTGATTTTATGTTCAGCCATAATACAAATTGAAGCAATCACAAAAAACACAGACAGTAAATACCAAAGTTGCCATGAGTAAAATTGTTGGCCTATAAAGAGAAATCCTCTTATACAATCGAGTACGTATCTCGCAAATGACATATTATTTTCCTTGAATCCAAAAATAGTTATTGGCAGATAAATAATATTCCAAATGACATATAACGAGAGTACTCTTGATAGATACTTCTTACACACCTCCATACTTTTCCTGCTTAATATATTCGCATCAATTTTTGAAAACAGAAGAAAACCCGATACTGAGAAAAAATATGGCACAGCCAAACTAGTAATCGTGTCAAATAATCGTTGCACAACTATAGACTGTATGCTATAAAGCGGCTGAGTGTGAATAGCGACCACACACACTGCCATTATAAACTTTAATAAATCTATTCCGTAATAGTTTTTCTTTTCTAGCATTATCTTTAATAATCACTTCACTTTTCTTATATTCACCATTTCTCCAAGCTTTGCATCCCATTCTTCAGGAACAAACGGCATAAAACCACCACATGGGGAAAACGTCAGCTCTGAGAAGTACACTTTATTGTTTATCTCGTATAAATCAACCCGTAGAAATGGATGCCCACCGGATAAAGATTTTGCTATTTTCACCATTTCATCGAACTTTGTGGGCTTCGGAGGAAGAACTTCAAATTCAAGATAGTCAGATCGTCCAAACGGAGCTTTTTCCCAATTCATTGTCAAAAAACTCAGCCGAGCAGTTTCATGGTTATCCATTCCATTTGAAACATAGAGATATTTAGGAACACCATTAAAACAATAAAATTTGTAGTCTGTCAATCCATTACCTGATATATCTTCCATGTATTCCTCAGCAATAATCTGCGGCTTTACATTTTTATACGGCCACTCACGTCCTCCTTTGTAGTAGTTCGTTTTCATAGATTTCTCTATTTTCTTTTTTGCCGCCTTTTTATTTAGATTGCTTTTGTCCTTGCAAACAACCAATCCACCAGAATCGTGTGTACATTTTAGAACAAACTGCGTTGGTAATTTATCAAAATCAATATCATCAAAACGACTCCAAACGCCTAAAGTCGGAATAATATGTTCTTGCCCTATTATACTTGCCACATATTTTTTCGCCATGAATTTATCTACCATTTCTGTATATTCTGGCTTTCGATCATTCAATTTCAACCATTGAAGTTTTTCATTAAATGTCACAGGATTATTGAGGTCAAGCTCTTTACCAAATTTTCTTTTATAGGCCATTTTCAAGAACGTCTCATCATCCATTCCATCATAAAGTCCCGAAGATATTTTAAGCCAATAAATGTGGTTTTTCAATTTATCTATAAACAATTTCATTTTGCTCCTCCTGATTAAAAACCATACAAAATCAGAAAGGCAAAGCATTAAATCCTTATTTACTTGTAGGAAGTTTAATCCAATCCCCCATTTTAATCGCCCATTCTTCTGGTTGAATCGGCGCAAAACCACTGCAATGGTAAAAGGTCAACTCTCCAACATATAGCCTTCCATTCGCACAGTAAAAGTCAACTCTTAAATGGGGCAATCCTTTGGACAATACTGCTGCAATTTTTTTCATTTCATCAAAACGAATCGGTTTTTCAGGTAACACATCCGAATTAGGATCTCGCATTCTAATCGGCAAGTGAGTATAATCCATATCAAAAAAGTCCGTCGTCGGATTTTCTGCCTTGTCTTTCGATATATAAACAATTTTAGGTATTCCACCAAAACAGAAAAACTTATAATCTGTCAAGCACTCCTGCTCGCCCACTTTCGTTGCATCATCTTTAAGAAGAGGCTCTGCAATAATTCGAGGCTTTACATTTTTATATGGCCATTCGCGCCCCCCCCCGAAATAATTAGAATGCAACGATTTATTGATCTTTTTTCTTGCTTTTTCCCTGTCAAGTTTACTTTTATCTTTGCAAATAACCAGACCACCAGAATCATGTGTACATTTCAAAACAAACGCATTCGGAAGCTTTGTAAAGTCAATATCATCAAATTTTTCCCAAACACCTAATGTTGGAACCACATACTCTTCACCAATTTTTTGAGCAATATAAGCTTTTGCTTCATATTTATCAACCATCGTTGTATACTCCGGCTTTCGATCATGAAGTTTCAGCCATTGAAGCTTTTCATTAAAGGTCACAGGATTTTTCAAATCCAATTCTTTTCCGAATTTTCTTTTGTAAGCCATTTTCAAAAATGACTCATCATCCATTTTGTCATAGAATCCCCATTCAATCTTTTTCCAATAAATATGGTTTTCTGCTTTGGACACAACAGCTTTAATGTTCATTTTCTCTCCTTTTAACCATCAACGCTTAACTTTTCTTTTAATTATCAAATTCATACAAGCCAAGAACTGTTTTTTTTCTGTAATAAAATATATAAGTCCAGTCGTCACAAGTACTATTATGCTTGCAATTACAGCATACATAATCCACTCACCCCAACCATTCATAATATATTTTCCAACCAACAACTTATACAGTATCACATTAATAGCAATTACTAGCGCAACTCTCAACACCCTTAAAACGGATTTTTTGCAGGATATATTTAGAATATGCTTATGTGAGTAATAGATAATATCCGTTGTTCTATAAGCAAAAGAACAAATAGTTCCAATCAGCAGACCATACATACCTAATGGTTTAATCAGCAAAAGGGAAACCGTAATATTTATTACAGCTTCTAAAATTGCTCTCCATTGCGTTTCTTTGAAATGCCCTGCTGCGTTAATCATTGTCAAACAAGGAATTCGTATATTATTCGCAAAGCCTATCAACATAAACAGGACAGCAAGCTTTACATCCACATAAGGAATATCTGTATATTTCTTCGTGTAAACACTCACAAATGGCAAAATCATTGATGCTGAAACACCATAGACAAATGTTATTATAATATAATAACCATATTCATACAAATCATAATTTCGCAGTAGGGACTCTCTCTTATTTTCACTCATCAACTGTCCAAAACTCGCTAAAGTTCCAGACGAAAAAATGTTCGTCAACAGTTCATACAGTTTTTGAAAGACCAAATTGTAGACAGAGTATATACTAACTTGCACAAGACTTCCAAATAGCGTCAATAACGTAACATCGGTATTATAAACAACCAAACCTGCTAATTGATGGGCCATCGCAGACCATCTTTTTGACAGTGCTGAGTTATCCCTCACGACCTTTTTATCCAGTCCCGGATAATTATTTCGACAGTATATGGACAAAATCATCATTCTAAAGATAACCATAACCGCAGGAATTGCCATTACGATCACAATGCTTGCCTTAGCCCAAATCAAAATCACCTGAAGCCCAACACGAACAAAATACATTATGGTATCGGCAACAGAAACCACAAATAGCCTCTGATCCGCTTGTAAGAGAACTTTGTACTTACTATAAATGAAACATTCTAATGTGCTACTTGCGCCTATCACAATCATCAAAAGCACAATAAGTATCGGAGGCAACTGATTTGACAAAACAAACGGTAATACGCTCGCAATTATTGCTATCGCTATCGTATAAAGGCATCCCGAAACTGTATAGAAATGGTCAATAGCATTCAAAACTTGGTTTAATCTATATGTGTCCTTTTTAGCAAGAGGCGTATATAAGGCTTGCACTGCTGCAGGAGCCAATCCCGCATTAACAAGTGCTACATAACTCATAATATTAGAAACAGTTGTTGTATAACCATGTAAACTTGCACCATAGGTGTTCAAAATCATGCTTGGCAAAACGAATCCGAATAATGCCGTCACGATCTGATATGCTCCCATAAGTGCCATATTTAGCATAGATGCTTTCTTTTTGCTCAATGGCTTGCTCATGTTATAATCCCTTCGCTGCTTCCTCTAAATATTGTTTAAACAGTGGAAGCACCTTTTCCAAGCTAAAATCCTGTGATCTTTCAATTGCACATTTTCCCATTTGTTTTCGCTGTTCAGGCTGCTTTAATATTTCCACAACTTTTTTTGCAAATGCTTCTGTATCGAAGTGATCTACAAGGTATCCATCAACCGAGTCTCTAATTATTTCGTCTGGGCCGTAATTATGAAATGCCACTACTGGAATACCGCAAGACATAGCTTCTAGTATTGTCATTCCAAAGCCCTCCCATCGAGAAGTCTGGACCATTACTGACGCCCTGCCATAGAATTGATAAACATTATCTGTTGTTCCCAATAGGTTAACTTTCTCCCCTAATCCAGTTCTTTCTATCTCAGCTTTTAGCCAATTATGTGATGGTCCGTCTCCAATAATAGTCACTCTCAACTTCGGGACTTCTTCTGAAATCTTTTTTATTACATCAATTAAGTAGTCCAACCCTTTATGCTCTCGTTCCAGTCTCCCAGCAAACAAGACATATCCTTCTTCATACGTTGTACTAACGCTGTCATTTTTCGGAAGTGGATTATAGAGTACTTTGCTTTCTATACCCAAGTTGTTATCAAATTCTGTTTTGTCAGAATTTGTCAAAACCCAAATGCCATCCAACGCTGAATAACATTTTTTTACATATTTCATCAATCCATATCCAGTTGCTCCTCTTTTTTCAAAGTATGAACCGTATGTACTGTGTTGCCATCCTATAGTTTTTGCTGATATATCTTTCTTGATTTCGCCCAAAAGCAGACTATATTCAATGCCCGCACCAATAACAACATCAAAATTTTCTTCATTGAAATATTTTATGTACTTTTCTTTTTCCTGTGGTGCGATTCGATTGTTTAGGACAAATGGAAGTGCTATACCATTATCTAAAAATCCAATTCTTTTGTTTAATGCAAAAATATATCTTACGGGCTTATGTTCTCGATTCACAGATAGTTCTTCTTGATTTTTCAGCTTAATACGTTCATCAATTTTGAAAAGTTTCTCCCCGCTCATCTTAAAAGGCATCACAACTGTTATGTCGTAATTTTCGTCATTCACAAGTTCATTTAAAATTGTAGTTACAACTCGTTGGATACCTCCTAGTGTATATAGATTTTGTACTAGAACACATATCTTCATTTCCATTTCCTCTTACCGCATAGCTTAAATTCAGTAACAAAAATACCGAAACACAATAAAGCAACATCTGATCAGATTGCGTCGTAATCCCGTTATAACTGTTCACATCGAGAATTAGTATAATCAGAACAATAAAAATTTTAATATTTTTGTTCTTAAGTATCATCATTGCTGGGGTCAAAAATAAAATGATGCACATTACCACTGAAAACCACACTCCAAATAGATATGCCCATCTTAATGGTGGATACTCCAGCGCAGCAATCATTCTTTCCGATAAATCTGCTCCTGCATGACCCATTAAAAAATTAAAATGCAAGTATCCATTTCTCATAAGTAGGGCTAATGCAGTGTTTCTTCCTGTTGTTAAATCTCCTGATTTGAAGCCATCCAAGAATCGTCCGATCACTGTATCCAATAGTCCATAACCATAGGCCCAATAAACAGCCGCGGCGACTAGAATAAAATATTTTATTCCTTTCTTATTGACATACAGCAGTGCAAACTCTATTGCAATCAATATCAGTCCCGTTTTGCTTCCGCAGAATCCTATTCCGATTACACTTACTATTGAATAGTATACTGTCTCTGTTACTGTTTTTTTCTCTATGCAGTAATTTACCAATGTATTAAATGAAAAGCACAAAATCATAACTTCACTTGTCAACAACGGATGCCCAAAATATGAAACCATCCGTCCTTGACGAATAGATTCAATCAATGAATCTGCCGCCGAAAATTCTGCTATTGTCTTTCCAATGCTCGTACCAATAAAGGTATCAAAAATACCACACAAAACAACAACCGTGCTTGCAATGGTTAATAACTTTGCAAACATTTTAAAATATCGAATGATTTCCTGTCTTGGCAAGGAAACATATAATATATAGCATGGAAGAATCGTTGCATAGATGTACTTAATCTTTGATTCAGCCGAAAAATACGGGAGCATCATTCCTTCAATCAGAAAAAGGATTATTAGCGTTATTATCAATAATGGATTTGTAACTCCATTGCTTCCATCTTTAGATAATACTACTCTGCCCCCCCCCCATAATATCTCTGTGTCAGCAGAATAATTCCTATCCATGATAATACATTTACTAATGCCCATTGAGATTTCAACATTCCCACTCTTAGTAAGCTCGGTACAAATAGCAATCCACAGCCCACCAAAAAAAACTGAATATCCTTTTTTCTAATTTTCATTTTTCCAGTTCTCCTCTGTAAATCCAGTTATTATGAGTGGTAATACTTAGGTTTCCTCATAAACATTTACATTACAGCCTAAAGTCAAGATAATATGGCATCAGCCCAGATACATCATATACTGTAAATAGTCGAAGCACCAACCAAATGGGCATTGCCACTTTAACTATCATATAGTATGCTTTTCGAGAATTTTTCGATATTTTTCTCGAAAAGTCGGTTATTATATATCCTAAAATCAAAAGACGAGGCAAAAAGAAATAGCTCGCTCCACGCCAAATCCCTAAAATGTAGCATATTGGAATTAGCATCAAATCGAAGTAGCACATCATTTGAAGCATCCGAAGTTTTTCTTTTTCCAACTCTTCCATTTCTTGCAGTTGTCCATTTACTTTTTTATAGGACAGAATCATATACCCATCAATGATTACTTGCTCAACAATTAGCTTTATGTAGTCGAATAAATATCCCGCAGATGATGATGCACTTGCATAATTTGCATACACCCCTCCTGTTAAATACCCAATACTGCCACCAATAATAACTTTCTTCCCGATATATCCAACAGCACATCCGATAATAATAAAAGCTGTTGCTTTTTTCATCGTCATCTTATTCTTTTTATAATAAAAATAGAAAATCGGAAAGATTGCATATATTAAACTTGCTCTCTGAATAAAAACACTCGCAATAAGTAGTCCCCACATTAAAATATTTCTTCTATTTTTCAAAGCAACTATCGCCAATAAAATCAATGCAATAGTTATATGTGTGCGTATCGCGCAAAAGCTTTGAATAAACGGGAACACAAGCATAAACAGCGGAGTTTTATTGCTTTGTAGGAGGTCAAACTCATCTATAAAGCGCAAATAACTAAATATTATCAGTCCGTAAATGAGTGCGAAGTACACATGGTAGTTAGACGTAATAGTTCTTACCGCCTTAGTCATTATCTGAAACAATGGTTCTGTCCGCACAAAATAGATATTATTTCCTTTACCAGCTAGACACGTCTGGAAATAATCTATATATGTAGGGGCATCATTACCTCCAATAATTATGCCGCTCTCATATCCAACATATCGGTATACAGCTAGGAAAAGCCACACAAAAAACAGAATTGCATAGGAAACTTTTAAGCGCCTTCTTACTCCATTTTGAATGCTTCTTCTTTCCTCTGATATACAAAAGTAGCCTATTGACGCCATCACAAGATATAATATTACGCTTTTAATATCCCACATCTTATCTCCTTATCAAAGTAATTGCAGCCATTTCTGACAAATATTAGGTGCAGCTAACTGCTCACGAATTTTTATTGCATTATTTGAAATATGCTTTACATACCTGCTATTCGTTGCAATCAATGTCATTGCACTGACCAAATCATTTTTATTTTCCATTTGAATAAGAACACCATTATCTCCCGTATGTACAAACATCTTTGATCCTCCTACTGGACAATCGGTTACGATAGTCGGAATTCCCATTCCTAATGCTTCCAGCATCGAATTAGAAATTCCCTCATGATTCGATGTTGAAATATACATGGCTGCTTTATTGATTTCTTCAGGTAGATTTGACGCAAATCCGGGAAGTTTCACACTCCCACCTAGCCCAAGTTCCTGTATTTGCATTTCATAATCTTTCCTCAGTGCACCTTCCCCATATATTGTAAGTGTATAGTCTGGGAAGCTTTCATGAAAAGTCGCAAATCCATCTATTAGAAGTGCAAAATTTTTCTCCTCGGAAAAACGACCGGCAGCAACAATTCGTTTTTCACGTTCTCCATCGTATCTTTCTGGGAGTTTATCAATATCCAACGGATTCGGAATGATCGAACTCTTTTTCTGAATTTTTTCAGAATAGTATGACTGTGCATCTGGGGTTTGAAAAACCATCCAATCTGCCAAAGAAAAAAGGCCACATTTTCTCATAAAGAAATTTCCAATTTTATCTTTCCATGGCAAATTGTTGAACTGAGCTCGCGGATCAGCTCTTTCAGACATGATTACTTTTTTTCTCAACCCAATATTTGCAATCATTGTATATAACGAAATAATGGGAAGGAACGGAATCACTACTTCTGCAGCTGATTCTTTCAGCACCCTATGCAGCTTTCTTATGCGTTTTATAGTTGCTAGTTTTCCGTCATCTGTAAATTGAACTATTTTGACTTTATCAGACACAGGATATACGATTTTCTTTGGTCTTAGTACCACAAGCGTAACGTCTGCTCCAAGCTCTGCACAGCCCGATGCTAAAATTGACATTACCTTTTCTGCCCCACCGTCAGCCAATGAGCCAGTAACAAAAATCACGCTTTTTATCACCTTGTTTTAATCCTCCTCTATTTTTGAGCTATAAATTTTAGGATTTCCGCAGTATTTTTTCCAAATGCACCCATACCATTTGCCATTTGAGGGAACCATATACTCTGTCCTCTCGTATTTGCTTCTATCAGAACAAACACTCCATTTTGATCAACTGTTAAATCCCACGAAATAATTCCGAGCTGCGGGGCATTCAGATGTAGCTTCTTCGCTGTTTTGATAAGTTCAGGTACAAAGTTAAGTTTATACCCCTTGAATACGGTGTGTGTATCAGGATGTTCTTTATATCTTTTTCCAAATTCTGTAAACGCCTCATCATTCAGTTCACCCAAGTCATTTACACCGATAAACATTCCACCAGCATGAGCATTATCCAAATAGCTACCGCCTTGTCCTATTCTTAATGCAAGCGGCACATGGAAAACTTCTCCGTCCCAAAGATATGTAATAACCCTAAATGTATTGACTGCCTCTGAATACAACATGGCAAGTTGTTCATTTTGAGTGATACATTCCTGTACTATATATGTACCCTTTTTTGCTGCTTTCTCTTGCAGATTGTTCTTTATCGCTTCTATTCCTTTTATTTTCTCAACACCAACACCTGATGATGTATCTTGAACAGGTTTTATTATTGCCTCTGTACCCCCCCCCATTAAAATTATCATTTTTCAAATCCACAATATTTTTTTCTTCATCAAAGCAAATGCCATCGCATACTGAATAGTATGTACGCGGTGTTCTGACGTGATCTACGCCCACACAAAACAATGGAAGCAATAGTTTATCATCAAGAACATAGCGATAATCCATCGGATTCATCTTTGGCTCTAACACACTTGAAAAAAGATATTCCGGAAAATAGTTTTCATCAAATTTCCCTGTAAAAGATTGATACAGCCTATGCCAATCATATTTAATCTTTTTGCCATAAGTAGAAACAAACAATGTATCAATTTTATTCTCTTCTGCTTTCGTCAAGTGTACTGTTTCGATTAAGTTCTGTCGCCTAGGATCATTGATTTTCTTCATTTCTCCATGAAGTTGACCCATACTGTAACTTTTCTCTATGAAGCCTTTCATCGCTTTACGGCTACTATTTAATACACCCATTATCTAACCTCCGGCAATTCAATCCAACTGCCAAATTTGTAATCCCATTCCTCCGGCTCAAAAGGCATCAATCCGCTCCAATGGAAAAATGTCATCTCACCAAAAAGAATTTTTCCATTGACATTGTACAAATCTACCCGCACCTCTGGCATTCCCTTTGAAAGTATGCCCGCAATGCGAAGCATCTCATCGAAATTTTCTGGCTTCTTTATCTCCTTGTCCGCATTAGGATGGCCATTGGTAAAGGGCAGATGGTGAAACTCTGTATCAAAGAAATCAAATTTAGTATCCGTTCCACGATCTGTTGCAATAAACATTGCTTTCGGTTCACCATTAAAGCAGAAAATCTTATAGTCTTTTAGCTCGTAGCCAGATTCGTCCACCGTATATTCCTCTGCAATAATTCTAGGCTTGACATCTTTATACGGCCATTCTCTATGATTGAGGAAGTAATTTCTTTTAAGGCAATGTTCAATTTTCTTTCGTGCTTGTTTTAAGTCTAATGTCGATTTGTCTTTGCAGATAATCAAACCGCCCGAATCATGTGTACACTTCAAAACAAATTGATTGGGAAGTTTGTTAAAGTCAATTTCGTCAAAGTGATTCCATACGCCAAGGCATGGAATCAGGTGTTCACTTCCAATTCGTTCTTCAATAAACTTCCGTACTTCATATTTATCGACAAGTTGGGTATAAAGAGGATTTCTGTCATAAATCTTCAACCATTGCAACTTTTCACTATATGTTTGAGGGTTATCAAAGTTACACTCTTTCCCCATCAGATACTTAAATAAAATTTTGAGATATTTTTCATCAGCTTCGGGACTACCTTGCAGAATATGTCCCAAAGCATAAATACTATATAATTTCCACTCAGAAAGTTTCATTTTATCTTCCACCCTTATTCATCAGTTTCAAATACAAATTCTGATACCTCTTGCTCATACCCTCTGCCGTGAAATTTTCCATAACAGCGGTATAACTTCTTTCGCCCATTTCAAACAGGTTCTCATCCATCATCTGATCCATCAAGGCTGAAAGCTGCTTAGCATTCCCAAGTTTATAGGAATGACCACACTGGGGGTCTGCTTCCAAAACCTCCATGTGCTGCGGAATGTCTGACAGAAGCACCGGCAAGCCGCAAGCCATCGCTTCCAAAACGCCATTAGGCAGTCCTTCGGACTTGCTTGTTGCCAAGTAAACATCAGAAGCATGGAGATATTCATTTACGTTGGACACCTTACCCCGGAACAAAATATTTGTATTCTTAGAAAACTCGTCTTTCAGTGCTTCAAAATTCGTTCCATCACCAAGCAGAAGTAAAACTGCATCTGCATTTTTCTTCATTGCCAAAAATGCGGTAATGGCTTCTCTTTGATTTTTTCTGTCGATAAATCCACCGCTATACACATAGATGACTTTTCCTAACGGCAAATCAAGTTTTCTCCGCACGTCATCTATTTCGTCACAGTTTCTTTTTGTATATTGGCTCACATCCACGCCGTTGCGGATATACGGAATCTCCATATTCTGACGGCTTCTATACATTTTTGTCAAACTTTCAGAACACGTCACGAAAGGTTCGCCTGCTGCCATATGTTTCTTAATCAAATTCAAATCGAGAAAGGCCATAACTGTTCCGGGAATTTTCCCATAGTAGTCAGGATAATCCTCATAGCAATAATTTCTGAGCGTGACAAAGTGAATTGCTCTCTTATAGCCGAGCGTCATTCTGTACGGCGGCATACCGACACCCTGCACAATATCCGGCTGCAACTGCTCTAAAAGTTGTCCAACCTCTTTCTTTCCAAAGAGAACAGACTTTTTCTTGCTCATGTTTGCAGACAGTACGGGGATACCCAGCTTTTTATACTCATCAATCATTGAATTGTCTGCATCTTCCGGCCACACAGTTACCAGACTAGGCTCAAAGACCTCTTTGTCCATATTGCGAATAATATTCAGTGTCTGTTTGATTGGGCCATTCTTTTTACAATTTGTTTCTACAAAGGTAACTTTGATTTTGCTCATTATGTTCGTTGCCTTTCTTTACTTGTTAAACAACTCATCTACGATTGACTCCAAGCCCTCATTGAATTTTGCATTGTTGCTGCTAATCCCATGACCCATGCCTGCTACAATCCGATCGTAATTGGTTATAACATCTCCAAGGGTTTCAATATCTTCCACTTCAATAATCGTTCCCATCCGTTTTGCGACATTTCGTGCAAATTCCACCTGATGGTCATTAACGTGTTCATTGAACTGATGCTGCCGTGGCACAACAATAGGTGTTTTTCCAATCTGAAGCGGCATAATAAAACTTGCTGGGCCACCGTGGGTGATTACAATGCGCGCATCTGCTACATTCTTAATCATTTGCTGGTACGGAATCAACTTGCTCCACTGGCAATATTTTGGTTCGTATGTACTGAAACCCGTCTGAATAATGACATCTTCGGTTATAACGCCATCTTTTTTTAATTCATCCACCTTTTGAATCAACCGATTAAATGGTTGCTCATGTGTTCCCACTGTCACAAAAATCATGTTGGCTTTCTCCCCCTACTATCTTAGAATATACTTCCGAGATTTACTGCTTTGGGGTAAACCTTCTTCTGCTCATCCCATTGAACGACAAATTTATCAGCAATAGGGTAAACCATCTTTCCAGTCATAGTTGGTTTATCAATACGATCAAACACCTCGATGTATACCACTTTTGCTCCCATCATTTTTCCGATATAGAAAAACGGAACGGCTACTGCTGCACCACAGGAAACAATCAAATCCGGCTTTTCCTTATGCAGAACATCCCATGCAATTTTGGTGTTTTTTACCAATGCTTTCAAACTACGATTTGTCGGGTAATAGCACGGATAAACTTTTTCTCCCTCAAGCAGACTACGCGCATCTTCTTTATCAAATGTAACCCAAAACCGCTCTTTATCCTTCCAAAACGGTTTCAACATATATAAGTGCGTTAAGTGTCCGCCTGACGATCCCACTAAACATACTTTCATCTTCGTACTCCTGCTAATTAGTCACGGCGGAAAATATCGCGCGTATAAACCTTATCCTTCACATCATCCAGACACTTGTCATAGCGATTTGCGATGATAGCATGGCTCATTTCCTTGAACTTAGCCAGATCATTAACCACTACTGATCCAAAGAAAGTCTCACCGTCCTTCAGAGTCGGCTCATAAATAATGACCGTCGCCCCCTTAGCCTTAATGCGCTTCATAACGCCCTGAATGGAGCTCTGACGGAAGTTATCACTGTTGCTCTTCATCGTCAAGCGGTACACACCAACTACAACTTCTTTTTCTTTGCTCTCATCCCAGCTGTCATTTGCTTCATAAGCACCAGCAATTTCAAGCACACGATCCGCAATAAAGTCCTTGCGAGTACGGTTAGATTCCACGATTGCTTCAATCAAATTTTCCGGTACATCGGCATAATTTGCGAGCAGCTGTTTAGTGTCCTTGGGCAGGCAGTACCCGCCGTAGCCGAAGCTGGGATTGTTGTAATGAGTACCGATACGCGGATCAAGGCAGACACCATTGATAATCTGCTGGGTGTTCAAGCCCTTCATCTCTGCATAGGTATCCAATTCATTGAAGTAGCTAACGCGCAGAGCCAGATAGGTATTAGCAAACAATTTGACCGCTTCTGCCTCGGTAAAACCCATGAACAGCGTATCAATGTTTTCCTTGATTGCGCCTTCCTGAAGCAATTCAGCAAAAATATGTGCAGCCTTCACCAGACGGGCGTTTTCTACATCCGTGCCAACGATGATACGGCTCGGATACAGGTTGTCGTATAGAGCCTTGCTCTCACGCAGGAACTCCGGGCTAAAGATAATGTTATCGCAGTGATATTTTTCACGAACACTTGCAGTGAAGCCAACAGGAATCGTAGACTTGATTACCATGATTGCTTCCGGGTTATACTCAATCACCAACTTGATAACCGCTTCAACCGCAGAAGTATCAAAGAAATTCTTCTTGCTGTCGTAGTTGGTAGGAGCAGCAATAACAACAAAATCTGCATCGCTATATGCTTCCTTTGCATCCAATGTTGCAGTTAAGTTCAGTTCTTTCTCTGCCAGATACTTTTCAATGTATTCGTCCTGAATCGGAGACTTTTTGCTATTGATAAGTTCCACCTTTTCCGGCACAATATCCACTGCCATAACCTTATGATGCTGGCTCAGCAGCGTTGCAATGGAAAGTCCAACGTAGCCAGTTCCGGCCACAGCAATTTTCAAATCCTTAAAATCTCTCATGATTACTTTCTCCTCTCTCTTTGCGTTTTTATTTTGAAAACACACTCTTTACATACTCATAGCTGTTAATATCGCCAATGTCATACCTCTTACCCGGCATGACGTAAGCGTGCATCGGTGTCTGCTTGCTCAACCAAGCCGCAAAGCTGCCCGGTGCGTCATAGCCGCAGCCGTTCTCCAGAGCTTCCTGAATCCGCTTTACATCACAGGCACGATAGCAGTAGAACGGCGGCACAGCCAGATTTCCTTTTGGTTCCTTTGGCTTTTCCTCATAGCTCGTAATCAGATCCGAGTTATCGAGCGTGATGATTGCTGTTTTCTGCTGCTTTTTCAGTTCGTTTTCCTCATGGCACATCACACAGGAAGTATTCTTTTCCTTGGCAAAATCAACGAACTTTGAAAGGCTGAAATCCAGCACATTATCGCCAGCCATAACCAGCAAATCATCAGCCAGATTCAGCTTTTCTACCACCAGTTGAATATCTTTGACTGCTCCCAGACGAGTTTCATTGGTGCTTGTACCATCGTCGATCACAGTAATCTCATAAGGCCGCGTCTTTTGCTTATTACTTTTCCAATCCTCAAAATGCTGTGCAAACTTGTGATTGGAAATCACCACAAATTCGTCAATGTCGGTGGTGTCCACCAGATCATCCACCAACCAATCAAGGATGGATTTCTCGCCCACTTTCAGAAGCGGTTTCGGGAAATTCTCTGTCAGCGGATAAAGCCGTGTAGCATAGCCCGCTGCCAAAATCAAACATTTCATCTATGTACTCTCCTTATAGTTCCACGCCATCGGCACTCTCACACAAATGGAAACTATACTTTCCATTCAGTGCTGGGAACGCTTTCAGATACTCTGCTGTCACCCTCGCTTCAATATCTTCGGCCTTGTCCGGGTCAATCAATGCCATGCAGCAACCCTTGAAGCCCGCACCAGAGAAGCGGCCACCGTAGATACCATCGGTATCGGTCATGATTTCATACAGTTTTTTTAGTTCATCGCAGCCACACTCATAGCTATAAATAGAGGATTTTCCGCTTTCAAAAACAAGCTGACCGTAGCCCTCCAAATCACCTTTACGCCACAGTTCTGCACCCTTTTCGGCACGAGCGAACTCACTGTAATAGTGCTCTGCACGTCTGCGCCACAACTCTGGCAAACGATCTTTATAGGCTTCAAAGACCTCAAACGGTACATCACGGAGCCGGGTGTTTGCAAAGGTATCGTAGTCCATCCCTGCATAGCCCATCAGTGCATAGGCCGCTGCCTTGCACTCATCTTGCCGCAGATTGTACTTAGAGTTTTTCAAAGAACGTTCCAAACCAGAGAAGAAAATTGCAACCTTGTAGGGCTTCATCTTCTCGCTGGTAGGGATCAGTTCATAGCTGTCATCTTTCGTGTCGAGGTACAGTAGATGGTTTTTCTTAGAAAGAACTTCGCAGCTCTGGTCGAGCTTGCCACAAGAAACGCCAACATACTGGTTTTCTGCTGCCTTTGCGGTGAGAATCATTTCCATCGGCTTCAAATGGATGCCATTCACTTTGCACAGTGCAGACAAGAAGCAAATAATGACCGAAGCCGACGAGGACAAACCGCCAATCGGTAAGCTGCCTTCGATGATACCTGACAGACCAACTTTCAGGCGATACTTCTCCCCCAGCATTTTCGCTGCACCACGCAGATGATCTGCCCAGTCACCCTGTTTTTCTTCCGGCACCGCACTTACAAAGAACTGAGCGCGTTTCGGAAAATTCAAAGACTGCAACTCCACAACGCCGTTCTGTTTCGGATGGTAGGCCATGTGAATTCCTTTGTCGATTGCCAGACCGTTGATTTTTCCATACTGATGGTCGATATGCGCACCCAGTGGACTGATACGGTACGGGCAGAACGCCACATCAAACGGCTCCTGATGATATAATTCCTTGTAAACCTCAACACACTTCATGGATTCGTTTTCCTATTCTTCTTGTTTATTTGTAAAACTTTGCGTACCACTCAGCGAACTTCCGCAGACCCTCGCGCAAACTGGTAGAAGGTTTATATCCGAAGTCACGCTCCAGTGCGCTCGTGTCCGCATAGGTCACAGGTACATCACCCGGCTGCATCGGAACCAGTTTCTTGTGTGCTTCAAAGTCGTAATCTTCCGGCAGGACACCCGCACGGATCAGTTCTTCCTGCAAAATCTGTACGAAGTCCAGCAGATTTTCCGGGTTCTGATTACCAATGTTATAAACTGCATACGGAGGAACAGGCAGACCGTCTTCACCGTTCTTGCGCTCCGGCGCACCCTGCATTACACGGACAACGCCTTCAACAATATCGTCCACATAAGTAAAGTCGCGCTTGCAGTTACCGTAGTTGAAAATCCGAATTGTCTCGCCTTTCAGCAGCTTATTCGTAAAGCCAAAGTACGCCATATCTGGGCGACCAGCAGGGCCATATACCGTGAAGAAACGCAGACCAGTAGACGGAATGTTATACAGCTTAGAATAGGCATGAGCCATCAGCTCATTGGATTTCTTAGTGGCTGCATACAGCGATACCGGGTTATCCACCTTGTCATCCGTGCTATAAGGCACTTTTTTATTGCTGCCATACACGGAAGAACTGGACGCATAAACCAGATGCTCTACCGGGGTATGCCCCTCATCGTAAGAATGGCGGCAGGCTTCCAAAATGTTATAGAAGCCAATCAAGTTTGCTTCCACATAGGCATCAGGGTTCGTAATGGAATAGCGGACACCCGCCTGCGCACCGAGGTTCACTACGATTTCCGGCTTATACTGCTCAAAGATAGATTCGATCACAGCCTTGTCTGCCAGATTGCCTTTTACGAAACTGAAATTTTCAAACTGCTCCAATTCGTTCAAACGTGCTTCCTTCAGGCGCACATCATAATAGTGGTTCATGTTGTCCAGACCCACAACCTTGACACCCTCCACCGTGGAGAGCAGACGCTTTGCAAGGTTGGAACCAATGAAACCCGCTACACCCGTGATAAAAATGCTTTTGTTTTTCAGATCAATTTTTGTTTTATTTTCCATCATTTATCTTTATCCTCCTTGTCGAATCACCTTGCGTACTTCATAGCACAACAACAAGCCTGTATACAGATTGCAGCAACAATCTATACGCAGGCTTGTCCTCGTACCTCCTTATTCTGTTTTCTGCTCTATCAGCTTTCGCTGTGGTGGGTTAAGTATAGAGCGCAACCAGAAGCCATTAACCCCTGAAAACACGCTGGTCCTAACGCACCATGGCAAGCAGAAACAAGTTGAGGTGAAAAGGTCAAGCCGCGCAAACCCGCATGAAATCAGGCTTTTCTCTGGTTGTCCATATTATTTCACACTCCCCACGGCGGATCACTCAATGGCAATCCACCGTAGGCTCGATTCGTTCTCCTTATTTTTTTACTTGCTGCTCATTTTGTGGGTCAAAACAGAGCTGCGCCAAAACCTCCCACATATAACATTTGGATTTCAGCTTCTCCGCTTCCTATCAGCAAATAAACACTTTTGTTGAACGAGTCGAGCCGTCAAAACCCTTTAGTTATCGTAGGTTTTCTTGGTTGACCCTATTATATCTCTAGCCCCAGTTCCGGCTACAGCAATTTTGTAGTTTTTCATTTTATATCCTCCTATTTTAAGTCAATACTATTTCTTTATCGGTACCCTTACTAACTTTACTCATCCAGTAGATAACAACTCCTACTAGCAGAGAAATCATGTCCAACTCTATTGCAATAAGAAGGGCGACAATCGCAGTCAATGGATATTTTCCACTTATCAAAAGACAAACTTTTTCCATGACATTTATATCTGTCAGTTTGTTTCTCTCCAAGCGATCAATTTTGTTAGAAATATCGGTCGAATCATATTCCAGCGCATCTTTATTTATTTCAATGCCACTCGCACTAAAAGCTGCTATTTCTTCCCCTGAATACGAGGGAATACGCCAAACAATTTCTCTTAAATTCTCTAGCCGTGTCTTCCACTCTGCTACCCACATTGTTTTTGTGTTTTCAAAGTCATCTTCTTGTGGATTTGGTATTGTCAATTTTTCCTCTACATCAATTTTCAATTGTTTGATTTTTTCTTCGGCACTTTCACTATCATCTGCATTTTTCAAACGCGAATAATCATCGAGTACATTATTAATTTCTAAAACAGTTTCAACAATCTCGGCATAATTACTCGGTATCTGCTCGCCCTCTCCAATGCTCAAAACGTAGTCAACAAGGTCTTCCATGTGTTTATTCATGTCATTTATGTTAAAGTTCGGCTTCAAAAACTCAACCAGCATTTCCATTACCAAACTTCCACTAGACGGTTTATAATTCGTTACTGCATCTTCTGCATCCATAAGGTCATTTTGCGCCTGTGTCAGTTCGTTCTTGGCTGCAGTGTACACCCTGTTCTTTTCTTCCAAGTTCGTTTTTGCGTCTTCAAATTCATCTGATTTCCAATATCTTGTTGCCTTTGCATCTTCATAATCCGTTTTTGCCTGATTGTATTCTCTTTCCGCATTTTCAAAGGCGGTTTGTTTTTCTTTAACAACTTTGATGATGTCGCTTTTCTTTGCATTTAAAGCTTCCAAGTTCACCGATTGTGAATTTTCAATCAGTCCTGCCTCGCTCATTTTAATCTGTAAATTGGACAGTTTATTACTCGCACGCAATGGCAAAACTCTTAGGTTCTCATCTATCGCCTTTTCCGCCTCATTCAACTGATTCCTATAAAAGCTCATCAATACTGTGTTATCATCCGCGTAACCCGTATCATGTTTATATACCAATTCATTTCCGATATACACAAACGAAAAGAATGAAGATGTAATCAGCACCAGAGCATAAAAAACAATCGCGATTTTCTGCGCAAAAGTATACTTATATTTCCCTTTTCGATTTACTTTACGTTCTTCTTTAGGCGTTGATTCTCCAATTTTTTCAATAAGGAATGGAAGCCTAAGATTGAATACAAAAAGAATGCTTTGAACTCCGAACGAAATCAAAGTTGCTTCAGCTCCACCTGAGAAAACATCTGCCTGCAAACCTCTTGCTGTTGCCATCCACGAAACAATTGCAAAGCAAAAAGCCGCCACAGTCAAAACCTGTTGTTCATTGCTCTCACGAGAAGTTTTTTCAATATCTTTAAAACGATGCTTATTTTTCTTGGCGTCATTTTCACTCATTTTTGTTTTCCTCCTCTTCGTGAGATTCACTGTTCTTTCTTTCTTCCTTTGATTTTTCTTTTTTCGTCAAAATCGTCACATTTGCTAAATTTGCCATAGCGGTAAAATAGCTGGGAATAAATGATAAAAAACTAAGGATGGAAAGGATTGTCATAAATACATAGTCAAACAGTGCTTTTATAATTTCTTTGCAATTTTCTCCCAAACAAATTTCTTCTTCTATGCTTTTAAACTTTTCCTTTATTGATTTACCATTGATTGTACTTATTAAAGCAAGCATTCCATGAACGATCCACAGCAGGAGCACAAACACTGTAATAATTAGAATCAGCAGTAATGGATATGCTAAATATTTTCCATCAATCGCAAAATTCGTAAAATCATCAATGGTAAATTTCCCCATTTTATAGGATAAATAGAAAAGAGCCAACACCACAAAAACGCTTAATACATATAATGGAATTCCGTTTTCTTCATCTTTTTCCTTTTGTGGATTTTTCAATTCATTTACAAATTGCAATACTTTACGAACCAAATAGCTTGAAAAGGTCAGTAAAATCAGAAAGCCAAATACTACAGCGAATGCTACCATTAAAAAAAGAATTCCGTAGATGAAAACAGTAGTCGCATTCTCCATTGGGTTTGCTTTCATCTTGTCTAAAGGCATTCCATTAACCTTAAATATTAGAAAAAATGAAAGAGCCACTATAATTAGCAGCATTACAATTACACTCACAACATAGTAAAATGTGCTTGCTTTCATAGATGTTGCCAACTTTGTGCTATCAACATCTGTTCTACCTTTTAAGTTTTCATTTTCCTTTTTCCATTCTTGTTGAACTTTTTCATTGGCTACATAATTTTCATTCTTCTGTTTCCGTTGATTTTCAAGTTCGCACTGGTTTTGTTTTTCATTTTCTTCAACAATTTTTTCTTCTTTTGCTATTTCACCTATTTTTTGGGAAACTTTTACAAGGGTAAACACAAATGTTACCAACAAGAAAACCGCAAGAACACAAGCTCCCTTATCCACTTGATCAATAATCGGAAAAATGTGTACCAGATTATCGTAAATATATAACCTATTGGCAAACATCATTGACAAAAATATATTAAACAGCAAAAAGCCATACGCTGTTCTCTTCTCTTTATTGAAGAAAAATCCATATATTGCATAGACACCAACAACCATTAAAATAATCGTTACTGATACAGCCATATCAACAAATGCAGTCGGTAAGAACAAACTCGTGAACAGAATTGTTACGGTAATCAGTACTTCCATAATCCACCCAATTTTGGAGTTTAAAAATATCCGCAATTTATCCATGTTCTTATTCCTCCCTGTCTTTTTGACTATGTCGCACACTCTTCTTCCACTTTATACATTTTTGATTAATAAATCACTGTGTCACCCATCACACCTTTACTCTATCTTCCTATTCTGAGAACGCTTTTTTCACATACTCATAGCTGTTAATGTCGCCAATGTCATACCGCTTACCCGGCATAACATAAGCGTGCATCGGGGTCTGCTTGCTCAACCAGGCCGCAAAGCTGCCCGGTGCGTCATAACCGCAGCCATTGTCCAGTGCTTCCTGAATCCGCTTTACATCACAGGCACGATAGCAGTAGAACGGCGGCACAGCCAGATTTCCTTTCGGCTCTTTCGGCTTTTCCTCATAGCTGGTAATCAGGTCATTGCCATCCAACGTGATGATTGCCGTTTTCTGCTGCTTTTTCAGTTCATTTTCCTCGTGGCACATCACACAGGAGGTATTCTTTTCCTTTGCGAACTCCACAAACTTGGAAAGGCTGAAATCCAGCACATTGTCGCCAGCCATAACCAGCAAATCATCAGCTAAATTCAGCTTTTCTACCGCCAGCTGAATATCTTTGACTGCACCCAAACGAGTTTCATTGGTGCTTGTACCGTCGTCGATTACAGTAATCTCATAAGGCCGTGTCTTTTGCTTATTGTTCTTCCAGTTCTCAAAATGCTGTGCGAACTTGTGGTTGGAAATCACCACAAATTCGTCAATATCGGTGGTATCTACTAAATCATCCACCAGCCAATCAAGGATGGACTTCTCGCCCACTTTCAAAAGCGGTTTCGGAACATTCTCAGTCAGCGGATAAAGCCGTGTAGCATAGCCCGCTGCCAAAATCAAACATTTCATCTATATGTACTCCCCTCTTACAACTCAACGCCATCTGCGCTCTCACACAGATGGAAGCTATACTTTCCATCCAGTGCGGGGAACGCTTTCAGATACTCGGCTGTGACCCTTGCTTCAATATCTTCGGTCTTGTCCGGGTCGATCAGTGCCATACAGCAGCCTTTGAAGCCCGCACCAGAGAAGCGGCCACCGTAGATGCCATCGGTATCAACCATGATCTCATACAGCTTTTTCAGTTCATCACAACCACACTCATAGCTGTAAATAGAGGATTTTCCGCTTTCAAAAACAAGCTGACCGTACCCCTCCAAATCACCTTTACGCCACAGTTCTGCACCCTTTTCGGCACGAGCGAACTCGCTGTAATAGTGTTCTGCGCGTCTGCGCCACAGTTCGGGCAGGCGGTCTTTATAGGCTTCAAAGACCTCAAACGGTACATCACGGAGGCGGGTGTTTGCAAAGGTATCGTAGTCCATCCCTGCATAGCCCATCAGTGCATAGGCCGCTGCCTTGCACTCATCCTGCCGCAGATTGTACTTAGAGTTTTTCAAAGAACGCTCCAAGCCAGAGAAGAAAATTGCTACCTTATAAGGCTTCATTTTCTCACTGGTGGGGATCAGTTCATAACTATCGTCTTTCGTGTCAAGGTATAGCAAGTGATTTTTCTTAGAAAGTACCTCGCAGCTCTGGTCGAGTTTTCCGCAGGAGACACCAACATACTGGTTTTCCGCCGCCTTTGCCGTGAGAATCATCTCCATCGGCTCCAGATGGATGCCGTTCACTTTACACAATGCAGACAAAAAGCAAATAATGACCGAAGCCGACGAGGACAAACCGCCAATCGGCAGACTACCCTCGATGATGCCCGACAGACCAACTTTCAGGCGGTACTTTTCTCCCAGCATCTTTGCAGCACCACGCAGATGATCAGCCCAGTCACCCTGTTTTTCTTCCGGCACTGCACTCACAAAGAACTGGGCGCGCTTTGGGAAGTTCAAGGACTGCAACTCCACAACACCGTTCTGCTTCGGGTGGTAGGCCATGTGGATTCCCTTGTCGATTGCCAATCCATTGATTTTTCCGTACTGATGGTCGATATGCGCACCCAGTGGACTGATGCGGTACGGGCAGAACGCCACATCAAACGGTTCTTGATGATATAATTCCTTGTAAACCTCAACACACTTCATCAGACTTTTCTATCCTCAACAAATTCAGTATAAGATTGGCGGCTGCCCTTTCTTTTCAACAACACATCGGACATAGCCTTCCCACTTTTGAATTATTTGTGTCCATTCTTTAGATGCAAAGTACGCGTCTATATCACTATCCAAATCAAATTCTGGCATATAAACGCCCAGCACACCTTTTTCTAATATGCCTTCTTCTACTACGCCCTTTTCTCTTATAATTAATACCGGTAGTCCCAACTGAAAAGCCATCGCTGGTTCAATTTGGCAATATGGACTCGTCAGCCACTGATTTGTCAAATCGTACGCATTTTCGCCTATATCGCTATCCGGTTTTCCCGTTCCTTTCACAATTAAGCTTCTTCTGAATGCGATTGCTATCAATCCATTTGATTCCAGCAACAATCTTCTTATTGCTATTAGTGGGGCATCCATATCATAATCCGTCACGCCTAATGTTCTTGGTTGCAGCCCTCTATTTTCTAAATAACTGACAACTTTTTCTATAAACTGCTTTTGCTTTTCTAAATAAGGCTTTGGATAGCTCAAAAAGACGGAATCTTTCATTTGCGTCCTCCAGTTACATCTTATAAAAATTTGCATACCACTCAGCAAACTTCCGCAAGCCCTCGCGCAAACTGGTAGAGGGCTTATATCCGAAGTCACGCTCCAGCGCACTGGTATCTGCATAGGTCACAGGTACATCACCAGGCTGCATCGGAACCAGTTTCTTGTGTGCTTCAAAGTCGTAATCTTCCGGCAGGACACCAGCACGGATCAGTTCTTCCTGCAAAATCTGTACGAAGTCCAGCAGATTTTCCGGGTTCTGGTTGCCGATGTTATAAACTGCATACGGAGGAACGGGCAGACCATCTTCACCATTTTTACGTTCCGGCGCACCCTGCATCACACGGACAACGCCCTCGACAATATCATCCACATAAGTAAAGTCACGCTTGCAGTTACCGTAGTTGAAAATCTGAATTGTTTCGCCTTTCAGCAGCTTGTTGGTAAAGCCGAAGTACGCCATATCCGGGCGACCAGCAGGGCCATATACTGTGAAGAATCTCAAACCGGTGGAAGGAATGTTATACAGCTTCGAGTAGGCATGAGCCATCAACTCATTGGATTTCTTAGTGGCCGCATACAGAGATACCGGGTTATCAACCTTGTCATCCGTGCTGTAAGGCACTTTCTTATTACTGCCATAGACCGAAGAACTGGATGCATAAACCAGATGCTCCACCGGAGTATGGCCATCATCATAAGAATGGCGGCAGGCTTCCAGAATGTTATAGAAGCCAATCAGGTTTGCTTCCACATAGGCATCAGGATTTGTAATGGAATATCGAACGCCAGCCTGCGCGCCAAGGTTCACCACAATTTCCGGCTTATACTGCTCAAAGATAGATTTGATCACAGCCTTATCAGCCAGATTACCTTTTACGAAGCTGAAATTTTCAAACCGCTCCAGTTCCTTCAAACGTGCTTCTTTCAGGCGCACGTCATAGTAATTGTTCATGTTGTCCAGACCCACGACCTTAACCCCCTCCATCGTGGAGAGCAGCCGCTTCGCAAGGTTGGAGCCAATGAATCCCGCTACACCCGTGATAAAAACGCTCTTGTTTTTCAGATCAATTTTTGTTTTATTTTCCATCATAATTTTCTTATCCTCCCTTGTTGAATCCCCCACTTATTTCATTATACGGCAACAAGCCTGTATACAGATTGCAACCACAATCCATACGCAGGCCTGTCTTTTTATTCTCCATGCCCCAGCAAGCACACCTTGAAGGTCTTAAAAATAATCTTCCAATCCACCCAGAAACTGCGCTCCTTGACATACTTCACATCCAAATCCATCCACTCCTCAAAAGAGAGGTCATTGCGGTGCGGAGCGATCTGCCAATAGCAGCTCAGGCCCGGCGTCACATACAAACGCTGCTTCTCATAATCCCCATACTGCTCCACCTCGCGGGGAAGTGCCGGGCGGGGGCCCACAATACTCATGTCTCCCTTGAGGATATTCCAGAGCTGGGGCAGCTCATCGATGCTGGTCTTGCGGATAAATTTACCCACACGGGTAATGCGGGGGTCGTCCTTGATCTTGAACACAGGACCATCCATCTCGTTCTGGTCCAGAAGGTCGTCCAGTTTTGCTTCCGCATTCGGACACATGGAACGAAACTTGTAGAACCTGAACGGTTTGCCATCTCGTCCAATGCGTTCCTGCGAAAAAATAGGCCCGGCAGAAGGGTCATCTACCACGATAGCGATAGCTGTTGCCAGCATCACCGGCGACAACACCACCAGCGCCAGTGCCGATAAGACCACATCCTGCGTCCGGCGTCCGACCCAATATAACCGATGTTCCCGCAGATTCTGCTTTCGGTCGATGACGACCGGCTTTTCAATTTCAACCACACTTGCTGACATTCCGCATACCTCACTTACGATTCGATGTTTTGCTCTGCCTCACCGCTCATCTCTGCCCGCTAAAATCGCTCGACTACCGCATAAACGGAGCTTTTCGAGCATGACGACCACCAGAGCTTTTATGGACACATCTGAAATACCTTTTCTCCGGTATTTTGACCAAAGGCATTTCATATTCAATGTGTCATTCCATCAACACTTTTGAAATCGCGATTTCTTTTTTCATCTTTCAGTTTCGCACAACTTTAATAGACTCCTGCATGCACTCTGCAAAAGTCAACCCCTTTTACTTTGAGATTTCATTCTGTTTTTATCGTTTTTCTGAGCTTTTTTCTTTCAGAGCCATAACCCCTGCCTATTTTCATATTATGATTTATTCCTCGACCAATTTTATCATAATTTTACCATTACTTCAATAGTTTTCCTCCTCAAACATATACCCTTTCTATAGCCGCCGATTTGTCACCCTCTTTGCCTTGTTCTATTTTTGTTCTACAAAGTTGAATTGCTATAAATGATTTTTTGAACAGCTTTTGTCTAACAGCCACCGTCTAAGCTTGCAATAGATCCAGAATTGTAAATAAGCGGCAAAAAGCGTTTTTATCTTTTACAGACACTCCCAATATTAGGAGCCACTATCAAACAACAAAGCCGCTTTCTGTGCCTCGCAGCACAAAAAGCGGCTTTGTTACGTCCTTATTCAGACTTGTAGAGCATTATTCCGGCAGGTCCTCTTCGTTCTCGAGAGAGTGCCAGACATTCTGGACGTCATCGTTATCCTCGAGAGCATCCAGCAGCTTGCCCATCAGCTTGAGCTGATCGGGGTCGGTCAGGCGGGTGGTGGTCATGGGGACCATAGCCAGATCGTCGGAGAGGATCTCGTAGCCCTTCTCCTCCATTGCCTTGACGACAGCGGAGTAGTTCTCGGGGTCGGTGGTGATCTCAGCGGCATCTTCGCCTGCATCGAAGTCCTCAGCACCGGCATCCAGGGCGTCCATCATAGCCTCGTCGGCATCCTTGTCTTCCAGAGAGATGTCGATGACGCCCTTCTGGCTGAACAGGAAGCCCACGCAGCCCATAGCGCCCAGATTGCCGCCGTTCTTATCGAAGTAGTGGCGCAGGTCAGCAGCGGTACGGTTGCGGTTGTCGGTCAGAGTCTCTACCATGACCGCAACGCCGCCGGGGCCGTAACCCTCGTAGGTGATTGCCTCGTACTCGGTCTTATCGCCGCCCTCGGCCTTCTTGATGATACGCTGGATGTTATCGTTCGGCACGCTCATACGCTTTGCCTTGGCGATCAGGTCAGCCAGCTTGCTGTTGGAAGCGGGGTTGGGGCCGCCGGTACGGACGGCAACGCTGATCTCGCGGCCGATCTTGGTAAAGACCTTTGCCTTTGCGCCGTCAGTCTTCTCCTTCTTGCGCTTGATATTGTTCCATTTGCTATGTCCAGACATGGGAAAGAGCCTCCTGTATTTTATCAGTGATCTCCGCCTGCGGGCAGACGGGCTGTGGTCGCCCGCATTGTGGCAGCACACAAAATCTAACTCTATTATTTTATCACAACAGCCATCGGCGTTCAAGCCTTGTACCGATGGTTTTCCGGTTTATTCTGCCAAAAACTACGTTTTACAGCAGACGAAGTGCCTTGGGATAATGGTTTTTGACCCTGCCGCCGGACACTTTGCCGCCTCCCAGCGGCCAGCCGTCCACCGTCACACAGCACCATCCATCGGCAGCGGTGTGAGCTTCTATCTCCCGGCCAGAGAGATATTCCACGGTTCGGGAGTCGGCGAGGGTCAGTTCCTCACGGTTCTGGCAGAGCGCGCCGAAAGCCGTGAACAGATGATGTTCCGGCACGAAGCGCCCCTTTTGCACGCTGCCCACGAAGACGCCTGCACGCAAAACGTGAAGATTCGTCTGCGGGAAAGCCGCCGGCAGCAGAACGCCGCCGCCATGCACCACGGCAGGGCGCTTTGCCAGCTCCGGGAAATATTCCTCCGCAAATTCCCGCCATGCAGCGAGGCTCTGGGCGGGCGATGCATCCCCTGCCCCAGCGTCCCGGCTGCGGGAACTGCGGCCCTGCACAGCCTCTCGGCAAGCCCGGCTGTTCTCGCGCCGGGCGCTGCGGGCATCCGCAGGCTTTGCAGCCTTCTGTGGTTTGCTGCCCTTGGCCTTTTTGCCTGCTTCGGCGGCAGCGGCCAGCCAGAGCTGCTCTTCGGGGGTGTACTCGCCGGGAGCCGGCAGAGTCCGGGGCGTACCGGCTTTGACGAGCCGGGCCATAAAGTGGCCCTCACCGCCCTGACAGGGCCAGATGCGGCGCACCTTGCTCACATCCAGCGGCAGACCACCGGTGCGGTTGGCCTCACCCTCGCTGCCGAAGGGATGGTCCACATTGCCCAGCACATCGGCCAGCGTGAACTCCGGGTGACGCTGCAGGAATGCGGCCACCTGTCCCTCGTCCTCTTCCGGCGCGAAGGTGCAGGTGGAGTAGACCAGTTCGCCGCCCGGCGCGAGGGCCGCAGCGGCGCTGTCGAGGATGTCCGCGCCCAGCTCTGCGCACTGCTTCACCAGCGCTTCGCAGTGCTGGGCCAGCGCGGCAGGCTCTTTACGAAACATCCCCTCACCGGAGCAGGGCGCATCCACCAGAACGCGGTCGAAGAACTCCGGCAGTGCCGCCGCGATGCGGGCGGGCGTCTCGTTTAGCACGACGGCGTTGGACACGCCCATCCGCTCGAGGTTGCTCTTCAAAATCTCTGCACGGACCGCGACATATTCGTTGCTCACCAGCAGGCCCTGCCCCTGCAGAGCGGCGGCAAGCTGGCTGCTCTTACCGCCGGGGGCAGCACATAGATCCAGCACCCGCATCCCGGGCTTGACGCCCAGCAGCGGAGCTGCCGACGAGGCCGATGGCTCCTGCGAGTAGAAGACGCCTGCGTGATGGTAGGGATGGCGGCCCGGCTTGAAGTCGGGCTGTTCCACCACGAACGCCGCCTTGCAGAAGGGCGAGGGCCGCAGCGGGAAGTCTGCCCGGGCCGCAAATTCTTCCGGCGTAGTGCGGAGGGCAGAGACGGTCACGCCGCGGGCCGCTGTCTCCTGCGGGGCAGCGTAGAGCGTATCGTATCGCTCACCCAGAAGGGCGCGTTCCCGGGCTTCAAAATATTCGGCAGACATTTTTATGAGACCTCCTTCGGGCTGCGGTGCATAAAGCCGCCGCAGCCGGTCAAACTATGGGCAGGGAGCACAGAACACCTCCCGAAATCGAAAGGAGCGACGATACGATGGAAAATCGCAGCGAGAACCGCAGCACCAACTGCAAGAACCAGACTCAGAACCGCACCAGCAATCAGAGCACCAACCGCAACACCAATTCCAGCCAGAACTCTGCTACCAACGAGCACAAGCACCCCAACCAGTACACCAAGGGTGCCGACGACGAGGGCAGCAAGAACTCGGCTCACAACTCCGCCCGCAACAGCCGCTAAGCCTCTGCGCTGAGCGCCGCCCCGCCCGAACGGACCATCTGGCGGGACAACAAAAAGCCCACTGCTCTCTTTGCACTGTTTCCCAGTGCGGAAAGCAGTGGGCTTTCGCGTGTTCCGGTTATTTTTCGTTGGGGTCGAACGACTGCCACAGCGTCTCGAACAGCTCATGCACCCGGCTCAGCTGGCCGTTCAGATACAGCCAGCCCAGCAGGCACTCGAAGCCGGTGGACGCGCGGTACTCCTCCGGGGAGGCGTGTTTGGCCACACTGGCCTTGCTGGCGTTGCGGCCCCGCTTGAAGACAGCCAGCTCGTCCTCGGTGAAAAGCGGCTCCAACAGCTGCTCTTCCCGGAACTGCGCCCGGGCCGAGACGTATTTGACCTTTTCGGCGTTGAGCTTTCCCGCCGACAGACGGTGGTGCTCCACCAGCCGCTGCCGCACCAGAAGTTCCAGCACACTGTCGCCCACGAAGGCCAATGCCAGCGGGCTCAGCTCCCGGGGGTCGATCTTTTCGGGTTCGTTCATAGGATACCTCTTAAAGCTTCTTCTTTGCTCAACCTCTCAGTCTCGCATTCGCTCGACAGCTCCCCTACCGAGGGGAGCCTCTGGCGAAGAGGGAAAGCTTCACGAAATGCCAAGGCCTCTCCTCGCTAGGACAGGTGGCATTGCGAAGCAATGACGGAGAGGTCTATCCCGCAAAAGCTCTTGCTTAGAAAATATAATCGAACTGATACTCGCCGATGAGGATGGTATCGTTCTCCTGCACGCCCTTCTGCACCAGAGCGTCCAGAATGCCGCTCTCGCCCAGCTGGCGCTGGAAATACTGCAGGCTCTCGTAGTCGTCCACGTTGCTGCCGGCCAGGATATACTCCAGCCAGGGTGCATCCACGCTCCAGACATGAGCCTCCATCCGCTTGATGGTGAACTCGCGGCCACCGGCCTTTGCCTCGGGCTTCTTGTACTCGGGGGCAAACACGGGGACGGCGGGAATATCCTTCAGGCGGTTGTAGACCAGACCCGGAAGCTCCCTGACGCCCTGCATGGTGGCGGCGGAGATGGGGACGAAAGTCAGGCCCTTCTCTTCCACATACTTGCGGAAGGTGTCGATCTGCTCCTCGGTGGCAAGGTCACACTTGTTGCCCACCACGATCTGGGGACGCTCGGCCAGAGCCGGGCTGAACTTTGCCAGCTCCTCGTTGATCTGCTCGAAGTCCTCGATGGGGTCGCGGCACTCGCTGCCGGAGACGTCCACGACGTGCAGCAGCAGACGGCAGCGCTCCACATGGCGGAGGAAGTCGTGGCCCAGGCCGACGCCCTCGCTGGCACCCTCGATGAGGCCGGGGATGTCGGCGCAGACGAAGCTTGCGCCTTCACCCACCGACACGACGCCCAGCGTCGGCACCAGCGTGGTAAAGTGGTAGTTTGCAATTTTCGGCTTTGCGGCGCTGATGGTAGAGATGAGGGTGGACTTGCCCACGTTGGGGAAGCCGATGAGGCCCACATCCGCAATGAGCTTCAGCTCGAGAGTCACCTGAATATCCTCGCCGGGCATACCTGGCTTTGCAAACTTGGGGATCTGGCGGGTGGGGGTAGCAAAGTGTGCATTGCCGTAGCCGCCGCGTCCTCCCTTGGCGATGGTGACGGGGGTGTGGTCGGACAGGTCAGCGATGACAAGGCCGCTCTCTGCGTCCTTGATGACCGTCCCCAGAGGCACCTTGATGACGAGATTCTCGGCATTCTTGCCGTGGCAGAGGCTTGCGCCGCCCTTGCCGCCCTCGTCGGCGGTGTACTTGCGCTTATAACGGAAGTCCATCAGAGTGGTGAGGTGGTCGTCCACGACGAAGATGATGTCGCCGCCCCGGCCACCGTCGCCGCCGTCCGGGCCGCCAGCGGCCACGAACTTCTCACGATGGAAGCTCACTGCGCCGTCGCCGCCCTTTCCGGCATGGAGCCAGATGGTGGCGATGTCGATAAAATTGGTTTGTGCTGCCATACAGGCCCTCCTGTTCTCAGAAAAAATTCTTCTCAGCGCTTATTCTCTGCGCTTTTATTTGAAAATAACCTCTCAGTCCGCGCTTTGGCGCGTCCAGCTCCCCTAATAGGGGAGCCTAATCGAGGAAGAAGAAATTCATCAAAAAGAGCCGGGCCACGAGGGTCCGGCTCTCTGTGTTGCAGATTTTAGAAAGAAGTTACTGCTTGACGCTGCACTTCTTGCCGCTCTTGCCCACGCGCTCGAAACGAACGGTGCCGTCGACCAGAGCAAACAGGGTATCATCGCTGCCCTTGCCGACATTCTCACCCGGCTGGATGTGAGTGCCGCGCTGACGAACGAGGATGTTGCCGGCCAGAACGAACTGACCATCTGCACGCTTGGTGCCCAGACGCTGAGCCGCAGAATCACGGCCGTTCTTGGTGCTGCCTACGCCCTTTTTATGTGCCATTGTAATATACCTCCTACTTAGCCGTTGATCGCAGTGATCTCAACCTTGGTGAAGGGCTGACGATGGCCCATGCGGCGAGCACTGTGCTTCTTTGCGCGATAGGTGATGATGTTCAGCTTCTTGCCCTTGCCATTCTTGATGACCTTGGCAGAAACGGAAGCGCCCTCAACAACAGGAGCGCCAACCTTGACCGAACCCTCCTCGCCAATAGCGAGAACCTGATCAAACTTCACTTCGGAGTCGGCCTCAACGTCCAGCTTTTCGATGTAGACGATGTCGCCCTGCTCCACGCGGTACTGCTTACCGCCGGTAACAATGATTGCGTACATTTTGTTCATTCCTTTTCGTTGTACTCGCTGGTCGTAAAGGCAGGCCCTCACAGGGGCCATTTGAGGCGCCCACACCAAGCGGCTAGAATAGTATAGCAAAAAAATGTGCGGATTTCAAGAGGAAAATCCCGCTTTTGCGGAAATATTTTCAGTTTTTCTCCGCCAGTTTCTCTTTGAGCTGCTGCTTCACCCGCTCGTTATAGGCATTCGTGCGCTCGAGGAAGAGCTTGCGGGGGCTGGAAGCCACCAGCTCTTCCCTCTCCACCGTAAATTCCGGCTCTGCCTTGCGCACCTTTGCCAGCAGACTGCGGTTCTCTGCCGTCAGGGCCAGCGTCACCATGAGAGGCTTGGACTTATATTTCCGGGTCAGGAAAATTTCCAGTGCCACACCGCCCACGACGGCCGCAGCCGCCACCAGCTGGGAAGCGCGAAGGCCGAGCGACGGCACCAGCAGCAGGCTGTCGGTGCGGAGAGATTCGATCCAGAAGCGGCCTGCGCCGTACCAGACAAGGTAGCGCAGGGCAATGTCGCCGTTGAACTTCCGCTTTTTGATGTACGCCGCCAGCAGAGCCAGACCCACGAAGCACCAGATGCTCTCGTAGAGGAAGGTGGGGTGGACGGGCATGGCGGGGTCGATGGTGACGCCCTTCGGCACCGTGACGGTGCTGCCCATCAGGTAATCTTCCGTTGCTTCGCTGAACATGCCCCAGGGCAGGGTGGTGTTGCAGCCGAAAGCCTCCTGATTGAAGAAGTTGCCCCAGCGGCCGCAGCCCTGTCCGATGAGGAAGCCCATGCCGGCCAGGTCGAACATGGGCAGCACCGGCACGCCCCGCCATTTGCAGGCCAGGCCGCCGAACACAAAGGCGCCGATGATGCCGCCGTAGATGGCCAGACCGCCGTCGCGGACGGCCAGCACATCCCAGATGGTATCGTAATTATAGGGTGCCATCGCCACATAATACAGGCGGGCGCTGGCGATGCCCAGCACCACGCCGATGAGGATGACATCCACCATCGAATCGGCGTCGATGCCGAACTCCGTGCAGCGGCGGAACGCAAAGACCAATGCGAGGCAGAGACCAAAGGCGATGCAGACGCCGTACCAATAAATATCCATGTCGCCGATGCTGAAGGCCACCCGGCTCAGCTCAAAGCTGAGGCCGAGGCCCGGGAACTGTACCAGATTCGTCATTCTTCCGTCTCCTCTTCTTCCTCGTCCTCAACGGCAGTGCCGTCCGGCTCAATGTACATCACGGCCATCCGCTCAGGCCGCAGGATGTGCTGCAATGCCGCGTCGGCGTCCTCTGCCGTCAGGCCCGCCAGCATGGTGATCTGCTGGGCCACAGTCTGACCTGCCAGCGCGAAATCTGCCATCTGGCTGGCCGAATCCTCGACATTTTCCAGGTTTTCGATGAGCTGGCCGTATTTTTCGTTCTTGCAGAGGGTGAAGATCTCCCGGTCCACGCCCTCTTTGCGCACCCGCTCGATCTCGTCCAGCAGAAGCTGCCGGACGGTGTCGGGCCGGTCGCTCTCGCCGGTGAAGAGGATGCAGCAGCATCCGTCCACCCGCAGCACCTCACCGCCGAAGCCCGGGTTGGTCAGGCCCTCGTCGTAGAGGCGGCGGTAGAGCGGCGACATCCCGCCGCAGATGCAGCAGAGGATGAGCTCGTACAGCATCTCGCTGCGCAGGTCGCCGAAAGGCAGCGGCTCTTCTTTGAAGCCCAGACCGAAGCAGGACTTGGCGATGGGCATGGCGATGGTCTTTTCGGCCGCCGCCAGCGTCATCGGCTCCGGGCGGAGCAAGCGCTCGACCTTTTCCGCCGGGCGCTCGTCCATCAGGCCGTGGCGGGCGCAGGCAGCCAGGATCTGCTCCATGCTGGTGTTGCCTGCTGCGGCCAGCACCATATTGCCCGGCGCATAGAACGCCTTGCAGCAGTCGTAGAGCATTTCCGGCGTTATCTCCGCGATGCTCTCCACCGTTCCCGCAATATCGCTGCGGATGGGGTGGCTGTGATACAGGCACTCGCACAGGCCGGTGATGAGCCGCCAGTCGGGGCTGTCGTCGTACATCTTTATCTCCTGCCCGATGATGCCCTGCTCTTTGGCGATGGTCTGCTCGGTAAAGTAGGGGTGTCCCACCATGCCCAGCAGCACGTCAAGGCTCTCGTCCAGCTGTTCCGTGGCCGTAAAGAGGTAGCAGGTGCGGTCAAAGGCCGTGAAAGCATTGGCATTCGCGCCGGTCTTGGCGAACTTTGCAAAGGCATCGCCGTCCTCATCCTCGAACATCTTGTGCTCGAGGAAATGGGCCACACCGGCGGGCAGATGCACTTCCCGCTCCCCCAGCCGGAAATCCCGGTCGATGGAGCCGAAGCGGGTGGCGTAAATGACATGGGTGCCGGAGTAGCCCGGCATGGGGCGGACGAGTACGGTCAGCCCCGAGGGCAGAACTTTCCACTGGTCAGCGGCGGTGCGTTCCAGCACGCTCTGGGTGTTCTCAGCCATTTCCATTCTCCTCCTCCCGCGTCAACAGACAGCTCACCGACAGGGTGAACTGCTTCAGAATATCCCGCACATCTTCCCTGGTCACCGCCAGCAGGGCGCGGCGGGCGTCGTCCGGCGTCTGCACCGGGCCGCCCCGCAGCACTTCCATATAGTACCATGTCTCGATGCCGCCCAGCGTATCCTCCAGGCCGTTCATCCCGGCCAGCAGGCCCCGGCGGCAGTCTTCCAGCTCTTCGTCGGTGATAGGGCCGTCGCAGAGATCCGCCAACTCTTTGAGCACCGCCTGCTCAGCGCGGGCCGCGTCGGCGTGCTCGACGCCGCTGTTGACGGCCATGCTGCCCGTGAAGCTCTGGAAGGACGACGAGCAGTAGTAGCACAGATGGTCGCGCTCCCGGACGTTCAGGAAAAGGCGGCTGGTCACACTGCCGCCGTAGAGAGCCATCGCCAGCCGGACAGCGGCCAGCTGTTCAGGCTGCATGGGCCGGCCCAGCGTGAACAGCATACAGAGCTTGGCCTGCGTGGTGTCGAAATGCTCCACCTTCCGCACCGGCTCCCGCCGGGGCATGGCGATATTCTCCGCCCGGGGCAGCGGGGCTCGGTCGATGGCTGAAAGCTCCATCAGAAGGGCGTCCTTCACGGCGGTGGTGCTTGCCTCGTCGCAGCCCAGCACGATGAGCTCGATGTTCGCCGTCCGTAGCATCTCGTAGTATGCTTCGGTCAGCGCTTCGGGCGTCAGGCCGTCCACTTCTTCTAAGTAGCCCTCCTGCCGGACACCGGCGGGGCTGTCTCCGAAGAACTCGCGGTTGGCCTGCCGCTGGCAGTAAAGGCGCTTGTCGTTCACTTCGTCTTCCAGCGCCTTTTTCAGCATCTGCTTTTCGATGCCCACGGCCTCGGGGTCGAAAGTGCTGCCCACAAAATAGGGGTGGAACGCCGTGCCGAGGGCCAGTGCGGCGTACTCCTGCGTCAGCTTCTCCCCTTCCAGTGCGAACTGGTCCTTGATGCCGGTGATGCTGACGCAGAGGTTGTGGCTGCAGCCCATGGGGCGGGCGTCCACGGTCAGGTCGGCGCCGTAGAGGCGGGCCAGCTTTTTGGTCATCTGGGTCATGTCGGGGCAGTCGGCATAGCCCCGCTCCATCACCAGCGGCAGCAGCGCGTGGGCCGTGGCCGTCTCGCGGCGGGCCGGGAACGCGAAGTGGATGCTGATGCGGCAGCGGTTGAATTTCTGCGCGGCGTCATACGAGAGGTGGACGCCGGGCGCGATTTGGAATCGTCTCAATGTTCTATCGTCCTTTTGTATTATTTCGTTTGTTCCAGCGCCAGATACTCTTCCAGCGAGAGGCCGGAGGCGCGGATGGCGAGGGCGTTGTCCCTGCCCACATACCGCCAGTGCCACGGCTCAAACACCATGCCGGTAGCAGCCTGACGCTCCTGCGGCCAGCGCAGGATGAAGCCGTACTCTGCGGCATAGGCTTCCAGCCACTCATAGGCACGGGTGTCGGCGAAACCGGTGTCCTTCTCCATGCTGTCTGCCGCGAGGATGTCGGCACCGTAGCCGGTGGCATATTCGCTGGCCTCCGGCGCAGGCTGGACGGTCGCAGCCCTGGCAGTGGCCTCTTCCTCCGAGCAGCCGGACTCCCGGTAGCTCTGGACAGCAGCCTCATAGGCGCTCTGGCGGGCGGCGGCATCCTGATACCCTGCCGTCAGCACCAGCTCTATCTCATCCTGCTTTGCAGCCTCGGCCATTTCGCGGTAGGCTGCGGCAGCCTCGGCTTCCAGCGAAACGCCGGTGGCATCATCGGCCACAGCCAGCTCCGGCGTCGGCTCTTCCGTCAGGGGAAGGTTTGCATTCACCAGCATGAGGCGCTTATCCGAAAGGTCCGTCTCCGCGCCGCCCTCATACTCCCGGGCCTCGAAGGCCGTCGGCGGTGCGATGAGGGCATAGGCCCTGGGCAGCAGCCAGAGGATGCCGCCGGTCATCACAGCCATGACCGCGCCGCAGCTGAGCAGAAAGACCGTCCAGTTGCGCACGAGGCGGATACGGTGTCTCCGGCGGCGTTCTTTCGGCGACAGAGCGCGGCGGGGTGCGGGTCGATTTTGCTCCATGATGCAGCTTCCTTCCTGTTTTTGACGTTCGCCCTGAATACAGGCACATAATAATATTATACACCCCTTTTATCTGGGTGTAAACGGCAGGGGCTGTAAAAAAATTGTGTACGCAAAAAGCCGCCGCACCGGCACAGGACGCACGGCACGGCGGCTTTGAAGCCACGTCTTACTCGAACAGCATCTCGTGGATGGCGCTGACAGCCTTGTCAGCGTCCTCACGGTCGATGATGCAGGAGATCTTGATCTCACTGGTGGAGATCATCTTGATGTTGATGTTGTTGTTGGACATGGCCTCGAACATCTTGGAGGCCACGCCGCTGTGGCTCTGCATACCGGCACCCACGATGGACACCTTGGCGCAGGTCTCGTCGCAGGTGACCTGGTCGAACTTTGCGCTCTCGCGCAGGACGCGCAGAGCAGTCTCAGCTTCGCTCTCGGCGCAGGTGAAGCTGATGTCCTTCTTGCCGTCGCGGCCGGTGGACTGCAGGATGATGTCCACGTTGATATTCTTCTGGGCCAGCAGGCCGAAGATCTTGAAGCTGGTACCCGGCTCATCGGGAACATTCAGGATCGTAATAACAGCAACGTCGGTGTCCTTTGCGACACCCTTGATCAGCATACCTTCCACGTCTTTTACAACCTCCTTGACGACCGTGCCAGGCACGGGGTTCAGGCTGGAGAGGACCTCCAGCTCCACATTATACTTTTTAGCCAGCTCCACGCTGCGGTTGTTGAGCACCTGTGCGCCGAGGGATGCCAGTTCCAGCATCTCGTCGAAGGTGATCTCATCCAGCTTGCGGGTGTTGCGCACCTTGCGCGGGTCGGCGGTGTAGACGCCCTCCACGTCGGTAAAGATCTGGCAGCGGTCGGCGTGGAGCGCTGCTGCGATGGCGACAGCGCTGGTGTCGGAACCGCCGCGGCCCAGCGTGGTGATGTCGTCCAGCTTGTTCAGGCCCTGGAAGCCTGCCACGACGACGACGCGGTTGCGCTCCAGCTCCGAAGAGATGCGCTCGGTCTCCAGCTTGGTGATGCGGGCCTTGGTGTAAGCACGGTCGGTGCGGAAGCCTGCCTGCCAGCCGGTCAGACTGGTGGCATGGCAGCCCAGCTCGTTCAGAGCCATAGCCAGCAGGGCGATACTGATCTCCTCGCCTGCTGCCAGCAGCATATCCATCTCACGGGCAGAAGGGTTGTGGGTGATCTCTGCTGCCTTTGTGATAAGGTCGTCGGTGGTGTCGCCCTGTGCGGACACTACCACGACCACGTCATTTCCCGCGTTGTGGGTGTTGGCCACGATGCGGGCCACGTTGAAGATACGGTCCCGGTCCTTCACCGAAGAACCGCCGAACTTCTGTACGATCAACGCCATATCTTGTCACTCTCCTCTTTTTGCTCCCTCAGTGTGTGAGGGGTACACCGGGCGGAAGCGGTCTTGCACTTCCGGTCCTGTTTATCATTCCACTGTCGCACCGGTGTTGTCGGCATCCAGCCGCAGCAGTGTAAATGCTTCACATCCGTCCAAGCCTTCCAGCAGCTCGAGGCCCTTTTCCAGTTTGGAGTAGAATTTCTCGGCGTTGGCCTTTTCGGCCACAGCCATTACGGTGCTGCCGGCGCCCGAGACGTACACCGCCTTGGCACCGCAGAGCCGCGCCATATCGAAGACCTCCTTCGAGCCGGGCATCAGGGGCATCCGGTAGGGCTGGTGGAGCTTATCCTCGGTGGCAATGGCCAGCAGGTCGTGGCGGCCCTCGCAGAACGCCGCCGGGATGAGGGCCGCACGGGACAGGTTATACACCGCATCCTTGTGGGTGACCTCTTTGGGCAGAGCCGCACGGGCGGCTTCGGTCAGCAGCTTGTAGTCCGGCACGATGGCCGCGAAGCAGAGGCTCTCGTCCACATCCCGCTTGACGGAGTAGACGACGCCGTCTTCGAAAACGCTGCTGGTCAGACCGCCAAGAAGGGCCGGTGCCACGTTGTCCGGGTGGCCCTCGATGGAGGTAGCCAGCGTCAGCAGCTCCTGCGTGTTGAGCACATCGCCCAGCATCCGGTTCGCACCCAGCAGGCCCGCGATGATGCAGGCCGAGGACGAGCCGAGGCCCCGGGCCATCGGGATGGCGTTGGTCTGGACGAGCTTGAGGGGCGGCATGGTCTTGCCGACCTTATCGAATAGACCCTTGGCCGAACGGTAGACCAGATTGGTCTCGCCGCGGGGGATGCGGGTGCCGTCCGCCGCCGAGATGTCCAGATGGTCGCTCTCTTCGAATGTCACGGTATTGTACAAGGTCACAGCCAGACCCAGCGCATCGAAGCCGGAGCCGATGTTGGCACTGGTGGCCGGGACGGAAACTTTTATCTTCATCGCAGTTCCCTCTTTTCTCACGCTCAGGCGTCCTCAGGCAGGCGGCGGAGCACCAGCTTCACGCTGCCGCCCATGGCCTCTACCTTGCGGGCTGCTTCGGCCAGAGCCTTGTCGTCGGCGCTGTCCACAAAGTAGGAGCAGCCGTCGAAATGCTCTTCCACCACATGGCCCTTGCCGTAGATGGCCTCGGCCACCGCCGGGGCGATGCCTTCCACACGCACATAGTATGCGGCGGGAGCGGGGTCGGTGAGCATTCCTTCCACCGGCTCGGCGGGCTGCCAGAACAGGCTGTCGTGGACCTTGACGCCGTTCTTGAGGGCGTCCACCACGTCGGCCACGACAGCACTGGCAGTGGGCAGCTTACCCGCGCCCTTGCCGTAGAAGACCACGTCGCCCAGCATATCGCCCTTGACGAGGACGGCGTTGAAGACGTCATCGACACCGGCCAGCTGGTTTGCCTTCGGCACGAGGCAGGGCTCGACGCCGGCGGCAACGCTGCCGTCCTCGCCCCGCTTCATCCAGGCAATGAGCTTGATGACGCAGCCCAGCTTCTCTGCCGCAGCCACATCATCCACCGTGATGTCGCGGATGCCGCGGGTGGGGATGTTCTGGGGGTAGATCTGGTGGCCGCAGACCAGCGAGGACAGGATGGCGATCTTGCGGCAGGCGTCGCGGCCGTCCACATCGTCGCCGGGGTCCTTCGTCTCGGCGTAGCCCAGCTCCTGAGCGATCTTCAGAGCCTCGTCAAAGCCCAGATTCTCCCGCACCATCTTGGTGAGCATGAAGTTGGTGGTGCCATTGACGATGCCCTCCACCTCAGTGATGACGTTGGCTGCGAGGCACTGGTGCATCGGGGTGATGATGGGAGTACCGCCGCCCACGGAAGCCTCGAACAGGAAGGCGCAGTTGTGTGCCTTGGCCAGAGCCAGCAGCTCTGCGCCGTAGGTGGCCACCATCTCCTTGTTGGAGGTGCAGACGCTCCGACCGCTCTCGAGGCAGGCTTTGACGTAAGGGTAAGCGAAGCGGGTACCGCCGATGGTCTCGACGACGACCTTCACTTCGGGGTCTTCCAGAATGGCGTCAAAATTCTTTATAAACAGCTGTGCAGCCGGATGATTCGAGAAGTCTTTGGGGTCAAGGATGTACTTGACCTCCACCGGTTCGCCTGCGCGGCGGGAGACACCTGCGGCGTTGCGGCAGAGCACCTCGTACACGCCGCTGCCCACCGTGCCAAAGCCCAGAATCGCGATTTTTGCCATGATACTGCCCTCGTTCCTTTTTTCTATGAATGTACTGTCACAGATTGTATCCGCAGTGTACGCCCACGACCATCCTCTGGCGCGAAAGCTTTTCCGTCAGCTCCTCGGGGGTCATCTGCATGGTGTCGGTGCGGATGGTGACAGCCACCAGCGCGGCTCCGTTCTCCGGAGTAGACTGATTGATGGTCACGATGCTGGCACCGGCGGCACTGATGCCGGCCAGAAGGCTCTGCAATGCACCCGTCTCGTCCCGCAGGGTCGCCATGACAGTGATGACCTCGCGGCCATTCTCCGAGTCGAAAATGCAGTCCTTATATTTATAAAATGCACTGCGCGACAGGTCTACACTGCGGGTCGCAGCCGAAATGCTGCGTGCCTCTCCGCTGGCCAGAAGCTCCTTGGCCCGGACGACCTTGAGGAAAACTTCCGGCAGGACCTGCGCATCCACCAGATAAAAACGGCGTTCCAACTTGTTCACCTCTCAAACACAAGTGTTCTTGCAGAAAATATAATAGCATCCGACTCCCTGCATTGCAAGAGGTCGGATGCTATTTTGTCAGATTATCCAGTTTTGAGCCGTGAAGTACCCCTTCAGCGCACCGAATCTGCAACCCAATGTGCCGAAAAGTACGATTTTTGCCTCAGTCGGTGTCCAGGTTGGTGGTGTCCGGCTCAGGCGCGAGGGGTTCGCTGGCGACAGCTGCCTGACCGTGGGAATAATTGCAGACGTCGGGCAGGTCGTCGGCACGGTAGTAGCCCACTGCCGTGCTCGGGCAGGAGCCGCTGGCCAGCAGGCCGCTCTGGGTGCAGTAGCTGCGCTCCACGACGCCGTCAGCCGCCGGGAATGCCTTATAGGGCAGGTCTGCCTGGACCTGCTCCATCAGGGCCTTCCAGGCCGTGACGCAGGTGCGGGTCTTGGCCTGCTGCTTGCCGAGGGTCTTAGTCATATCGTAAGGCGCATCGTAGCCCCACCACACAGCGGTGACGTAATAGGGCGTGCCGCCCACGAACCACAGGTCCTTTTCATCGCTGGCCGTACCGGTCTTACCGAAGGCCTCCATACCGTTGGAGTTGGGGTAGCGGCCGCTGGCCGTACCAACGCTGGAGAACAGGACGTTCTTCAGCAGGCGGTTCATGACATAGGCCGTCTGGGGCGTCAGAGCCTGATAGCTGGTGTCGTTGCTCTCCATATAGATGTTGCCGTCACGGTCGAGCACACGGGTGTAGAGGTGAGGCGTGGTGTACTCGCCGTCGTAGAAGATCTGGAACGCCGCCGCCAGCGCCATCGGGGTGACACCGTGGGTCTGGCTGCCCATGACCATCTGTGCAAGGCCCACATCGTTGACGGGGTCCAGCGTGCTGAGCTGCAGGGTATTGTAGACGAAGTTGAAGATGTTGTTCGCACCCACGAGGTCGCCAACGCGGATGGCGATGGTGTTCAGGGAGCGTGCGAGGCCGTTCCAAAGCGGCAGGTCGGAGCCGTCGCCGTAGTTGCCGCCGTAGTTGCGGGGCCAGCTGCGCCATGCGTTGGGGTAGGCTTTCAGCTGCTTGTCCGTCAGGCCCATGAGGCCGTTCCGGCGGCAGTAGTCCTCGTCACGGATGACCATATCCTGCTTGAGGTAGAGGGGCGAGTTGTTGAGCATGGTGGACCAGTTGACCAGACCATACTCGATGCCCAGCGCATAGGCGCCGATGGGCTTGATGGTAGAACCGGTCTGACGGGTGACGCCGTAGGCGCGGTTCAGGGAAAGGCTCTTGGTCTTTTCGCCCAGACCACCCACCATGGCGATGACATTGCCGTCATAGTCCAGCGTGACCATCGCCGCCTGGGTGCGGACGTTGCGGTAATAATAGACCGTACCGTCGTCGCCGGTGCGGGTCTTGGGGGTGCCGTCCTCGTTGTAGACCTGCACATCGTCGTCGGAGATGCTGGTCACCTCTTCCTCATGCCAGCCGGCCGGGAAGTAGGCATCGTCGGTGTTGAGCATCAGGTTCTCCATCGCGGTCTGGATCTTGGGGTTGACCGTTGCCTCGATGGTGTAGCCGCCGGTGTAGAGCATACTCTGGGCGGTGGACTCGTCCACGCCCTCCTTGGCCATGATGTCCTTCACCACCTCGTTGAAGAGGGCATCGGTGAAGTAAGAGGTGGTGGAGCTACTCTTCTTCGTGTTGTCCGTCTCTGCCAGCACCAGCGGCTGGGCAGCGGCGTTGCGGTAATCATCCTCCGAGATGACACCCTGCTGCCACATATTGTAGAGCAGGAAGTTCCGGCGGTTGATGAGGTTCTCGGGGTTGGTGTAGGGGTTATAGTTGGTGGGATTCTTGGTGATGGATGCGATAGACGCGCACTCCCAGAGGGTCAGCTCGCTGACATCCTTGTCGAAGTACTCGTTTGCCGCCGTCTGGACGCCCTGGATGGTACCGGTGAAGCTGATGGTGTTCAGGTAGGCTTCCAGAATGGTCTCCTTGGAGTAGCTGCGGCTCAGGATGAGAGCGCGGTAGATCTCGCGCAGCTTGCGCAGTGCGCCCTCGATGCCGCTGGCGCTCTTGTCGCTGGTCAGGTTCTTGATGAGCTGCTGTTCCAGCGTGGAGGCGCCCTGCTTGGAGCTGTAGATAGGCAGCAGGTATTCATTGATCATCGCGCCGATGGTGCGCTTGAAGTTGACGCCCGGCTCGCTGTAAAAGTCTTTGTCCTCGGTGCAGATGAATGCATACTGTAGGTTGGTGGGGATCTGCTCGAGGTCCGCCCAGACGCGGTGGCTGTTGGAAGAGCGCAGGGTGGCGTACTCCACCTGTGCGCCGGTGTCGGGGTCGGTGGCCACCACAAGGCTCGACTGGCTCAGTTCGATGTTGTCGAGGTCCAGCAGGTCGCCGTCACTGGCCGTAGCCTGCACCACATAGTATACAGCGCCCACCGCCACCAGACTGCCCGCCATAATGCCCAGACAGACGAGGGTGACGATGGTCCGGCCCAGGAATCCGAGAACGGGATGGCCGTGCTTTTCTCCCTGCTCCTGCGGTCCGCGGGGCTCACGGACCCGCCGGTTCTGCTCCGCTGCGGGCCGCTGCTCCCGGAGCGCACCATCACTGTGGAGTCTCCGTCTTTCATTGTTTGAGATAAGGATCGCCTCCTATCGCAATTTTCACTGTTCTGCATCTCAAAGCATCCTCTGACGATGCCGTTTGCTGTTCCTGCTGCGGCCAGACTGCCCACAGCCATAATAATACATTATAGTCCGCACCGCCCGCTTCCGCAAGGGGGAAATCGACGGGATACGATGTTAGTATAGCACATCTGCCCCGCCAAAGTACAGCATCCGGGTGTGAAAATTCTGCATTCCTGTCTGAGGCAGTTTTCTTTTGCACATACTACCGTCTGAAACACCATTTCAGCCGAAAGGAGTCCACTGCCATGCGCAAGGTCTGGCTCTGCATTTTTTATGCGCTGTGCATTTTTACCATCGTGTTCAGCCTGTTCTGGATGGCCCTGCCCAGTCTCCCCTTCCCTGCCGACTCCGGCGAAGAGACACCGGCCTCCGAGCCGGGTCTGGCCGCGCAGGGCTCCGCCGGGCAGAGCGGCACCGATTTCTACCTCTGCGACGAGGGCGGGCGGGTGGTCGTCTACACCTGCTCCGACAACGGACTGCCCGACAAGCGGCTCCTGCGCACCGGCATCTATGTCAATCTTCTGCCCGAGGCCGATGCCCTCCGGCTCAAGCAGGGCCTCTATGTCACCGGCGAAACGGCCCTCCGGGCGCTGCTGGAAGACCTGGGTGAATAAACAAAAACAGTGCAGACGCTCCCCGGGGAGGTCTGCACTGTTTTTATCCTTTATCAGAATCAGGCTTCGAGCTGTTCCAGCGGGATAAGGTAGTCCTTACGGCACTGCTCGTAGTTGAGCATATATTCCTTGGTGGGGTTGTGGTGCATCATGTTCTTGAGGGTATGGGAGTCATAGTCCTCGCCCGCCTCCATGCCCACCAGACGGGCGGCGATGTTGGAGCAGTGGTCCGAGATACGCTCTACATTGTTCAGCACATCGAGATAGACGACACCGGTATCAATGGAGCAGGCACCATCTTTCAGGCGCTTGATGTGCTGCGCACGAAGCCGCTCCACGAGGATGTCGATGACCTGTTCCAGCGGCTCCACCTGGCTGGCGGTCCGGGCGTCGTCGAACTCGAAGGCGTCCGTGGTGAGGGTCAGTATCTTTTCCAGCGCATTGTCGAGAAGCTTCAGCTCCTGCTGTGCCTTCTCGCTGAAGGTGACTTCCTTGTCGGTCAGCTCCTGCGCTTTTTCTTTAATGTTGACTGCATAGTCGCCGATGCGCTCGCACTCGGTGACAAAGTTGAGCAGCTCGGTCACCTCATGGCTCTCCGCGTCGCCCAGCTCCTGGTCTGCCAGCTTGATGAGGTAGTTGGAGATGTCCACCTCCATCCGGTCGATGAGGTTCTCGCGGACATCGATGGCACTCACGACGTCCTCGTCCATCTTGAGCAGCAGCGGGGTGGCGAGGCCGACGTTGCGGGCTGCGCGGCGGGACATCTTGACCACCGCGTTCTTAGCCTGCTGCAGAGCCACAGCCGGGCTCTTGAACAGACGCTCATCCAGCACAGGCATACTCAGCTCCTGCGCCTCCTCCGCGCTGTTCGGCACGGTCATCATGGCCAGCTTGGACAGCACGCCGCTGCAGGGCAGGAAGAACAGCATCGCAATGACGCTGGTCATGGTGTGGATGTTTGCAATGCTGCTCTTGTTCATCACATCGCCCCACATGGGGATGCCGATGGTGAACTGGACTGCATAGACCAGCGCCAGCAGGATGACGCTGCCGATGATGTTGAAGTACAGGTGGATGAGGGCGGCGCGCTTGCCGTCCTTGGAGGAGCCGCCGATGGTCAGCAGCGGGGTGAACGCGGTGCCGATGTGGGCACCCAGCACGATGGGGATGGCCGAACTGAAGGTGACGAGGCCGGTGCTGGAAAGCGCCTGCAGGATACCTACAGAGGCCGAAGAGGACTGGATGATGACCGTGACCACCACGCCCACGAGAACGCCGAGGATGGGGTTGGTCATGGTGACGAACAGCTCCTGAAATGCTGCGCTCTCACGCAGGGGAGACACACCGGTGTCCATCAGGCTCATGCCGGTGAACAGGATGCCGAAGCCCAGCATGATCTGGCCGATGTTCTTTTTCTTCGCGTTGCGGATAAATACATAAAAAATGCAGCCGATAAACGCCACCACCGGCGCAAACGTCTTGGGCTGGATGAGGGTCAGGATGAGGCTGTCGCCCGAAATATCCGCCATGCGGATGAGCTGACCGGTGACCGTAGTACCAATGTTTGCACCCATGATAACGCCTACCGACTGCGTAAGGGTCATGATGCCGGAGTTGACGAGGCCGACGCAAATGACAACCGTGCCGGCCGACGACTGGATGACGCCGGTGATGAGGGTGCCGAAAATGACGCCCTTGATGGTGGACGAAGTCAGTTTCTGCAATACGCCCTGCATCTTGCCGCCGGCCAGCTTTTCGAGGCCGGCACCCATGATCGACATGCCATACAGGAACAGCGCAATACCGCCTAGCAGAGAGGTGATGTGTGTAATGTCCATAAAACAATGCTCCTAAAATCTTCCTATTGCTCCATTGCACAAGACGGCTGTGCTTAGCTCTCCATACGCAAAACGCCGTCCTTTTTATTATAGCATCGAACCCCCCGGCTCAACAAGCATTATTTTACAGGAAAATCACTTTTTTGACCGGAATTTTAAGATTTCCGGGCCTTCTTAGACGGTTCTTTTCTTGAATTTTACATTCATTTTACATTAGTATTTTCTAACCTCTGCTCCGACGTTTCCCGGCATTCCCGGGAATGCATCAGGCGGCATCCAGCTCTTCCATCGCCTCCCGCAGGGTGTCCGCCGAGAACAGGAACGCGCCCGCCCCCGTATACACCTCCACATGACCGCCCACATACCGAAGCTCAATGTCTTTCATTCCTCTTCCCTCCTGTGTCTTTTTGTTCTGACAGGAGTATAGCAGAATAAAAGTCCAATAAAATGTATCTTCAGGAAGTTTTTTGAGCAAAAAGGCGCAGAAAAGCTCTCTGTCGGCGTCCTTGCCCTCTCCGCACAGTGATAAACCGTCTCCTTGTCAGAGCCAAAATCTGACGGGTTTTCTCCATTCACGCAGGAAACAGGGCGATTCGCGCAGGTTTTGTTGATTTTTTCCCGCAGATCCGGTATATTTAAAGTAACCTGATATTCTACGGTCTCACCATTTCTTTTCACCGTTCAAAGGAGGTTTTTGTATGCTGTCTTATCGTAAGCTTGCGATGCGTGTTCTGGGTCGCCCTCTCCATACGGAGGGTATCGATTCACCCCGTCCGGCCTCTCAGCGGGCAGCAGCGTTTATCCTGACCGCCGCAATGCTCACCACCCTTGCCGCCCCGGCTTTTGCCGATATATGGCACATCGAAAATGGTGACATTACGATTTCGGCGGGTGAGAGCGGCAACAACGTCACTCAGAACAACAATACCACCTACGGCGACACCAACACCATCATCACAAATCAGAACAAGGACACCGCTTCTTCCCACACCGTGACCATCGAGGCCAAAGATAAGGACGATAAGGTCGAGGTCACACTCAAGGATGTGAACATCGACACCAGCAGCCGGAACAAAGCCGCCGTAAGCGTGACCGGCGAGGGCGACACCAATATCAAGCTGGATGGCGACAACGCGCTGAAGAGCGACATCTACCGCAGCGGCATCTACGGCAGCGGCAGCGGCAGCCTCACCATCTCCGGCGGCGAAAATGACAGCCTGACGGCCCAAGGCGGCAGCGGCGCAAACGGCATCTCCAGCAGCGGCAGCCTCACCATCTCCGGCGGTACGGTCACTGCCAACGGCGACGACGGCGGCCGCGGCATCTCCAGTAACGGCGGCGTCACCATCTCCGGCGGTAGTACGGTCACTGCCAACGGCGGAAGCGGCACCATCTCCGGCGGCGACGGCATCTGCAGCAGCGGTGGCGTCACCATCTCCGGCGGTAGTACGGTCACTGCCAACGGCGGTAACGGCGGCAGCCTCGTCGGCGGCGACGGCATCCGCAGCGGCGGCGGCCTCACCGTCTCCGACGGTACGGTCACCGCCAAGGGCGGTAACGGCGACAGCAAAGACGGCTACGGCGGCGACGGCATCCGCAGCGGCGGCGTCGTCACCATCTCCGGCAATACGGTCAACGCCGCTGGCGGCTACGGCGGCAAAGTCGGCGGCTACGGCATCTGCAGCTTCGACCGTGTCGCCATCTCCGGCGGTACGGTCGAAGCCGCTGGCGGTAACGGCAGCACCGGCGGCGGCAGCGGCATCTACAGCAGCGTCATCGATCTGTCAGGCAGCCTTGAGCTGACCGCCAAGGCCGGCAGTCCCAACGGCAAGGCCCTCTCGCAGAAAGGCAGTGAGCTTGTCCTCGACACCATCAAGGACAAGCTGGGTCCGGGCGCAAAAGTCACCGCCACCGATGCCGACGGCAAGGTCATCGATCAGGTCTCTACCCCCCGCCCTGTGGAGCCGGAAGAGTCTTCTTCCTCTTCTGACGGCGGCTCTGCCGCCCCGTCCGCACCCGCCTCTCCCCTCCCCGGCCTGACTGTCACCGACAAGGACGGCCAGCGCATCTCCTACACGAGCACCCAGAGCGGCAACACCCTCACCGTCTGCGTCGGACGGCTCACAGCCTCCTTCCGCATCTCGCTGGCCGCGCTGCGTCAGCTGCGGGCTGAGGGCATCGAGACCATCACCTTCCAGACCGTCCTCTGCTCCACCACCCTCTCGGTGGACGAGCTGCTGGCCATGGGCGGCGAGGACGCCGAGGCTGTCCTGACCCACCGGTTCACCGATTCCAGCCTCACCGTGGGCTGAAGCACCGCTCTCCCTTTCCCACAGGCATAGAAAGGCCCCGCTGCCCTGCACATTTCATGCAGAGCGGCGGGGCCTTTTCCTGTTTTACTGCACCCCGGCAGAAACCGGGACTCGTTTTTCCTGCTTTTCGGGCTTTCTGCGCTGCTCTGCGGCGGCAGCGCGGGAGCGGTCGTAGCAGTAGCGGATGATGGCCTGACGGCGGACGATGCCGATGAACATTCCCCGGTCATCCACGACGGGGACGAAGTTCTGGTTCATGGCCGCCTCGATGAGCTGGTCCATGCTCGTGGTGACCGTGACGGCCTTGTAGTCCCGCTTGTGGGCAAAATCCCGGATGGGGATGTCCTCTGCCGCCTCAAGGTCGAGGCCGTGGAACTTTTTCAGCCCCCAGAGGATGTCCCCTTCCGTCAGAGTTCCCACATACTCTCCCTTGCGGTTGAGCACCGGGATGGATGCGTAGCGGTTGTTCTCCCATTTTTCCAGCGTCTGGCGAAGGGTGAAGTCATCGTACACATACATCAGATCCTGCTTGGGGGAAAGGAAAAACAGAATATTCATGAAAACAACTCCTATTGTGAACTTTTCCGCCGCCGGGCCGCAGCTCCTGTGCAGCCGCAGCAAATTCCTGTCTTCAGCACCTTGGCAGCCGAATGCCCCGGCATCCTGCGCCGGATACAGTCTTACTCTTGCCACCTTAGATTTTAGCACTTTTTCATAGTAAGATAAAGATGTCTGCGCCATCTTTTATATTTTATTCACAATCACCTTTTGTTTCGTCGGATAAATATTCACGAAATGGATGCACTGCGAAGGATTTTGTGCTATACTAACAGCAGGAACGCGGCCCTTTGCGGCTCTGTCTGTCTTTCAGTATACCGGCATTGCGGTGTCGAAACAGACCGAGACGGGTAAGCCGCGCCTGACTTTTTTCTTTCTGTCAGCAATTATGTGCTGTACAGCTTCCTCATAAAGTTGTATAATAAGAGTGGTTCGCCGCCTTCTTAGGCCCGCGCACCGCCCCGCCGCCGTGCGGACCGGGGTATCATAATGAATAAAAGGAGCAGAGCGACTATGATCACTTCCCGTTTCCCGCTGGGAGATGTCAGCTTCTCAGCCGAGTATTTTTCCACGCTCGTGGGCGAAGCAACCAAACAATGCTACGGCGTGGCCGCAATGGCCCCCCGTGATCTGACCGACCGTGTCCGCAGCGCCGTGCGCGGCGTGGACGACTCGGCCAAGGGCGTCCGTGTCACACAGGAAGAGGGCCGTCTCGTGATCGAGCTGCACATTGCCGTCAGCTACGGGCTGAACATCTCCACCGCCGCGCGTTCCATCTCGCACCGCGTGAAGGACGAGGTGGAGCAGGCCACCGGCCTGAAAGTCGCCCGCGTGGTCGTATCAGTCGATGACGTGGTTGCCTGATGAGACAAAGCCCGCCCGGGGGTACCGGGAAGATATAAGGAGTAAAAAGCAATGATTTCTGGTAAGATCCTGCGCGACGCCATTATTTCCGGCGCAAACAACATCAACAACCAGCGCTCCCGCGTGGACGAGCTGAACGTGTTCCCCGTCCCCGACGGCGACACCGGCACCAACATGGGCATGACCGTCGGCGCAGCCGTCCGTGAGCTGCAGGCCATGGACGACAGCTGCACCGTGGGCGAGGCCGCAAAGACCGCTGCCTCCGCCATGCTGCGCGGCGCCCGCGGCAACTCCGGCGTCATCACCAGCCTGCTGTTCCGCGGCTTCTCCAAAGCTCTGGAGGGCAAAAAGGAGGCTGACGCCGCCGACATCGTGGCTGCACTGAAGAAGGGCGTCGAGGGCGCTTACAAGGCTGTCATGAAGCCCACCGAAGGTACCATCCTGACCGTTGCCCGCATCGCTTCCGAGGAAGCTGCTGCCTGCGGCAAAGAGGACGTGGCCGAGCTGTGGGACGTGGTGATGACCGCCGGTCAGAAGGCTCTGGAGGACACTCCCAACCTGCTGCCCGTCCTGAAGAAGGCTGGCGTCGTGGACGCCGGCGGTCAGGGCATCATGATCATCTTTGAGGGCATGGGCAAGGTCTTCCACGGCGAGGACATCGTGGCCGGCGGCGAGGCTGTCCCCAACAAGGCCAAGCTCTCCACCGCGAACGCCGGCAAGGGCGTCTTCACCGATGACCTGATGAAGGTCGAGGACATCAAGAACGGCTACTGCACCCAGTTCCTCATCAATAAGAACGAGGGCGCAAGCGCCGCAAAGATGCGCGCCTTCGCCGAGTCCAACGGCGACAGCGTCGTCTGCATTGAGGACGATGACGTCATCAACCTCCATGTCCACACCGCCGACCCCGGCAAGATCCTGAGCGAGGCCATCAAGTACGGCTACCTGACCAACTTCAAGATCGAGAATATGCACGAGCAGTTCCTGGCCCGCCAGAAGCAGGGCAAGAGCCTCGAGAAGCAGGCTTCCGCTGAGAAGAAGCCCGACCCCGCCAGCGAGTTCATCTACGCTGCCGTTGACCCCAGCCGCGACTATGGCTTCGTTGCTGTCGCCGCCGGTGAGGGCCTGAAGGCTGTCTTCACCGACCTGGCCGCTGACGCTGTCGTCTCCGGCGGTCAGACCATGAACCCCGCCACCGAGGACATCCTTGCCGCCATCCAGAGCGTCCCGGCCAAGACCGTCTTCGTTCTGCCCAACAACAAGAACATCATCATGGCTGCTGAGCAGGCCCAGAAGCTGGCTGACCGTCAGGTGGTCGTCCTGCCCACCCGTACCGTCCCCATGGGCATCACCGCTCTGCTGAACTTCGACCCCTCTGCCACCGTGGAGGCCAACACCATCAACATGATGTCTGCTGCCGATAAGGTCTCCACCGGCCTCATCACCTACGCCGCCCGCGACAGCGAGTACGACGGCAAGCGGATCCGGAAGGGCGAGATCATGGCCCTGGAGAACGGCAAGATCGTCTCCACCTCCAACGACATCACCAAGGCCACCTATCGTCTGGCCCGCGGTATGTGCAAGAAGGATTCCAGCTTCGTCACCATCATCTCCGGCTGCGACGTCTCCGACGAGGATGCTGAGAAGGTGACCGAGATCGTCAAGGCAAAATGCCCCAACCACGTTGAGGTCAGCCACATCCGCGGCGGTCAGCCGGTCTACTACTATATGATCAGCGTGGAGTAAGCCTCTCCCCTGTTCAAAAACTCAATCGTATAACAAAACGACCTCTGCTTCCGGTCCATCCGGCTGCAGAGGTCGTTTTTTGCTGCAATTTTAGAAGAAGCTCACCTGACTGCTTTCCGGCAGCTCACCCAGAGCGCCCACCTGACGCAGGCGGTCGATGATGCTGCTGCCAACGCCAGAGGCCTGCTGCAGTTCCTCGATGGAGAGATACTCTTCGCCGTGGATGGTCACATTTTCCAGCGCATCGGCGGCGGCACCGCCCAGACCCTTCAAGGAGCAGAAGGGCAGGCGTACCTTGCCGTCCTCCACCACATACTTCGAACCCCGGCTCTTGCCCAGCTCGATAGGCAGGAACTCGTAGCCGCGCACCAGCATCTCGTTGACCAGCTGGAGCGAGACGAGCACATCTTCATCCTTGGCGTTCTTCTCTTCCTTGAGACGGCGCTTCACCTCGTTCATGTGGGCGCGGGCCACCGCCGCGCCGCCCACAGCGGCTTCATAGTCGATGTCATCGCCGCGGACGGTGAAGTACACCGCATAGAACGCCTGCGGGTGGTAGAGCTTAAACCACATGAGGCGGATGGCCGACATCAGGTAGGCCACCGCATGGGCTTTCGGGAACATATATTTTATCTTGCGGCAGCTCTCGATGTACCAGTCCGGCACATCGTGCTCCCGCATGGCCTCTTCCCAGCCGGGCGCAAAGCCGCCCTTGGCCACCTTGCCCTTACGGACGGCCTCCATAATATCGAAGGCCATCTTCGGCTCGAGGCCCTTGCGCAGCAGATAGAGCATGATACTGTCACGGCAGCCGATGACCTCCGCGATGGTACAGGTGCCGCTGCGGATAAGCTCGTCGGCGTTGCCGGTCCAGACGTCGGTACCGTGGGACAGGCCCGAGATCTGGATAAGCTCGGAGAAATTCTTGGGACGGGCCTCCACCAACATTCCGCGCACGAAGTTGGTGCCCATCTCGGGGATGCCGAAGGTGCCGGTCTGGCTGTCGATCTGCTCCGGCGTCACACCCAGCTCTTCCGGGCTGGTGAGCAGGCTGTAGACCTTGGGGTCGTTCATGGGGATGCTGTCCACGGGGATGCCGGTGTACTCCTCGAAATACTTGTAGAAGGTGGGCATATCGTGGCCCAGCTCGTCCAGCTTGAGCAGGGTGTCGTGGAGGTACTTGAACTCGAAGTGGGTAGTCAGCAGACCGCCCGCCACATCGTCCGCCGGGTGCTGGATGGGGCAGAAGTCGTAGATCTCGTAGGTATCCGGCACGACGACCATGCCGCCGGGATGCTGGCCGGTGGTACGCTTGACGCCGGTGCATCCCAGCGTCAGGCGGTTCTCTTCCGCGTGGTTGACCGTTCTCCCCCGCTCATCCAGATACTTTTTGACGTAACCGTAGGCCGTCTTGTCCTGAATACCGGAGACGGTGCCGGCCTTGAACACGTTGGCCTTGCCGAACAGCTCTTCCGTGTAGCGGTGGACGTTGGACTGGTACTCGCCCGAGAAGTTCAGGTCAATATCAGGCTCCTTGTCGCCGTAGAAACCAAGGAAGGTCTCGAAAGGGATGTCGTGGCCGTCCACCAGCATCCGGGTGCCGCAGTGGGGGCAGTTCTTGTCGGGCAGGTCGAAGCCGTCGTCCACGCTGCCATCGGTGATGAACTCGCTGTACTTGCACTTGGGGCAGCGGTAGTGGGGCGGCAGACTGTTGACCTCCGAGATTCCGGAGAAGTGGGCCACAGCTGACGAGCCGACCGAACCACGACTGCCCACCTGATAGCCGCCCGCGTTGGAGTAGGCCACCAGTTTGACCGCGATGACGTACAGGACGGCGTAGCCGTGGCCGCAGATGGAATCCAGCTCTTTTTGCAGGCGCTTCTCCACGATCTCGGGCAGAGGGTCGCCATAGTCCCGCTTGGCGTGTTCCCAGGTCGCATCCCGGAGCTGCTGTTCTGCGCCCTCGATGCTGGGCGGGTAGGTGCCGCGCGGGATGGCGCGGACGTTGCCGTCGATGCTGGCCGCTATCTTGCGGGGATTGGTCACGACGATCTCGTAGGCCTTTTCCTTGGGCAGGTAGCTGAACTGGTTCAGCATATCCTCGGTGGTGCGGTAGAACAGGGGCGGCTGGTTGTCCGCGTCCTTGAAGCCGTTGCCCGCCTGCAGGACAGAACGGTAGATGGCGTCCTCCGGCTCGGTGAAATGGACGTCGCCGGTGGCGATGACGGGCTTGTGCAGGTCTTCGCCCAGCTTGATGACGGTGCGGTTGAAGTCCTTGATGACCTCTTCGCTCTCCACCTTGCCCTCCCGCACCATATAGGCGTTGTTGCCCAGGGGCTGGACCTCCAAAACATCGTAGTACGATGCAATTTTCTTCAATTCTTCATAAGAGCGGCCCTCTACGACAGCCCTGTAAAGTTCTCCTGCTTCACAGGCAGAAGTGAGGATAAGGCCGTCCCGATACTTGTTCAGAAGGCTGCGGGGGACGCGGGGCTTCTTGAAGAAGTAGTTGACATGGGCCTCGCTGACGATTTTATAGAGGTTTTTCAGGCCCATCTGGTTGCGCACGAGGATGATGAGGTGGAAGTACTTCTTCTTCAGCACCTCGCGGTTTCCGCCGAGGCCGGTGTTGATGCCGCTGACGGCAGTCACCTGCTTTTCCTCCAGATCTTTCAGCATGACGCAGAAGATGCGGCCCAGTGCGGCAGAGTCCTCGCAGGCGCGGTGGGCCTCGTAGGCGGGCAGCTCCAGATGCTTGTTGATGGTCCCCTGCTTGTAGTTGTGGAGGCCGGGGTACATGGCCTGGGCCATGGTCAGGGTGTCGATATAGGTCGGCTCAAACTCGATGCCGCTCCGCTTGGCGGCGGCGCGAAGGAACCGGATGTCGAAGGAGTGGGCATTGTGAGCCACAAGGATGCGGCCATCTACAAAGTCGAGGAAGGCTTTCAGCGCCTCGGCCTCGCTGGGGGCGTCGGCTACCATCTCGTTGGTGATGCCGGTCAGCTCGGTGATCTTGGAGGTGATGGCCTTTCCGGGTTTTACGAAGGTATCGAATTCTTCCACCACTTCCCCGTTCCGCACGATGACCGCGCCGATCTCTGTCAGGTACTCCACGCCGGGGTCGAGGCCCGTCGTCTCAGTGTCGAAGACGCAGAACTCACCGTTCAGCGGCTCGTCTTTCACGCCGTAGACGCAGGGTATCATGTCATCGACAAAGTAGGCCTCACAGCCGTAGATGAGCTTGAAGTCCGGGTCTGTCTTGTGGATGGCGTCTGCAGCCAGCATAGCCTCGGGGTAGCCCTGACAGACACCGTGGTCGGTGATGGCAATGGCCGGGTGGCCCATCCGGTGGGCCAGCTTGACGATGCCGCCGGGGTCGCAGAAGGCGTCCATGCTGGACAGCTTGGTATGCAGATGCAGCTCCACTCGCTTGACGGGGGCGTTGTCCTCCCGCTTTTTGCGCTCGACAAAGAGGACGTCGTAGGGCCAGACGATATAGTCGTGCTCGTACTTATCGTAGGAGCAGTCGCCGCGCACCACGACCGTCGTACCCTTGGGGATGGACTCCCACTTGGAGCAGTCCTCCCCTTCCTGCGCACGGATCTTCAGGTTGATGGAGCCGGTGTAATCGGTAATGGAGACAGTGTATATCTTGCGGAAGTTGCCCTTCACTTCGGTGAAGAAGACGTCGCCCCAAATCATGCACTTGCCGCCCTCGCCGCCCAAATCCTTGAGGGGGGTGAGGTTTTTCGGGGTGAACATCTTGCCGTGGAAGATGGTGACGGGCTTGTCCGTAAGGTCGAGGCCCTCCACCTTGATGGAGGGGGCAGTGTTCTTTTTCTCGAACTTGACGACAGGCGGCGCAATTTTCCGCTCAAGTTTTTCTTCCATCTGGCGCTGTTCGGCCTCGCCCACGCTGCTTTCCAGCGTCACTTTGGGCTTTACGCCGGTGTGGGCGGCGATGCGCTCCGCCAGCAGGCGCTCGAACTGCATCTCCTGCAAAAACTTCGTGCCGTGGCAGACGCCGATGGTGATGTTCTGGCCGGTGATGGTGATGCGGCAGCGGTCGAGGAAACCGTTGATGGGGACACCATCCCGTTTCATCTCCTCCATCATTTCCCGCAGACCGGCTTCATCCAGCGTCGCATAGCCGAAAAGATTGTTGATACGGAGCTCGAAGCCCTCGTAATCCGGTGCCAGCGAGGCCAGCAGCCGGGCGCACAGCCCCTTGTCCAGCGGGGCAGAACTGCGCAGCGTAAAGATGACCTGCCGCTCCTGCCGCAGCATCTGGGCGTGCTCGACGACCACGCGGCCAAAACAGGCCGCAAAGTCCGGGTCCGCCATAAACTGCGGCCATAGCTGGGAAACAAGTGGTGTCACAGTGGTACTCCTTTTCTATCAGATAACAGCACAAACTGCCGCGCCCTAGAAAAGGGCGTGGCAGCAGGTTGTTCTTGAGCTTACAGCTTATAGATCTCCTCCATGAACTGGTCGAGGATATTATCCCCCGTCAGCTTCTTGACGGGGTTGCCGTGGACGAACAGCACTGCCTCGCCCTTTCCGCCGGCAATGCCGATGTCAGCCTCACGGGCCTCGCCGGGGCCGTTGACGACACAGCCCATGACAGCCACCTTGATGGACTTTTTGCAGCCCTGAAGCCGCCGCTCCACCTCATTTGCGATTTCGGTGCAGGGGTACTGGGTGCGGCCGCAGGTCGGGCAGGTGATGACCTCCGGGCCGGCCACCGGAAAGCCGACAGCGCGCAGGATATTGTAGCCTGCTTCCACTTCCTTCTCAGGGTCAGCAGCCAGCGAGACACGAATGGTGTCGCCGATACCCTCCAGCAGCATCCCGCCGATGCCCATGCCGCTCTTGAGCAGACCCATCTGGTAAGTGCCGGCCTCAGTGACGCCCACATGGAGCGGGTAGTCGGTCACAGCGCTGAGCTGGCGGTATGCCTCCATCATGCGGGGGACGTTGGAATTTTTGATGGAGATGACGATGTTGTTGAAGTCGAACTTTTCCAGCAGGCGGACATGGTACAGAGCGCTCTCCACCATCGCTTCCGGCACAGGTGCGCCGTACTTGGCGAGGATGTGCTTTTCCAGACTGCCGCCGTTGACGCCGATGCGGATGGGGATATTTTTCTGCTGGCAGGCATCCACGACAGCCTTCACGCGGTCATCGTCGCCGATGTTGCCCGGGTTGATGCGGATCTTATCCACGCCCACATCGGCGCAGGCAATGGCAGCCTTGTAGTCGAAGTGGATGTCTGCCACGATGGGGATATTCACGGCGTTCTTGACGGCCTCGATGCACTTGGCGTCTGCCGCGCTGGGACAGGTCACGCGCAAAATCTGACAGCCTGCCGCTTCACAGCGCTTTGCCTGCGCCACATTGCCCTCGATGTCTTCCACCGGGACGTTCAGCATGGTCTGCACGGCAATGGGATTCTTGCCGCCGATGGTCACATTGCCGATCTTCACTTCACGTTTCAGCTGCCGCATGGTTTTACCCCTTTCAAATTGCTCCGGTCACGAGCCGGACGATGTCATTGTACGTTGCAAAGAGCATCAGGCCGAACAGCAGCGCAAAGGCTGCGACGGTCAGACTGCTCTGGATTTTTTCCGGCACTGCATGGCCGGTGACTGCCTCGATGAGCAGGAATACGATCTTGCCGCCGTCCAGCGCCGGGAACGGCAGCAGATTGAGGACGCCGAGGTTGATGGTGATGAGCGCCAGCAGCTCAGCCACATCCTCCCAGCCGTAGCTTGCGGCCTGACCGATGGCGGTCACGATGCCCACCGGGCCGGACAGGTCGTTGATGCTCTCGCGGCCCCGCAGAAGGTCGGCCAGCGAAGTATAGATGATGCGTCCATAGTAGATGACGCTGTTGGCCGACTCTTTCAGGACGTTCTGCGGTGTTTTTTTAAGGCCGTAGACTGTGAAGCCCAGTGTCATGTGGGTCTGGCCCTGCTCATCCTGCCAGGTGTCGAACTGGACGTCCGGCAGCTCCACGAGCTTGCCGTCCCGGCGGACGGTGAAGTCTGCACGGTAGCTCTCGGTGCGCATAAGCTCGTAGAGCATATCGTTGGCCACGAAGCAGTGCCGACCGTTGACGGCCACGATCTCGTCGCCGGCCTGCAGGCCGGTCTGGCCACAGAGGGCGTTGTCCTCCACGGCATAGATGACTTTGCTGGTGATCGGCTCACTGCGCAGTGAGATGAGGAGCAGCAGCACCACGAAGCCCAGCACGAAGTTCATCACCGCGCCTGCCGCCATCACCAGCATCCGCTGCCAGACAGCCGCCTCGTTCAGCGGCTTGCCTGTCCGCTGCGCCAGCACCTCCGGCGGGATGTCCGGGCCGTCATCGTCCCCGCTTCCACCCTCGGCCTGTTCGCTCTCAGGGCTCTCCTCCCCTTCCAGCGCCACAAAGCCGCCTACGGGCAGGAGCCGCAGGGTATACTGCGTGCCTTTGCGATAGGTCTTGATGAGGGTCGGACCCATGCCAATGGAAAACTCGTTGACCTGGACCCCGCAGAGCTTTGCCACTGCAAAATGGCCGAACTCGTGGATAGCGATGACCGCGCCGAAGATGAGCAGCGCAGCAGCAAAGGTGATGAAAACTGACATTATTTCTCCTATATTACAGATGTGCTCTCACGAATGCACGGGCCATACGGTCACACTCATACACATCCGCGAGGCTGTAGTCGCCGCCGAAGCTGTCGCTGTCCACGACAGCCTCCACCAGACGGCCGATGTCGAGGAAGCCGATCTTATCCTCAAGGAAGAGCTTGACGGCCTCCTCGTTGGCACCGTTGGCGGCGCAGGGGCCGAGACCGCCCTTCTTGATGGCCTTCTTGCAGGCGGCGAGGCAGCGGAAAGTCTCCTCGTCGGCCACATCGAAGGTCAGCAGTTTGAGGGTGGTGAAGTCCAGCTCCGGCACGACGCCCGGCACACGGGCCGGATAGGTCAGCGCATACTGGATGGGGATGCGCATATCCGGCACACCCAGCTGGGCGATGATGGAGTTGTCGCTGTACTGCACCGCCGAGTGAACGATGCTCTGGCGCTGGACAACGATTTGAATTTTCTCCGGAGGCAGACCGAACAGCCACACAGCCTCAATGAGCTCGAGGCCCTTGTTCATCAGAGTGGCGCTGTCGATGGTGATCTTTGCACCCATGTTCCAGTTGGGATGCTTGAGGGCATCGGCCTTGGTCTTGCCCCGCAGCTCTTTGGTCTTCATGCCGAAGAAGGGGCCGCCGGAGGCCGTCAGCAGAATTTTGGTCAGGCTCTTGGCGCTCTCCTTATCCTGCAGGCACTGGAAGATGGCCGAGTGCTCACTGTCCACAGGCAGCAGTTTGACGCCGTGCTTTGCCACAGCCTGAGTGACAAGATGGCCGCCGGTGACAAGGCTTTCCTTGTTGGCGAGGGCGAGGTCATGGCCGCTCTCGATGGCGGCAAGGCTTGCGCCGAGGCCCGCGATGCCCACCACGCTGTTCAGCACCACGTCCGGGCCGTCCATCGCAGCGAGGGTCTTGAGGCCCTCCGGGCCGGTCAGGAGCTTGGGTGCATCGGCGCGGCCTGCCAGCGCAGCCGAAAGCTTTTCGGCACCGGCCTCACTGGTCATGCAGACGTATTTCGGGTGGAATTCTTCTATCTGCTGCAAAATTTTATCCGTCTGGCTGTGGGCCGACAGGCCGAACACCTCATACCCTTGAGCACGGATGACGTCAAGGCTCTGGGTGCCGATGGAGCCGGTGGAACCCAGCAGCGTGATTTTCTTAGCCATAAAGAATCTACCTCCTGCTGATTTTAATCGTAGAATGCTGCGATGACCACCATCGTGACGAAGGGCGCGATGAACATCACGCTGTCAAAGCGGTCAAGGATGCCGCCGTGGCCCGGGAAGATGGTGCCGTAGTCCTTGATGCCGCACTGGCGCTTGACCACGCTGGCGAACAGGTCGCCGTAGATGCCCAACACCGCAGCCACACAGGCCAGCAGCGCAATGATGACATACATGGATACGCCAATATTGGAGCGGGTGAACTCTTCCATCCGGTCTGCTGCGATGGAGTAGATGACCGTGACCAGCACACCGAATACCATAGTACCCAGCACGCCGCCCACAGCGCCCTCCACCGTCTTTTTGGGGCTGACCACCGGGCAGAGCTTATGCTTGCCAAAGGCGCGGCCCGCGAAGTAGGCGCAGGTATCGCCGCCCCAGGCGAAGCAGAGGATGAGCAGGATGAAGAAGATGGCGTCGTAGCCATATTCCTCCACCGGCAGCATCTCCTTGAGCCGGATGAACGAGTAGAAGCAGAAGATCACGATGCCCGAAAACATGGCGAGGCCGCTGGCTTTCTGGTAGCTGATGACGCCGTTGCGCACTACAAGGTAGATGGCATAGAACAGCACCACGAGGAAGGAAGCGGGCATCACCATCGCCCGGCAGACGCTGTAGCTCGACAGCATGATGAGCAGTGTGTAGGGTACCAGAACGGCCAGCAGCGGCCAGTCCTGCTTTTCAAAACCCAGCGCAGAGTAAATTTCATGCAGGGCGATGAGGGTGATGGCCGCGATGACCAGATTGAACACCAGCGTATCGAAGGTGAACAGGACGCCTGCCAGAACGATCAGGCCCACCACGGCTGTGATGATTCGTGTTTTCATAGTTTCATGTTCTCCTTTGTTTCGTCCGGGAGCCGCTCCCCTGCTCTGGCAGGGTCTGCAGCGTCAGCGCCTGAGGAAATACCGGACGCTCTCCGGGGGCCGCGCACGCCGCGCGGCATCTTGCGTATCGTTTGCTGCGCTCAAAGTCCGCCGAAGCGGCGGGAGCGCCGGTTGAACTCCATGATGGCGGCATCGAGGTCATCACGGGTGAAATCAGGCCACAGAACGTCCATCTCCACCAGCTCCGAGTAGGCTGCCTGCCAGAGCATGAAGTTGGAGAGCCGCTTTTCTCCGCTGGGGCGAAGGATGAAGTCGGGGTCTTTCTGGCCGGCGGTGTACATTTGGGCCGAAAGAGCCTCTTCCGTGATGTCCTCGGGCTTCATCTCGCCCGCAGCCACCTTGGCCGCAAGACTCTGGGCCGCCCGGACGATCTCCGGCCGTCCACCGTAGTTGACGGCGATGTTGACGGTCAGACCGGTCTTGGAAGCCGAGTCGGTCTCCAGCTCGTTCATCAGCTTTTGCAGCTTGGGGTCCAGCGCAGTGCGGTCGCCCATGAAGCAGATGCGGATGTTCCGGTTCTTGTAGTCAAAGCCCTTGATGAGGTACTCGCCGAACAGCCGCATGATAGCACCCACTTCTTCGGCGGGACGCTTCCAGTTTTCGGTCGAGAATGCGTAGAAATACACCGACTCCACACCCAGCTCATCGCAGTAGTTCGCAATGTCCTGAAAGACCTGTGCGCCCTTTTTGTGGCCGGCGGTGCGGGGCAGGCCGCGGCTCTTGGCCCAGCGGCCATTGCCGTCCATGATGATGCCGATGGACAGCCCCTTCGCAAAATCCTTTGGATGTTCCATGATCTTATTCCTCTATTTTCAGTCTGGCAAAAAGTGCCGCGCACCTTCTTTCAGCGCACGGCACCTCCCTGCTTGCAGTCAGAATCAGACGGACATGATCTCCGTCTGCTTTTCTTCCACAGCAGCGTCGATATTCTTCACGTACTTGTCGGTCAGCTTCTGGACGTCCTCTTCCATGGTCTTCTGGGTGTCCTCGGTCAGTTCGCCAGCCTTCTTCATTGCCTTGGCCTTGTCCATAGCGTCGCGGCGGACATTGCGGACTGCCACCTTTGCCTCCTCGCCCATCTTGGAGACTTCCTTGGCCAGCTGCTTGCGGCGCTCCTCGGTAGGAGCCGGGAAGTTCAGACGGATGGTCTGGCCGTCATCAATGGGGTTGATGCCCACATCGCTGGCCAGGATGGCCTTGCTGATGGCGCGCAGCAGAGTGCGGTCCCACGGGGTGATGGTCAGGGTGCGGGCCTCGCTGACAGCCACAGAAGCCACCTGCTGGATGGGCGTGGGCGAACCATAGTAATCCACGGTCACCTTGTCCAGAACGCCGGGGTTGGCACGGCCTGCGCGCACGGTCTTCAGCTCACGCTCCAGATGCTCGACTGCGCTCTTCATCTTGTCTTCGAATGCCTTGGTGTTGCTGCTCATTGTCCTTGTCTCCTGTTTGTTATCAATTCTCACCAGCCGCGAAAAGGCGCCTGGCATATTCTATTGTCGGAAGCGGGGCGATATGCTCAGCCCTCGTAGACCAGCGTACCCACGTTCTCACCCTGCACAGCGCGGGCGATGTTGTCGGGGTCGGCCAGGTCGAACACGAGAATGGGGAGCTTGTTGTCCCGGCAGAGGGTGGCGGCAGTGCCGTCCATAACAGCCAGACGGTCTTCCAGCACCTTAGTAAAGGTAAGGGTCTCGTACTTCTTGGCATCGGGGTACTTATGGGGGTCCTTGTCATAGACGCCGTCCACCATCGTGGCCTTGAACATGATGTCTGCACTCACCTCAACGGCGCGCAGAGCAGTGGTCGTATCGGTGGAGAAGAAGGGGTTGCCCGTACCGCCGCCGAAGATGGCGATCTTGCCCTCTTCCATTGCGTGGAGAGCTTCCTTGCGGGTGAAGGCCGGGGCCACCTGCGGCATGGTGATGGAGGTGAACACCTCGGTCGGCACACCCAGCTGCTCCAGCTTGTCGGAGACAGCCAGGGCGTTCATCACCGTTGCCAGCATACCGATCTTATCGGCCAGCGTACGCTCCATCTTGCCGCTGGAACGGCCGCGCCAGAAGTTGCCGCCGCCCACAACGATGCCGATCTGAACGCCCAGCTCATGGGCCTTCTTTACGCCTCCACAGATCGCGTCCATGGTCGGCTCGTCGAAGCCGGTCCCCTTTTCGCCGCCGAGGGCCTCACCGCTGATCTTCAGAAGGATACGCTGATATTTCAATGCCATAATAACATACACCACCTGTATCAGATTTGGCCGCGCTGTGCGCCGCCGATTTTATCTCTTATCTATTTTACAATAAAACTGCTCCAAAGTAAACAGGCAAACGCCAGCTCATCGGCAAAGGTTTCTTCTCCTTCTGCACTTTGGGCAAAAAAAGCTGGACATTTGCCGCGAATCATGCTATAATACTGCTTGTATCCCGGCAAAATAGAATATGCGGGCATCGTACATCGGCTAGTATATCAGCCTTCCAAGCTGAGGAGGTGGGTTCGATTCCCATTGCCCGCTCCACAAAAAACCGCCTAGATTCGTCAGAATCCAGGCGGTTTTCTTGCTTCATTACCTCATTTCTTTTCCATACCATATAATAATGCCCCCTTCGAAAAAATTTTGAAGGAGGCATTATTAGACTATACAGCTCTCACCGCACTCTCTTTTTCATCCTTGCCATAAATGCATCCGCCTCGATGGCCTCAGGGGTGAAGCTGTTGTTCTTCCACCATGCGGCCAGTGCTGCACCGACGGTGAAGCCGGTGGAGATCATCTGCTCGAGCTGGGCGTTGTCGATGGGCAGTACAGACTTGCCCGCTGCGCTGAGCAGCTGATTTGTCAGGGCGAGGCCCAGCGCTACGGTACGGGTCAGAGTACCGGTGGAGACGGTGCGGTTGGTAGGGTTGGTAATGATATGTGCGTTCATAGCTTAATTCCTTTCTCTTGTATGTTCGTTTGCTTCTAAATCGACGATGCGGTGGTTTGCCACCTTCATCTGCTCTTCCAGCACGGGGACGCGCTGGGCGAAGTTGTTGTGCGCCCGCACCTCGCGGGTCAACTCCTCAAGCTTGGTGTCTGTGACAGCCTGACTGCGGCTGTTGGCGATGAGTACGCCGATGAGAGTCACGGCCCCGGTGATAAGCGCTGCGAGAACATTCTCCATCGGTCTCACCCCTTCCATCTGGACTTATTCGTCCGGGTGTCGATATGCACCCAGCCGGTCTTGCGGGCGGGATGCTTTGCATCCTTCGGGTACCGTCCGATGCCGCCTCGCCCGGGAAGCAAGGTCTCCGCATAGGCGGCGACTGTCGCTACCGGCACACCTTCGACGTAGAAGTCTGCCGCCCGGCCCAGCAGGTGCTGGCTGCTCTTGCTGCCGCCCACGGCGGCATTGTGTTCGGCGGTGCGGTAGCCGCTGGTGATATGTACCGGTTTGCCGAAGTGCTCCCGGATGCACTGCAGAAGCACCACCAGCTCGTCGTCGATAAGGACAACGTCGCTGCCCTTGCAGGCGAACTCGCGGACGCGGAAGCTGGGCGAGAGCTGCCGGGTGGAGTCGCGGGTCATGGAATATTCTCTGATTGCCAATTTCTTCATCCTTTCTTTTTGCTTTGTTGATTGACATTGTATCGCATATGTGCTACATTGTATTCAGAAGGAGCGTGATACTATGGCACAGACCACTGTCAGCATCCGTATGGATAATGATTTGAAAAACAATTTCGACCACATCTGCAATGAACTTGGGATGTCCATGTCCACTGCTGTCACCATGTTGGCCAAGAAGATGACCCGTGAACAGCGCCTGCCTTTCGAGCTTTCGGTGGACCCGTTCTACTCTGAGCAGAACCAGGCTCGTCTGCGTAAGTCCATCGCGGAGATGGAAGCGACCGGCGGCACCATCCACGAGGTCGATTTGGATGATTAAGGCGTGGACAGAGGAAGCATGGGAAGATTTTGAATACTGGACAACGCAGGACCGCAAGGTGCTCAAGCGCATCCTGCAGCTCCTGAAGGACATTGACCGAAACAGTTATGAAGGCATCGGCAAGCCCGAGCGCCTCAGCGGAGACTTGTCCAGCTATTGGAGCCGCCGTATCGACGATGCAAACCGTATCGTTTACCGAATTGATGGAAATGTAGTCAAAATCGTCCAGTGCGGTTCCCACTACAGAGATAAATAATTTTCATTTCCGGAGCAGCCACTCATTCGAGCGGCTGCTTTTTGTTTAGTACTTCTTCCCGCAGATCTCCTCGAAATCCGCCTTCGAGATAATGCCCTTGCGGACATACACCCGCAGCATCGCCTCAGAGATGCGGCCCTGCGTCCAGCGCTCGGTCAGTTTTTCCTTGTTGCTCATAACTTCGTTCTCCTTTCTCATTCTGCGTCTGGCAGGCTCAGCGCCACCATGTCTTCCAGAGCGTCCGCAATGCGGGTCTGGTCGGAGACGCCGGCGTCTGCCATGGGCGGGTTATCCTCGAACGCCTCGATGGCGGCCAGATAGTCCTCGTCAGTGGTGCAGGCACTGAAATCGCAGCCCGCCTTGCGGTAACGCTCCACCTCGTCGTCGAAGACCAGCGCGACGCTGCCGTTGATGATGCCGCCGCCCACGATCATCTTGGTGTAGCGGCCCCACTGGTAACGATCCAGCCACTGCTCAGCGGTAAGCTTCTCGCCCACCGGGGTGATGACGTCCGATTTGTTGTCGTAAATTTTGTATCGTGCCATTTTGATTTCTCCTTTCATTACGCCGAATAGACATCGACGACATCCTGATATTTGTCTATCGTGCTACTGATTTTTGAGATACCGCCTGCGAACAGCGCATAATCTCCAATTACAGCAGATGCAAGGCCATGCCGTCCGACACTCAAGTCTGGCATAGTCGTCTTGGTTAACGCGGTGTTGTATGCATCCACCGTCGCCACATAGGCTGCATCGCTGTTGCCTTTATAGCCACCTGCAAACATTGCGTATTCGCCCACTGTGGCCGAGGCCAGGGCGGTCTTTGCGCTGCTCAATTCGACGGCAGTGCTTCGGGTCAGCGAGGCGTCGTACGATTCTACTGTGGAGAGGTATTTTCCCGTAGTGCTGTTGTATCCTCCTGCAAAAAGAAGATGATTCCCGATGGTTGCGGCGGAATGGACTGCTCTGGGGCAACTCAAGGGCGCGGCCTTACTGGACGTAAGAGACGAATCATATGCGCGCACTATCTCCATAGCCCCAATGGCTTCAACAAGAGTCGAATCCGAGTTCATGCTGCTGCCGCCGCTAAACACTGCATAACCTCCGACTGTGCCTCCTGCACAGGCGTATACATTACTGGGCAGCGGAGTTGCAGTCGTCCGGGTGAGAGACGTGTTGTATGCATCTACGGCGGACTGCGAGATTGCAAATAAGCCATTATGCCTTCTGCCGCCAGCAAAAAGCGCATAGGAACCTACAACTGCTGCGGCGCTGTCATATCGGTCAATACTCAGCTCTGTAGCGGTCGTCCGGGTAAGAGATGCATCGTAGACATCCACCGTACCAAAGGACGTGTCTTCGCTTCGTCCACCGACGAATAGTGCGTGATTCCCCAGCGTTATCGCCGTCAATCCTTGCCTTGCCACGCTCAAAGAAGCTGCGGTCGTCCGGGTGAGAGATGCGTTGTATGCGTCCATTATGGCCTCGCCTTTTCGGGCGTCGCTATCATAACCGCCGCCTCCGAACAGGGCATATCCGCCAACTGTCGTTCCGGCAAGGAAGATTCTGTATTTACTCAGCGGTGTCGCAGTTCCAAATTTGTCAGCCTCTGCACTATAGCACAGCCTCGCCTTGCCTCCGACACCGATGTACATCTTCTTGACCTTGCGGGCCTTACCGCCGATGCCGATGTAGGCTTTCTTCATCTTGCGGGCTTTGCTGCCAACGCCCACATAAACTGCTTTTGCCATATCCGGCCTCCTTTACACGTACACGATGAGCACCTTGTTGGTGGTCAATGCGCTTCCCGCCCCCGGGTCGGTGGTCTGGGCGGCGAAAGTCAGGCCATTGACCGAGTTGGCCGTGCCGCCCGCACTCGAAGACCCGGCATAGTTGTGGGTGTGGGAACTGTTGGCTTTGCCGTTGAGTTTGGTATTCATCTCGCTTTCGGTGTAATACCGGTCATCATGGGTGTGGTTTGCGTTCGCCTTCCCATTCAGCTTGGTGTTCATCTCACTCTCGGTGTAATACCGGTCATCGTGGGTGTGGCTGGACGCCGCCTTGCCGTCCACGAGGCCTTTCAGCACCTTGCCCTGATTTGCGCTCAGACTCTGGTCGGTGGCCGTGCTGGTCAGGTTGTCCTGCACCCCGCGCCAGGTGTTGGTGTCCGTGAACTTTGCATCCGCAGGCACACTCTTGCCCAGCGTGTAGGTCATAGCGACCGGCACACCATCCTTGAAGTATACTCCCTGCGTAGCAGAACCCGCGTTCTTGTTCAGTTTGTTGGCTGAGTTTGCCACACCGCCCGCGCTGGACGAACCAGCGTAGTTGTGGGTATGGCTGGCGGCAGCTTTACCCGCCAGCGCGTCGCCGGTGGCTTTGGCATCGGCCGCCGCGCCGGAGACTTTGAGGGTGGAATCCACCTTCGTTTCTTTGCCCGCCGGGCCTGTCTCGCCTTTCGGTCCCTGAGGGCCGGTCGCGCCTACAGGACCCTGTGGACCGGTGTCGCCTTTGTCGCCCTTCGGACCCTGCGGGCCAGTCTCGCCCTTTGGACCTTGTGGACCTGTTGCACCAGTGGGGCCTGTCGGGCCGACGTCGCCTTTTTCGCCTTTAGGCCCCTGAGGTCCGGCATTTCCCTGCGGACCTCTCGCGCCTGTATCACCCTTTTCGCCCTTGAAATCTCCCGCAGCGATGCCATCCTGAAGCTCTTTCAGTTTTTTCGCCGCCGCTGCAGCACTACCGGCCGCTGCGCTTTTTTCACTTTCGGCCTGTTTCATCGACTTCCGGGCCTGTTCGGCACTTTTCCGGGCGTCTGCACCGACTTCTTCCACCCGGCCCACCAGCTGCTGCCACGCAGGCGTACCCAGCGGCGGCATAGTACCGTCTTCGGTGCCGGAATTTGCCGCCACGCGGTAACGCATATCGGCGCTGGTGATGGTCCGGGTGCCGTCGGAGCCTTCGAAGGTGATGCGGCCCTCGCCGGACACAGCCGTGACGAAGGCAGGCACCTCCACCACACCGTTCTCTACCAGTGATGCAGGCGGGTCACCCTCCGGCGTATGCCAGAACACCCGGAGCTTCATCCCCTTCCACTCGTCGGCGGCAGCCACCCTCAGCCGATAGACGCCGCAGTTCTTGTTGTAGCCAAACCGCAGCATATCCTCATAACCCGGTGCTTTTACCGCGCCGGACGATGCAAGAGAAAGCTTGTATTCTATCATTGAGACCTCCTTTTTCGGCAGTCATTTCCTGTGCGGAGGCTTCTGCCGATACCATCCGCACGCAGACAAAAACTTCGAGCCGTTTCCAGCACAGATGCCGGCCTCTGCGCCCATGAAACAACTTTATTTCGTCATCTCTGCCTTTTCTTGTGCCATATGGTAGCATTTTGCACATTCAAAGTCAACGATTCTCATGAAATAGTCGGAAACTTGTGCAAAAGCGCACAAAAAACTGTATTTTCCTCTTTTGGACGCAAAAAAAGAACCGACCCAAGCCGTGTGAGGATACACGAACTCGGGTCGGTTTTCCATCATTTTATTTCAGAACGATGTTTTCGGAGCAGCTATGCCGCCGGGATGTTTGCCTCATCTGTCCCACTTGTCACAGAGAGCGTTGATCTGGTCGGCGAACTTGGCGAGGTCCTTGTTGGCACCGCCCTCGTTGTGCTCGATGACTCGCAGCAAACGCTTGCCGGCATTGAGCAGGCGCTGGAAGACGGTAGCTGCACGGGCTGCACCCTCGCTGACGTGGTGCTCGATGCGGATACGGGTGCCTTCCTTCAGGCAGACTGCGCCCTCGGCACCGATGGCCCACTGCTCACCATTATAAGGTGCGCAGGCGTTGAAGCCCTGCTCAGTGAGGGTCTGGGCAAAGATGTTCTCCACCTCATCCTCGCCGTGGATGATGAACACCCGCTTGGGCTTCGGCTCAAAGGAGTTGACCCACTTCAGCAGGCCCTCCCTGTCGGCGTGGCCCGAAAGGCCGGTGAGCTGGCAGATCTCCGCCTGCACCTCGATGGATTCGCCGAAGAGCTTCACGTTGTCCGCACCCTCCAGCAGAGAGCGGCCCAGCGTGTTCACGGCCTGATAGCCCACAAAGAGGACAGTGCATTCCTTCCTCCAGAGGTTATGCTTGAGGTGGTGGCGGATACGGCCCGCTTCGCACATGCCGCTGGCCGAGATGATGACCTTCGGCACAGGGTCAGTGTTGATGGCACGGGACTCATCGCTGGTGACGCTGACCTTCAGGCCCGGGAACTGGATGGGGTCGATGCCCTTTGCCAGCAGGGCGTTGGTCTCTTCATCAAAGCAGGAGGAGTCGGTGTCCTTGAAGATACGGGTGGCCTCGATGGCCAGCGGGCTGTCGATGTACACCGGGAAACAGCCGTGGCCGGTGACCAGATTCTTTTCCTTTATCTCGCGGATGAAGTAGAGCAGTTCCTGAGTGCGGCCCACTGCAAAGCTCGGGATGACCACATTGCCGCCGCGATCGAAGGTGCGCTGCAGGATCTTCGCCAGCTCTGCCACATAGTCGGGCCGCGGGCCGTGGCTGCGGTCACCGTAGGTGGACTCCATAAAGACATAATCTGCGTCTTTCAGATACGTGGGGTCTTTGATGATAGGCTGGTCGTGGTTGCCGATGTCGCCGGAGAAGACCAGCTTTGTGGTCGCGCCGTTCTCCGTCACCCATATCTCGATGCTGGACGAGCCCAGCAGATGGCCCACATCCACAAAGCGGATGACGATGCCGGGCGCAAGCTCGATCTCTTTATTGTAATCATAGCCCCGGAACAGCGCGATGGCTGCCTCGGCGTCCTGAATGGTGTACATGGGTTCCACAGGCTCTGCACCGGAGCGCTGGCCTTTGCGGTTCTTCCACTCGGCTTCGAATTCCTGGATGTGCGCCGAGTCGCGCAGCATGATACTGCACAGTTCTGCCGTGGGCCTGGTGGCATAGATCCTGCCCCGGAAGCCGTTGCGCACCAGAAGAGGCAGAAGGCCCGTGTGGTCGATATGGGCATGGGTGGCCAGCACGCCGTCGATCTCGCCCGGCGCAACGGGGATGGGTTGGTTCTCATAGACATCCTTGCCCTGTTCCATACCACAATCGATGAGGTAGCGCTGTCCCGCCGCTTCCAAGAGGGTACAGCTGCCGGTCACTTCGTGGTTGGCACCCAAAAACGTCAGTTTCATAGACACACCTCCAACGAGATTATCCAACTTTGGTACATTAAGTATATCACGTTTCGCGCTGTAATGCCGCCCAAATCGATAGCCGATTCTCGGGCAAAACGCCGAATCCATCAAAAAATTTTTATACAATCTTGACAAACCACCCCCGGATGATATAAACTTAAATCGTATGACGTAACTTCTACTGAGATTCAAAATAGAGAGGTTGTATTTTATGGTTCGTAACGATTTGCGCAATGTCGCTATCATCGCTCACGTTGACCACGGCAAGACCACGCTGGTGGACGCCCTGCTGCGCCAGAGCGGCGCTTTCCGCGACAATCAGGCTGTGGCAGAGCGTGTCATGGACAGCGGTGACATCGAGCGTGAGCGCGGCATCACCATTCTGGCCAAGAACTGCTCCTGCACCTACAAGGGCGTCAAGATCAATATCGTCGATACCCCGGGCCACGCCGACTTCGGCGGCGAGGTCGAGCGCGTGCTGAAGATGGTCAACGGCGTTCTGCTGCTGGTGGACGCTGCTGAGGGCTGCATGCCCCAGACCCGTTTCGTGCTGCAGAAGGCTCTGCAGCAGAATCTGAGCCTTGTTGTCGCCATCAACAAGATCGACCGTCCCGATGCCCGCATCAAGGAAGTCATCGACGAGGTCCTCTACCTGCTGATGGATCTGGGTGCTACCGACGAGCAGCTGGACTGCCCCATGCTGTTCTGCTGTGGCCGTGATGGCACTGCAAGCCTTGACCCCGATGTACCCGGCACTGACCTGGTCCCCCTGTTCGACACCCTGCTGAGCACCATCAAGCCGCCCGAGGGCGACCCCGAGGCTCCCTTCCAGATGCTGGTGTCCTCTGTGGACTACAACGAGTTCGTTGGCCGCATCGGCATCGGCCGCATCCAGAACGGCGTCGCCAAGGTGGGCGAGGAAGTGGTCGTGTGCGACTGGCACAACCCCGACCTCAAGATGCGCGGCCGTCTGACCAAGCTGTATGACTTCCAGGCCAATGGCCGTCAGCCCTGCGACAACATCACCGCAGGCGACATCGTGGCTTTCTCTGGTCTGCCCGACGTCACCATCGGCAACACCCTGTGCAGCCCCTCCAATATCGAGCCGCTGCCCTTCGTGAAGATCAACGACCCCACCGTCGAGATGACCTTCTCCGTCAACGACAGCCCGCTGGCCGGCCGTGAGGGCAAGTATGTCACCAGCCGCCAGATCCGTGACCGTCTGCAGAAAGAGCTGCTGAAGGACGTCGCTCTGAAGGTGGAGGATTCCGCCACCACCGATTCCTTCCGTGTCATGGGCCGTGGTGAGATGCATCTGTCCATCCTCATCGAGACCATGCGCCGCGAAGGCTATGAGCTGCAGGTCTCTCCCCCGCACGTTCTGACCAAGGTCATCGACGGCAAGACCTACGAGCCTATGGAGCACGTCGTCATCGACGTCCCCACTCAGTATCAGGGTGCTGTCATGACCGGTCTGGGCCAGCGCAAAGCCATCCTGCAGCAGATGGAGTCTCTGGGTTCCGACCGTGTGCGTCTGGAGTTCCGTATGCCCAGCCGCGGCCTGTTCGGCTACCGCAACCAGTTCCTGACCGATACCCACGGCGAAGGCATCATCAACCAGATCTTCGACGGCTATGACGTCTGGGCTGGCATGATCGCCAACCGCTCCACCGGTTCTCTGGTCAGCTTTGAGACCGGCGAGGCCGTCACCTACGGCCTGTTCAACGCTCAGCAGCGCGGCACTCTGCTGGTGGGCGCCGGCGAGAAGGTCTACGAGGGCATGGTCATCGGCTACACCGCTTCCGGCGAGGACGTCGATGTCAACGTCTGCAAGACCAAGCACCTGACCAATACCCGTGCTTCCGGCTCTGACGACGCTCTGCGCCTCATCCCCATCAGCAAGCTGAGCCTCGAGGGCTGCCTCGAGTTCCTTGCTCAGGACGAGCTGCTGGAGGTCACTCCCGAGAACCTGCGCATCCGCAAGCAGATCCTCAACCACGAGCAGCGCATGAAGGCCAAGAGCAAGATGAAGTAAGCCTTCCTCATAAAATGCAAAATGTCCCGTCCTCCGTATCACTGGTACAGGGGGCGGGATTTTTGCTGCAAAAAAGCATCCGTGATGTTTCTCTCCCCCTCCCGGGGCAGGGCATCACGGATGCTTTTGTTCTTTTTGGTTTTGCGCTCAGCCTGCGTAGGCACTGCCGGGTGTCCATGCATTATCGGCAGAATACTTGGCGTGGTTGCGCAGGTAAGTGACCCACGCGCCGTAGCCGTTGCCCGCCGAGAAGTGGACGCCGTCTGGCGCAGCCAGCACCTCTTTCAGGTTACCCTCGCCGTCGGCCAGCGTCTCCCACAAATCGAGGTAGACACAGCCCTTATCTGCGGCCAGCAGGGCCAGCTGCTCGTTCACCGAGCGGATGATGTCCGAGGCAAGGCCCGGCTTTTCCGCTGCGGCCTCGGGGCGGACGGGCGGGATGGACTCAACATAGATGACGCAGTCCTCCCCCAGCGTCTGGCGCAGCACATCCAGCATCTGGCCGTAGTAAGCGAGGAAGCGGTCTGCCGCACCCACGGTGGTCAGGGTGTTGGTACCCAGAAGGATATACAGCTTCTTGGGCTGAGCAGCGGCCAGCACGTCCAGCGCGATTTCCTCGCCCCGCACACTGCTCTTGACGGCGCTGCGGTTGACGATGGCGTCCGGACCGACGCCGGTGTAGCCGCAGATGAGTGCTCCGCCGAGGTTGATCTTATAGTCGGAGAAGCCCACCGTCAGGCTGTCACCGAGAAAGGCGGCATCGGAGAAGTAGCTCAAATCGACCTGGCCGCTGGCGGGCTGGCGGATGACGCTGCTGTCGTAGGCTTTGACGCTGTAGGCTCCCGCCGTCTGACGGGCCGGGCCGAACTGCTCGAGGGTCACGGCGGGCGTGCCGTCTGCCGCTGCGTTCTCCTCGCCGCTGACGGCGCTGTCGGTGGTGCTGTCCGCCGCGCCCTGCATGGGCAGCGGGGCCAGAATGTTCTGCGCCGTGCCGTTGGCCGTCACGGTGGGCAGCTCTTCGGGCTGTGCCTGTCCATGCTCGAGGATGGCCGTGATGGCGAAGCTCACCAGCAGGATGCCGGCCACGGCCCCCGCAAACCGGATGACTCCGCCGGGACCGCCTCTGCGGCTCCTGCCCGTGCTATGATAATCGTGTGAAATGCCCATAAAGGTGTTCCCGCTTTCGTTTGGTTCTGCTCTTAGTCTGCCCGGGCGTCGGCGGGTTATCCCCGCTTTCCGGCCCGGCAGAGCTGTGCAGCACCTATTTTATCATAATTTTTTTGCCTCTGCAACCAATTAGGGCTTGCATACAACAGGCAAAACAGTTACAATAGAAGAAGAGCAGGTTTTTGCACACATTTCTCGAAGTGCTTGCACGACCTGCCAGAATTTTTGTGCGAGTTGCAGTCATCGATTGTTGGTTGTTCCCACGTCTGTACACTGTGCAGGGTGTACGGACCGCGAAATGGGGACAGCGCGGAGCGGTGCTGCGGCGCACAGGAAGTCCAATTTATCGGTAAATGGTACAAGGAGGTTCTCATGGCCAAGAATGTCATCATCGGCCAGAGCGGCGGTCCTACCGCCGTCATCAATTCCAGTCTCGCAGGCGTCTATAAAGCCGCCTGCAGTCTGGGCGCAGACAAGGTCTACGGCATGAAATACGGCATCGAGGGACTGCTGAAAGAGGAACTCGTGGAGCTGAACGTCCTGCTGGACGACCGGCTCAGCATCGAGCTGCTCAAGCGCACGCCGTCCAGCTATCTGGGCAGCTGTCGCTACAAGCTCCCCGAGCCGGAGGCGGACTCCACGCCCTACGTCAAGCTGTTCACCCTGTTTGACAAGTACGACATCTGCGCGGTGTTCTACATCGGCGGCAACGACTCGATGGACACCATCGCCAAGCTCAGCCGCTACGGCGCACAGGTAGGCAGTGCGGTGCGTTTTATCGGTGTACCCAAGACCATCGATAATGACCTCTGCCTCACCGACCACACCCCCGGCTACGGCTCTGCGGCCAAGTACATCGCCACCATCCTCAAGGAAGTCATCCGTGACTCCTCCGTCTACGACATCCGCAGCGTGACTGTGGCCGAGATCATGGGCCGTCACGCCGGATGGCTGGCCGGTGCGGCCTGCCTCGCAGGCGGCGACGACAGCGACGGCCCCGACCTCATCCTTCTGCCGGAAGTCCCCTTTGACCAGGACAAGTTCCTCGCCAGAGTGGATGAGCTGCAGCGGGTGAAGTCCAACGTCATCATCGCGGCCAGCGAGGGTGTCAAGACCGCCGACGGCACCTATCTGTGCGACCTCGTGTCCACGGCAGGCCAGCTGGACGCCTTCGGCCACAAAGCCATCCTCAGCGGCACCAGCCGCTATCTGTCCGACCTCATCCACGACAAGCTGAACTGCAAGAGCCGCGCCATCGAGTTCTCGACACTGCAGCGCTGCGCCAGCCATCTGGCCAGCCGCACCGATGTCAGCGAGGCCTACGCCGTGGGCGGCGCAGCGGCAGCCGCAGCCTTTGCCGGTGAGACGGGCAAAATGATCGCGCTCAAGCGCGTTTCCGAGTATCCTTACCAGTGCATCACCGAAGCGGTGGACGTCCAGCAGGTGGCAAACCTCGAAAAGAAGGTGCCGCTGGACTGGATCACCCCCGACGGGATGCAGGTGACGGCGGCGTTCGAGGAATACGCCCGCCCGCTCATCCTCGACGAGGTCACCCCTGTCTACGTCAACGGTACACCCCGCCACATCTGCCTGTAAGGAAACTCGCTTCTCCCCTTCCCCGCGTCTGTTTTCGTGCTCCTGCACGATTTTATAAAGCCGAAACAGAAAAACAAAAAAGGAGAAATCATCATGGGTAAAAATGCAATCGTTGGCCAATCCGGCGGCCCCACCTCTGTCATCAACGCAAGTCTGGCTGGTGTGTTCGAGAGCTGCAAGAGCCGCGGCGCGGGCATCGTCTACGGTATGTGCAACGGCGTCGCCGGTCTGCTGGAGGAGCGGGTCGTGGACCTGTCCACCCTGCTGACCGATGACCTCGACATCGAGCTGCTCAAGCGCACCCCCTCCAGCTTCCTCGGCAGCTGCCGCTACAAGCTGCCCGACTGGCACACCGACGAGGCCGTGTACAAGAAGCTCTTCGCCATCCTCGAAAAGCTGGACATCGGCTACTTCTTCTACATCGGCGGCAACGACTCGATGGACACCATCGGCAAGCTGGCTGAGTACGGCGAGTGCATCCAGAGCGACATCCGCTTCATGGGCGTGCCTAAGACCATCGACAACGATCTGATGGTCACCGACCACACCCCCGGCTACGGCTCTGCGGCCAAGTACATCGGCGTGGTGATGAAGGAGATCATCCGCGACGCCACTGTCTATGGCACCAAGTACGTCACCGTCGTCGAGATCATGGGCCGCAACGCCGGCTGGCTGACCGCCGCCGCCGCACTGGCCAAGAGCGACGACTGCGAGGGCGTGGACATGATCTGCCTGCCCGAAGTCCCCTTCAATGTGGAGCACTTCATCGAGAAGGTGCGCGTGATGCAGGAGAAGAAGCCCAGCATCGTCATCGCGGTGTCTGAGGGCGTCAAGCTCGAGGATGGCCGCTATGTCTGTGAGCTGGCCGACGATGTCCACGCAGTGGACGCTTTCGGCCACAAGGCCCTGACCGGCACCGCCCGCTATCTGGCCAACGTCGTAGCCCGCAATCTGGACACCAAGACCCGCTGCATTGAGCTTTCCACCCTGCAGCGCTGCGCCGGCCACCTGACCAGCCGCACCGACATCACCGAGGCCTATCAGGTCGGCGGTGCTGCTGTCAAGGCTGCGTTTGAGGGCGTCACCGGCCAGATGGTGGCCCTGAAGCGCATCTCCAACAGCCCCTATCAGTGTACCACTGAGCTGCACCCCATCAGCGAGGTCGCAAATCTCGAGAAGAAGGTGCCGCTGAGCTGGATGAACGAGAATCATACCCAGATGACCGAAGATTTCCTCGCTTACGCACGGCCCCTCATCCAGGCTGAGCTGACCCCGCTCTACATCGCCGGTCTGCCTCACCACATCTACATGAAGCCCCAGAAGTAAGCGTTCTGTTTCGCAAACGTACCTCCGCGCCCCTGCACCCTGTGTGCAGGGGCGCATTTTTGTACGGAAAAAGCTTTGATTTCACTTGTATTTTACCCGAAACCGTATTATAATACTATCTGCGTCGCTCGCTGTTGAGCGGCGCGTTTTTTCGTGAGTACCATCTGATATTTGAGGAGGCAGAGCATTTTCATGGCACAGAATACCCGGACAGGCGATCTGACCAGCGGCCCCATGCTGCAAAAGATCATCCTGTTTTCCCTGCCGCTGGCTGCATCCAGCATCCTGCAGCTGCTGTTCAACGCAGCCGATGTCGTCGTCGTAGGACGCTTTGCGGGCAGCACGGCGCTGGCCGCTGTCGGCTCCAACGGTGCGCTCATCAACCTGCTGGTCAACCTGTTCGTGGGCCTGTCGCTGGGCGCGAACGTCGTTGCGGCCCGCTGCTTCGGCGCGAAGGATGATGAGGGCGTCCACAACACCGTCCAGACCTCCGTGGCGCTGGGCCTCGTCAGCGGCTTCTTGCTGGCCGTGGTGGGCTTTTTCGCCGCCCGCGTCCTGCTGGAGCTGATGAGCTGCCCGGAAGACGTCATCGGCCTGTCCACCCTCTACCTCAAGATATACTTCATCGGTATGCCCATGACCATGCTGTACAACTTCAGCTCGGCCCTCCTGCGCGCCGTGGGCGACACCAGGCGGCCTCTGTTCTGTCTGGCCGTGGCAGGCGTCATCAATGTGGTGCTGAACCTCGTGTTCGTCATCCTCTTCTCCATGAGCGTGGCGGGCGTCGCTCTGGCCACCATCATCAGCCAGACCGTCTCCGCCTGCATGGTCACGGCCCTGCTCGTGAAGGAGAAAGGCCCGCTCCACCTCGACCTCGGCCATCTGGGCTTCCATGCGGGGGTTCTGGGCCAGATTTTGCGCATCGGCCTGCCTGCCGGTCTGCAGAGCACCGTGTTCAGCCTCTCCAACGTCGTCATCCAGTCGGCGGTCAACTCCTTCGGCTCCATCGTCGTGGCCGGCAACTCTGCCGCTTCCAACCTCGAGGGCTTCGTCTATACCGCCATGAACGCTTTCGCCCAGGCTGCTGTCACCTTCACGAGCCAGAACATGGGCGCCCGCCGGTACGACAACCTGGACCGCGTCATGCGCAACTGCCTGCTCTGCTCCATCGTCACCGGCCTCGTGCTGGGCGGCGGTGCTTCCCTGCTGGGCGAACAGCTGCTCCACTTCTACTCCTCCGATGAGGTCGTGGTGACCGCCGGTCTGGCCCGTATGCACATCATCTGCACCACCTATCTGCTCTGCGGCGGCATGGATGTTCTGGCCAGCTGCCTGCGCGGCCGGGGCTACTCCGTCCTGCCGATGGTGGTCAGCCTCGTTGGCAGCTGCCTGCTCCGCCTCGTCTGGATCGCCACCATCTTCCGGCTGTTCCACACCACCACGATGCTTTACCTCAGCTACCCCGTCAGCTGGATTCTCACTACACTGGTGCATCTGGCCTGCCTGCTGGTGGTACGGCATAAGATGAACGAGAACCTTAAAGCTGCTGCACAGCGGTAAGCAGGCTCTTTGTCAGAGCGATACGATCGCAGTGCAAGAGCTGTTTGGCAGCGTCCTTGCCCTCTCAGGCGCTCCGCGCCAGCTCTCCCAGAGGGAGAGCCTTTGGCAGGCCGGTCAACTCTGAGCTGGCCGCCGGAAGCCTGATATAACGCAAAAAATAGTGCCCTGCTACAGAGGGCAGCAGCTACGGAACCATGTTCCTTGTCAAGCTGCTGCTAGCCTTGGTAGCAGGGCACTACTGTTTGCGATACAAATTAAGCTTTACTCGTCCAGCATGGGCTTGACCGACACGCCAGTGCCTCTCCCTTCGGGAGCAACGGCGACGACCGCCGCCAGCGGCGGAAACAGGGAGGAGCTGTTGGGGCAGCGGCCAGCAAGGATGCGAGCGGCAGAGAAGCAGACGCTGGGAGCCGCAACCCGGGCAGTGTCACCGAAGGTGGCGGAGAGGGGCCTTCGCCAGCAGATACCGGTCATACCCGCCGTACATCTCCCGGCGGCAGACGATCTCAAAGCCGCTGGCCAGAGCGTTGTTCAGGCTGTACTGATTTTCCGGGCTGACGGTGGCCCCGATGCCCACGATGCCCGGACGGAGCAGGGTAAGCGCCACTTCCAGCAGCTTCCGCTGCAGACCGTTGCCCCGGTAGTCGGGGTGGACGATGGCGCTGTCGGCGTTGGCCCAGCCGTCCCACTCTTCTCGCGGGATGCCCATAAAGGCGGCATAGTTGTGCGCGTCCTGCCCGCAGTACCGCAGGATGAAGTAGGCCCCCAGCCGCCCGCCGTCCCACCCGCCGATGCACAGATCCTCTTTCAGGTAGCGGGCGATGTTTTCCAGCGTGTCGGGTACGAACTGCTCCGGGTGAGGCATCGCGGCCCGCACCTCGTTCTGCAAGGCGTAAAAGGCGGCGGCATCCTCCGGCCCGGCAGCGCGCAGGGTCATGGTGCGGCTTGCGGGCCGGCCGCACACTTTGTGCAGAAGAATTTCCATTCTTGCTCTATCCCTCCAAAATAAAATCATACTTTCCGGCTGATTCCAGTATAAATGCCGTTTGAATCATTGTCAATTTATGCTATAATATTTGCAGGAAAAGCTTTTGTGCTCAGGCACAGCTTTTTCGGAAGTCCAGGCAGGGCCGCCCTGCCCGTGTACCGGAGGAAACGAACCATGAGAGATTCCAGCTTATCCCCTTCCAGCCGCCTGGGTGGTGCTGTCATCAGCGACCGCATCGTCAGCGCTCTGCTAGAGGAACTGCGCACAGGCCGCTATGCACAGACTGACCGTCTGCCCGCCGAGGTAGACCTTGCCGCCGAACTCGGCGTCAGCCGCACCGTCATCCGCGATGCGCTGAGCGAGATGGAGCGTGCGGGTTACATCGAGCGGGTGCGCGGCATCGGCACAGTGGTCAACCGAAGTGTCCTGAACCTGCGCAGCCGGTTGGACCAGAAGCTGGAGTATTACCCGCTCATCCGCAGCTTTGGCAGCTACCCCCACGCCGACGGCATCCAGATCTACCCCGTCCGCGCAGGCGAAGAGCTGGCCCGTGATTTGGCCATCGAGCCCGGCGACGATGTCATCTGCATCAAGAAGCGCATCCTCGCCGACACCACCCCCGTCATCTACTCCATCGACTACCTGCCCCGCGCCCTGTTTGGGAACCGGGACTACACCCGCATCGACCTGTCGGGTGACATATTCGATGTTCTGGAGCGGGAGTGCCGCCAGCAGGTGGCCTCCAATGTGGCCCATCTCAAGGCCAGCTGCGGCGACGAGCCCATCCGGGCCGCCATGCGTCTGGCCCCGGGCGAGGCCATGCTTCTGCTGGATGAGATATGCTACAACCGGCTCTGCCATCCCGTCATGCGTTCGTTGAGCTACTACACGAACTTCTTCGACTTCTCGATTCTTCGAAAGCTTCTTTGACGGAGGGAAACAAAAGAATATGCGTCATCTAATCGATCCGTTGGATTTCAGTCAGCAGGAGATCACCTCTCTGCTGGACCTGGCCGACCGCATCTGCGCCGACCCGGCTGCCTATCAGGACGTGGCCGCCCACAAAAAGCTGGCTACTCTGTTCTACGAGCCGTCCACCCGTACCCGTCTTTCGTTTGAGGCCGCGATGCTGAACCTCGGCGGACATGTCCTCGGCTTCCCGAGCGAGACCGTCTCCAGTGCATCCAAGGGCGAGAGCGTGGCCGACACCATCCGCGTCGTCTCCTGCTACGCCGACATCGTGGCCATGCGCCACCCCAAGGAGGGCGCACCGCTGCGGGCCAGCCGGTACTCCCGCATCCCTGTCATCAACGCAGGCGACGGCGGTCACCAGCACCCGACCCAGACCATGACCGACCTGATGACCATCCGCCGCCGCAAGGGCCGTCTGAACGACCTGACCATCGGCCTGTGCGGCGACCTCAAGTTTGGCCGCACCGTCCACTCCCTCATCAAGACCATGGCGCGCTGTGAGAACATCCGCTTCGTCCTCATCAGCCCCGAGGAGCTGCGGGTGCCGGACTACATCATCACCGACGTGCTCGAGGCCAACCACATTCCCTACAAGGAGACCCGCAGCCTCGAGGAGTCCATGCCCGAGCTGGACATCCTCTACATGACCCGCGTCCAGAAGGAGCGTTTCTTCAACGAGGAAGACTATGTCCGTCTGAAGAACAGCTATATCCTCACCAAAGAGAAGATGGCCCTTGCCAAGCCTGACATGGCCGTGCTCCATCCCCTGCCCCGCGTCAATGAGATCACGCTGGACGTGGACGACGACCCCCGCGCCGCCTACTTTGAGCAGGTGCAGAACGCCGTCTACATCCGCATGGCGCTGATCATGACGCTGCTGGGCCTCAAGGACCCCAAGGCTGAAAAGGAGGGCAACTGAGATGTTGAACATTGATGAAATTCAGAACGGTATCGTCATCGACCATATCAAGGCAGGCACGGCCATCGGCCTGATGGACCTGCTGGGCATCAAGGGCAACCGCACCTCCAGCGTGGCCCTCATCCAGAACGCCCGCAGCCACAAGGCAGAGTCGGGCCGGAAGGACATCATCAAGGTGGAGGGCGACGCATCCTGGCTCAACCTCGACGTGCTGGCCTATCTCGACCCTGACATCAGCGTGACCGTCATCGAGAACGGCAAGGCTGTCAAGAAGGAAAAGCCCCAGCCCCCCAAGCGTCTGGTCAACATCGTGCGGTGCAAGAACCCCCGCTGCATCTCCTCCATCGAGGAAGAGTGCGACCAGATCTTCGAGCTGAGCTCCAACGGCAAGTATCGCTGCATCTACTGCGAGCAGGAGCTGCAGGTCAAGCCGGAATAATATAGATAAACGATAAAAGCCGCCTGTCATTCAACGAACGACAGGCGGCTTTGCTTTTGATTCTCAGACTTTCCGGCGCAGCAGGCTCATAGGCGGCAGCTCCGGGGTGGGGATGGTATAGCGCTCCATCGCGTGGGGCGTGGACTCCACCAGCTCACCGGCCTCATTCTTTATCCACTCGGGGTTCAGCGGGATGCTGCGGCCATCCGGGCAGAGCACTTCCAGCGTGTCGCCGAGGCTCCACTTGCCCCGCTGCTGGCAGCTGGCGACGCCGTTCTCCCAGCCGTCCACCGTACCGACAAACTCCCACTCGCGGATGTAAGTAGCGCTGTCGGTAGCCTGACGGGCCTGCTCCCGGCCAAAGTAGAAGCCGGGCGAATAGTGGCGGTGACTGGTGCGGGTCAGCTCAGCCAAAACCTCTTCCGGCAGCTCGAAGTTCTCGTTCATCGGGTCGGCCAGATACTGGTCGAGGGCGCGGCGGTAGGCCGCCGTCACGCTGGCGACGTAGTAGAAAGTCTTGGCGCGGCCCTCGATTTTGAGGCTGTCCACGCCCGCGTTGCAGATGAGGTCGAGAAAGGGCGCGGTACACATATCGTTGGCGTTGAGGATGTAGCTGCCGTTCTCGTTCTCGCCGATCTCATAGAGCTGCCCCGGGCGGGTCTCCTCGCTGAGATAGTACTTCCAGCGGCAGGGCTGGGCGCACTGGCCGCGGTTTGCGTCGCGGCCTGCCATGTAGTTGGAGAGCAGGCAGCGGCCCGAGACGCTCATGCACATGGCGCCGTGGACGAAAGCCTCAATTTCCAGCTCCGGCGGGGTCTTGTCGCGGAGGGTGGCGATGTCCTGCAGGGTCATCTCCCGGGCCAGCACCACCCGCTTCGCGCCCATATTGTAGGCGGCGCGGGCAGCGGCCCAGTTGGTGATGCCGGTCTGGGTGGACATATGGACGTCGATGTCGGGCGCGAACGTCTTGCAGGCGTCCAACACGCCGAGGTCGGCCACGATGAAGGCGTCCACACCGGCGGCGGCAGCGTCCTTGATGGCCTGGGGCAGACGGTCAGCCTCCTCGTTGGTGGGCAGGGTGTTCATGGTCAGGTAGACCTTGCGGCCCCGGGCGTGGGCATAGATGACGCCCTCGCTCAGTTGCTCCGGGGTGAAGTTGGTGGGTGCAGAGCGCATCCCGAACTCAGGCAGAGCGCAGTAAACGGCGTCCGCGCCGTAGTTGATGGCATACCGCAGGCGCTCGAGATCGCCTGCCGGGGCCAGAAGTTCCGGTATCTGTAACATGGTATTCCTCTCTAGCCCTCTCAGTCACCTTCGGTGACAGCTCTCCCAGAGGGCGAGCCATTGGCAGGCCGGTCAGCGGCTGCCTTTTCCGTCAGGCTTGCGGGCTTCGCTTCTTATTTCAGGTTCTTGTTGACTTTAGCCGCCTCATCGCAGTTTTTCTGGTGGTCTGCGTAGGTGCGGGCGTAGTAGTAGTGACCGGCAAGGTCCGTGACAAAGAAATAGGCGTCTTTCACCTCATCGTCGGGCTGCGGGTCAAGCGCCGCACGGATGGCCGCGATGCCGGGGTTGGAGATCGGGCCGGCGGAGAGTCCGGTGCGGGTGTAGGTGTCGTAGGCTTCCAGAATATTCTCCGGGATGCTGTCCCAGCCGCCGTAGTAGGGTGCGACCCAGTTCCAGAGGTAGTTGTTGTCGGCGTCGCTCTGGACGTAGCTGGAGGTGTTGCTCTGCAGTTTGGGGTAGGGTGAACCCTCGGCCAGACGGTTGCGGAACACCTGCGCCACATTATCGTCCTGATCGTTGCCGGCCTCCTCCTGCACGAAGGACGCCAGAGTGACCACCTCGGAGAGGGTCATTCCCTGCTTTTCCATCTCGGCATACATCTCATCGGTGATCTGCTTGTCGAAGTGAGAATAGAACGTCTCAACGTAATGATGGACGGTGTCATCCTTCAGGAAATCGTAGGTATCCGGGAAAAGATAACCCTCGCACTTGAGGAAGCGGTCCGGGGCGTCCTTGTCGTCGGGGACGTACTGCCAGAACCTGTACTGGCTGAAATCACCGGTGTTGGCCTCCTTGAGGAAGTCTTCGGCGCTGCACAGCCCGGCATCCTCCATTTTTTTCGCAATGGCGATGGCCGTCGTGCCCTCGGGGAAGGTCAGCCGGACGCTGTCGGCTTTCGCGTAGGCGGAGAGCGCCTCGATGATATCGTCGTAGGAGCTGCCGGGGGCGAGGTCGAACTCGCCGTATTGGAGCTTGCCTGCCGCGCCCTGTTTGCCTGCATACCAGCGGAAGACGTGGGGGTACTTGATGACGCCCGCCGTCTTGAGCTTCTGGGCGATGGCTGCCACGCCGCTGCCCTGCTGGATGCTCACACTCACCGTTTTGCCAGCGGAAGCACTGCTGCCGTTGATCTCTTTTCGGATGGCCAGCAGACAGCCGCCCGCCGCCAGTACCAGGATCAGCAGCACGATCAGAATCATTTTCGCTGCGCCGCCTTTTCTGCTTTTTTTATGTTTTGCATCGTGTGCCATGTACACACTCCTTTACCATTCCGTTCAGCTTTCCATCATCAGCCGCATATAGCTTTCTTCCACATCGAAAGGCTCCGCGTCGAACCGTATCATGCCGTAGTCCTGCCGGGTGCCTTCGCCGAGGAAAAGGTTCTGAGCCGCACCCACTGTGATGACGGCGCGCTCCACGATGACTTCCTTCTCCCGGGCCGCTTCCATCAGCACCTCGGCGGAGCGGTCGTCTTCGGCCATCAGCTCCACAAAATAGAGGGTGTCCTCCCGGCGGAAGTAGATGCCGTAGCCCTTCTCGCTGGACACGATGGTCGCGCCCCGGGCGTAAAGGTCGGTCAGCACGACGGCCATCTGCTCCGGCGGGAACTGGACGGTATCGGGATAGAAGCGCTCCCGCAGCTCACAGAGCTTGCGGGCCGTCACGGAGTCGAACTCCGCCTGACTCCACAGGTTGCGGGACACCTCCCGGGGCAGGCAGCGGAGGGCAAAAGCCCGCTGGAAACCCTTGTTTTCCAGCAGCGCGGCCTGCTCCTGTCCGGCCGGAACGGCCACGGTGAAGCCCGCGCCCCGCAGCTTCTGCTGCGCACAGAGACAGTCTACAAGTCCTGCCAGAAGCAGGCTTCCCTGCCCACAGAGGCCGTAGAGGTAGCTGCCGCTGCGTCCCTTGAGGGTGACGGGGACCGCCAGCGCCGCAGCGACGATCTCGTCATTTTCCTCAGCGACGTAGATATTTTCCGCTCCGGCGAACTTTTCCAGAGCAGTCTTGATGAACTCGGCGCTGTCGCCGCGTTCTTTCTGCCACAGTGCCACGACTGCCGCCTCATCCGACGGCTGCATCAAACGATACATTGATAGTATCCCTCCCATTTTCGCGGTTATCCGAGTTCTTTTTCCGCCAACGCCCGCACCTCGGCCTGAATATCCTCGATGGTGCGCATGGCTCCATTTTCCGTGCAATGGACGGTGGCCCAGCCCAGATGCTCTGCGCAGTACTCAGCGGCACGGCGGCTGCGGGCCAGATATTCGATGTCCTTTTCGTGGACGTCCTTCCTGCTCTCGTCGCCGTGGTAGCGGCCGGTCATGAGCTTCTGGCTCACGGCGGGGTCTACCTGTAAGTACACCACAGCGTCCGGCGCGGGCAGGCCCAGCAGCCTGTATTCGTAGTCAAAGGCCCAGCGGAGGAAATCGTCCCACTGCTCCGGCGGGAGCTTGGAGCACTGATGCACCGCGTTCGACGTGGTATAGCGGTCGGCGATGACGATGCCGCCCGCCTCGTAGAAGCTGCCCCACTTGGTCTTATAGCTGGCGTACCGGTCCACCGCATAGAAGCTGGACGCCGCATAAGGGTTGACGTCGTCGGGCTTGTCGCCGAACTGACCGGAGAGGTACATCTTTACCAGCGCACTGGAATCGCTCTCGTAGTCCGGAAAGGTGATCTCCATCACCCTTCGACCGCTCTCGGCCAGATGGGAGGCCAGCAGCTTTGCCTGGGTGGCCTTGCCGGAGCCGTCCAGCCCTTCGATGACAAGAAGCCTGCCCTTGCTCATTCTGCCTTCTCCCCTTTCAGCGCGGCGTACTGGGCGCGGACCTCAGTGGTGCGTCCGCAGCACATCTTGCCCTCCGGGCAGGGGCCGGACACGCAGGCCGGGCCGGCGGTGCGGAAGATATGGGGTGCCACCGGGTAGACCAGCCGCAGCATCTCTTCGGCCAGCTGCCGTATCTCCCACTGGGCACGGCTGCAGCAGCGCAGGTGGAAGAAGTTCTGCAGGCTGCGGGCGTTCATGGTCACCACCATCTTGGTCTCGCAGGCGTTGGGCAGCACGAAGCGGGCGTCCTCGTTGGCCTGCTTGGAAGCCTTGGCCCGGGCCTGCTTTTCGGGCAGACCTTCGGCCATCAGGCGGGCGGTGTGGCCGTCTTCCAGCTTCTGCACGAGGTCGAGGTAGCGCCTGGCGTCCTCGTTCATGCTCTCGATGAACGCTGCCTTTGCCTCAGGGATGGCCTCGATCTCGGGCGGGATGACGTAGCGGAAATCATCCAGACGGACGTACCGCTGACTCTGGACGCTGAAGGACGCGATGCGGTGACGGGTGATCTGGGCCAGCAGGGTACGGCTGACTCCCTCGATGCCGAAGGTGAAGCTTGCGTGCTCGATGGGGCTGGCGTGGCCCAAATCGCTGAGCATGGTCAGGAAGCGGGCAGTCTTTTCCTCATCCAGCCCGTCCAGCAGGTCGGTGATGTGGGCGTCGGAGTAGCAGAGCTTCGCCGCAGCCGCCACGACCTTCTCCGGCTCCGGCGTATGTGCTATCAATCGGACAGTCATCATTTTTTCTCATTCCTCCGTCGTTATCTTCACAAGGGGCGCAAAGTTGGCCATAGTCTTTTTCACGCCCACCTTCTCGAAGCTGATCTCCACGATCTGGTCGCCGGCGGCGGGCTTGACTTTCAGCACCTTGCCGCGCCCGAAGACCTTGTGCTCCACGATGTCGCCCGGCTCATAGTGTTTGGGGCCGGTGGATGCCGCTGCCGGACGGGGCGAAGACGTCACACCGCCGCCTGCGGGTTTGACCGGCGCTTTGGGCGCTGCCGGACGGCCATAGCCAAAGCCGAAGCCGCTGCTTCCCGAACCGGAGCTGCAGCCGCCATGACCCGACGAAGCACTTCCCCGGCCCGCGCAATCGGAGCCAAAGCCTCGATTATTGGACATTGGTGCGTTATATTCTTTATTCAGATAGCCGCTGCGGCTGCCATAGCCCGAGCCGTAACCGGAGGCCGCACGCCCCCAGCCGGAGGGGCCGGAGTAGCCCGACGCACCGCCCGGCACGGTATCGCTGCCGTAACCGCTGCCCCAGCCGCCCAGACGGGAGCGCTGTTCCAGCACCGGGCTGCGGGTCTCTTCGATGTACTCCGGCTCGATTTCCCGGAGGAAGCGGCTGGGCTCGTTGCGCTGGGTGCGGCCATAGAGCATCCGGGTGACGCTGTTGGAGATGTAAAGCTCCTTCTTGGCGCGGGTGATGCCGACATAGGCCAGGCGGCGTTCCTCCTCGAGGTCAGCCTCGGAATACCTGCTCATCTCACTGGGGAAGACCCCCTCTTCCATGCCAATGAGGAATACATAGGGAAATTCAAGGCCCTTGGCCGAGTGAATGGTCATCAGCACCACCTGATCGGCGCTCTCGTTGTAGCTGTCGATGTCGCTGATGAGGGCGATGTCCTCCAGATAGCCTTCCAGCGAGGCCTCTTCGCCGTGCTGGTCGCAGTAGCTCTTGACATTGTTGACCAGCTGACCAAGGTTCTGCAGACGGTCAGCGGCATCCTCGTGACCCTTGGCGGCGTCGGCTTCCAGCATGGCGCGGTAGCCGGTGATCTCGATGACATCGGAGGCGAACTCATCCAGCGTCTTCGTTTCCAGCGATTCCTGCAGTTTCTGGTAGATGTCCCAGAACTTGAACAGCGGTGCGATGGCGCGGCTGAGCTTGGCGTACTGGTCGGCATGGGAGATGACATCCAGCATACTGATGCCCTGCTGAGCCGCCAAATCCGCGATGACTTCGATGGTCGTCGCACCGATTTTGCGCGCAGGCTCGTTGATGATTCGACGAAGTCGGACATCGTCCCGGGGGTTCGCCACGATGGACATATAGGAGTGGATGTCCTTGACTTCCTTGCGGTCGTTGAAGCGCTGGCCGCCCACGATCTTATGCGGGATGCCCGCACGGGTGAAGTAGCTTTCGATGGGGGCCGACTGGGCGTTCATCCGGTAGAGGATGGCGTGGTCGGCCAGATGTCCGCCCTCTTTGAGGTGCTGGCCGATGACGTCCGCGATATGGCTGGCCTCGTCCTGCTCGTTCTCGGCGGTGTAGACCTGCACCTTGTCGCCCTCGCCGTTCTTGGTCCAGAGGGTCTTGCCCTTGCGCTCGGTGTTGTGCTGGATGACACAGTTGGCGGCATTCAGGATATTCGACGTAGAGCGGTAATTCTGCTCGAGTCGGATGGTCCTGGTGCCTTTATAGATGCGCTCGAAGTTGAGGATGTTCTCAATGGTCGCGCCACGGAAGCGGTAGATGCTCTGGTCGTCGTCGCCCACGACGCAGATGTTTTTCTCCGGGCCGGTGAGCAGGCTCACGAGCCGGAACTGAGCCACACTGGTGTCCTGATACTCGTCCACCAGCAGATATTTGTACTTGTTCTGGTAGAACTCCCGCACGTCCTCGTGCTCCGACAGCAGGATGACCGTCTGGTAGATGAGGTCATCGAAGTCGAAAGCACCGGCCTCCTTGAGCTTCTTTTCATAGGCGGCGTAGACCTTGGCCGCAAGAGCGCCCTTCGTGTCCCGGGCCGGGGTCTTCAGGGCCTCTTCCGGGCTGATGAGCTGATCTTTCCAGCGGCTCATCTGGTTGATGGCGCTTTTGACCGGGAAGAACTTGTCGTCCACGCTCAGCTCTTTGTACACAGTCTTCATGACACGCTGGGAGTCGTCGCTGTCGTAGATGGTAAAGCTGCGGGGGTAGCCGATCTCCTCGGCCCAGCGGCGGAGAATGCGGACGCAGGCCGAGTGGAAGGTGGAGGCGAACACCTCGTCGCCCTCTTCCCCGCCCAGCATCCGGCGCAAGCGCTCTTTCAGCTCACCGGCGGCCTTGTTGGTAAAGGTGATGGCCATGACGTTCCAGCTCCGGACGGCATCCTTCCGCAGCATCCCGTCCAGCCACGACGGGGCGTCGGTGCCGGTCATGATGGCGGTGCGCAGGGCTTTCACATCGTCCTCTGTCACCTCCCGGGGCGTCCACCTGGAGCCGTGGGCCGAGCCGAAGCGGATGAGGTTGGCGATGCGGTTGACCAGCACGGTGGTCTTTCCGCTGCCTGCACCCGCGAGGATGAGCAGAGGGCCGTTGGTGGTGAACACCGCCTCCCGCTGCATATCGTTCAGGCGTCCGAACTGCTTTTCGATATACGTATCACGCAAAGCGCAGAATTGTTGTGCGAGATCTGTTGCCATTGTTTCACCTGTTCTTTTCAATCATTTCTGGATATATCACTTAAAATATAGTATATCACATTTCAAAAAAGTTGTACATAAAAACAATGCAAACAAAAAACCGCCCCACCGCGGTCAATACCACGATGGAGCGGAAATTTCAGGAAATGCTTAGCCGAAGATGTTGATGAGGATACCAGCAGCGACGGCAGAGCCGATAACACCGGCCACGTTGGGGCCCATTGCGTGCATCAGCAGGAAGTTGGAGGGGTTCTCGCTCTGGCCGACCCTCTGAGAAACACGGGCAGCCATAGGCACAGCGGAAACGCCTGCGGAACCGATCAGGGGGTTGACCTGACCGCCGGTCAGGATATACATGACCTTGCCGCAGAGAACACCGGCAGCAGTGCCGAAGGAGAATGCGATGAGGCCCAGCACGATGATGAACAGGGTGCGGTTGTTCAGGAAGGTGTTTGCAGAGGTGGTGCAGCCAACGGACAGAGCCAGGAAGATGGTGATGATGTTCATCAGCTCATTGCCGGCGGTCTTCTGGATACGGTCCACGACGCCGCACTCCTTCATCAGGTTGCCCAGCATCAGCATACCGACCAGAACGGCGGCATCCGGCACGATGAGGGAAACGATGATAGCGACCATGATGGGGAAGATGACCCTCTCGGTCTTGGTCACGGTGCGCAGCTGCTTCATCACGACGGTACGCTCTTTCTTGGAGGTCAGAGCCTTCATGATAGGCGGCTGGATAACAGGCACCAGAGCCATGTAGCTGTAGGCCGCGACGGCGATGGAGCCCAGCAGCTCAGGAGCCAGACGGGAGGTGACGAAGATAGCGGTGGGGCCGTCTGCGCCGCCGATGATGGCGATGGCGGCAGACTGCTTCTGGGTGAAGTCCACCAGACCGGTAGCGGCCAGCAGACGAGCGCCCATGTAAGTACCGAAGATGCCGAACTGAGCGGCAGCGCCCAGCAGCAGGCTCTTGGGGTTGGAGATCAGGGGTGCGAAGTCGGTCATGGTGCCGATGCCGAGGAAGATCAGCGGCGGGTAGATGCCCAGCTTGACGCCCATGTAGAGCATGTCGGCCAGACCGCCGTTGTTCAGGATCTCGACCCACATCGGGTGCTCGAGGCCGTCACCGACGAAGTACTGCATATGGATGACGCCGCTGCCGGGGAGGTTGGCCAGGATCATGCCGAAAGCCATGGGCAGCAGGATCAGAGGCTCGAACTCTTTGACGATAGCGAGGTAGAGCAGGAAGCAGCCCACGCAGATCATCACTGCGTACAGCCAGCCGCCCGGCTCACCGAACTTGGCAAAACCGGAACTCTGGAAAATACCGACCAGAGTCTCAATAAACTGAGTCATGTTTTTCCTCCTGTGTTAAAAGGGTGCGGTGGTGTCGTTGACGCCAGCCTTGCCCCAGCCATTCTTGCCGCGGCGGACTGCCTTCAGCACATACTTGCCGTTGCCCATAGAGTAGATGGCTGCCATGATGGCTGCCACAACGTCGCCGGGGATGCCGGCCTCGACCTGCGGGGCAGCAGCCTTTGCAGGAGCGGGCGCAGCGGCCTGTTTCACAGGAGCAGCCGGTTTTGCAACAGAAGCAGCCTTAGCAGCTGCCTTCTTGCCGTTCATGGCGTCAAAGATCTTGCCCTCCAGCGTGATGATGGCCATCAGCAGGACGAGGATCAGAAACACCAGCACAATACCGGTTATGGTAACGATCACATCATAACCTAAATCCATGGTCTTCCTCCTATTTACTTTTTTCTTTGCCGCCCGGGGGGCGGGCGGCAAAAAGCGATTTGAAGATATTATACAATATTTTCCGGGTCGATTCAACAACTATGAACAAAAATCATATTGTTTTTCACGGTTCTGTGAACAGCACTTTCCTCTCAGCGGCGGCCCATGCGGGGGGTGGCGTCCATGAAGCCGGTCTCCAGCTTGTCGCCCAGACGCAGGCTCATGGCCGTACCCAGCGCGACACAGTTGACGGGGTCAGGCGAGACGGTCACTTCCACCTTCAGCTCCTGGCTGAGGTACTCAGGCAGGCCGTGGAGCTGTGCGCCGCCGCCGGTGAGGACGACGCCGTTGCGGTAAATGTCTCCGGCCAGCTCCGGAGGAGTCTTCTCCAGCACCTGATGGGCGGCGGTGCCGATCTGCTCGCTCAGGCGCATGACCGGCTCGTAGAGGTCGGCGGTGGAGACATTGACACGCACGGGCAGGCCGGTGAGCAGGCTGCGGCCCTTGATCTCCATGGTCTCGTTGAAATCCGCCTTCTGGGGGCAGCAGGCCACGTTCTTTTTCAGGTTCTCAGCGGTGCGCTGGCCGATGGCGATGCTGAACTTGTTGCGCACGAACTTCAGGATCTCTTCGTCGTAGTGGTTGCCGGCCACGCGGACGCTGGTGGCCTTGACCTTGCCGCCGAGGCTCAGCACGGCGATGTCGGTGGTGCCGCCGCCGATGTCGATGATCATCCGGCCATCCGGCACGGTGATGTCGATGCCGGAGCCGAGAGCTGCGGCGATAGGCTCATCAATGAGGTAGACCTGACGCGCACCGGCGGCCATGACGGCCTCCACCACAGCGTCGCTCTCGATGCCGGTGATGGCGGCAGGCACACAGACGGCCACCCGGGGCTTGACCATGTGGGAGCTGTAGACCTGATTGACGAAGCGGCAGATGAGCTCCCGGGTCATGGTGTGGTCGCTGATGACGCCATCCTTCAGCGGGAAGATGGCGGAGATGTAGTTGGGCGTGCGGCCCACCATTGCAAGGGCCTTGTCGCCGGCCTCAAGCACGCAGTTCTTGCGGGTATCCACCGCCACCACGCTGGGCTGGTTGAGCACGACGCCCTGCCCCTCCTGCGCGATGATGATGGTCGTCGTACCAAGATCGATACCGATGTCATTCTGTGCCATAATCGTGATATTTCCTTTCTCTGCTGCCCATTCTCTATTTCCATCGCCCATCTCCGGGCGCGGGTCATCAAAACACATTATAGTATAACACAGGTGTATTCAAAAAGAAACCCTTAAAGGTTCTCCTGCTCCGGGGGCAGAGCCTGGGCCAGCAGGGCGGCCAGGCCGCTGTAGCGCAGGTTCTGGCGGATGTTGGACATCATCCGGTTCACCACGTCCCGCCGGCCCACCACGATGCAGAGCTTCCGCCCGCGGGTGACGCCGGTGTAGAAGAGGTTGCGGTAGCACAGGCGGGGCGGCACCTGCGCCGCCGGGAGGATGACCGCCGGGAACTCGCTGCCCTGGCTTTTGTGTACCGTGATGGCATACGCAATTTCCAGCTCGTTGAGGTTCTCCGCCGGGTAGACCAGCCGCCGGTCGTCCATCCGCACCACCATGGAGCGGCTGCGCACGTCGATGGACTCCACGATGCCGATGTCGCCGTTGTAGGCGCCCACACCCTGTTCCCCGCCGATGCGCTGCCATGTTATCTCGTAGTTATTGCGCACCTGCATCACTTTGTCCCCCACCCGGAAGACCCGGGCCGCGCTCTGCAGCTCCGGCTTTCCCTTCCTGGGCGGGTTGAGCATGGCCTGTAACTCCGCGTTGAGGGCCTGAGTGCCGGTGGGGCCAAGCTTCGTGGGGCAGAGCACCTGAATATCCTTCACCGGGTCGAACTGGTAGCTGCGGGGCAGACGGGTGGTCACAAGGTCGCAGACCAGCTTCTGGGCTGCGTCGCCGTCGGCTTCGAGGAAGAAGAAATCGTCCGTCTTTCCGCCCTTTTTCAGTGGTTCGCCCGAGATGATGTGGTGGGCGTTCTCCACGATGAGGCTCTGAGCGGCCTGCCGGAATATCTCGTTGAGGCAGACCGTCGGCACCAGCCCGGAGCGGATGATCTCACCGAGGATATTGCCCGGGCCGACGCTGGGCAGCTGGTCGGCGTCGCCTACCATAATAATACGGCAGCTGTACCGCAGTGCCGCAATGAGGGCCTGGAACAGCTTGACATCCACCATACTCATCTCGTCGAGGATGACGACGTCGCACTTGAGCAGGTTTTTGTCATTGTGGATGAAGCTGACCACGCCGCCGGTGTAGTCCACTTCCAGCAGACGGTGGATGGTAGAGGCTTTCCGGCCCGTCAGCTCGCTCAGACGCTTGGCGGCGCGGCCTGTGGGAGCACAGAGGGCTACCCGTTCGGCCTCGTTCTCGAGTAGCTGCAAGATGGCGTTGACCGTGGTGGTCTTGCCGGTGCCGGGGCCGCCGGTGAGGACAAGGCAGTTCTCGGTCATGGCCTTACGGATGGCTTCCTTTTGGAGCGGCGCGTAAGCAAAGCCCTGCGCCAGTTCCAGTATTTGGATGTTCTTGTCGAGGCCGTGGGCCGTCTGCTTCCCGCGCTTGGTCAGCATGGCCAGACGGTCGGCGATGTCCTGCTCTGCGGCCAGCAGATCCGGCAGATAAATATACGGTGTGCCGTCGAACATCCGCACCGCCAGTTTCCCGGTCTGGATGCAGCTGTCCAGCGCCGCCGCCAGCTTTTCGGGGGGCTGGTGGATGAAGTTCGACGCCGTTTCCAGCAGCTGCGCCCGGGGCAGACAGGTGTGGCCATTGCCTGCGTTGTGGCGCAGGGTGCGCAGAAGGGCGGCTTCCAGCCGCTGGGCGCAGTCCCCTGCCATCTGGTAATACTGGGCGATGCTGTCGGCATGGCGGAAGTCCAGCTGCAGCGGCTCCCCGCAGAGCAGGTAGGGGTTCTGCTGGATGGCCTGCATTGCCCCCGGCCCGAAGGTGCGGAAGACCTCCATCGCCCGGCGGGGGCTGATCTCGAACTGAGCCAGATAGGCGATGAGCTCCCGCATTCCGAACATCCGCTTGAACTCCTGCTGGATGCGGTCGGCCTTGTCCGCCGAGATGCCCGGGATGAGGGTGAGCTGGGCGGGGTCGTTGGCGATAACTTCCAGCGCCGCCGCGCCGAATTTGTCAATGATCTTATCCGCCGTCCGTGCGCCGATGTAGGGCAGCGACCGGCTGGCGAGGAAGGCGTAGACGGCCTCGAGGTCTTTGGGCATATCCGTCTCGCACTCCTGTGCGTGGAACTGTCGGCCATAGGTGGCGTGGTTCTCGTACCTGCCCCGGCAGACGACGCTCTCACCGGCGTGGAGCTCTCCCACCACGCCGCACACAACGGTGACGACACCGCTGCCCGACACCTCGAACACGGTGTAGCCGTTGTCCTCGTTCAGGTAGATGATGTCCTCTACCGTGCCTTCCAGCCGTTCCAGCTCCTGCTCCATCGTCCCGCCTCCTCGTTTTGACACAACTATATATAGTATAGCGGTTTTGGGGGGATTTGTAAATACAACAAAAGCTCCCCCGAAGGGGAGCTGTAGGCGAGGTTTAATCCCCCACCCCATATGCATTTTCTTTCATCAGCCGATTGCGCACTGCAAAGTACGCCGGGATGAGGAAGAAGCAGGCGAAGAACCATGCCACAGGGTTGGCGATGCAGGCCGCAAAGTAGCCCCAGAGCGGCACGAACCAGAAGCCCACCATGGCACGTGCGACCATCTCGGCCACGCCCGCGAACATGGCAAGGCCGGAATAGCCCAGGCCCTGGATGGTGTAGCGGTAGATGATGAGGACGGCCAGCGGGATGTAGAACACGCTGTTCCAGAAGATGAAGCTGCGGGCATTCGCCATGATCTCCACCTCGCTGCTCTCGAGGAAGAGGCTGATGAGCGGCACATCCAGCACACGCAGGATGAGGAAGGATGCCACACTGTAGACGCAGCCAATTCCCAGCGCAGTATTGACGCCCCGGTCCACACGCTTGAGGTCGTGAGCACCCATGTTCTGGCTGGCGTAGGTGGTCATGGCGGTGCCGATGCTCTCCAGCGGCACCGAGAGGAACTGGGCGGCCTTGCTGCCTGCGGTCTGCGCGGCCACGATGCTGCTGCCCAGACCGTTCACCGCGCCCTGCAGCACGACGCTGCCGATGGCGGTGATGCTGCACTGCAGGCCCATGGGGATGCCCATGTTGCAGAGCTTGAGGCAGTGGCTGGCGCTCAGACGGCCCTCTTCCCTGCTCCATTTCAGCTCCGGGTAGTGGTGGCCGATGTAGATGAGACTGCCGATGCCCGCCACCGCCTGACTGAACACGGTGGCGAAGGCCGCACCGAACGCCCCCATCCGGAAGATGAGGATACAGAGCAGGTCGAGGCCGATGTTCAGCACGCTGGCCACCAGCAGGAAATACAGCGGCCGCTTGCTGTCGCCCAGCGCGCGCATGAGGGCGCTGGTGACGTTGTACAGCAGGGTGAAGGGGATGCCCCAGAAGATGGTGCGGATGTAGATGTCCGCGATGTCGATGATGTTGTCGGGGGTGTTGGTCCAGACCAGCACCGACCGGGTCAGGGCCACCGTCACCACCGTGAGCACGGCGGCGAAAAAGAGGCTCAGCCAGACGGTATTGGCGGTGTAGCGCCGCATCTCTCTGTAGTCCTTCGCGCCGAAGGTCCAGGAGATGGGGATGGAGAAGCCGCAGGCGATGCCGTTGACGAAGCCCAGCACCAGATAGTTCAGGCCGCCCACGCTGCCCACCGCCGCCAGCGCATCCACGCCCACGAAGCGGCCCACGATGATGGTATCGGCCAGATTGTAGAACTGCTGGAACAGGCTGCCCAGCATCAGCGGCACCGCAAAGGCAAGGATGAGCCTGAGCGGGCTGCCCTGTGTCATGTCTTTTGTCATACAAAGCCCCTCCCCGGGCGGTCACTTAACATTTCTTTGCCAAATTTTTACCGACAAAAACGCCCTGCCGGACGAGGGGCAGGACGTTTTGCGTTTCATGAGTGGTATTATACTCAGCTCATCGTGATTTTGCAAGGGGTTTTTCTCAGATTTCTTCGTACAACATTGCTATTTTCTATTGATGGTTTTTGGTGATTGTGCGCAGTGGGCGGCAGGTCTGCCCCTGCGCAGGACCCTCCTGCTGCACTCCCTCTCAGCGCGCGCTCTCAGCCTTCATAATCGTACATCCATGCAGTGTCAGAATATGTGGGGTCATAAAAGGGATCCCACGGAAAATAGTCATGGAGTCTTACCCATTTGTTTGGTTTCCAATATGCGGGGTCATAAAAGGGATCCCTGATCCGTGTCTGCAGGATTGGTTTCCAATATAACTGATCACCCTCCTGCACCGGCTGCCACTCCCACCAATAATCGTCGCTGCTCCCCATCCATTTTCTTGTATCCCGATTTCCTCTCAAATCCGGCGGCCGACTGTCATCCTTGCCCGGCTTCCACACCAAGTCACCCTGACTGTCCGTTACCCATCCGCCTGTCTCCGGCTGCTGGGTGCTTGTCTCCGGCTGCTGGGCGCTTGCTTCCGGCTGCTGGGCGCTTGTCTCCGGCTGCTGGACCGTGGTGAGGCTGTCCGGCGAGAGAGTCGTCAGGCCGCTGAGGTCACCGACGGAGGGGGCCGGGTCGTCCTTCTTGCTGTCCTGCTTCCCGCTCACGAGCTTCACGATGTTACCGGTAACTGTCTTCCACACCGTGGAGTCGGAGGCGGACTTCCCGGGCAGACGAACCGTGATGGAGCCCATGTCGGTGACCTTCGGGTCTGCGATGGAGTCGGTCACGCCGCCGACGGTGTCCGTTCCCGGCTGAGTCAGCTCGGGCAGTCCGCTCAGGGAGCTGCTTTCCCGACCGGAGAGGACAGTTCCCCATTGTTTTTTCTCCTGCTTACGGCGGGCGATCGCTTCCTCCACCCGGGCGCTCTCCTGCGCTTTCTGCTCCTCATCGCCAACGCGGTACACGAGGACCAGTTCCCTGCCGTTTCGGCGCAGGGCGGTCTCATCCGAGAATGCTTTTTTATCATATCCCGTCTGCCCGATAACATAGAATCGTTCGATTCCTTCCTGGGACAGCTCGAGTTCGAATGCGCCATTCACGCCGACCAGATCTTTGATCCGGACCAGCGGAATGACCGCCTCCATTTCCTGCCCGTTCCCATCAAGGAACCGGACGCGAAGCTCATGGACCTCCTTTGCAAGCTCCCGCAGCGAGTCGCCTGTCATCCGAAAGACCGAACCATGGGCATCGAAGCTCAGGACCCTGTTGACCGGGTCATACTCTGCCGTGGTCACGTCACCAAGCTCCTGTGTGCCATCCAGATGGGTGATCACGCCGATGGCCTCGTACATCTGCTTCACACGGCCCGGCACCTCGCCAGACTGCGAGTTCGGGGTGTCGTCCTCGTCGTCATCGTCGTCGTTCTCGGTATCATCTGGCTGTTCCGGCTTGTCCGGCTGCTCCGGCTTGTCTGGCTGCTCCGGCTGGGAGGGCGTCCGCCGGTCGTAGCTGTAGTCCTCCTTCTTGTTCCCGGCGGGGTCGTAGCGGGTCAGACTGCCGCCCGTCACCTTGTGGTCGTCGTTGGAGAGGGCGTCATTGGGGATCTCGCCGACCAGGCCGCCGCCGATGGCCGCAGTTTTGCCGCCGGTGCTTGCGCCCGCTTTGGCCTCCACCTCGGCGTCGCCGGAGATGATGATGTTATTGGGGTTGCTGGGCGGCGCATCCGGGTCTATCTCAGACCACGCGCCCGCGCCGTCGCCGATGCCTGCCGCACCGGGGCGGGGATCGTCTTCAGGGCCGCTGTAGCTGCCGCCCGAGGCCGATACCTTGCCGCCGGAGATTTCGATATCGTGGCCCGTGCCGTACACACCGCCGCCGATACCGGCAGCACCCTCGCCGCCCACGGCCTCTATCGTGCCGCCGGTGATCTCGATGTTTCCGGCACCGCTTTCGTGCTTTCCGCCGATGCCTGCGCCGCCGCCGTCGCCGCCCTCAGCGGTCAAAACGCCTTTGGTATCGTTATCGTCCTTGATGGTCAGCTTGCCGGAGACGGTTTCGCCCTCTTCAAACCTTTCATCATTCTTCTCGAGGCCCGCACTGTAGCCGCCGCTCTTCAGCTCGTTGTCGCCGTCCAGCTCGATGGCGGCATCGTGGTCACCCTGCACGGTGACGGCGGCTTTGCCCGCATCGACTGGGCTGTCACCGCTGCCATCCACCTCGGTCTTGCCGCTGACGTCAATTTTCAGGTCGTCGAAGGTGACGTCCACGTTGCCCTTGGTGGTGTCGATGGTGACGGTATGCTCCTTCGACTCGCCGGTGATGACGGTCTCCCCCTCATCCTTCTCGAAATCCTTTTCACCCTGCTTGACATTGTTATAGTTTCCGCTTTCATCGCTCGCACCTTTGACCGTAATGTCGCCGTCGGCGATGTCCCATGTTTTCGCATAGGCCGGGATGCCGGAACTCACCACGATGCCCGCGATGACGGCGGCGGCTACGCCCCGCCGGAGTGCGCTTTTCAGTCTCATAGTACATCTCCTTTCGTTCTATGTATCATGCAATGCCGTCGATGCGGCTCAGGCTCTCCTTTGAGGGGCTTATGAGATGCTCCAAGTCCTCCGGCAGCCAGAGCTTTATCTCACCCTGCGTCGGCAGGTCGTCCCAGTCGTCACCAAGGTCGGTATAGCTCCGCAGGTCACTCTCCAACAGATTGGTATACTTTGTGCCATCCGGGACGGTGGTTTCCAGCAGGAAAAGCCGTGGCTTATCCTCCTCGGGAGCGATGGCCTCAAATCGGGAAGCCAGCTGTTTCAGGGACTCGTCAAGCCCGATTCTCGGCGTTTCCTCTCTCGCAGGCTCGAGCCACCACTCCAAACTCGGGCGGTCGTCCCTTTTTTTCGCAAATTGGAAGCCCATCTCCCGCTCTTGTTTCAGTAATTCGTCGAGTTCACGTCTGAGTTCTTCACTCGTTTTTCGCTCTACCTCTTCGTGTTCGTGGGTCAATATCAGCCGCTCCTTCACCTCTGGTATCCTCACCGGCACCCACTCCTGATAGCGCTCCGACAGGTCGTCCCGCGTCTCGCCGTCCAGCCGGAGGCTGATGTCCTCCCTGTTCTGCTTCAGCTCCACGTCAGCGTCCTCGCCCGCCGCGTCGGCCATCTTGTCCACGCTATAGTGGGTCATGGTGTCCTCATAGCGGAAGAAGATGTCCTCCACGCCGTCCTCCCGGAGGCTGGAGATGTCGGTGGTGACGGTGGAGCGGGGGGCGGCGCTCTCAATAAGCACCACACCCCCCGGGGTGAGGACCTCTCCGGCGTCGCCGGCCTTTACGCCGCCGGGCAGGGGGTCGGCGCTCTCAATGGCCAAAGCAGGGTCCAGCCGCTGGATGGTGACCCGGCTGGAAAAGAAGCCGCCCACCACCATGCCGCCGGGCAGGGGTTCGGGGGCGTTCTCCTGCACCGGGGGCGGGACGTCATCATCATCGTCGTCCTCGTCGTCGTCCGGCTGGGGCTTGGGGGTGGAGGTGTAGTCGTAGCCCATCCCCTCCATCACGGTGCCGTCCGCGTTCAGACGGGTCAGCCGTCCTCCCGTCACCTTATGTTCCTCGTCAGAAAGGTTCTCCGTGGGTACTTCGCCGTAGCTGCCGCCGATGGCCGGGGCTTTGGCGTCCGTCATCTGGCTTCCCGCCTTGGCCGTCACCTCGGCGTCGCCGCAAATGTAGAGGTCTCCCGGGTTCGGGTCGTCGGTGTCGTCCGACGCGCGGCCTGCTCCGTCGCCGATGCCTGCCGCGTTGCTCCCGCCCACAGCCTCGATGGTGCCGCCCCGGATGGTGATGTTGCTGCCGGTGCTCTCCTTTCCCCCGCCGATGCCTGCGCCGCCGCCGTCGCCGCCCTCAGCGGTGAGGGAGCCGTCCTTGCCCTTGTCGTCCTTGATGGTCAGAGTGCCTTTCGACTCGTGTTCGTTCTTCTCAAGACCCGCATTATAGCCGCCGCTCTTCAGCTCGTTGTCGCCGTCCAGCTCGATGGCCGCATCGTGGTCGCCCTGCACGGTGACGGCGGCTTTGCTCTCCCGGACAGGGCCGTCATCGCTGCCATCCCCCTCCTTCTTGCCGCTGACGTCGATCTTCAGGTCGTCGAAGGTGACGTCCACGTCGCCCTTGGAGGTGTCGATGGTGACGGTGTTCTTATCCGACTCGCCGGTGATGACGGTGTTGGTGTCGTCCTTGTCGATGGTCTCGCCCTGTGAGACCTTGTTCTTTCCTTCGGCGTCGCCCGCTTTCACGGTGATGTCGCCGTTGGCGATGTCCCACCGGGCCGCATAGGCCGGGATGCCGGAGCTTACCACGATGCCCGCGATGACGGCGGCGGCCACGCCCCGCCGGAGTGCGCTCTTCAGTCTCATAGTCTGTCCTCCTTTGGTCTGTTCGTCTTTTGAAGAATCAGCCTTTTCTGACACAAGATTACCAAAAAATCCGGAGGATGTAAATAGAATCTGCGCGAATCGTGGTGTTTTCGGCGTGAATGGCGCAAAAAAGCCCTCCCGAGCTGGGAGGGCCATAGCCTGTCTTATTCAGAGTAGTGCGCCAAAAACTGCTTGGTGCGCTCCTCCTGGGGGTGGTCGATGAGCTGGCGGGCCGGGCCTTCCTCCACCACGACGCCGCCGTCCATGAATAGGATGCGGTCGGCCACGTCCCGGGCGAAGTGCATCTCATGGGTGACGATGATCATGGTGGTCTTCCGGTCGGCGAGGTCCCGCAGGACGCGGAGGACTTCGCCGGTCAGCTCCGGGTCGAGGGCGCTGGTGGGCTCATCGAAGCAGAGGATGTCCGGGTGGAGCGCCAGTGCGCGGGCGATGGCCACCCGCTGCTGCTGACCGCCGGAGAGCTGGTGGGGGTAGTGGCCCGCCCGCTCCGACAGGCCCATCTGGGCCAGCAGGTCACGGGCCTGTGCTTCCAGCCGGGCGTGGATGGCCTTTTTGTTGGCCTTGTAGTCGGGCTGCTCCTTCGCCAGAAGCTCCCCCGCCAGCATCACGTTTTCCAGCGCGGTGTACTGGGGGAAGAGGTTGAAGTTCTGGAACACGAGACCGAAGTGGAGACGCTTTTTCCGCACCTCGCTCTCCCGCTGGGTGGCAGGGTCGGCGGCGTCCCACATGGTCTCGCCGTTCACCCTGATGACGCCGGTGTCGGGACGCTCAAGGAAATTCAGGCAGCGCAGCAGCGTCGTCTTGCCCGAGCCGGACGAGCCGATGATCGCCAGCGCCTCGCCCTGTTCCAGTGTGAGCGAGATGTCCTTGAGAACTTTCGTCTCGCCGAAATTCTTCCCGATGCCAGAGGCTTCGAGTAATGCCATAATTCAGTATCCTCCTTAGCAGCGGAAATAGTCCATCTTTTTCTCGGCCCAGTCCAGCAGCAGGGTGAGTGCGCCGACAAAGACGAGGAAGAAGATCGCGGTGGAGAACAGCGGCCAGATAAGGCCCTTGGCGCTGTACTCCTTCGCCATCATGATGATCTCCTTGTTGGCGATGACATTCGCCAGCGAGGTATCCTTCACCAGCGTGATGACCTCGTTGCCCATCGGGGGCAGGATGCGCTTGACGACCTGCAGGAGCGTGACCTTGAAGAAGATCTGGCTCTTGGTCATGCCAAGCACCTGACCGGCCTCGGTCTGGCCTTTCGGCACAGCCTCGATGCCGCCGCGGTAGATCTCAGAGAAGTAGCAGGCGTAGTTGATGGCGAAAGCCACCACTGCCGCCACCAGACGGCCCGAAGAGCCGGAGGGCCAGGGGTTGGTCATGCCCAGCAGGCCGGGGCCAAGGTAGATGACGATGATCTGGAGCATCAGCGGCGTACCGCGGATGACCCACACGAAGGTCTTGACGACGCCCCGCAGCGGTGCGCACCGGCTCATGGAGCCAAAGGCCACCACAAGGCCCAGCGGCAGCGAGAACAGCAGGGTCAGAAAGAACAGCTCACAGTTGAGCGCGAATGCGCCGGTCAGACGCTCCAAAATCACAGTCACAGAATCACTACACCTATCCGTTTATAATGTAAGTTACTCAGCCAGAGTCAGGCCGTACTTGTCGGCCAGAGTCTGCATGGTGCCGTCAGCCTTCAGCTCGTCGAATGCGTTGTCCACAGCCTCGGCCACGTCGCTGCCCTTGCGGAAGGCCACGCCGTACTCCTCGACGTTCAGCTCATCCACCATCTTGAGGTTTGCATAGTCGGTACCCTCGCCGATCATGGCAGAAGCCAGAGTCAGGTCGAGGATGGCGGCGTCAGCAGTGCCAGCGGCGACTTCCATCAGGCAGTCGGTCTGAACAGCCTTGGAGATGAAATCAGCCTGAGACAGGTCGGCGTTCTCGGTGATGGTGGTCTCACCAGCAGAGCCGGCCTCGGCCACCACGGTCTTGCCGATGAGGTCGGCGGTGGAGGCGTAGTCGGTGCCGTCCTTCACCACGACGACCTGGGCGTTCTTGACGTAGGGCTTGGTGCAGGCCATGTTCTCCTCGCGGTCATCGGTCAGGGTCAGGCCGTTCCAAATGCAGTCGATGCTCTTTGCAGCCAGCTCGGTCTCCTTGGTGTCCCAGTTGATCTCCACGAACTCCGGCTCGACACCCAGCTTCTCACAGACAGCGGTGGCCAGCTCGGTATCGAAACCGGTGAAGTTGCCGTCGGCGTCGGTGTAGTTCATCGGCTCATACACGGTGTAGCCGATGACCATCTTGCCGTTGGACTGGATGTAAGCCAGGTCGCTGTCAGCGGCCACGGAGCTTGCCGGGGCGGCAGAGGCGGCGGCAGAAGAAGCAGCCGTAGAAGTGGATGCAGAACCGCCGCAGGCGGCAAGGCTCAGTGCCATCGCACCGGCCAGAAAAGCAGATACCAGACGTTTCATGTTGTAATTTCCTCCCTCAGTTTCAGCAGAAGCGGCGCTTCGTTTTACCGCTTTACCATGCTAAATTGTTAAACTGTGACTATAGAATAGCGCGTTTTGCCCCGTTTTGCAAGAGGAAAACCGATTTTTTCGCGTTTTGCCCGCAGACCGCCCCTTTCCGATCGGGTTTTCGGTGTATTTGTACAAAGGACAAAAAGAAAACCGCCACCTCACGGTGACGGTCAGACTTTCCGTTCAATTTATAATGACGCATTCTCAAACGCATCCCCTGCGGCCTTTTGCAGGGCGTCGATGGAGATTGTGCAGAGGGCCGCGAGGTCGGCGTCCGAGCCGTCGGCAGGGATGTCCGCCACCTCTTTCTCAGTCTTGCCCTTGAGGTAGCTGCAATAGCCCTCGCTGTGCTCGTACCACTCCTTGCCGAGGCTGGATGCATTCCGCATCCCGTAGCTGTCGCCCAGCTCAAGCTTGGAGCGGACGGTGTCCGGGGCGGTGACGCCGCCGTCTGCCGCGATGGTCAGCGCAGGCTCTGCCATGTCGCCGATGGCGCTGGTCACACGGCCATCGGCATCCAGAGTCAGGGCCACGACGGTAAGGTCAACTTCTGCGTTCACATCCTTGTCGTCGGTGGCAGTGATGTCCGAAGAGGCATTCTCCGCCTCCACGCCGAGGCTCACCCGGTCGCCCTTCGCCGCGCCGAGGGCGGACGCATTCGTGCAGGCTTTCGCCACGGCGTCGCGGTACTTATCCACCCGGATGGTGCAGCCGGACAGCAGGTCGGCGTCCGCAGCCTTGCCGTCCTTATCCGTTTCCAGCATGGATGCCTGCTCGGGCGTCATGCCGGTGAGGTAGTCGGCGAAGTCATCGGCCTGCTCGGCCCAGCCCTTTTTCAGCGAAGATGCCGCTGCCAGCGGGTAGTCGTCCCCTTTCTGGCGCTTGGTGCGGTAGTCGGTAGGCATGGTGACGACGCCTTTGCCGTCGGCGGTAACTTCCACTTCCAGCTCATCCAGCATCACGTCGGCCAGCTTGCCGTCTCCGTCCAGCAGGACGGCGGCAGCGATGGTATGGATGGTGCCGGTACGGGCCTCATCGGAAGCCTCGGTCAGGATGCCGAGGCCGGTCTTCCAGCCGCCGGTCTGGGTGGTGCTGGCGCTGCCGGACGAGCCGGACATGGCGTTCGAACTGCTCATGCTGCCGGAATTGCTGTTGCCTTTGCGGCAGCCGGACAGCAGCAGTGCCGCCGCCACGGCACAGCTCAGAAGAGCTTTTTGTCTCTGTGTCATAAGCGTTACGCTCCCTTTCATCTCTTTGGGAGTAGTATAGCCCGACACAGAGCCAATCATGCACGTTTGCTCTGAGACCGACGTGTTATCTGGCGAAGTGAGAAATTATAAACGAAACATCGTCGAGAATGTCACTCCGCCACCGTGGCGAAATGAGCACAGCTGGCGAAGTGACCAGTTCGCCAAGTCAAAGCACTTCGCCAAGTTGGCGAAGTGATAAAATATAACGTAGATATATCATTAAGTTGTCACTTCGCCACTTATTCTACCGCAGTATCGCTCACATCAGCGGGCTCAACAGGCGGAGCACACTGTCCAGCAGCGTCCCGGCCAGCGAGGTGCGGCAGTCGGCCAGCTGCACTTCCCGGCACTCCGGCAGGGTGCGGAGCACATCGTCCCGCAGAGCAATGACCTGACTGTTATAGAGCAGCAGCGCCCCGCACTCAAAGTGGAGGAAGAGGCTGCGGTAATCCATGTTGATGCTGCCCACCACGGCGGCGCGGTCATCGCTGACGTAGCACTTGGCGTGGAGGAAGCCGGGCGTGAACTCGTAGATGCGCACCCCCGCCCGGAGCAGCGGCACATAATAGGAGCGGGTCAGCCGGAAGATGAGCTTCTTGTCCGGGATGCCCGGCAGCACCAGCCGGACGTCCACGCCCCGCTTTGCCGCCGCCTTGAGGGCTTCCAGCATGGTCTCGCCCACCGCGAAGTAGGGCGTATAGATATAGACATACCGCTGGGCCTGATTGATGATATTCAGGTAGACCGTCTCGGCCAGAGCCTCTTCGTCCAGCGGGCTGTCCCCGTAGGGCTGTATCACTCCGTCCGACTGGGCAGACAGGGACTCAGCCTGAGGCATAAAGGGCGCATAATCCTCCTCGCTGGGGCGGAAGGCGTTCCAGTGGTCGAGGAACATCACCGTGAAGTTCCAGACTGCCGCGCCCTCGGTGCGGAGGGCTGCGTCCTTCCAGTAGCCGAACCGCTCTTCTTCATTGATATACTCGTCGGCCAGATTGATGCCGCCCGTATAGGCTGTATTTCCGTCCACGACCACGATCTTCCGGTGGTCGCGGTGATTCATGACCAGCGACACCAGCGGCACCACCGGGTTGAACGGGATGCAGCGGATATGCGCCCGCTCCATCTGCACCACGAAATCGGACGGCAGACCCAGCAGACTGCCGAAATCGTCGTAGATGAGCCGGACATCCACCCCCTGCGCCGCCTTGCGGACGAGGATGTCCTCTACCCCCTTCCACATCTTGCCGGTGCGGACGATGAAGAACTCGAGGAAGATGAACCGCTCTGCCTTTTCGAGGTCGGCCAGCAGGTCAGGGTACATGGCCTCACCGCAGGGGTAATATTTTGCCGTGGAGTTTTTCCATGCGGGGTACGGCCCGTACTCCGAAATATACCGGCTCAGTCCCCTGCTGGCGGGGTCGAGGGCGTCGGTCTGACCCGGCTGCTGGGCGAGGTCGGCGGTGTGCTGGCGCTCCACCGCCTGCATCCGCTGGCGCATCCGCTTGGCAGGGGCCTTGTTGCCGAAGGCCAGATAGAGCGCACCGCCCAGCAGCGGCATCATGCCGATGAGGACGAGCCAGATGATCTTATAGTCGCTGTTCTCGTCCTTCCGCACGAGGTAGAGGGTGATGAAGAGGCTGAGGACATTCAGCCCCGCATTCACCCACACCTTTCCGGCGGTGAGGGAGAAGAAGGCCCAGAGCAGCCAGCCGATCTGCAGCAAAACAAGGGCCACTGTAACCGTGGCCCTGTTGATGACACGATTGAAGAACCGTACGACCGGCAGCCGAAAGAACATCTGCGCCTCCCCCGCTGCCTTTCGGCAGCATTTTTATGGGAATAGTATAGCGCAGAGATGCGGAGATTTCAAGCTCAGGCGTCCGCGTCCTCGAAGCCCACCATGAGGCCGCCCAGCTCGGCGTAGTAGCTGCACAGGCCGCCGCATTCGGTCACCCGCACCTGTGCGCCCTCGAAGACAGCTTTCACCATGTGCATCAGGCGCTCGGCGGCGGCGGGGTTGCCGCAGTGGGCAATGATGACCTTGCCGTTCGTGTAGCCGTGGCCTTTGAGCTCCAGCACGATGCGCTCGAGAGCGCCGTGCTCGCCGCGGGTCTTGCAGAGGACGTCCAGTTCGCCCACATCGCTGGCCTTGCCGATAACCCGGATGTTGAGCACCCGCGCTACAGCAGCCACAGCGGGCTTCACCCGGCCATTCCGGGCCAGATTCGCCAGCGATTCCAGCGAGAACAGCAGATGGGTGTGGTGACGGTAGCGCAGCATCTCTTCGCACACCTCGTCAAAGTCCCTGCCCTCTTCGATGAGCGCACGGATATGCTCTGCCAGCAGCACCAGTTCCGGGCCGGCAGACAGGCTGTCCAGCACAAAGACCTGAGCACCCGGGTGCTCTGCCTGATACTCTTCTGCGGCCAGCTGGGCGGCGTTGCAGCTGCCCGACAGGGTGCCGGTGATGGTGATGGCGTATATCTCGTCCGCGCCCTCGTAGGCTTCCAGCCAGTCGCCGATGTTGGGGCAGGAGGTGCTGGTCTTTCCTTTATAAGTGCGCAGGGTGGTCGCCATCTCCACGGCGTCCAGCGTGCCGTCGTCGAGGTATTCCCTCTCGTCGGTCACGATCTTCAGAGGCACAGCCGCAAAATCCACGCCGTCCAGCGCATACAGGCTGGCGGAAGAGTCCACAACGATTCGTTTCATATCCATCTATCTCCATTCCGGCGGGTGTCCGCCGCATTTTTTACATTCGGTGAGTCCACTATATCAGTTTTTCAAAAACCTGTCAAGCGATTTGCAAAATTCTTAATATTGTTTTCATAAACGGTTGACCCCGACTCAAAAATGCGCTATACTACCACCATGAATCAGGAAATGAAACGCCGTGTCACGGCCTGCGCCGCCGGGTTTTCCCTGCCGCGCTACCGGGAGCTGCCCTCTGTGGGGCTGTATCTCGACCAGACCGTGCAGCTCGTCAATGGCTGCTTCCGGGGCTTCCCCGGGGTGGAGCTCACCCCCTCCATGGTGAGCAACTACGTCAAGAAAGGAGTCATCTCCCACCCCGTCAAAAAGAAGTATTCCCGCGAACAGCTGGCTTCTCTCATCTATATCGTATTGTCCAAAAACGTCCTCTCGCTGGAAAACATCGACACCCTCTTCCAGATGCAGCGGGCTCACTGCACCGCCGCCGAAGCCTACGACTACTTCTGCGACGAGGTAGAGAACTGCCTGCCCTACATCTTCCGGGCCAGCACCACCATCTGCGACCTCGACCCGGATGCTGACGACGAAAAGCGTCTGCTGCGCGGTACCATCATCGCCGCCGTAAACAAGATGTACCTCGACTGCTGCTTCGTCGCCATGCGGCAGGAGGAAGCCCTCTGGCCGGGGATACTCGGCGACCTCGAATAAAAGAAAAAACGTCTGTACCTCCAAACGAAGTACAGACGTTTTATTATGCTCTGATTTTAGGCATCCTGCAGCTCACCACGGCTTGCGGCCTTGAGGTAAGCGAAAATGAAGCCGTCGAGGTCGCCGTCCATGACAGCGTCCACGTTGCCGGTCTCATAGTTGGTGCGGTGGTCCTTGACCATCGTGTAGGGCATGAAGACGTAGGAGCGGATCTGGTGGCCCCATGCGATCTCGTTCTGGACGCCCTTGATGTCGTCGATCTTATCCATGTGCTGCTGCTTGGCGATCTGGTACAGCTTTGCCTTCAGCATTTCCATCGCGTAGTCGCGGTTCTGGAACTGGCTGCGCTGGGTCTGGCAGCTGACCACGATGCCGGTGGGCTTATGGATGAGTCGGACAGCGGAAGAAGTCTTGTTGATGTGCTGGCCGCCTGCACCGGAGGAGCGGTAGACCTGCATCTCGATGTCCTCGGGGCGGATGTCCACCTGGATGGTGTTGTCCAGCTCGGGCATGACTTCCAGCGAAGCAAAGCTGGTCTGACGGCGGGCGTTGGCGTCAAAGGGAGAGACGCGCACCAGACGGTGGACGCCGTTCTCGCTCTTGAGCAGGCCGTAGGCGTTGGCACCCTTGACCATCATGGAAGCACTCTTCATGCCGGCCTCGTCGCCGTCCTGATAGTCCAGGACCTCGACGGTCATGCCGTGAGCCTGCGCCCACTTGTTGTACATACGGTAGAGCATCTCGGCCCAGTCCTGTGCCTCGGTGCCGCCGGTGCCTGCGTGGAAGGTCAGGATGGCGTTGCTGTGGTCGTACTCACCGTTCAGCATGGTCATCAGCTGCAGCTCGTCCACAGCCTTGCCCACGGCGTTGACGGCCTCTTCGGCCTCCGGCACCATCTCGGGGTCGTACTCCTCGTCCAGCATGACCAGCATGGTCTCTGCGTCATCGTACAGGCCCTGCAGCTTCTCGAAGCGGGTCAGCTTGCCCTTCAGGTCGCCCACCTCGTCGAAGACCTTCTTGCTCAGCTCAGCGTCGTCGTAGAAGCCGGGGCGGGACATGGTGTGCTCCAGCTCCTGCACGCGCTTGCGGGAAGCGTCGATGGCCAGCGCTTCCTCCAAGTCCTTTACAGCGGTGTGGTATTCAGCCAGCTGTACTTTCAGTTCATCAGTGGTGATCATCGTTTTATTCCTCTCGTCTCAAAGAACAGGAGCAGCCTCTTCATCATCAGCCACGCACACGGGCAGGCCCGTCTTAGTACAACCTCTCAGTCTCGTTAGCGCTCGACAGCTCCCCTAGTAGGGGAGCCTCTGGCGAAACCGTTCACTTTGCGGGGACTGCCAAAGCCTCCCCTACCAGGGGAGGTGGCACGCCGTAGGCGTGACGGAGAGGTTGTACGAAGGAAAGCCTGCCCGAGGACTCGGCCAATGACGGAGAGATTTACTCCTAAAAGATACAGTTTATACACAGATACTTCATTAGTATACCCAGAATCCATGATAAAGTAAAGAGGAAAAAATACCATTGTGCTGGAATTTTGAAGATTTTCGCCTTTTCTTTTCCGCATTTTAAGTGTATAATACTGATAAACTACCATATTCATTGGAGGATGTTATGCCAAAATACTATGGCTGTCCGTGTGAGGGCTGCGGCAAGCCCCTCACACTTCAGGATGACATCGTGGTCTGCCCCGACTGCGGCGCGCCTTATCACCGCGTCTGCTACGAGAAGCTGGGCCAGTGCATCCACCGCCCCGCCCACGCCGCCGGCTACGAGTGGAAGTTCCCCTACGAGGAGAGCCAGCTCCGCACCTGTCCGTCCTGCGGCGAGCGCACCCTGCGGGACGAGGAAACGTGCCGCTGCTGCGGTGCTGTGCTGCCCCCCGAGGGGCAGGAGCCTCCTTCTTCCCGCGGCAGCGGTGAAGAGACTTTCGACTACTCCCAGATGTACCGTCAGTTCGGCACTTCCGCTGACCCGGAGAAGGAGTTTTTTGAGGACGCCTTCGGCAAAGAGGCCAAGATGGACGGCATCGACCGTCAGGACTGGCTGGACTATATCGGCCCCGCCGCTCCCGCTTACCTCGCCGCTTACAGCCGGATGCAGCTCCAGAAGAGCAAGGTATCCATGAGCTTTTCGGCTCTGCTGTTCGGTCCCTTCTACTTCTTCTATCGCAAGGCGTGGAAGCCGGCCTTTGGCTTTCTGGCCGCTGAACTTCTGCTGGCAGCGCCCACCTTTATCGAGATGCTGCAGCTCTCCGGCAGCGCCCTCGCCCCGGCCATGAGCGCTTCGGCTCTGACGGTATTTGCCCGCATCTGCTCTGTCCTCAGCTTCGTGCTGATGCTGGTGCGCGGTATGTACGGCAAGTGGCTCTACCGCAAGAGCGCCGCCGACCACATCCGCCGCATCCAGTCTGAGTTCCCCGATGCCCAGCAGCGTCAGGCCGTGCTCCGCGCCCAGGGCGGCGTCAGCTTCGGCGCGGTCTTTCTCTGTGTCCTGCTCCTGAGTGTCTGCGGCAGTGCGTTCACCCTGCTGCTCGGCCCGGATCTGCAGGCCATCCTCAACGCTTTCTATGGCTGATACACCCAGCCGTGAATCTATCGCAAGTCAATAAATTAGTGCAACATCCAAACAGCATATTTGCGATATGCAATTCAACGCTGTTGCATTAAAAAGTTGAATTGCTATAAATGTGAAGGAGTTTGAACCATGAAAAAAGTCACCAAGGCAGTCATCCCCGCCGCTGGTCTTGGCACCCGCGTGCTGCCCGCCACCAAGGCGATGCCCAAAGGAATGCTCCCCCTCGTGGACAAACCCGCCATCCAGTATCTGGTGGAGGAGGCTGTCCGCTCCGGTATCACCGACATCCTTATCATCGTGAGCCGCAATCAGGACATCATCCAGGACCACTTTGACCGCAGCCCCGAGCTGGAAGCAAAACTTGCTGCTCCCGGCAAGGAGAAGATGCTGGAAGAGTGCCTCGGCATCTCCAATCTGGCCAACATCTTCTTCGTCCGCCAGCAGCAGACCCTCGGCCTCGGCCACGCTGTCAGCATGGCTAAGCCCTTCACCGGCGACGACCCCTTTGTGGTCATCTATGGTGACGACGTCATCTGGGGCGAAGACCCGGTCTGCGCTCAGCTCATCCGTGCCTACGAAGAGTTTGGCCGCCCGGCTGCCGGTGTGTCCGCCGTGCCTTGGGCCGACGTGAGCCGTTATTGCAGCCTCAAGACTACCCCCATCCACGACAACTACTTCTTTGTGGACGACATGATCGAGAAGCCCAAGAAGGGTCAGGAGTTCAGCAACTACTCCATTCTGGGCCGTGTGCTGCTGACCCCGGAGATCTATGACATCCTCGCCAGGACCAAGCCCGGTGCCGGCGGCGAGATCCAGCTGACCGACGCCATGGCCGAGTATGCCCGCAGCTACGGCGGTATGACGGCTGTGGAGTTCACCGGCAAGCACTACGACATGGGCAACAAGCTCAAAGTCGCTGAGGCACAGGTGGAGCTGGCCCTGCAGCACCCCGAGATCGGCGGGGCGTTCCGCGCCTACCTGAAAGAGTTCTGCAAGACGCTGTAAATAACCGCATAAAAAGCAACGCCCGGCATCTCATTGAGGTGTCGGGTGCTTTTTGCTATTTGGAGATGATAACCTTGCGGAATGCCAAGGCCTCCTCTCGTTAGGAGCAACGGCGACGACCGCCGCCAGCGGCGGAAACAGGGAGGAGTTGTTGGGGCAGCGGCCAGCAGGATGCAAGCGACAGCGAAGCAAACGCTGGGTGCCGCAACCCGGGCGGTGGCATCGCGCAGCGATGACGGAGAGGTTTTGTCCCGCAGCGGCTCACGGTCAGGCTGTCCTTCGTACAACCTTTCAGTCTCGTCGCAAGCTCCTCGCCAGCTCCCCTAGTAGGGGAGCCTCTGGCGAAGAGATCAACTCTCTAAAGCAAACCAAAAAGCGCCCTCACCTTGTCATCGGTGAGGGCGCTTTGCTGATTGCTGATTATTTTGATTGGGTTGATTATCTCAGATTAGTCGCTGACGTAGGGCATCAGAGCAACGTGACGAGCACGCTTGATAGCCACGGTCAGTGCGCGCTGATGGAAAGCGCAGGTGCCGGTGACACGGCGGGGAATGATCTTTGCACGCTCAGAGACGTACTTACGCAGACGGGGAACGTCCTTGTAATCGATGGTGTCGATGCGATCGACACAGAAGCTGCAAACCTTCTTGCGGCCGCGACGCATGGGGCGTGCGGGGCGAGAGCCTTCGGTTCTTTCAAAAGCCATTGCTTATTACCTCCTGTTGGATTTTTACGGTTAAAACACCGGTTCGGGAATCAGAACGGCAGGTCGTCGCTGTCGTCGATGACGGCGAAGTCATCTGCATTGCCGGCAGAATAGCTGGGAGCTGCCTCCACAGCAGCCGGACGGGCAGGAGCTGCGTTCTGGTAGGACGGAGCAGCATTCTGATAGCTGCCGCCGCCCTGATTGCTGCCATTCGATTTGGAGCCAGCAAAGTTGACGTTGTTTGCCACGACCTCCACAGCGGTGCGGTTGTTTCCGTTCTTGTCCTGATACTGGCGGGTCTGGAGACTGCCTTCGATGGCGATCAGACTGCCCTTCTGGAAATACTTGGAGACGAACTCTGCCTGCTGGCGCCATGCGACGATGTCGATGAAATCGGCCTGACGCTGCTCGCCCTGACGGGCAAAGTTGCGGTCACACGCAATGCGGAAGCTGCACACATTGGTGCCGCTCTGGGTGGTGCGAAGCTCGGGATCCGCCACGAGACGGCCCATGATCGCTACAACATTCAACATAATACGGACTCCTTTTTCGTCACGAAAAGATTACTCCTCGTGGGCAACGATCAGGCTGCGCATAACGCCCTCAGTGATCTTGTACACACGGTCGAGCTCAGCGGGGAAGCTGGGGTCAGCAGTGAAGTTGATCACGGTGTAGACGCCTTCCTCCTCATCGTTGATGGGGTAGGCCAGACGGCGCTTGCCCCACTCATCGATGGAATCGATGGTACCGTTAGCCTCGATCAGGGACTTGAACTTACCGATGAGAGCGGAAGAAGCCTCCTCGTCGAGAGCAGCGCTGGTAATCAGCATGGTTTCGTACTTTGCCATTTTGTAGCACCTCCTTTTGGACTTAAGGGCCTCAAGAATATGAGGCCAAGGGTACACAGCCAGCGCGGCGTCGCGCGGACTGTGCGGCGTGTCTGTTCAGACAGCAACTTATTATAGCAAGCCCCGCAAAAATTGTCAAGCCCTCCCGCAGGATTTTTTTCGTATTTTTGAGCGCATGACAGCAAAATCTCCCTCATCATTCTTTTTATGCTTTTCCAGTATATCCGTCATATCTCTCTTATATGGCATCCTTAGTCATTTCCAAGCCAGTTTTCCTTTGCATTTCGCCGAAAGATGGACTATAATAAAAGATGTTCTTCTCCCCTTCTGTCTTTGTGCGCGGCGCATGGCAGGGCTTACGGGGGAGCAGGACGATTGCTAACGTCAAAGGAAGGATCGCCTATGTATTCCATCTTTCGGAATCTCGCCCTCATCCTCATCAGCGCCAAGTTCTTCGCGCTGCTCGCCCGCAAATGCCGGGCGCCGCAGGTGGTGGGCGAGATCATCGCAGGTCTTGTCATCGGTCCCTGTCTGCTAGGTCTCGTGCAGCCCAGCGACTCCATCGCCATTTTTGCTGAGATAGGCGTCGTGCTGCTGATGTTCACCACCGGCCTCGGCACCAACCTGCAGGAGCTGATGCGGGCAGGCCCCATCGCCACCCTCATCGCCTGCGTAGGCGTGGCGGTGCCTCTGGCGGGCGGCACCCTGCTCTACAGCCTGTTCTATGGCTTTTCAGCGCTGGGCAGCCCGGAGTTTTATCGGGCGCTCTTCATCGGCACCATCATGACGGCTACCAGCGTCTCCATCACCGTCGCCACCCTGCAGGAACTGGGCAAGCTCAAGAGTTTCCTCGGCACCACCATCGTCAGCGCCGCCGTCATTGATGACGTCATCGGCATCGTGGTGCTCACCTGTGTGCTGGGTGCCAGCGGCGGCGCGGACACCAGCCTCGTGGAGGTGCTGATGGACACCATCCTCTTCTTCGCGGCCGCCATCGTCATCGGCCTCATCATCCACAAGGCCATGCTCTGGCTGGACCATCGCAACCCCCACACCCAGCGCATCACCATCGTCAGCCTCGCCTTCTGCTTTGCGATGGCCTACATCGCGGAGCAGTACTTCGGCATCGCAGACATCACGGGTGCTTACATTGCCGGCATCGTGCTCTGTTCCCTCGAAGATGCGCCCTACATCGAGCGCCGGGTGGACATCAGCAGCTACACCCTCTTCGCCCCCGTCTTCTTCGCCAGTATCGGCCTGAAGACCGACATCAGCGGCCTGACACCCACCATCCTGCTGTTCAGTGCCTGCTTCGTGATCGTCGCCCTGCTCACCAAGATCATCGGCTGCGGTCTGGCTGCGAAGCTCTGCCGGTTCAACTGGGGCGACTCCCTCAAAGTGGGCGTCGGCATGATGACCCGCGGCGAAGTGGCCCTCATCGTGGCCCAGAAGGGCCTCGGGGTCGGTGTGGTGGACCCCGTCTACTTCACCGCCGTCATCCTGCTCATCGTCGTGTCCTCTATCGTGACGCCGCTGGCACTGAAGGGGCTGTTTACAAAAGCATAAGTCATCAGAAAGCCCCCTCTTCCGAATGGAAGAGGGGGCTTTCGTCATCTTATCGGTTTTCTGCTAAAACTCAGACCACCTGAATGCGGCCTGCGCCATACGGGTTCTCGTAGTTCAGCAGGTAGCCCGGATAGCTTGCCAGCGGGCTGTTGGCACTGCTCAGAACAGGCATATCGTTCACAGCGTCGAAGATCATGGCGTAAGTGGACATGACGAGGTAGTCCTCAGAGACATAGTCCTTGATGAGCTCTGCGCCGTCGAACATGGCGAAGCCATCGCCCAGGTTGCGGAGGGTGTAGTTCATGCCGGCCAGCGCATAGGTGCGGTTCAGGTCCAGCGGCTCGTAAGTGCCGGTCTTCTTGTTGTAGATGCGCACGTTCTGGACGCGGGGCGTGCCGGTGGCGCTGCCCATCCAGACATTCTTGTCGTCGGTGAGGACGGTGTTGGGGATGTCGGTGTGGATCTCGTAGGTCGCACCGGCAACATGCAGGAAACCGCCGTTCTCCTTGCCCTCCGGGCCGACGAAACGGGCGCCGAACTCCAGAGCATCCTGGATCTGCTTGCCGGTAACAGACATCAGGCAGGCCACATTGCCGAAGGGGCTGACCTGCTTGCAGGTCTTGAAGGTCCACTTGCCGGCGTCCACATCGGTGCGGATGCCGCCGCCGTTCATCATAGCGATGTCACAGTCCAGCTGCTCGACCTCATTGAAGTAAGTATAGATGCCGTCGGCCACGAAGTCGCCGAGGTTGGTCTCGCCCATACGGATGCGGCGCTTGCCGGTAGCGGGGTCGTTGATGTAGAAATTGATGTCAGTGGTCGCGATCTGCTCGCCCAGCATAGCGTCCACGTCGTTGATCCAGGCTTCTGCGGTAGCGGCCACAGCGGCGTCGGAGACATCAGCGGTGGAGATGAGCTCGGTGGTGATCGCGCCGTCCTCGGCGATGGTCATCTTACCGACGTTTGCCAGATAAGAGCCGGTCTGGGTCAGGGTGACAGCCTTGCCAGCTGCATCGTAGACCTGTTTGTTCTCCATGACGGTGTGAGAGTGGCCGTCGATGAAGGCGTCAAAACCGGTGGTGTTGGCAATGACTTCCTCACTGGTCCAGGGAGAGGAGGACGGGTCAACGCCCAGATGGCCCAGACCGATGATGATGTCTGCGCCCAGGGTCTTGGCCTTGTCGATGGCCTTCTGGACGGCGTCGTACAGCTTCCTGCCGTCGTCACCGCCCAGGATGTCGTAGATGTACTTGGTCTGCTTGGCGTTCATGAAGTAAGCAGGAGTGGACTTGGTGAAGGACTCGGGGGTCGTGATGCCCACGAATGCGATCCACTTGCCGCCTGCGGGGAACAGCTTGACAGCGGGCAGGACGCGCAGGCCGGTGCGCAGGTCCACCCAGTTGCAGGAGACATAGGGGAAGTCCGCTTCCTTGATGATGGCCTTTGCGCGGGCCATGCCGTAGTCGAACTCGTGGTTGCCCAGAGTAGCGATGTCGTAACCAGCCTCGTTCATCAACTCGATGATGGTAGCGCCGTCGTCCATGGAGCCGTAGGCAGTACCCTGAATATGGTCGCCTGCGTCCACCAGCAGGACGGGCTTGCCCTCATCCACATAGCCCTGCTTCATGGCAGCGATAGCGGCATAGGTCAGTTTGGGAGACTTGTTGTCGATGTAGGTGTGGACATCGTTGGTGTACAGGATGGTGACAGCGGCATCCTTGCCCGTCAGGAAACCGGCCGAAGCCTGAGGAACGGCAGCAGCCATAGCGGAGGCAGCGGCGGTGACACCGGCAGCCTTCAGGAAATTGCGGCGAGAAATAAAGTGTTTCACAAAAAGGACCTCCTTTATGTTCCAGACCAATTTTTACAGCACAGCCTCTCTTCCGCTGTGCCGCATTCTTTGTTTTAAGCTTACCACAGAACCGCCGAAAGAGCAAGCACAAAGATAGTCATCCTGCATAATAGTTTTCTTTATGAGTACGACTTTTTATGAAATCTCGCGCAAATCAGCACAAAAGGCCGGGTGCTGTTTCCTGCCTCAGGCATACAGCACCCGGCCTTTTGTTTTGGACGGTATTGTTCCGTCGTGAATATCGTCTTATCAGATAGCGTTATACTGGCGCAGGAACTTCTCGAGGTCGGTGCCTTCGATCTTCTTCAGCGCCTCCTTCAGGGCGATGCGGCCCATAAGGGGCAGTTCCATGTCCGTGAGCTTCCGGCCGTCCCGCAGCTTCACCGAGGCATCCACCAGCGCCCGGACGTCATAGGTGCTGCCCCAGACCTCCGGCACACCGCGGTCAATGTTCAGCAGCCGGTACACGGCCTCCATGCCGGTGCGCATGGAGTATTCGGTGGTGAAGATGGTGTCCCGGCCGGTCTCGGCGAACTGACCGAGGAAGGCAAAGTTCACCGCATCCTTCGGCACGATGTCGGGGCGGTCGCCCTTCGCGCGGGGCATGAAGAAAGCGTCGATATAGGGCATCATGACCGGCACGGTGTTGGCGCTGTGCTCGGCAAGCTCTGCGATGTCCTCCACCGGCACGCCCAGATGGTAGAGCCACTCCATGCAGATCTCCCGGCCGGTGCAGTCCCGCATGGGCTTTTTGACGTAATCGCCGGGCTTATCGCTGAACAGGCCGTACACCCAGACGCAGAGCTGGTCTTTGGGCTGTGCGCGGAACTGCTGCTGCCGGTTCAGGGTCCAGCTCATGAGCCACTTAGAGTCCTTCACCGTGACGATGCCGCCGGTGACGGTGCGGCCGCTGAAGGGGTCGCGCTTGCAGATCTTCTGGATATACTGGGGGATCTTCTCATCCAGCGTCGTGATGGTGGCGCTTTCCCAGTTGGTCAGCTCCGGCTGGCTGCAGAACTTTTCCGGGTGGCCGAAGGAGTCGTCCAGCGCGGCGATGCGCTTCCAGAGGTCCCAGCCGTTGCCCGGCTTGATGGTGGGGTCGAAGCCCGTGGCCTTGTTCTGTGCGCCGACGGTGCAGCTCTCCACGCAGCCGCCGTTGGTGATAAAGAGCAGGTCGTCCTCGGTGAGGTCGATGGTCTCCACCTCGCCCTTGTGGTCTACCGTGATGCCCGCCGCCTGCTTTTTGCCCGGCTCGAGGCTGAACTGGACGTCCACGACCTTTGTGTCGTAGTAGAACTGGACGCCGTGGTCTTTCAGGTAGGTGACCATGGGCAGGATGATGGACTCGTACTGGTTATACCGGGTAAAGCGGAGGGCCGTGAAGTCGGGCAGACCACCGATGTGGTGGATATACCGCTTGAGGTAGAGCTTCATCTCGAGAGCGCTGTGCCAGTTCTCGAAAGCGAACATGGTGCGCCAGTAGAGCCAGAAGTTGGAGTTGAGCACCTCATCGTCAAAAAAGTCGGTGATCTTTTTGTCCTCAAGCTGCTCGTCGGGGGTGAAGAAGAGCTTCATGATCTCCATGGCTCCCTTATCCGACAGGCCGAACTTGCCGTCGGTGTGGGCGTCCTCGCCCCGGTTCACGGTAGCGCGGCAGAGGGAATAGTTGGGATCGGCCTTGTTCAGCCAGTAATACTCGTCCAGCACACTGGCTCCCTCCGTTTCCAGCGAAGGGATGGAGCGGAGCAGATCCCACATGACCTCGAAGTGGTTGTCCATCTCACGGCCGCCCCGCATCACATAGCCGACGTCGTACTTGTAGCCGTCGCAGGCACCGCCGGGCAGGGGGTCTTTTTCAAAAACGTGTACCCTCTCCCCCTTCATCTGGCCATCCCGCACCAGATAGCAGGCTGCCGTCAGGGCCGCCAGGCCGCTGCCGATGATATAAGCCGATTTGCGATCCACGCCTTCGGGCTTGCGGGGCCTCGCAAAGGCTTCGTAATTGCCACTGGAATAATACATAGACGTGACCTCCATTTTGTTCTGTACCGGCAGCACGTTCGGCCCCGGTTTGTTTTGTTCTGGCATCAGTATACCCCGCCGCTTCCCGCCCTACAACAAACAAAATCGCCCAACTGCCGCAATTTTTGTCATACAGGCAGGTTTGCATAGAAAAAATCCGCCCCCGGCGTACCGGAGACGGATAAAAAGTTTTATGATGACTCAGAATGTCAGCCGCATCTGATGCCAGACGACATCGCCGTGGGTGGAGACGGAAACGCCCTCATCCACGAAGCCGAACTGCGCATAAAAGCCGATGAGCCGTTCCTTGCAGGTGAGCACGATGCCCTTGCGCCCGGCGGCTTTCGCGTCGGCGCAAACCTGACGCAGAACACGGGAAGCACAGCCTTCGTGCCGATGGGCCGGGGCGGTGACGACGCTGAATATCATCTGCCACGCACCCTTCGGCGTGTGAAGATGGGGGTCATCGTACATCTCATCGGTGAGGTCGGGCATATCGGTGACGAAGCCGTTGACGAAAGCTTTCACCTCGCCGCCCTCGTCCAGCAGCCAGAAACAGTCCGGGTAGACAGCCACACGCCCGGCGATGCTCTGCCGGGATGCCCCCTCAGCGGACGGGTAGGACGCAGCTTCGATTTCGGCCAGTGTGTCCACGTCAGCGGGCAGTGCATGACGGATGCTCATACTCTCCCCTCCTCAGGCTTTGGCGGCGGGAGCCACTTCAAAGTCGATCTTGCCCAGATTGACGTCGGCGCGGACGATGGTGATCATCATCTTGTCGCCGAGGCTCCAGGTCTTGCCGGAAGCGGGGTCAGTCAGGCGGACGCCCTCGGTCAGGCTGGTGCCGGAGGGAGTCAGGCTGGAGGCAGGCACAAAGCCCTCCACGCCGTTGTCCAGCTCGATGAAGAGGCCGCGCTGGGTCACGCCGGAGATGGTACCCTCGTAGCACTCGCCCAGATGGCGGCGGGCATACTCGGCCTTATAGCAGTCCTCAGCCTTCCGCTCGATCTGCATAGCGATGACCTCACGCTCGCTGGACTGCTTGGAGGCGCGCTCTGCGAAATCGGTGTAGCGGAGGATCATGGTCTCCTTCTCGGTACCCTTGAGCAGATCGGTCATGATGCGATGGATGGCCAGGTCGGGGTAACGGCGGATGGGGCTGGTGAAGTGGGCGTAATCCTTCAGCACCAGACCGTAGTGGCCCTTGGGCTTCTCTTCGTAGAGAGCCTTGGACATGCAGCGGAGCATACCGGTGTTGATGATCTGCTCATAAGGGGTACCGCGCACACCCTCGAGGATGGCGCTCAGCTCCTTGGGAGTGGGAACGTCCTTGGCGAAGTGGTCATTGATGCCGCAGGCCTGCAGCAGAGCGTGCAGACGCTCCAGCTTTTCGGCGTTGGGCTCTTCATGGACGCGGTAGACGAAGGGGATCTGCTTGACGCGGGCAAAGTGGGCAGCGCACTGGTTGGCCAGCAGCATGAACTCCTCGATCATGCTCTCGCTCTCGCCGGAAGTGCGCTTCTTGACGTCGATACAACGGCCATTCTCGTCGAGGATGAGCTTGACTTCGCCGCTCTCGATGTCCATGCAGCCGCGCTCCTTGCGCAGGCGGGCGCGGTGGCCGTACAGCTCCTTCATAGCGGGCAGCTGGTCGATGACATCGGCATACTTTGCCTTGATCTCGGCGTCGGCCGTACCGGCCAGCAGGGCGTTGATCTCGGAGTAGACACCCTTGACGCGGCTGCGGATGATGGACTTGACAAAGCGGTAATCCGTCAGATTGCCCTCCTTGTCCAGACGCATCAGGCAGGAGAAAGCCAGACGCAGCTCGTTCTCGTTCAGGCTGCAGATGCCGTTGGACAGGGCCTTGGGCAGCATCGGAACGACCTGATCTGCATAATAGACGCTGGTTGCGCGGCTGAACGCCTCGTTGTCCAGCTCGGTGCCGGGCTTGACGTAGTTGGAGACGTCTGCGATGTGGACGCCCAGCTCAAAGCCGCCGTCAGAGGTGCGGGTCAGGCTGATGGCATCGTCGATGTCCTTGGTCTCGGCACTGTCGATGGTGAAGATGGGCAGGGCGCGCAGGTCCATGCGGCCCTCGCAGTCCTTCTCAGAGACCTCTGCGCCCTCGAACTTCTTGGCCTCATCGCGCACTTTATCCGGGAAGCGGGTGCGGATGTCCTTTGCGTAAAGCAGAGCCTTGGCGCAGCGCTTGGCCTCGTCGGAGCTACCGAAGCGCATGGCGACGCCCACGCGGTGGTCTTCCTGACGGTTGCCGCGGTTCAGGATCTCGACGGCTACCTTGTCGCCGTCCTTTGCGCCGCCCTCGCAGTCGCGGGCCAGAGGCATGGTGATGGCCGGGCAGTCGTCTGGCACGAAGCGCAGACGACCCTCGACCCGGCGCACAGTGCCGACCAGATCGTTTTTCTCGGTCAGGATGGCGAGGATAGCGCCCTCGTCGCTGCCCTCCACACGGGGATGCTCGAATTTCTCCACCAGCACGTCGTCGCCGGGCATTGCGCCCTTGGTGAAGCGGCCGGGGATGAAGATGTCGCTGGTGCCGTCCTCCAGCATGACGAAAGCAAAGTTCTTGCCCAGCTTGACCACCTTGCACAGCAGAGCCTTGTCGGCACGGCCGGAGCGGACGGTAAAGAACACGCCCTGACGCTGGCAGACGACAGCCTCTCGCACCAGTTCGTCCAGAGCTTCCATCACCTTGCGGTCTGCGCCGCGCTCGCCGCCGAACTTCTGCTTCAGCTCTTTGACGGTGCAGGGCTGGTTCTGGATGGCATGTTCGATTTTATCGCGCATTGACATAAATTTTCTTTCTCCTTAACTACCATAGCCCGCCCTCCACCGGGGCGTGGCTTCTTCCCTCTTATCTCTTTTATAACAACATATAGACACAAAAACAGCCCCGCTTTCATCACGGGGCTGCGGGCGCATACTCAGGCCAGACGGCTTGCGAACACGCAGGCCAGGATGGCCACCACAAAGAAGATGATACCGGCGACGCGGGTCACCTTTGCCAGCATCTGGTCCGCAGGGGTCAGACGGGCGTTGTTTGCGCCGTAAGCGCTGCCGTTGATGGCACCAGCCAGGCCCTGACCGTGGGTGTGCTGCATCAGGGTGAGGGCAAAGATGACCACCGAGACGACGAGCAGAATGACGCCGCCGACGATTTCAATGACTGCCATGGATGAAAACGCTCCTTTTATTGTTAAATTTGGATAACAAACATACAAATACAAGTATATAGTAACATACCTCAGCCAAAAAAGCAAGCAAAAAAGCAAAACCATTCACGCCCCGGCGCTCAGTGCGTCGCACAGGCGGGCAAAGATGGCTGCGCTGGACACTTCCGGCTCTGTCTGGGCGTCCTGCATCACCACGATGGTCCAGCGGGGCTTTTCTGCCGGGTAAAAACCGGCGAACCAGTAGTTTTTCAGCTCTTCGCCATCCCGGAACTGGCCGGTCTGGGCGGTGCCGGTCTTTCCGGCGGCAGTCCCCTCGGAGGGGGCGGCCTGCTGGCCCGTTCCCTCTGCCACGACGCCCGCCAGCAGCTCTTGCAGCTTTTCCGCCGTCTGCTCCGCGAACACCCGCCGGGACGAGCTATGTGCCAGCGGCATGAGCTCTTCGCCCGTCGTCTCGTCCACGGTACACTCCACGAAAAGCGGGGTGTGGTAGACGCCTCCCGCCGCAATGGTGTTCATCATCCCGGCCACCTGTAAGGGCGTCGCCAGAAGCTTCCCCTGTCCGAAGCAGAAGTTGGCAAACTGCCCCTCGTTTTCGAGTGTCTCTGCTTCGGGCAGAACGCCAGAAGCAGACCGGAGGCCGTCTGCAATGTCCTGTCCCTTCCCGAAGCCCAGCGCTGCCGCCATCTTCCGGACACGCTCCGGCCCCAATTCCCGCCCCAGCTCGATAAAGTAGCCGTTGCAGCTCTTTTCCAGAGCGCCGCCCAGCCCCACGAGGCCGTGAGGTACGCTTCCGGCACAGCGGTAGACCTGACCGTTCAGGGCGTCGTAGCCGGGACACTCCCGGATGAAGTCCCCTTCTCCGGCTTCCAGCGCCGCTGCGGCCAACACCGGTTTGAACACCGAGCCCACCGCATAGGCCGAAAAAGCACGGTTCAGAAGCGGGCTGTCCGGGGCAGTCAGACTCTCGCCCACATTGGCCGCATCAAAACCCGGCAGGCTCACGCAGGCCCGCACCTTGCCGCTGCTTACATCTATAATAAGGATACACCCGGTGGCCATGCTCTCCGCCGCCACCCCTTCTGCGGCCCTCTGGATTCTGCGGGAGAGGGTCAGCCGCACACCCTGCGGGGCAGAGTCTGCTTTTTCTAAAATCGGCTCACTGCCCCGCTGCAGCCGTCCCTGCGCTGTGACCGCACAGTGCAGTGTATCCCGCTCGCCGGTGTAAAGAACATCGTCCAGCGCAGCCTCAAGGCCCGCTGCGCCGTGGCCCTCGCTGTCCAGGTAGCCGATGAGCTGTTCTGCCAGCGGGGCAGCGGCGTACCGCCGGGGAATAGCATAGCACCGCACGCCCAGTCCACTTACATCCTGCACCACGTCCAGCAGAAAGGGTCGGGAAGTATTCCGCTCCCGGTAAAGCCTGGCCTGCCCGTCAGCGTCCGCATAGGGGTAGAGCCGCGCGTAGCTGCCCTCACCCGGGAAGCAGAGGGCCAGCCAGCTCTGAGAGATGCCCGTCAGCGGCAGGCCGTCACAGTCGTAAAAGTTTCCCCGCGCCGCAGGCAGGCGGAGGACCGCTTCGCTCTGCGCCGCCGCCCGCACGGCGTACTCCGTGTTCGAGCAGAGCCAGTACAACCTGCAGACCACCGCCGCAAACCCCAGCAGCAGCGCCCCGTACAGCGCAAGCACTCTCCGACCCGACATAAAAAGCCCCCCTTCCCTGCCCGGTAGTATGGGCAGAAAAGAGGGACGGTACACAAGCCTCCGAAGAAGCTCTGCCTCAGATACTGAAACAGTATGCGCGTTTTGGGAAAGGCTGCGGCTTAGTACATGCCGCCCATACCGCCCATGTCACCGCCAGCGGCAGCAGGAGCAGCCGGAGGTTCGGGCAGGTCGGCCACGAGGCTCTCGGTGGTCAGAACCATCTCAGCGACGGATGCTGCGTTCTCCAGAGCGGAGCGGGTGACCTTGGTCGGGTCAACGATGCCGGCGGCGATCATATCCTCGACGTAGACTTCATTCTGAGCGTCGAAGCCGTAGTTGGGCTTGTTGGCAGAGATGATCTTGTCGATGATGACGCTGCCCTCGAGGCCGGCGTTCTTGGCGATCTGGCGCAGAGGAGCTTCCAGAGCCTTCAGGACGATCTTAGCACCGGTGCGCTCGTCGCCTTCCAGCGTATCGCACAGCTCACGGACAGCAGGGATGGCGTTGATGGGAGCAGTGCCGCCGCCAGCAACGACGCCTTCCTGAACAGCAGCCTTGGTTGCGTTCAGAGCATCCTCGATGCGGAGCTTCTTGTCCTTCATCTCGACCTCAGTAGCAGCGCCGACCTTGATGACAGCCACGCCGCCAGCCAGCTTTGCCAGACGCTCCTGCAGCTTCTCGCGGTCGAAGTCGCTGGTAGCGGCCTCGATCTGGTTGCGGATCTGACCGATGCGGGATGCGATAGCGTCCTTGTCGCCAGCGCCGCCCACGATGGTAGTGTTCTCCTTGGTGACCTTGACCTGACGGGCATGACCCAACATGTCAACGGTAGCGTCCTTCAGCTCGTAGCCGAGGTCTGCAGAGACAACCGTGCCGCCGGTCAGGGTAGCAATATCCTGCAGCATCTCCTTGCGGCGGTCGCCGAAGCCGGGAGCCTTGACAGCCACGACGTTCAGGGTGCCGCGCAGGCGGTTGACGATGAGGGTGGACAGAGCCTCGCCCTCAATGTCCTCGGCCACGATGAGCAGCTTCATGCCGTTCTGCATGACCTGCTCCAGTAGAGGAACGAGGTCCTGAATGACGCTGATCTTCTTATCGGTGATGAGGATGGCGGCGTTGTCCAGAACAGCCTCCATCTTGTCGGTATCGGTGACCATATAGGGAGTCAGGTAGCCGCGGTCGAACTGCATACCTTCGACGATCTCGTTGTAGGTCTCGGCAGTGGTCTTGTTCTCCTCGATGGTGATGACGCCGTCGGAAGTGACCTTCTCCATCGCCTCGGCGATGAGACGGCCGATCTCGGGGTCGCCTGCGGAGATGGTGCCGACGCGGGCGATGTCGTTGGAGTCCTTGACCTTCTGGCTGTGTGCCTTGATGGTCTCGACGGCCTTAGCGACAGCCTTGGTCATGCCGCGGCGGATGTCCATCGGGTTTGCACCGGCGGTGACATTCTTCATGCCCTCGGTGACCATAGCCTGTGCCAGAACGGTCGCGGTGGTGGTGCCGTCGCCTGCGGCGTCGTTGGTCTTGGTAGCGACCTCACGCACCAGCTGTGCGCCCATGTTCTCGAACTCGTCCTTCAGCTCGATCTCCTTTGCGATGGTCACACCGTCGTTGGTGATGACGGGGGCGCCGAACTTCTTGCTCAGCACCACATTGCGGCCCTTGGGGCCGAGGGTGATCTTAACAGTATCTGCCAGAGTGTCGATACCGGCACACAGTGCCTTGCGGGCTTCCTCGCCCTGCTTGATCTGCTTAGCCATATTTTATCGCTCCTTCGTAAAAGCTTGATTATCCAGTGTGAGGGGAAGACGCTTACTCCACGATGGCCAGAATGTCGGCCTGACGCACGATGGTGCATTCTTCGCCGTCCACCTTGACCTCGGTGCCGGAGTACTTGCTGGTGAGCACCTTGTCGCCCACCTTGACAGTCATCTTGACTTCCTTGCCGTCCACGACACCGCCGGGGCCAACGGCCACGACCTGTGCCACCTGAGGCTTCTCTTTAGCGCTGCCAGTCAGGATGAGGCCGCCCTTGGTGGTCTCCTCGACCTCAACAGTCTTGATAACAACACGGTCTGCAAGAGGAATGATCTTCATCGTTCTTGCCCTCCTATTATAAATATAAAAGATAAACTGTTTTATGTCCCGGGGGCTTTGCCCTCCCGGTTATTTAGCACTCCTTTTCCTTGAGTGCTAAGTGTATTGTACTCATCTTGGAGTCAAAAATCAAGGGGTTTTGCAAATTTCTTTGTTAAGTTTTTATGTCCTTTCCATGAGCCATGTTCTTTTTGCCCTCGCCATGTACGAACAATGTACGCTCCATCTACTTTTCAGATAACAAAAAACGCACCCGTCATAAGACCAGTGCGTTAAACTATAGGGGGATCCTCTCTATTTGGGCAATTCCGGTTCACCTTCATATTTTCGCTCCGAAACACAGTGCAGTCAAAATACTTGACTTTGTCAAGTAACAGTGCTATAATGCTTTCCATTCAAAAGCAGAAGGAGTTGACGAAATGGAGCCATTCACGGTATCTTCCTGCATTCTGACCCTGCACAAAGAGTTTGCCGCTTACACGACCCAGCGGTTACAGGAACTGGGTCTGAGCTTCGGGCTGATATATTTTGTCATTTATGTAGGAAAGCATCCGGATTGTACGCCTTCGGAACTGACCAAAGATCTGCATCTGGATTGGGGCCACTCCCAGCGCAGCCTGAACAAGCTGGCCGAAGACGGCTTTCTGACGAAAGAAAAGAATGGGCGCAGCTACCACCTGAAGCTGACCCAGAGGGGTGAAAACGCCTTTGTGGTCTGTCATCAGGTCTTTATCGGCTGGGATGCGCAGAGTCTGGGCGGACTGACAGCGCAGGAGCGGCAGCAGCTGCTGACATTACTGCAAAAAGCAGTGCAAAAGAAAGTGTGCAAATGATGTACGAAACGATCTTGAGTCCGATCCATTATGGTGAGATGCAGCTGAAAAACCGCATCATTTTTGCGCCGACAACATTCGGGCTGTCGGATGAAGAATACCTTGCAAAGATCCGTGCCATTGCACAGGGCGGCTGTGCCATGATCATCGTGGGCGATGTCCCGGTGGGCAAAAGCAAATTTGAAAAATCTCTATTTGACCCCAAAGGCTTTGCATTCTACCAGCAGGTCGTGAAAATCGCCCATGATGCGGATTGCAAAGTCTGTGCCCAGCTGCACCAGAGCGATTCCAACCTGCTGGCCCTGTTCAAGTACATTCCCGGCGTCCTGCTGAAGAAGATCACCCCGGATCAGCTGCGGGAAAAACTGAACGCCGAAGTCGCTCCTTACATTACAAAGATGTCCAAACGGAAGATCCGGACCATCATCAGCGGGTTTGGAAAAGCGGCGGTGCTGGCAAAACAGGCCGGTTTTGATATGATGCAGGTGCATGGCGACCGGATGTGCGGCAGTTTCAGTTCGGCCATCTTCAACCACCGCACCGATGAATACGGCGGCAGCGCAGAAAACCGCGCCCGTTTTGCGGCGGCAGCGGTCTCGGCTGTCCATGCGGCGGTTCCGGGGATGCCCATTGATTACAAGCTGGCCGTCCGGCAGGAAAACCCGCACTTTGGCAATGCCGGTGTGGTGGAAGAAGAACTACCGGTGTTCGTTCCGCTGCTGGAGCAGGCGGGTGTGACCAGCTTCCATGTAACGCTGGCAAACCATTCCGCATTGGAAAACACCATCCCGCCCGCCGATCATCCCTATTTCAGCCAGCCGGGATGTTTCCTCAAATTCTGCGATGAGGTGCGGCAGTACACCCAGCTGCCCATCTGTGGTGTCGGTGGTCTGAACGACCCGGATCTTGTGGAGCAGCAGCTCGCCAGCGGACGCATCCAGTGCGCCGCCATGAGCCGCCAGCTTCTGGCAGACCCGGATTGGGTGAACAAGCTGAAAAACGGGCAGGCGGAACAGATCCACCGCTGTCTCCGCTGCAACAAGAAATGTCTGGGCGGGCTGACGGCACATCAGGGGACCCGCTGTGTTTATGATGCTTTGCGAGAAAAAGAAGCAAAAAACGCATAAACCTACCCGACAAAAAATCACGATATACTCAACAAAAAGACATTCACAAAGGAGAAGCTATGAGTTACGCAATCGTATTCAGCAGCAAAACAGGCAACACAAAAATCTTGGCAGATACGCTGCACGACTGCCTGCCGCAGGAAGGCTGCGATTATTTCGGCATCCCGGATCCTGCTGCCATGGAAGCGGACACCCTTTATGTAGGCTTCTGGACGGACAAGGGAAATGCCGATGAAAGCACTTTGGACTTTTTGAAGCAGCTGCACGGCAAAAACATCTTTCTCTTTGGCACTGCCGGCTTCGGCGGCAGTAAAGAATACTTTGATAAGATCTTGAAAAAGACGGAGCATTCGCTGGACAAGAGCAACACTGTTTTCGGCTGCTATATGTGTCAGGGCAAAATGCCGATGTCCGTACGCCAGCGGTACGAAGAGATGAAAAAGCAGCCGATCCATCTGCCCAATCTGGATGCCATGATCGAGAATTTTGACAAGGCCCTTTCTCACCCGGATGCGGATGACCTGGAGCAGCTGAAACAGGCTGTAAGATAACGGAAAAGGCGGCGGCTTTCCTTGACAAGGAAAGCCGCCGCCTTTGTTGATCATCCGATGAGCACCTAAAGAAACGTGCAGGGTGCTTCTCATCCTTTCATTTTACACGCTGGCACGCTGGGCCATGAACCGCTCATAGGCCGGTTTGGGCAGCAGGACGCGCCCGGCCAGCGGCTTGAGCTGGGCGGTGATGGCGTCGCATGGAGCGCACTCGCCGTCGGCGGTCGCCACGATAGGGCCGCGTCCGTCTGCCGGGCGCAGGGAGACACACTTGGCCCGGCGGTAGATGAAGTAGGGCTTCGCCTGTTCCGTCAGCTCACCGTTCCGGAAGTGCCTGCCGCTCTTGTACATCCCCAGCAGGCGGGCGATCGTCAGGCGGCTCACCCTGCGGATGATGAAGACGTCCAGCCAGCCGTCGTCGGGCTGAGCCTCGGGGGCTGCATAAAAGCCGCCTCCATAGGTGCGGCCATTGCAGACGGCACACATCAGGCAGTCCACCGTCAGCTCCTCGCCGTCGATGGTAAAGGTCACGTTCCGGCCGATGTGGCCGCAGAGCTGCTTGACGATGGAGAGTGCATAGGCCATCTCGCCGCCGCAGAACGGGATGCGCCGGAACTGCGGGATGCCGTAAGCCACCTGTGCATCGAGCCCGGCGGCGCAGATGGTCGCCGAAAGGCCGAGGTCGGTCTGCATCAAATCAATGTCCACCTCGCCGCCCGCCAGCTGGGCGTCGAGGTCATTGAACTCTTCCCGCGTGCCGTAGGTGCGCAGAAAATCATTGCCGCTGCCAAAGGGCAGACACCCCACCGCCGCGAGGCTGCACCCCTGCGCCCCTGTCAGTGCCTCGTTGAAGGTGCCGTCGCCGCCCGCTGTCCAGATGCGCACCGGCTCACCGTCGGCCTGCGCGGTGTGCGCCGCCTCAGCGGCCAACTCCCGGGCATGGCCCGCGTACTGGGTCACAACGACCTTCCGTTTTTCCGGCGGGATGCCCGCCCGCTGGGCTGCGGCCTGGATGGCCGGGGCCAGCTCGGCAGTGCAGTCCCGCTTACCGGCGGTGGGATTGAGCAAAAACAGATAGCGCATTCGGCTTCCTCCTCTGGTAGTTCCTGCCCTCTATCATAGCGGAAAACCAGAGCAGATGCAAGAGTTTTTCAGCCGACACCCGCCGTCTGCGTCTCCTGCACCACGATCGTGCCGTCCTCGGCACAGTCTGCCGTCCAGTGCTGTCCGAGGCTCACACTGCCGGAGGCGATCTGGTCGGCGAAGGCCTGCTCCACGGCCCGGTCTACCTGTCGGCGCAGCTCTCGTGCGCCATAGGGCGAATGTGCTTTTGCCGCCAGCGCCGGGCCGACCCGGGCCGTGTGGGTCAGCTGGTAGCCGCTGCGGGCAGCACGCTCTTCCAGCTGGCCCAGCAGCTTTTCGGCGATGGAGCAGAGGCTCTGCTCCTCCAGCGGGCGGAAGACGATGAGCTCATCCAGACGGCCCACCAGCTCCGGCCGGAACCACTTTTTCGCCTCGGCAACGGCGGCTTCCGACTGCTTTTCAAAGGCGGCTTCGCTTCCCGCCCCGAAGCCCAGCGGTGCGCTCTGCCCGGCGAGGAATCGTGCGCCGAGGTTGGAGGTCAGCAGGACGATGGTATTGCGGAAATCCGCCTTGCGGCCCATGGAGTCGGTCAGCTGGCCGTCCTCGAGCATCTGCAGGAGCACATTCTGAATATCCGGGTGCGCCTTTTCGATTTCGTCAAAGAGCACCACGCTGTAGGGGCGGCGGCGGACGGCCTCAGTGAGCTGACCGCCCTCGTCGTGGCCCAGATAGCCCGGAGGCGCACCCAGCAGACGCGCCACGGTGTGCTGCTCCTGATACTCCGACATATCGAACTTGAGCAGGGCTTTCTCGCTGCCGAACCAGCTCTCCGCCAGCGCCTTTGCCAGCGCAGTCTTACCGACACCGGTAGGCCCGAGGAAAAGCATCGCACCGATCGGCCGGCCCGGCTCCCCCAGCCCGGTGCGGCTGCGCCGGATGGCCCCGGCCACGGCAGCGACAGCCCGGCTCTGGCCCACGACTTCGGCGTTCAGGCGCTCTTCGAGGCGGGCCAGACGCTCCCTCTCTTTTTCGCCCACCCGTTCTGCCGGGACGCCGCTGGCCTGCGCCACCACCCGGGCAATTTCCTTCCGGCTGAGGACGGGGTCTTTCTCCCCTTCCCGTTCGGCCCGGATGCGCACCGCCGCGCAGGCTTCGTCCACGAGGTCGATGGCCTTATCCGGCAGACAGCGCCCCGGCAGATACCGCACTGAAAGCTCCACGGCCTCCCGCAGGGCTTCGTTGGGCAGACGGACGCCGTGATACCGCTCGTAGCGGGGTGCCAGACCTTCCAGTATATCCACAGCCTGCTTCGGCGTAGGCTCTTCGATTTGGACGCGGCCAAATCGGCGCTCGAGGGCGGCGTCCTTCTGGATGTGGGTGCGGAATTCCTGATTCGTCGTCGCGCCGATGAGCTGCAGTTCACCCCGGGCCAGCACCGGCTTTAAGATACTGGCTGCGTCGATAGCCCCCTCTGCCGCACCTGCGCCGACGATGGTGTGGAACTCATCCACGAAGAGGATGGCGCTGCCGTCCCGGACGAGTTCTTCCAACAGATTCTTGAACCGCTCTTCAAAGTCGCCGCGGTATTTCGTACCAGCCACGAGGCTGGCCATGTCCAGCGCCAGCAGACGCCGCCCCTGGAGCATCCGGGGTACCTGCTTGTCGGCGATGCGCTGGGCAAGCCCTTCGGCCAGCGCGGTCTTGCCCACGCCCGGTTCCCCCACAAGGCAGGGGTTGTTCTTCTGGCGGCGGCATAAGATCTCTACCATCCGGTCCAGCTCTTTTTCCCGGCAGAACACCGGGTCCAGCTCGCCGTCCGCCGCCCGGCGGGTCAAATCGCGGCAATATTTGTCGCTGGCCCGGCTCCCCCGCGGCAGCGACGACGCCGAGCGCGGCTGGATCGGCAGGATGAACTGCCCTGAAAGCTGGCGGCACTCCCGCACCGCCTCGGTGAGCTGGACACCCATGGATGCCAGCATGACCCCGGCGGCGCAGTCGGTGTCTTCCAGCATGGCGCAGAGCAGATGCTCCGGCTCGGCCCGGCTCAGGTGGGCGTTCTGCGCCCCGATGATGGCGTAGTCCATTGCCCGGCGCAGGTCCGCCGCCATATCGCCCCGGGCAAGCCTGGTGACCGAACCATCCCGCCCGGCGGACAGCTGACGCCGCACTTCCAGCTCCGAGATGTTCTTCCCGGCCAGAAAGCGGGCCGCCGGGCCGCCGTCCGCTTGCAGCATCGCCCACAGCAGGTGGCCGGTGTCTGCCTTTTTGCAGCCCAGCCCTCCGGCCAGCTCCACCGCCTTATCCAGCAGCTGCCCCGCCTCCCGGGAGAAGCCCTTATACCGTCCTTTGCCGAATGCGTCCCAAATGCTCATTTGCCTGGCTCCTATCTTCCGTGTTGCCTTGTTGCATCAAGAAACAGTATAGCCCCGGCAGGCGAGAAAAAATCAGAGCTTTGTGTCGCACCGGCCCAAAAAACGCACCGAGAGACAAAACAAAAAAGCCATCTGAACGAATCAGATGGCTTTCTGGTTGGGGATGAGAGAATCGAACTCCCACAAGTAGAGTCAGAGTCTACCGCACTACCACTATGCAAATCCCCAATATCCTGTTGTGTTTCGCGGCATTGAGCCGGTCAACGTGTGCTATTATAGCCGCCTTCGAGCGTTTTGTCAAGCAGATTTTTGAAAAAAGTTGTACTTTTTCAGAAATCCGCGAAAATCCGTCAAGTTTATTTTTCAATGTCCGAAGTTCCCTCTTCCAGATAGATGGCGACGTCTTCGATTTTGCAGTCTAAAATCTTGCAGAGCTGGTCGAGAGTATAGGTATTGACATTATGATTGTTTCGCAGTCGGTTCAGCTGTCCAGCGCTGAAGTGGTAATCTTTGATCAGTTTATACTGGGAGATACCACGCATTTTCATTGTTTTCCAAAGAGGTTCAAACGAAATCACGGACAGTCCCACTCCCAACAAATTAGATTATATCTATAATAGAATGGTAAAGGATTGCCCGAATATTGACAATTATCCATATGTGGAGTATTATTTTGATATAGCCCGAAAGTGGACAATATCAGAGGTAAAAAGGATGGTGTCATAATGAACGCTGCGGCAATCAAAGAGCATCTCAAAATGTTAATGGAGCTAGAAAAAGAGGTCTATACTCAAAATCAAGTTATCGCATCGTTAGAGTATCAACTTTCCTGTCTGCCAGATGCTCACCGGTACACAAGGCCCGTCTATACCGAAGCAAACTCCAACTACCAAATCAGTGGACTTACATGGTTGTGCTTTGGCAGCGCACTTATATTCCTTTTGTTAGCACCTGTATCAGATGCCATCATCAATTCCGATTGGGGAATTATGGGCTTGCTTCTCTTTCCTATTCTTTTAATTTTCTACCTTGCCAGGTCTTTCGCTATCCCTTGTGCAATATTTTTGTTCGCCGCTGGCATAATCGTTTTCTTTGTCGAAAGGAACAATCAATCCGACGCTCGTTATGCTGCCAAACAGCAATCCAAAAAATCCTATGAAACTGCTATGGCCACATACAATCGGGCGGTCGAACAAGACCGACTCCGCGTAGAAAGAGAGCGTCCTAAAAAGCTCCTTCTTCAAGGCCAGCTCAAAACTTTGAAAGATGCACACAAAAAGACTGTAGACACTTTGAACAAGCTATACAACAAGGGCGTTATCCATAAAAAATATTGGGGTCTCGTTCCTATCTGTTCCCTGTACGGCTACTTCGATACTGGCGTATGCACTCAGCTGGAAGGCCATGAAGGTGCATACAACAAATATGACACTGAATGCCGTCTGGACAGAATTATCTCGAAATTGGATCAGGTCATCCAGCGTTTGGATGAGATCAAAGAGCTCCAGCAGGACCTTTATGAAGCTATCGAAGAATCCAACTGCAAGGTTGGTCAGCTTATCCGCAACTCCGAGCGCATATCTGACCAACTGACTGGGATCCAGTCGCAGGGTGCCGAACTGAATGCCCGCATTGCCAACCTGCAAACCACTTCTGACATCAATCTCTATGTGAATGCCTGCGCCAAGCGTGAGCTCGAGTACATGAACCGCGCCAACCGCATCTTCTGATAACTTCCAGCATACGCCGTCTCCCGCCCCCGGAGGCGGCGGTTTCTTTGTGCCAACCTCAGAACCGGCATTTTCTGCACGCTCCGCACCATACAATAAGGTGTACCTGATTTTCTACTTGTTAATAAAGGAGGACGCCTTATGCTGCAAACCCCATCCAAGACCACCCAGACTCTGCTTTCGTCCCGCATCCCCCGCGACAACGAGCACGAGCGCTACCACCCCGAGCTGGAAGAAGAGCTGAAAGAGTGCCTGTTCTGCCTGCAGCGGAACGCGATGATGTTCGACCTCGAGGTGGACTCCGACCTCATCGAGCAGCGCATCTACGAGCGGCAGGCGCTTTTGTGCCGCTACCGCTACCTGCTGGCCCGCGCCCGGGAGCTGGGGCTGCATACCATCCTGAAAAAGTATCAGCCGCTGGGATAAAAACCTACCCGCGAAATCTTGACAGAATCCGCACATCGTGTTATCATACATAAAGATAACACTGTATACAGAGAGCTGTATGCGAAACTTTGGAGCTTAGAGAGGTTTTCAACTATGGAACGTATTAAGACTATCGCTACTCGTGACCTGACCAAGAGCGTCGTGACCGGCGGCTGCGGCGAGTGCCAGACTTCTTGCCAGTCTGCCTGCAAGACCTCCTGCGGCGTCGCAAACCAGAAGTGCGAGAACAGCAATAAGTAATCATTGCAGACCCTATGCCGCCTTTGCAGGGCGGCATTTTTTTATGGCAATTATAGATTGGAGAATGAAATGGTACATCAGTATCAACTGAACGGATATAACATCGTGCTGGACAGCTGCAGCGGCTCGGTCCATGTCGTGGACGACGTGGCTTACGACGTCATTGCGATGTACAAAGAACACTCTGCCGACGAGATCGTGGCCGCCATGCTGGCAAAGTATGCCGACCGCCCCGACGTCACCGAGGCCGACCTGCGCCAGTGCCTCGAGGATGTGGCCTCTCTGGAAGCCGCCGGCAAGCTTTGGGCTCCCGACGTCTACAAGGACATGGCGTTCGACTTCAAGAACCGCCAGACGGTGGTCAAGGCGCTCTGCCTCCACGTCGCCCACACCTGCAACCTCAACTGCTCCTACTGCTTCGCCTCGCAGGGCCGCTATCAGGGCGACCGCGCCCTGATGAGCTTCGAGGTGGGCAAGCGGGCCATGGACTTCCTCATCGAGAACTCCGGCACCCGCCGCAACCTCGAGGTCGATTTCTTCGGCGGCGAGCCTCTGATGAACTTCGACATGGTCAAAAAGCTCGTCGCCTACTGCCGCGAGCAGGAGAAGATCCACAACAAGAACTTCCGCTTCACCATGACCACCAACGGTATGCTCATCGACGACGATGTCATCGACTTCTGCAACAAGGAGTGCCACAATGTCGTGCTGAGCCTCGATGGCCGCAAGGAAGTCCATGACCGCTTCCGCAAGGACTACGCAGGCCACGGCAGCTATGACGCCATCGTGCCGAAGTTCCAGGAGTTCGTGAAAAAGCGCGGCGACAAGAACTATTACATGCGCGGCACCTACACCCACTACAACACCGACTTCACCAACGACATTTTCCACATGGCCGACCTCGGCTTCACGGAGCTGAGCATGGAGCCTGTCGTCACCAAGCCCACCGACCCCAGCGCCCTCACCGCCGAGGACCTGCCCATCCTCAAGGAGCAGTACGAGATCCTTGCTAAGGAGATGATAAAGCGCGACCGCGAGGGCCGCGGCTTTACCTTCTACCATTACATGATCGACCTCACCGGCGGCCCCTGCATCTACAAGCGCATCTCCGGCTGCGGCTCCGGCACCGAGTACATGGCCGTCACCCCCTGGGGCGACCTCTACCCCTGCCACCAGTTCGTCGGCGACCCCAAGTACCTGATGGGCGACATCTGGAAGGGCGTCACCAACACCGCCGTGCGGGATGAGTTCAAGCACTGCAACGCCTACGCCCGCCCCGAGTGCAAGGACTGCTGGGCCAAGCTCTACTGCTCTGGCGGCTGTGCAGCCAACGCCTACCACGCCACCGGCAGCATCACCGGCGTCTACGAGTACGGCTGTGAGCTGTTCAAGAAGCGCGTCGAGTGCGCCATCATGATAAAAGTTGCTGAGAACCAGGAGCTGGCAGCTCAGGGCATCGAAGTTCCCATCGAGCTGGGCGGCACCTGCAACGCCTGCGCAGACGGCGAAGCCTGCGAATAAAGCCATGAACACTCCTGTCGTCGATTTTGTCCGTCGCTACGCCCAGCAGCGCACCACCCGGATGCATATGCCGGGCCACAAGGGCCGCGGCCCGCTGGGCTGTGAAGAGCTTGACATCACCGAAATTGCGGGCGCAGACGAGCTGTACGAAGCCGAGGGCATCATCGCTCAGAGCGAGGCCAACGCGACGCAGCTCTTTGGCACCGCCCGCACCTATTACAGCACCGAGGGCAGCAGCCAGTGCATCCGGGCCATGCTCCACCTTGCGCTCCAAATGCGGCCCGCAAAGGCAGGTCGTCCTGTCCTGCTGGCGGCGCGGAACGCCCACAAGGCCCTGCTTTACGCGGCGGCTCTGCTGGACTTCGATATCCAGTGGCTCTGGCCCGCGCCGGACGCCGCCGGGACGCTCTGCACCTGCCCTGTGGAGCCGGAGGCGCTCTCTTCTGCGCTGGACGAGCTGTCCGCCGAGAGCCGTACGCCCTTCGGCGTCTACCTCACCAGCCCGGACTATCTGGGCTTCGTGCAGGATGTCGCGGGGCTGTCGGCGGTCTGCCACGCCCATGGCCTTCCCCTTCTGGTGGACAACGCTCACGGCGCCTATCTCCACTTTTTGAAGGAGGGCAGCCGCCACCCCATCCAGCTGGGCGCGGACCTTTGCTGTGACTCGGCTCACAAGACCCTGCCTGTCCTCACGGGCGGTGCGTATCTCCATCTTGGGCCATCGGTGCAGGCCGACGAGGCCGCGGTGCGCAATGCGCTTGCTCTCTTCGGCTCCACCAGCCCCTCTTATCTCATTTTGCAGTCGCTGGACGCTGCCAACGCGGTTCTGGCCGACAGCTTCCGGGAGAAGCTGGACATCTGCCGCTGGCGGCTGGGGATGCTCTGCCGGGAGCTGGATGCCCTCCGGCCCGGGCTGGCACTCCCCCTCACCGGGGCGCACCGCGAGCCCCTCAAGCTGACGCTGGACGCCGCCGCGCTGGGGCTTTCCGGCCAGCAGCTGGCGCAGGCTCTGCGGGAGCGGGGTGTGGAGTGCGAGTATGCCGACCCCCGTTACGTCGTGCTGATGCCCTCCGCCGAGAGTTCTGCGGCAGAGTTTGCCTGCCTGCAAACGGCCCTACACGCCATCTGCGGTGAGGCCCCTGCTGCCGATGTTTCCGTTACGGCTGACGATCCTGCCGCTTTCGCGGCATTGGCCGGGGCGCTCGAGGCACAGCCCCGCCGCTTCACCATCCGGGAAGCTGTCCTTGCACCGCAGGAGATGATCCCTGCCGCCGAGGCCGTGGGCCGCATCTGCGCCGCACCGGCGGTCTCCTGCCCGCCTGCCATCCCCATCGTGGTCAGCGGTGAGACGGTCCCGCCGGAGGCCCTCCCCCTCTTTGCCCGCTATGGCATCGAGAAGGCGGCCGTTGTAAAAGAATAACGTGCAAAAAGCATTTTCGTACTCTTCAGCCTCTTTTTTTACTCTATATTCAGAGTCCCCCCTAAGATTCAGCTAAAAGTCCCGCACATTTCTTGACAGGCTTCGCATATTCTGGTTTAATAGAATTGGATAAAAGGGAGTAAAGGGCGCTCCACCTTATGGGAGCGCTGCATGGCAGCGTCAACACGGCAGAAATGCCCGATGTCATGTGTTCGCTTGAGACTTTTGTCGCAGTAATTGATGCTGTGGCGGAAGTCTCTTTTTTCGTCATTGCATCGCAGATTTCAAAGGAGGCAATGACATGGATTTCTGGAACGCATTCGCCAGTCTCTTTTCCAATTTCGGAAACCTGACTTGGCAGATGGTGGTGATGTGGGGCATCGGCGCCCTGCTCATCTACCTCGCCATCGCAAAAAAGATGGAGCCGAGCCTGCTTCTCCCCATGGGCTTCGGAGCCATCCTCGTCAACCTGCCCTTATCGGGCGCTATCACGCAGGGCGACACCGTCGGCCCCATCTCGGCTCTGTTTGAGGCCGGAATGTCCAACGAGCTGTTCCCCCTGCTGCTCTTCATCGGCATCGGTGCGATGATAGACTTCGGCCCGCTGCTCGAGAAGCCGTGGCTGATGCTCTTCGGCGCAGCGGCGCAGTTCGGCATCTTCTTCACCCTCTTCCTCGCGGGCTTCTTCTTCGATTTGAAGGACGCTGCTTCCATCGCCGTCATCGGCGCGGCAGACGGCCCCACGGCCATCTTCGTGGCCAACGTCCTGCACTCCCAGTACCTTGGTGCCATCATGGTGGCGGCCTACAGCTACATGGCGCTGGTCCCCATCGTGCAGCCGCCGGTCATCAAACTGCTGACCACCCAGAAGGAACGCCGCATCCGGATGCCCTACCAGAAGGGCAGTGTCAGCCAGCTGACCAAGATCTTGTTCCCCATCGTCGTGACCATCATCGCCGGGCTCGTGGCTCCGGCCAGCGTAGCACTGGTGGGCTTTCTGATGTTCGGCAACCTGCTGCGGGAGTGCGGTGTGCTGAACACCCTGAGTGAAACGGCGCAGAACGTCCTCGCAAACCTCATCACCATCGTGCTGGGCCTGACCGTGGCCGGCCAGATGACCGCCGACAAGTTCGTGCGGCCCGACACTCTGCTCATCCTTGCACTGGGCCTCGTGGCCTTTGTGTTTGACACCGCCGGCGGTGTGCTGTTCGCAAAGCTGGTGAATCTCTTCCTCCCGGAGGGCAAAAAGCTCAACCCCATGATCGGCGCAGCCGGCATCTCTGCCTTCCCCATGAGCGGACGCGTCGTCAACAAGCTGGGCCTCGAGGAGGACAACCAGAATTTCCTGCTGATGTACTCCATCAGTGTCAACGTCTCGGGCCAGATAGCCTCTGTCATCGCCGGCGGACTGCTGCTGACCCTGCTGAGCTAAAGGAGGGACCGATATGCTGCATCTTACTTCGTGGATGACGACTCTGCCCATCATGGTCATCGGGATGGTGAGCATCGTGCTGGTCATCGGCGTCATCGTGCTGGCTGTGATGTTTTTGAACAAGCTGACGAGCCGGAAATAACTGCAAAGGGCTGCTGTACCGTGTTGTACAGCAGCCCTTGTTTTATTTATCAGCCCACGCCTTTCAGATAGCCGCTCTTGGCGTTCTGCCCGGTGTCATCCGGCTCGTCGCAGCCATCGTAAGGAGCATTCGGATCGTGAGCCTTTTTCTTTTTGAAGGAAACATTCGATTTTGATGCCGTCGATGTCCAAGATCTGGCCGCCCTTCAGGAGGACTTTTTTTGTTGTTGATCCTCAACCGTTGGGGTTGATGATTTTTTCTACCGTCAGCTTTCCGTCTGCATAAGTCATCTCGAGGATGCCGCAGTTGCCGATAAAGCCGGCGATCTCGCCCGCCTTTTCCGGGAATTTAGTCAAAAAGCGCCGGATAGCCATGCCGTGGGAGACGATAAGGATGCACTCCCCTGCCGCGTGTTCGGCAATGCCCTTCACTGCCCCGTATACCCGCTCGGTGAAGGCATCCAGGTCTTCGCCGCCGTACTTCACGAAGTAGTCGCCGTAGGGGTACGTCGGGTTTTCACGGATGGGCGAAGCTTCCTTTATGCCGAGGAAAATTTCCTTGAGGTCTTTGCGGCGGGTATAGGACATCCCGCCTGAGACGAACTCCGCTGTGTCGCAGGCCCGCTCTGACGTGGAGCTGTAGACCGCATCAAAATGGACGTTGTGGGCATCGAACCACGCTTTTGCCGCCTTTGCCTGCCGGATGCCGTTTTCTGTCAGAGGCGAATCACACTGGCCCTGATTGACGTCCATGGTGTTGAAAAGCGTTTCACCGTGACGCATGAGGTAGATTTTTTTCATGAAAGAGTCTCCTCCCCGCTTTTTTACCAGTATAGCACACCGCCTGCATAGACTGCAACAGCCCGCACAACGCTTCTGTGCGGGCTGTGTTTCGTTACGTTTCCTGTGTATCTGCTTGCCGGTCAGGTGCTCGATGGTGATTTCATAAAACCGGACGGCCTTTGCAATTTCAGCCTCAATCTCCTCTGCACTGGGATAATATTTCGCCGGTGGGGCCGTTTTCTTGTTTTATCTGCTCCAGCAGGTCTTTTTGTCCTCATCGGTGATAGCACGGATGACATGGCAGGGATTGCCGACAGCCACCGAGTTATCGGGGATGTCCTTCACCACGACGCTGCCGCCGCCGATGACCACATTGCTGCCGATGGTCACGCCCGGCATCACCTGCACGCCTGCGCCGATCCAGACATTGTCCCCCACCGTGATAGGGTAGGCATACTCAAACCCGGCGTTGCGGCGCTCGAAGTCGATGGGGTGACCAGCGGTGTGGAAACCGCAGTCCGGCGCAACAAAGACGTTATCGCCGAATTTCACCTTAGCACAATCAAGGATGACCAGGTTGTGGTTGGCGTAGAAATTTTCGCCCAGTTCGATGTTGTAGCCATAATCGCACCAGAACGGCGCAGTGATGTAGAAATTCTCCCCCGTCTTGCCGAGAAGTTTCTTCAAGACCGCTCTCTGGCCCTCTTCGTTCGACGGGCGGAGCTGATTATACTCCCAGCACAACTCCTTGGCTGCGATGCGCTCATCGTGCAGCTCCTTGTTGTAGTTTGCGTCGTACATCTGATGGGCCAGCATCTTTTCTTTTTCGGTCATTTCTGTATCTCCTTCAAAAGCTTGGTATAAGAACACGTCAGACTGCCGCAAAGCACCCCGTACACCGCAGCACCTCGTCGTGGCATCAGTCGCCGTCCGACAGGTCGGAGTGGCAGATAATGCAGTTTCTCAGAACAGGTCAAGCATATTGTCCAGATAGATGGCTTCCCGGACATGCAGCTGGTATTCCGGTTTTGTCATGTAGTAGAGCAGAAATTCCAGTACCAGCGCACTGCCCAGGCCCCGGCCCTCGATCTTGAAGTTGGAAAATCCCATCGGCATATAGACATCCTGAATGTCCCTGATGCCGATAAACCCCGGATTTTCCATCGCCTTCGAGAAGCGGTAGCCTTCCTCCGCACCCGGTGCGGTACAGATGTGTTCGGGGCAGGCTTCGCCGAGATTTTTTCGGCTGACATTCTCATAGCAGCGCTTTCTGTCCCGGCATCCGACCCAGCAGCACTCGTTGCAGAGAAATTCCACCTTGTCTTTCTGCGCCTGCGGCAGACTGTCCAGCTCTCCAAAGGCTTTGTTCAGCCGGAAGTCCGGCACCACATAGCGGAACTCTTCCCGGGCTGTCTCCGCCCGGAGCTGCTGAAACTCTGTCAGCACTTTCGTCGTGGAGGACACGAAATAAAGCTGCGGATAGTGCGTTTTCAGGTAGTCCAGCAGCAGCTCCGAGTGGACGATGACGCCGCTCTGTACCGGGTTTTCTCGCTCAAACAGGGCGCAGAGAGCATTGCACTTTTTATCCGAAAGATGTTCCTCCCGGAGGAGCGAGTTGCTGAAGGTCAGCCGCGCCGAGATGCCGTATTCCCGCGTCAGGGCAAGGACTTCTTTGGGGTCATGCTCCCCGAAGCCAGCCCGTCCCCCGCCCCAGACGCAGTCTGCCGGTGCGCCGTAGATGGAGCCGATGTCGCACCAGTCATAAAAGTATTCTCTGTGTACCCGGAACAGTGGCAGGAACTTCCGGTACAGCTCGTAGAACTCGAACGATCCGGGCAGATGGTAATAGGCTTTTTCCTGTTTCATGGCGTATCCACCTTCCCGCAAGAGTTTTTTCCTATTATGCCATGAACGCAGTGAAATGGCATAATTGCGCATCCAAAGCCGGTTGCCACGCAGCTCCGCAGGAGCAAGCGGCGAGGCGCTGCGCATAAAACTATAATATCGCGTTAGCGATATTATACCACGTTCTCTCCCATTACAAAAGCCCCCGAAGAGTACAGCTTGCTTTGTTCACGATGCCCTTCATCCGGCGGTTGATGTTGTTGGCAAAGCGGCGGACATAAAAGCGCTTGATGAACCGCGACGCCTGCACCAGCAGGGCGACGAAGATATAGGCCAGAACCAGCAGCGCCATTTGGGCCGCTGTTTCGCTGCCGCTCAGGATGTCCGCCAGGCACTGGGCCAGACGGCCCTCGAACCACGGGGTGGCCAGCAGGCCGATGTTATAGATGAGGCCCGACAGGGTCACGAAAGCCAGCGGGAGCCACTCGACCCGGAAATAGGAGAATATCCGGTCCGGGCGGAAGGTCTTCTCATTTTTCATCGGTCGTCTCACCCCCTGCGGCATTTCGGAAGTGCGGGAAGCCCGCACGGCTCTCGGTCTTGGACGCCGTATAAAGCTTGTTCAGCGAAGCGGCAAAGGCGGCGGCTTCTTCCTCCGTCAGTACACTCGTCAGATACTCGTAAAAAGCGGCCTCAATTCCGGCCTTGGAGGATTTCATGCTCTCGGCCTTTTCTGTGGGGAAAAGCAGCTGGCTCCGTCGGTCGTTCGGGGCGTCCTCGCGGGTCAGATAACCCTTCCCTTCCAGATTTTTGGTCCGCCGGGCGATAGCCGCCTTGTCTGCGTGCAGCAGTTCGGCCAGCTGGGCCTGCGTACAGCCGGGATGGTGGCGCAGCGCATGGATGAGGTCGATCTCCGCTGTGCCGACGCCCTCTTCCCGCATCGTGAGCAGGACGAGCTTTTCAGCCTCCCGCGCGATTTTTGTGATTTTTCGTTCGGTAATATCCATAGACAGCCTCCGGGTCTTATCTCAAGAAGATGTATCTACATCGTTGTATGTACAACCATTATGATACAAAACCACTCTTTGTCAAGAGCGGCAGTGGTTTTATTCATCAAAAAAATGTTCTTCCAGCATCAGGCACAGGCAGTGATAAATGGGCAGATGAAGCTCCTGTATCTGATAGGTCTCCTGCAGCGGCACCCGGATGCAGACGTCGCACAGCGGCAGCAGCGGGCTGTCTGCCCCGCCGGTCAGGCCGACCACTTTCATGCCCAGAGCGCGGGCCGTTACCGCCGCGTACAGGATGTTCTTGCTCTTTCCGCTGGTGGAGATGACCAGCAGCACATCTCCCGCCCTGCCATAGCCATTGACCTGCTGGGCAAAGCACATCAGCGGGGCGCAGTCGTTTGCATATGCCGTCGTGAGAGCCGGATGACCGTCCATAGCGATGGCCGGCAGTGCCTTCTGCAGATGCTGGACAAGGTCCGGCCCCAGTTCCGGGCTTTCCCGGAGAAGCCGTTCCGCCAGTGCCTCATCCAGCCTGCGGGGCTTCTTGAACCCCTTCATCAGCTCGCCCACGATATGCTCCGCATCCGCTGCCGAACCGCCGTTGCCCGCAATGAGGAGCTTGCCGCCCGCCTCGTAGCTGGCCGCGATGATCTGGTAGGCACCGTCGATCTCATCCCGCTGCCCGGCGAGGATGGGATAGCGCTGCAGCAGAAGCTCGAGCTGCTTTTTTGCCCCGTCAGTCTGTTTCATCGTTTCTCTTCTCCTTCTTTTCCACGCAGCACCTGCTCCACGAAGTCGTATAAGGATGGTGCCGTCCTCTCCTGCCCCAGCTCCGGCGGTGCCCCGTCGGCACAGAGCAGCGCCGTCCTGCACCCCGCATTTTTTCCGGCGAGGACGTCATTTTTTCCGTCTCCTACCATCCAGGAGCGGCTCAAGTCGATGTTGAACCGCTGTGCTGCATCCAGCAGCATCCCTGGCGCGGGCTTGCGGCAGCTGCAATGGATTTTCAGCTCCGGCCTTTCGCCGGGAAATCCCTTGTCCGGGTGGTGGGGGCAGTAATAAATAGCATCCAGCCACGCACCCTCCCGGCCAAGCAGGGTCTCCATCTTGCAGTGGATGGCTTCCAGCTGCTCTTCCGTCACCTCGCCCCGGGCGATGACCGGCTGATTCGTCACCACGACAGCAAGCCAGCCCAGCTCGTTGATTTTGCGGACAGCCTGTGCCACGCCGGGCAGAAGCTCAAACTCGTCGATATTCCGCAGAAAGCCAACGTATCGGTTGATGGTCCCGTCCCGGTCCAGAAAGACGGCTTTCTGCTTCCGGCGCAGATTCCGCGCCGCCGCATGGCCGCTGCGCACATCCTCGCAGACTGCCGCATAGCGTTCCGGCGTTCCCATATCCTTGACGTACTCCGGGCTGTCGTAACAGAGCAGCTGCCCCGTTCCCGCCAGCGGCTTCAATATCTGCCGGTCCAAGTCTACCTTTCCCGCCGGGATGTTCCCTTCCAGCAGCTTTGGGCTGAGGATGTGCAGCCCTGCATTGACCCGGTTGCGGTAATACTGCGGGCGGGCATCCTCCTTGGTCAGCCACTGGGTCACCCGCTGCTCGCTGTCCGCCACGATAAGGCCGCTGTCATAAGGGTGGCCGTTCGGGTGGGTGAACAGGGTGGCCAGCCCGCCATGAACCTTGTGGAACGCCGCAAAGCGCTGCAGATCTACATCGAACATCACGTCTCCGTTCAGCAGCAGAAAATCTTCGTCCAGCCGGTCCCGGATGCGGAACAGCGCGCCCGCATTCCCCAGCGGCTCTTTCTCCACAAAATACTCGATGTGAACGCCGAAGGGCCGGCCCGTCTGTGGCGAGCATCCGCTGCCGTCGCCGAAGTACTCCATGATGGCCGGGGCCAGATGCCCCACTGTGATGAGCACATCCGTCACACCCTGCTCCCGCAGGGATCCCAGCTCCCGCTCCAGCACAGGACGCCCGTCAATGGGCAGCATCGGCTTGGGGAGATCCCCTGCCAGCGCGGCGATGCGGGTGCCGCGGCCTCCGGCCATGATAACAGCTTTCATAATGCCGGCTCCTCCTCGGGCGCATAGTAGATGACCCGCGTGCCACCGTTTTCAAAGCGGAACGGGATATAAAGCAGCTCCTGCATGGCCTGGCGCACGGCGGCCTGATGTTCCGGCTCCACGTAAAATACCAGAAATCCACCGCCGCCCGCGCCCAGCAGTTTTCCGCCCAGCGCACCGGCGGCAATGCCTCTGGCGTACAGCGCGTCGATGCAGTCGGTAGAGACTGCTGCGCCGGTGCCGCGCTTCAGCTTCCAGGTGTGGTCCAGCAGACGGCCAAATTCGTTCAGGTCTGCCTGCTCGTCGGTCAGGATGGCTTCGGCTTCATCCACGAGCGCCAGCATCTCCTGCAGCCGCGCAAGCTTGTCTGCCCCGTTCCGGCTGTTGTTGAGCTTCTGGATCTCCGCCGAGAAACGGGTAAATCCGGTAAAGAACATCATCAATCTGCCGTTCAGACGCCTTTTGCGCTCCGGCGACAGCAGGACTGGGCGCACTTCGTACCCGTCCGCGCTGAAATCAATGCGGTTGAAGCCGCCGAACGCCGCCGCGATCTGGTCCTGCCAGCCGCCGGCCTCTGCACAGAGCACCCGCTCCAGATAGATGGCCTCCTTGGCCAGTTTTTCCTTGCTGGCATACTGCCCTTTCAGCGCGTAGAATGCGTTCAGCATCCCGACGGCAAATGAGCTGGACGTCCCCAGTCCGGACCGCGCCGGAAGGTCGGCCTCGTAGGTCAGCCGGATATGATGCATATCCAGCATCTTCATTGCGTTCCGGATGGCCGGATGCTCGATCTCTTCCAGGCTGTTCACCCGCTCGGTCTTTGCGTAGGAAAGCTCCGTCGCGTAGGAAAAGAAGGGCGGCAGATGCCGGACGTTGACATAGCAGTATTTGTCGAACGTCGTGGAGAGCACAGCCCCGCCATATTCGCGGAAAAAGCTCTCCATGTCCGTTCCGCCGCCAAAGAAGGACATCCGGAAAGGTGTTTTGGTAATGATCATCTTCTGTCACTCATTTCACATCTGAATCGTGTTCCGGTCCGGCATTCCGGTACTTCCATGCCAGACGGAATATCTGCATATCATCCACAAAATAGCGGTGGAACAGCCGTTTCGGCTCCTTCACAAAGCGGTAGAACCATTCCAGTCCATTCTCGCTGAACACCTTCGGGGCGCGCTTGATATTGCCTGCCAGAAAATCCACTGTGGCACCGGCGCAGAGCGTGACGCCCGATGCACAGTCGCGGTAATGTTCGCTGACCCATTTTTCCTGCTTGGGGCAGCCAAAACAGGCCAGCAGGATGTCGGGCTTCACCTTTTGCAGCGTCTCTCGGATATATGCTACCTCCTCCGGCTTTTTCTCAAATCCCATGCTGGGCGAGAGTGCGCCCGCCATCACCAGACCCGGATAACGGGCCTTGATGTTTTCTGCTGCCTTGCGGGCCGCGTCTTCTTTTCCGCCCAGCACAAAGACAGAGCGGCCTTCCTTTGCCGCAGCCTGCAGCAATGTCGGCACGAGGTCAGAGCCGGACACTTTCATCTTCAGCGGTCGGCCATACAGCTTCGAGATCCAGATGAGCGGCTGCCCATCCACCAGCGTCAGGTCTGCGTCGTCGGTGATCTGCCGCAGCACAAGGTCTGTCTCCATCTTCACCACGACATCCACGTTGACTTCCACCACATAGGCCGGGGTCTGTTCCCGTATCTTCTGCAGCAGAAATTCCACCGCTTCGTCCAGCGTGATGTTGTTGACATAGGTATTCAGCAGCCGCATTTTTTCCATTGTTGTTACCCTCTATCGTTATTCTGATGAGCACCGCCGAGTTTTTGAAGTGCAGTCATCAGGAGTTCGTTTTTGGTATGGTACAGATAAAGCACAGACAGGATGCAGTAGACGCTCCCTCCCACGACAATTTCCAGCAGGAGCCAGGAGACTGTGATCTCGGCCCGTTGGTCGAGCACCCGGACAGCCCCATACATCAGAAGACCGGCCATTCCAAAGAAGGCTGTGCTTTTCAGGTAGGCCAGGATGTCGATTCGTTTTTTCACCGCAAGACACTGGGCAGCGCAGACGACGCCCTCGGCGATCACCGTACCCACTGCGGCACCCAGCGCTCCGCAGCGCGGGATGAGCAGCGAATTTGCTGTCAGATTGGACACTGCGCCCAGGATGACCGAGAGGATATAAGCTCCGTCCATCCCGTTCGGGATAAGGTACTGCATCCGTATCACATTGGCAAAACCCGAGAAGGGAATGGAGAGGGCCAGAGCGCTCAGGATATAGGCACAGGGCGCGAAATCCTCGCCCCAGAAGATGGGCGCAAAGAGCCGCGAGACGCTGACGATGCCCAGTGCGATGGCAAAGGCGATGGCCATGATGGCATCCACCGACAGCTTCATGTACCGCTGGCTCTCCCTGAGGTCGCCGTCCGAGAACAGCTTGGTCATCCGTGGCATCATCACGGTGCCAAAGGCCGTGATGACCGAGCTGGCGCAGAGGATGATGCGCTCAGACGCTTCGTAGAAGCCCATCTGCGCATTGGTGCTCATGGCACCCAGCATCAGCTTGTCCATCATGGTGTACAGGCTGACGGCCACCACCGGGATAAAGAGGATGAGCATCGGCTTTACATGGGCCAGGACCCTCCCGCCGTCGAAGACCGGTCTGCCAACGAGCTTCCTGGCGTAAAACCAGAGGAGGAGCTGGTTGATAAAAGTGCCTCCGCTCATGATAAGGCAGTATTTCAGCAGGTCGCCCGGTTCCCGTATCATCAGGAACACCGCTGCCGTGGTCAGTATCTTAACGACCATGCTGCACGTCGTGGTCTTCTTGAACTGCTCCATGCCGAACAGAAACCAGCTGATGTCGAGCATGGAATCCACGATGAGGATGGCCTGCACCGCCGTGACAGCCTGGTCTTCCCGGACGAAGAAGAACGTATATCCGAGATAAACGATGAGCATCAGCAGAGACGCCAGGAACTGGACGGAATAGATGCTCCAGAACCAGATATTCAAATCGCCTGTATCCCGATGCACCGAGATCTCGCGGTTGCCGTAATTCTTGACGCCCAGCATCCCAAATAAACCGAAATAGGTCGCCAGTGTGCGGGAGTAGGAGTATACGCCCAGCATATCCGCACCCAGCATCCGGGAGATGAACGGTGCCGTGAACAGCGGCAGCAGCATGGCAAACAGCTCATAGGAGACCTGATAGAGGATGTTGCCTATGATATTTGGTTTTTTCACAGGGTCTCTCCCCCTTTCTCCCGGCGTCGTTCATTATCCTTTCAGCACCTGCTCCAGATACTGCCGGGCCGTCTTCTGACTGGTCATTTCCCGGATGGTCTTCAGGCCCGCGTAGGCAGCCGCCTGATTTTCTGCCGCAGGAGCCTGTGCAATGGCGTCCAGACGCGCTCTCAGCTCCTCCGCATTTCCGGGCTCTACCAGATAGCCGTTTTTCCCGTCCACAAGGATGCCGTCGATGCCCTCATTCCTCGAGCCGATGGCGACGCACCCTTGAGACATCGCTTCCAGATAGACCAGTCCCAGCGTTTCCGGGCTGCTGATCATCACGAACACCTCCGCTTTCCGGAACGCCTCCAGCGTCTGCTCCCTTGTCAACCGGCCAGTGAAGCGGCAGGAGTCCGCAATGCCAAGTTTTTCTGCCAGACGGATGCAGGGCTGCAGGCACACGCCATCTCCGATGATGGTGAACTCAAACGGGCGCTTGTCTTTCCAGCTGCTCAGCGCCGTCAGGACGGCGTCCACATTTTTGTCCGGAAGCAGATTTCCCGCATAGACGACCCGCATGGGGTGCGGTCCCTCTGCCCATTTTTTCCGGAACTCCTCGTCCGTCATGATGATGTCTTCGTCAATGCCGGACTGTGCCAGAAAAGTCGTCCTGATGCCGGTCTTCGCCAGCTTTTTCTGCAGCTGGCTCGTGCGGGCGCCCAGCACATCGTAGGTCTTGCGGAGAGTCGGGCAGACTTCCGGCTTTGCCAGCACCGTTCCCAGGTCGGTCTTATGGAAAACAGCCGCCTTTTTGCAGTGGATGTCCAGCCTCTCCACGATACCGACATAATTGGTCGGGAAATGCACCAGTAGAACATCCGGCTCATATTCCTTCTCGTGGAAATACTGGTTGATGGCCACAGCCATCTTCTTCTGCTGCACCGGCAGATACCACTTGGCGTTCCGGAGCCAGAACTGCTCTTCCAGCAGAAGCACCCTGACGCCTTCGTTGTTCGGACACTCCTGTATCTTTCCGTAACGCCGGAAATCGTGCTTTCCCAGCTCCTTGACCAGCTCCCGGAAATAGTGTCCGTAACAGTGCAGCACCGTCACCTGATGGCCCTGCTTCACCCACTCCCGTGCGATGTAGTGAACCGCAGAGGTGTCCCGCAGCAGATCTTTCCTCTCGGGGTGTGGGTAAAATGTCGTTATGACCAGAATCTTCATTGTTTTTCTCCCGCAGCGATGGACAAAAATGCATCCGCACAGGGTTTCCAGTTGTAGCGCTGCACCGTTCGGGCCGCACTCTCATGGAGCGCCTCTCTCGACGGATGCTCGGCCAGCAGCCAGTTTTTCACGTCCTCGTAATCGCGGCACAGCTTGTGTCCGGGCATATCCTGCAGCGTCACCGACGGCCCCGGGGCCACCAGCGCCGCAACTGAGACTTCATAGTACATGGCCTCCAGAATCGCCATGCCGAAGATCTCCGTCTGGCAGAGATTGACAAAGTAATCCGCAGCAGCGTAAATTTTCCAGATCTGGTCGTTGGGTATCCGGTCGATAAGGATAATATCCGCTGCCCATTCGCAGGCCGCTATCCTGGCTTTCAGCTCATCACTCTGGATGCCCTCTCCTACCAGGAGCAGCTTACAGGGCTTCTGCCTGCGGACCTCCCGATAAATATCCACCAGATCCAGCGGATTTTTCTCCGGTCCCATTCTTCCGACGGTACAGATGACGGTATCCTCCGGCATCAACCCCAGTTCCCGGCGCAGCTGCGCCCGGTCGTACTCCCGGAAGTTGGACTTCATGACAGAGAAATCCAGCCCCACCGGAGCCACCGTCACATCCTTTACTCCGAGCTGCAGAAGCTCCTGCCGCACTTCTTCGATTTTGGAGATGACCGGCCCGCGCCGGAACCAGCGCAGCGTCCCCATATGAAACAGGGCATTCATCACGAATCCGTGGACGCCCCCGCTGCTGCTGTGCGTTCTGCCGATATACGGCACGAGCTTTATCCCATGCCGCACACAGAAGCGATGGATGTGCGGAAGAAAGATTTGATTATCCGCAAAGCAGAGCGCCGCATCCATGTCCGGGTCCAAAACTGCCGTGTCCAGACAGCCATGGGCACCAAAAGAAGAGACCGGGATGTACAGGATGGACAGCCGGTCGCCCAGCTCCACACGCTCTGCTTCGCCTGCGCCCTCTTTTTTCACGCACTTATAAATGGTGACCGCGTGGCCCTGCCGCACCAGTTCCCGGCCCAGACCGATCTCCTGAGTATTGTAAAATCCTCTTCGTCCAAACCCATTGATCATGGTGCAGATGATTCCAAGCTTCATGCGAACTCCTATCACTTTCTGTTTCTCAGTTTCCATACCGCCAGTTCCAGCTTCGGGGAGATGCAGGACAGCAGCACCGAAAGCTTCTGGCTGCGTCCGGAGTTTTCATCCCTGAAAAACAGACCCGCTCCCCGGCGGAGGATGTCCTTGAGCCGGGCATGATCGGCTCCATGGTAGCCTGCCGCTTCCATCGAGCGCAGGACGATGCCCGCTTCCCGGACTTCATGGAGACGGCAGGCCGCGGTCACAGCATCGTCCTTATACAGGTCTGCCATATATTCCGTCATCTCAAAAACGCTCATCCATTTCGGGTCATACGCCTTCCTGCCGGAATACCGGCCTCGGTTTGCGCCGCCGCTGACCTGACGGTAGCAGTACAGGCATTCCTCTGTGACGCAGACCCGGCTGCAATGGTAGAGATAGCTTCCCACAAACATGGTGTCCTCACAGGCCGGATAGTCCGCGTGGAACCGGATGTCGTTTTCCCGGATGAGCTGCAGATCGAAGAGCTTGTTCCAGATATAGCCGTTGAAGCTGTTATACCCCATCAGCAGCTGCATCGCCTCCCGGCGGTCCACAACTGCAGCTTTCAGTGTCTTTACCTGAGGCGGGTGCTCCACGCCGACCGCCTCAAAGCAGCAGGATGCCAGCTGACCGTCTCCGGCCTCAAGCGCAGCCTCCATCTTTTCGAGGAAGTCCGGGTGGTACCAGTCGTCTCCGTCCAGAAAAGCGGCGTACCTTCCTTTGCTGTGGTCTAGACCTGTATTTCTCGCCGCAGCGACCCCCTGATTCTTCTGATGAAACGGAACGATGCGGCGGTCGGTCTGTGCCAGCCGGTCCACGATCTCGCCGCTTTTGTCCTTTGAGCCGTCATCCACTAAGAGCAGCTCGAAATTTTCATAGGTCTGTGCCAGCACCGAACGAATGCACTGCTCCAGATACACTTCGACATTATAAATCGGCACGACCACCGTGATGAGAGGCTTCTCGTTCATCGTTCTTTCTCCTTCGGAGCTGTTTTCGGTCGGGGATATGATTGCACGCAACTGCGAGCAGAATAAAGAACATCACCACGCGGTACGCATACGCATTTTCGAAAATGCGCTCCGTCAGTCCGCAGAGCATCAGGTAAAAGAAGAGCGAACTGACCCGCATATACTCATTGAGCTTCATGTTTTTTGCATACCGCATGGAGCCAACGATGGCAAGGAAGTAAGAGGCGATGCCAAACAGACCGATATTCAGCCAGAGTTCCATGATCTGGTTGTGCGCACCGGTGGACATTCTGCTGAAATAGGATTTGTGGTTGTACATCAGGTGCAGCTTCTTCACGTTCGACTTGTTCATCCAGAACTGGCCGTAGCCGTAGCCTGTGAGCATATTGTGCTGCTGCATGAACTTGTAAATACCGTTCCACAGCTCTGTGCGTCCCGTCAGCGTCGCGTCCTTGCCCATGCTTTCCAGCAGAGGGGCAAACAGCGGCAGGATGGTAAAGGCAAACACCAGAAAGCCCACACTGCCCGCAACATAGAGCCATCCCAGCGGGAGCCGCAGGTCACGCAATTTCCGGAAGACCAGGAAATACATCGGGAGCAGCATGGAGATGAGCAGTGCGCCCGTCGCCTTGGCCATCAGCAGCAGGATGCCCTGAAATGCGATGGCGGCAAGCCAGAACGGCGAGAGATTCTTTTCTTCCTCCGCCTCACTGACGATATGGAGGAACATCACGATAAGGCCGAAGGCAAGCTCCGACGCCAGTGCATTTTTTGCCTCATACACGCCCCTGAGCGCGTGAGAATAAGTATCGCCAGACTGGAACGCGATGCCGGGCCGCAGGACGATGATGCCGACAATGGCCAGGTCAAGCAGCACCTGTGCGTAGGAAAACAGTTTCAGGATACGGTTCAGCGTGAAATGCTCCACCAGCCATATCGCAAACAGGATGGTCACAGAAAGCCGCAGACTCGTCACCACCTGCGCCTTCGGCACATCGGTCACCAGCATCGACTCCGCAAATGTAAATATCATGAACTGGTATATCGCCCGGTATTTTGGCTTCATATCCAGCAGCTTGACATCCATAACAGTCTCTCCGCTGGACGTCAGCATGATCACGATCTGCATCAGAAAGGAGAGGTACTCGTACAGCGTCTCTATAAAACCGCCAAATATCTGGCGGTAGGTCCCCGGAAAGCCGATGCTGCCCAGAAAGATGAAGACGATAACGATTTCCGTCCGGAATTGTGTGAGGTCACTTTTCTGTTTCATGGATGCACGCTGATGCTCACAGCCGCTGCCGCGAACGGAGCCCGACTCCTTTCCTGCAAAATCACAGCCGCCAGAACCGCATTCCGGATGCTTTCATATCCTTTACGGGATAGATGCCTTTGACGTCGATGAGCACCTTCTGGCCGTCCGGGACGTCCCGGTACAGGGCTTTCAGCTCTTCCACCGACAGAGCGCGGAACTGCTCATGGGCGACTGCCGCAATGATGCAGTCTGCCTCCCGGACGTCCGAAAGGTCCACCAGCTCTACGCCGTAAAAGCGCTTAGCTTCTTCCCTGTCCGCCCAGGGGTCCACGACCACAGGCTCTATCCCGTAGGTGCCAAGCTGCTTGATGATGTCCACCACCTTGGTGTTCCGGATGTCCGGGCAGCCCTCCTTGAAGGTCAGGCCCAGAACGACCACCTTCGCCGCTTTAGGCGTCTGCCCGGCCAGAATCATCTGCTTGACGGCCTTGTCGGCGATATAGGCGCCCATATTGTCGTTGAGGATGCGTCCGTTCAGGATGATCTGGCTGTGGTAGCCCAGCTTTTCGGCTTCATAGGTGAAGTAATAGGGGTCCACGCCGATGCAGTGGCCGCCCACCAGTCCCGGCCGGAACCCAAGCGCATTCCACTTGGTGTTCATGCCGTCCACGACCTCGTTGGTGTCGATGTCCATCCTGTCAAACACCATCGCCAGCTCGTTCATAAAAGCGATGTTGATGTCGCGCTGGCTGTTCTCCACGACCTTGATGGCCTCTGCCGTCCGGATGTTCGACACGGGATAGGTCCCCACCTCGATGACAATATCGTAGATATGCTGGATCTCTTCCAGAGACTCTTCGTCCATACCGGAAACGATTTTCCGGATGTTTTCCAGCCGATGGGCCTTATCACCGGGGTTGATGCGCTCCGGGCTGTAGCCGATCTTGAAATCGGTGCCGCAGACCATGCCGGAGCCTTTTTCCAGGATGGGGATGCAGACATTCTCGGTGCAGCCCGGGTAGACCGTGGACTCATATACCACGATGGCACCCTTTTTCAGATTCCGGCCCACGATCTCCGACGCACCGATCACCGGGGTCAGGTCTGGCGTATGGTCAAAGTTCACCGGCGTCGGCACAGCCACCACGATGAAGTCGGCCTTCCGGAGCTGTTGTTCCTCGTCCGTGAACTGCACGGTGGTGTTCCGTACCTGCTCGTCGCCCACTTCCTTCGTCGGGTCTGCGCCGGAGCGGTAGGCTTCTATTTTTTTGCTGTTGGTGTCAAAGCCAATGACATTCAGGCCCTTCTTTGCAAATGCCACCGCAATAGGCATTCCCACATAGCCAAGACCGACCACAGCCAGCACTGCTTCTTTGGCAATCAATTTCTCATATAGCGACATGATATTTCTCCTCATCCTGCTCGTCATAGCCGGGCATATTCCATTTTCTGCACGCTTCCCGCACGGCTGCGGACCAGTGGTTCCAGTGCTTTTCCCCGTGCAGCGACCTTTCCGTCCGGCAGATGCTCCTTCTTTTCCCGGTCGATGAGCACACCGTCCGAATCATGATCCGGGTGTACCATCATTTCCGAGATGCCGGGAAGCGTTTTCTCATACATCCGGATGCTCTCAAAATGCTCCGGGCTGCGGAAGCCGTTCTGCCTCAGTCGTATCCCATAGATGTGAGCATACAGCCCGTTCCACAGCTTGAATCTGCCCCGGACATTCTTGTGACATCTCACGCGGCAGATGCCATGCTCCCGGCAGACCCGAAAAAAAATCGGTGCAAGCATCCAGTTCCAGTGGATGTGGTGGTGGGAATCGGCATGGGTAAGTTCTATCCCTCCGGCAATGAGCCGTTCCATCTGTGCCGTCAATTCTTCGTAGATGTCCTGCTTATCCTGCGGGGAAAGGCGGCGGAAGTAGTTCGAGCGGGTCTTGAAATAATCGGTAAACCGCCCATTTGAGACAAATTTCGCATTTTTCCGCATCGCAGGTGTCAGGGCAGGACCTTCCGTCAGGTTCAGGTGCGCTCCGATATGGCCCCGCATTTCGGGAGCCATTGCGAATGCAAGCTCCATCGCTTCCCCGTTCGCCACCATCGTTGTGTCGGTTATCAGGCCCTTCTGAAAAGCCTCATAGATGGCTCTTGTACACGATTCGGTCTGACCGAAATCATCCGCGTTGATGATGACTGCATACTCATCCTTTTTCATGCCTGTACCTTCCTGTGCCGTTATTTTCTGCTGCTGTGGTGGACGATTTTGTACAGCACCAGGCCCAGAAGAGCGCCGAACGTGTTTGCCAGAATATCGTCCACATCGCAGTTTCCCAGCCGGAAGATGAGCTGACAGCTCTCGATGATGGTCGAGAGCATCACGCCGATGCCCAGCACCTGAGCGGCATCGCCCAGCTTCCGGGGATGCATCTGCACGAACAGATAGCCCAGCGGCATGAACATCACGACGTTCAGGATCATGTGGTTCAGCTCTTCCACATCCCCTTCCAGCAGGAAGCTTTTTACCGAGGCGAACAGCTCCGTCTGCAAGACGGTCTCCGTCCGGGTCTGCCGGGTGATGAGGGTCACCACAAGAATCGCAAGGATGTAGAGGACGAACAGCACCGCGTACTGAGGCTTTATCTCTCCGCGGCTGTGGGAAACAGTCAGGATGACGTTTCCGATCTCCACCAGAGCAAAGAGCAGGCAGAGCGTATACAGCACCATTCCGAGGTCACCCGACATATAGGCTGCCACTGTAAACCCGCCCGCAAAGCAGGAGTATACAAAAAACAGGACCACCCGTATCATCATCCGATTGCCCGGGGCGGCAGATTCGGGGACGGTCCGCTTTGCAAGCAGATAAAATCCCACAAGATACAGGATGATCGCTAACAGGATGGTCATGTTATTTTCCTCTTACTCTTTCCCAGTTCCGGCCTTCCTGCGGCATACCGCCGGGAACCTTCTGCCCAAAAGCAGGATGACAGCCTGCGCTGTCATCCTGTGCTCAATGCTTTGTTTTTTTGCCGAAAATGCCAAGCCCCCTGCGGGACGACGGCTTTCCGTGCTTTTCTACTGCGGCATCCGATCCTTCCTTATAGATATATTTGTGTTCCGGAGCAGACTTGCGCTCGTGCTTGGGTGCCGGTGCCGCTTTTTGTTCAGGTTCCGGCGGCAGCTCTGCCGGGAGCGGCTGCTCCAGAGGAGCCATGTCAGCTTCGGCCTTCTCAGGCTCGGCCCAAATCTCTTCCGTTTTCTGCAGTTCCGGCTCTGCTGCGGCAGATTCTTCCGGCTTTTCAAACACAGGCGGCTCCGGAGAGATGCTGCTTTCTTCCTCGGTCGGCTGCATCTCTGCGACCTCTGCCGGGGCGGCAGCAGCTTCCTGCGGCTGTGCCTGAGAGGCTTTGCTTTCCGGTTTTTCCGGGTCTGTCTGCTTCCAGCTTCCGTCTTTGCCCATGCGGAGCAATTCCCACATGGCCTCATTGTCGCTCAGGCCGCCCTTTGTCTGGTACAGGTCGTCTGTCAGTTCGTCCAGCACGCTCTGGCTCCCTGCACCGGACGGCTTCCAGTCAGCGGCCTTCTCCTGACCGTCCGCCGGGCGAAGCAGATCTTCCGGCAGCGAGCCGCCAGTTTCTTTTTCGTCCGTATTTTCGTTCTTTTTCGATGCGTTCGAAACTGCAGTGCGCTCCGGATAGAACTGGAAGGTCCCCAGAGACTGCGTCTCATTGACCACACAGCCCAGCACACGCACACCGGATTTATCCAGCTTTTCAATGGCATCCTGCAGAGCGGGCAGCGGCGTCGCATCGTAGCGCACCACAAACAGCACATTGTTCGCCAGTTTGTTCAGGCGCAGCACGTCCGAGGAACGACCCACCGACGAAGCGTCGATGACCACGTACTCGTAGGGCTCCATGATTTTTTCCAGAAGCTCGAACAGCGTACCATCCAGAGGCACGGCGTTGCGCTCCAGTACCATCGGCAGCAGGTCCAGAAAGCCCGTCAGCGAAACGATGGCCTCCTGTGCAGCAGACTCGCCCTTATACAGAGCATTCAGAGTCCGGCTGTAATCCACGCTCTGCAGAAACATTCCGCCCAGACTCGGGGCGCGGGTGTTCAGGTCCAGCAGCAGAGTGCGCTTTTCCATATCCGAAAGCTGCAGAGCCAGGTTCGCTGCCACCGTGCTCTTGCCCTCGCCGTCCTCGGCAGAGGTCACATAGAACCGGTGCTGCTTTTCCTTCGTGCCGAAGCGATTGGTCAGGATATATGCCGCCGAGGCAAAGTTCTGCACAGCTTCGGCATCCGAGCGGTGCTTTTCGCTCAGGAGCTGGGTATTCTTCTGGAAATAGCCGTCGTCCTTCGGGACATTGCCCAGCGTTTCCAGACCCAGAACATCCTCCACGTCTTTCAGGTTCACCAGAGTGGGCCGCATAAGCAGTTCCAGAACTGCCATGCCCACACCGGCCATCAGGCCCAGCAGGCTGAAGATGATCCAGAGGCTGGCATAGCTGCCGCCACCCATCAGGTACTTTGCCTCCGGGGCGTCGATGACCGCCACCGATCCCACCATCAGCGTCTCCGGCAGGATCGTCCTGCTGGCGTCCAGAATGGCGTTCATCAGCCGGATGCCGGCGTCCGCATTGTTCCAGCTCAGAGTGAGCTGAAGGACCTGTGTCTCGTTGTACCGGCTCACCTCCAGATTCTGGTAAACATCCTTCGTCGAGACCGACACAAGGCCTGTGCTGTCAAGGGCCGCCTGCAATACACGGTTGCTCTTCATCACAAAACTTGCCGCGTCTACCATATCCTCCGCCAGATGGAAGTCGTTGGTGCTCAGGTAGGAGGAGTTGTTGGTAAAGGCTCCCGTCGATGATTGGGAGGTGATGGCAATGGAACAGCTGATCTCATAGCTGGTGTAGTTGCCCTGCAGATAGGAGACACCGCTGAGCGCGAATCCGCAGATGAATCCCAGCAGGCCCAGCGCCAAAATCATCTTCCAGCGCTTGAAGGCCGCATACAGCAGGTCTCCTACACGGAGCTGAACATTGTTCATCGTTTCTCACCGCCCTTTATGACTCTTTTTTGTTCGAATCTTCTTCGTTCTTTTCTTCTTTCTGAGCCTCTGCTGCCTTCCGCGCCTTGCGGCGGGCCAGCACGCCCCACAGGAATACCAGCAGCCAGATGACGCCTGCCGCGATGACAGCCAGCACAGCCAGCGCGATGGCACTGCGCAGCGTGAATACCGGCACGTTCCAGTTCTGTTGTCTTGCCGTATCCTGTACGGTAAAGTTATATTTCTTTGCGTTTTCTGCATTCGGCTCACCGCGCACGACATAGTAGCTGCCCTCGGTCAGGTCGGTGAACATCTCGCCGGAACCGTTGGTCGTCCAGGTCTGGATGAGCTGGTCCTGAGCGTTGTACAGCGAGAGCTGTTCGTCTGCCGTGTCACTGCGCAGGACCATATCCACTGCGTGGATGGACACCCTCAGCATCCGGTTGGTGATGGACAGAGCTGCCGTGCTGAGGCCGTCGATACGGCCATCTGCCGCCACCGTCATGGTGTAGTCCGTATTGTCCAGGCGGTAGTTCTCCAGCGTCTGCTGCTCACGGATGTGATAGGTCGTGCTCTTGTCCAGGTCGGTCAGCAGCACATTGCCTGCGGCATCGGTCGTCACGGTCTGAGTGATGCCAGTGCGCTCGTTGCTCACAGCAAAGGTCACACCTTCCAGTCCGGTGGAGTTCAGTTCATCGGTGACGCTCAATGCGATTTTGGTCTTCTCTGCGTCGATCTCATGCAGCTCCGGATCCTCGCCGTTCTTCTTCTCCACCTCGACATTCAAATCTTCCTGCATGGTGGTGTAGTAGTTCGGTGCGGTCTGCTGCTGCACGGTGTAATTGCCCAGATACAGCTCCTTGCTCTCGCCGTAGCCGTTCTCATCGCAGACGATGGTATCTGCATACTGGCCCTGCGTATAGCGCACCGTGCCGTCCTTGGTCACGATGTCCTCAGCTGCGATGACGCGGAATGTACCGCCGCCCACAGGCAGCTGCGTCTCGGCGTCGTTCATCTGGATGCGAATGATGTTTTTGCAGGGCGACAGCCGGATCTGCACCACATAGGGGTCGGGCCAGTCGTACATCCGGTTCACATCATAATAGGTGTCCCCCGCCGCATCGTAGCCCTCCGGCTCGGTCAGCTCGTGGAAATAGTAACTGCCCTGCCAGATCTTTTCCGGCAGATAAAAGACGCCTTCCTCGGTCGTCTCATAGTCGCGGTAGTTGATTTTTTCCGGATAATAGGTATTCAGGGTCTGCAGGCTTCCGTTCTGCAGATGGGTCGTATCGGTGCGGTACAGCTCGAAGGTAACGCCCGCTTCCGGGATGCGCCGCTCCGTCTCATCATCGACCACTTCTACGAACACGGCGGTCTTAATGCCGTCCTCGCCGTAGCCGCCTCCACCGCCGGTCTGGATGATCTGCTGGTCGAACTGACCGTTGCCGTCTCCATCACCGTCGCCGGTGCCGCCGTCATAGTACCAGCCGCCGGGGTCGTTATTGTTCCAGCCGGTGCCGCTGGACGAAGGCCCTTCGCTGGAAACGGAGGACGCCTCCTCATAACCGGTGTAGTCGCTCAGAAGATAGAGACCCAGCAGCGCAATGATGAGCACCAGCACAAACACAAGGCCGCTCATCATATCGGTGGCCGGCTGCCAGAAGTTGTACTCCTCATTCGGTTTCTGTCTGTGTCTTTTCATCCTGCGTGCCCCACTTTCAGAATCTTGGCGAACTCATCCACCGACAGCGGTCGGGAGAAGAAATAGCCCTGTCCCTCGGTGCAGCCTGCCTTGCGCAGCACATTGAGCTGCTCTGCGCTCTCGATGCCCTCTGCCAGCAGGTTCAGCCGGAGCGTCCGGGCCTGCACAAAGATACCGGGCAGTGCGTTCGTCCGGTTCTGCATCTCGGCGCTGCACAGGTCGAGCTTGAGCACGTCGGTGCCGATGTCGCCCAGAGCACTCAGCTCCATATAATTTCCGTCAAAGCCGTCCAGCACGACCCGGAAGCCCATCTGCTGCAGCTGAGCCACTGTCTCGCTCAGAACGTCGTGCGTTTCCAGATAGGCAGTTCTCGAAATATCAATGTCCAGATATTTCGGCGGGATACGATATTTCTTCAGCATTCCCGAGAAGAATTCTGCCACATCAATGGCCAGAATATCAGTCTTGGTCACGTTGACCGTAATAGGCATCGGACGGACACCCTCGTCGATCCACACCCGGATGGTCTTGCACACTTCCTCCCAGATATACTGGTCCAGCTTCGTGATATAGCCGTTGCTTTCCAGTACCGGGATGAACACTGCGGGCGAAACGACGCCCAGTACCGGGTGGTTCCAGCGCACCAGCGCCTCGGCACCGATGACCTTGCGGGTGTTCAGCTCATACCGCGGCTGTAGGAAGAAGGTGAACTCATTCTTGCGCAGGCCGTCCAGGATCTGCGGCATCAGTACGCGCTCGTTGCCGCCGTTTCCGCTCATGGCTTCGCCGGTCAGCGCGCCATTGCCCGTGTTCTTGGGCAGACGGTCCAGCAGTTCCAGGATCTGCCGCACCTCGCGGCGGCTGCTGTAGCGGGCCTGCTCGTCCGTGGTGGGGATGACCGTCTTGTGGAACTCTTCGAGGAACAGTCCCGTCTCGCGATTCATGATGTTCCTCAATACATTATTTATAATATTAAACAGGATAGACAGGATAACGCCTGCGATGGAGGTATAGAATGCCGTATCGATACCGGCCAGAATGGACTGCACGCTGCCCAGAGCGGCCTCCACCGTGACGAAGCTGATGTTCCGCAGGCCCAGCAGCAGACCCACGAAGGTACCCAGAATGCCGAGGCCCGTCAGGGTGCCGGGGATCTGGGCGATGACGCCTCGCCATGTGTACAGTGCAAGGACATCCTCGTTGAGGACCTCATCGATGTCGCTGACGATCTGCCCCGTCTCCCGCTGGTGCTGCACTTTCTCGCGGTACTCGCCAAACAGCTTGTCCAGCCGCTTCTGCTGGAAGAAGCGCTCGATCCGCAGCGCCGCGACCCACGCCGAGCTGCCTTCGGTCCCGGATGCCTTGCGAATGCTGTTCTGTCCGTTCAGCAGTCCGCCCGTAAACGAGATCGTCGGCAAAAGGCCATAGATGCACCCCGCCAGTGTGATCATACACATAAAGCCGACGATGACCATGGAAAGCAGGTCCGGAGAATACGCTGTGAGCACAACACCGCTCACAAGCAGCACTGCCACAGACAGGTAGGAAAACAGCCTCATACTTCCATCCTTTCTCACCATTGAAAGCGCAAAAAGAAAAAGGCTGCAATAGTATCTTCCCCAAAAATAAGGGAAAATCCTTTTGCAGCCGAACCACCTTTTGGTTTTATAAAACAACTTCCAGAAGGCTTCAAACTTTGCGTCCTTGACTCACATCAAGTTTGCCCAGATAATTCAATTATATTAAAGGAGCAAAGTACCCTTACGATTACAAAAGACGCACTACTCACCTTATTCTAGTGCTTATGATACCATTCTTAAAGTTCAAAGTCAATACAAAATCTCTTTTGGCAGACTTACTAGCAATTCAACTTTTTAATGCAACAGCAACAGCGTTGCATTGCATATCGCAAATATGCTGTTATCATGTTGTGTTATTTTCTTGACTTGCGATAGATTCGGTACTATTTGGTTTCTATTCTACCACGCTTTTCTCTGCCGAAAAGATGCCGGAACGCAAAAAGCCCCCGGAGAGCCTTGGGCAGCTCTCCGGGGGCAAGTTCTATGCACCGGTGTTCCTCACACCGATGCACAGGCATTATTCAATTTCAATGAGGTTGGGATTGACCGGCAGAGCCTTCTGCTGCTGAGGTGCAGGCAGCATGATGTGCAGGATGCCATCCTCAAACTTTGCGTGGATGTCCTCCTTCTTCACGGTGTCACCCACATAGAAGCTGCGGGCGCAGGTACCGGAGAAAGTCTCGCGGCGCAGATAGCGGCCCTCTTTATCCTTCTCGTCATTGGAGTGGCTGCGGACGGCCTGAATGGTCAGGTAGCCGTCGTTCAGCTCCATCTGAACGTCTTCCTTCTTGCAGCCGGGCAGATCAACAGCAACGTCATAGCTGCCGTCGGCGGTCTGCTTCACATCGGTCTTCATCATGTTTGCACCGCGCTTGCCGAAGGTCTCACGCTCTTCACGGTTCATCGCACGCTCCAGCGCACCATCGTTCCAGAACGGGTCAAAGAAATCATCGAACAGGTTTTCATGAAAAATAGTCGGCATAAACATAAATCATTCCTCCAATCCCGGCGTTCGGGTCGGGCAAAAAATTTATGAGATGTGCATCAGGAGCGGAGTCTTCCCGGGAGCCTTGCGGCTCCCTCATGCCCCTCTCTCCTGAGCACGGCTTAGTTATAGCACATGTTTTTAGCACTGTCAAGCATAGAGTGCTAAAATTCACAAAAGAATAATACTTTGATAAAATCTCATGCAATCTTTTCAAAAATCAGTCGTATCATCGTCTTCATTCAGCAAAAGCGCCAGGCACAGCAGTTCTTTGCACCGCCTGCGATTTCTCTGTATTTCAACGCTTACTCCACTTCACTCTTGAGCAGTTTCAGTGCCTTATCCATAGGCACACAGTCAGCATAGCGGTCCGGCCAGAGAAACTCATTATAATATCGATAGCTCTGCTCCCCTGTCATATAGATCACCATTTTCTATAAGCAGAAAACGATTCTGAACCCCCTCTCCCCGTTCATACTGTATAGAAGAACGGTTTTGGAGGTGTTCCGTATGCTGTTGACCCTGCTGCAATTTTTCGCGTCCAAATTCCTCGTGCTTGCGCTCCATCTGGAAGCGGGCAGTTTCCCCCGCCCGCTGAGTCCACAGGAAGAGATCAGGGCCTTCGCCGATCTGCGGGCCGGTGATTCATCCGCCCGGGAAAAGCTCATCCGCCACAATCTGCGCTTAGTGGCGCACATCGCAAAGAAATACTATGCTCTCCCCTCTGAGCAGGACGATTTGATTTCCATCGGCACCATTGGCCTGATGAAAGCCGTAGACACCTTCGACTCCACCCGCCGGGCGCGCTTCTCCACTTATGCCAGCCGGTGCATCGAAAATGCTATCCTCTCCCCAGCGCACTTTGGGATGGAAAAGAGAATCCACCTCTTTCACGCAATGACGCATCTACGTCAAAATGGATTTTTTGGAGCCGAGAGAGTGGTTCCTTTTTTCTGCTTCAGAGGGTGTCATGTGAGGGTTGTGGTCTAACCCCTCTATACATCTTACAGGTAAGTTTGGCAGGCCCCCGCACTACCGTAGAGGCGCAGGCGTTCTACCGTATGTACCATTCTTACGCCGACATCCCGGACCCATGGGACCGTCTGCGTTGGTGCCGCTATGGTCTTGACCTGCTGCAAAAAGAGGTTGCTGCCATGGTTGGCATGGAGGAATGGCTCTATCGGGATCTGGAAAGCGGCATATTTCACCGCAGCTTTACGCCGGAACTTGCGGACAAGCTCGCCGCCCTTTACGGCATCCCGGTGGAGGACATTCTGGACGACTACACCCTGTTTCTGCACCGGGGCGGCGGAGACTTCCTCCGCAGATACCGGGAGGCAAAAGGCTGGAGCCGTCAGCAGCTTGCCGACCATGCCAAGGTAGGCAGGACAAGTATTCGCTGCTGGGAAAACGGACAAAAGACTATCAGTCAGAGGTGCTTTTGCCTTCTGGTGGAAAACCTTGGTTCCGATTTTCCATCTATGCTTCGCATGTGAGGTATGGTAATTTTTCTCCGGCCAAACGAAAAAGCTCGTCTGCAAGCCACGATATGTGGCAGCGCAGACGGGCTTTCGTTATGGAATCATTCTGTTTCAATCATTCTGATATTCGCTCTGACTTACATGGCGTTCCGTAAAACACGCAGTCGTTCTTCAAACGTTGCTTTCCATGCCGGATGCTCGGAGAATACGGTGTGCTCCACCTGACGGACTTGGTTCAGTCCGATGTTCCGCACCGCTTCCACTGCAGCATCTTTTTGGCTCAGATGGCGTTTTCCCACGGTCAGACAGTTTGCGCCTTCTGGCGTGTCGTACTGCCGAAACGCCCGGTTGAAGTCCATCAGGTCATGCAGACGGATGGGCTGATTGGTTTCGTTGTCTACCAGCAGACCCCAATTTTCCCAATGACGGTCGGTATTGCCCACCAGATAATCCAGAATGTTCATCATATAGTAGCTGGGAGCATCCAGCTCTAAGATCTTATCCAGTGTGTTCCAATCATGGTTCGTGCAGTAGACGTCATAGGCTGCATAGGTCACAAGACTGTATCGCTGAGATGTCATGATTTTGCTGATAGAAACCGGCTCATTTTCAAACATCCCCTGCTCATACAGTACCTGATGGCAGTCAAAGCACCGGCAGATTTTGCTTGCCAGCACTTCACGTTCCACCGCATCCCTGCCACCATCCTTGTAAAGATAGAAGCCATCCTCTTTGCGCACCCACGCCTTGGGGTACACGCCACCCGTAGACAGGTCATTTGCCAGAAGATGGGCGTTTGTCACCGTCATTTGGTGCCCCCGCAGCGCAATATCCACAAGCGCATTGCTTAAGGAGTGTGCGAAAAGGTTGATATCCTCGAATCGAATCTTCTCGTTTTCTTCTTTCACCCAGAACACATCCAGCAAAGACAGACAATGGTAGGATAATGCAATCTGTGCTCGTTCCCTGTCCGTAACACTCTGAGATGCACCGATACTGTTCAGGATTTCCTTGGCGTAGGTGCGATCCAACGTCAACATCCGGGAGGCGCACCAATAGTAAAAGTTCGTTACATTATTGATGCGCTCGTCAAAATCATCCGATTCCACCAGAACCAGATCATAGGGCATGAAATCCTCGAGGCAGACCCTGCATTCCCCTGTTGTGCTGAGTTGTGCCACACAGCTTTCCCGGTGCATGATCTCGTAAAACATGGTTTTCATCCCTCCCTGCGTTCTGTGTCTTGCTCTGTATTTATATTACCTTCTTTTTTCACGGGACGCAAGAGCTTTTACTTTTCAAAAAGCTTTTTCTGCTGCTCCATCAGGACGGTTTCGATACGCTCTTTCAGCAAAAAGCGGAACTGTTTTGGGTAATATGCAGCGTCAAATAATTTCCAGCCATTTGTGATCCTCCGCCATTCTTCCCTGCGTCTTTTCAACAAGCAGAACCGGGTCATATTCCGGAACGCCAACAGCATCCAGATAGTAATCCAAGCCCTTTCGTGTTTTCGGAATGCATCGGTCTGCCAGAAAGGCCAGGAAATCTTCCCATGAGGGCGTTTCGTTCACACCAAACGCAGTATCCAGCACATCGTCGATCTTATTTTCAACGCAGACCTGCTGGGCTGTAAAATCTGCCAGGATCACGGTACACAACGTATCTCCGTCATAATACCGATATTCTTTCAGCTGATGTCCTTTCTGTTCTGCATTTCTGCGAAACAGTTCCGGGTCTGTTGATGCAAGCGGTCGGACGGTGATTTTTTCACCGTCAAAAGAGAGTTCCACACGATCCTCTTTTGAAAGCCCCATTGTATGAAGCCACCCTGCCGGGAGATTGAGCGAATACTTTTCTGCATTCTTTCCTGCTGTTCCCCCGGCTTTTCTTCTCATAATTTTCACGCTGCGACGATTCATGCACTTCACCTTCCCTTACAAAAAGAATACCATATTGGCCGCCAACAATCAACCGTTTTGTTGTGTCAGCAGCATTTCAAAACACTTATGTAACACAAAAAGCCCCACGCTCAACACTGCCTCTGAATCTGACCGTCTCTGGTCAGAGCAGAAAAGCATATGTTGAGCGTGGGGCTTTGTTTATCGGCTCGGCTGCCAGCCGGGCTTTTGGTGTTCCTTGGGTTTGTAAGTTCCTTTGGTAGTATCGATCACCGCCTGCAGCAATTCGAGCTTCTGCCATGTGGGGCAGTTCAGACGGTCGATTTTTTCGATCACATAGTTGGCGTGGGCGGTTGCGACCCGTTTTCCGAGTTCGTCCCATCCCTCTTTCGTTTTGGGGTAATGTACCACCACTTCAATGGGGGCACTCTTTCGCATGGCTCACTCACCTCCGATTACATCGCTATCACCTCATTTTTACGGGTTACTGGTTGTCCGCTATTCGCTGCGGTTTCCGCTCAGAACATTCAGAGCCAGACTGACCAGCAAAGCCATATCAATGCGGAGCATTTCAGCCTTGCTGGCATAGCCCATAAAGCGTTCGATGCGGGATTTATCGATCGTGAAGATCTGCTCCAGAAGAATCATGGACGGTTCTTCAAAGGCCGGGTTGGAATCCACCAGCACATGGGTGGGCTGGTTTTTCTTCTTTTCCGTCCGGGTGGTAACAGTTGCAACGATCAGTGTAGGCGAATGACGGTTTCCAATGTTGTTCTGCAGAACTACCACAGGGCGTTTCCCGCCCTGTTCCGAGCCGATATGCGGCTCCATGTCTGCATAGTAGATGTCCCCCTGAGATATCTCCAATTGTTCGGCAACATAAAAATCAACCTCCTTTTTATGTAAGAAACAGCCGCCGCAGACGGATACCACGACGGCTGTTGTTCAGGAGGTAGAACGAAATTGTCAGTTTTTCAGCGGCAGGCTCATCTCACGGCTGGCACCGTTATAGATGCGAAGAATCTGCCGCATATGGCGGTTTGCAGAACTTCCGGTGTCTTTCTGTGCCAGCTGCGTGATGGTTTTCGGATGTGTCCTTGCCAGCTGCTGCACCAGCCGCTCCCGGCTGTACTCGCCCTCGTACTCCGAAAAGTTTTCCGCGATATGAGCAACCTTTTCGACATGCAGAACACGCTGATATTCAGCGCACGGGATCAGCAGCGCACTGTTCACCATCTGATAGGCAAACTTGCATTCAGGCAAAGCACTGAGGTTTAAATTTGAATTCATCATAATTTCTCCTCCTTTACGGTTTTCAGGTAAGACATCATTCGGTCCATTAGTTCAGAAAGTTTCTTTTGGCAGACTTTATCGATCAGAACCTCCGGGTGTTCTTGAAAGACAACATTCCATCGAAAAATAAAATCTTCCGTTGCTCCCTGCAGTTCGCACAGCATGATGGAGCCGGTTGCTGCTGCTTTATCCTTGTAACGGGCATCCACCGAGGCCTGCAGTCGGGCCTTGTCTTCTTCGGACAAGTGCCGTTTATGACCCTGTATGCTCTGAAGAAAACTTGGTGGCGCATTGCTGGTCGGCTCAATTTCCTCTTCCGGCGGGGACTCGGTGATTGGTGCCTGTACCGACGTTTCCGGCTGTTCTGCCTGCGACGCCGTGTTGTTTTCCGTTGCCGTTGGCTTTTTCTTCTGCGGTGCAGGCTTTGGCTTCGGTGGTGGCCTGTTCGGCTTCAGGCGTTCGAGGACCGTATCATCACGGTCACTCTTTTTCTTCTTGAGTTCCTCAAGAATTGCCGTGCGCTCTTCCTTTGGAATTGAAGCAAGCGCTACGATCTGTTCATCTGTCGCCTTGATATGCCCGGTCAGGATCTCTTCCTGCGCACCGGGCACCGCTTCTTCCGCAGCATCAATGCCTCGTGAATACTTTTCAGCACGTCGTACCGTCGCAGACCCAACACCATGTTCTACGGCGATTCGTTCGCAAGTGCGTTTTTCTGTATGGTTTCTCTTAATTTGCCCCCGGCACCCCTGAGAAAGGGAAACAATCAGGCGTTGGATTTGCACCACTCCATTGGCCTCTCGGCCACCCCGTCTTCTTTATGACCGGGCCGCGAATTACGGAAGCATCATTATCTGGAAGTACCTGAAGCTGCATATTCAATTTTCAAGGTCCATCGGCTCCGGTTTCCGCTCCCTCTCGGGCCCGGTCCGTTTCCGTGACATGATTGTATCGTACTTTCGAGCAAAAGTTTATGGACTCGTAGTCCAAGTCACCCACCCTCTTAGTCCATATATTGTATACAACAGTCCCAAAAAGCAAAAAAATCCCGCCTGAAAAGCAAAACCTTCGCTTTGCCCTCAGACGGGATGTCTTTCGACACGACTGTTAGCTAAATCAACCAATAAAGGCCTCCGAATCTCTTTCTTATTAGGAAAAGATTCAGAGGCCTCTGTTTTACAATTTTTTCGGAATAGCGGCTTTCACCAGCAGCATCATGGGACGGCGCAGTTCATCCTTCATGCCGTAAACACTCAGCATCTCTGCAGAGGTTCGTTGTCATATTCGCTAGTATGGAGTGGTTTCACTGGCTGCATTGAACTTCTGATAACATCCAAAATAGTCTGATCCGCCGGGAGCCACGGAACGGAATCAATGTCATCTTTTGTCAGCCATCGTGCAGCTTCCGCTTCTTTCAGCACAAGCTCGCCGGAAACCACTTCACACCAGAAGCAGTCCATGGAAAGATGAAACGCCGGATAATCGTACTCGATTGTACCAATTAAATCCTCCACGGCGATTTCCGTGTCCAGTTCTTCTTCAATTTCCCGCTTCAGAGCCTGCTGCGGGGTTTCACCCGGCTCGATTTTGCCGCCCGGAAACTCCCATTGACCTTTGTAGTCACCATAGCCGCGGGCGGTAGCGTAAATTTTGCGTTTTGCCTGCATGGAATCGCAGATCACAGCGGCCACAACACGAATCGTTTTCATAACGTTCTCCTTTTGGATTCATTAGGCCGACCGTCAGAAGTCCCACCGACATGATAGAACACCCTGTTTCCTGCTTTTCTTGCAGTAAGCAGCCCCATCTCATGGAATTTCATCACAAACGTCCGAATAGTTGCATACGCAGCGTTTCGGAAATCCTTTTCCAGCTGCTTTGTGGTAAACTCCTCTGCACCATAAGCAGACAGAACATACTCCCAGAGCAGCCGTTCTTTTTCTGTGATTTTTCCTTCCGCAAGAGCAGTTTGATAAACCTCAAGATCAGTTTTCGGCGGGACTGCATCCACCTGCAGGCGGTTATAGACCTCATTGCAGAAGTAGAACAGAAAGGGAGTCACATCCGTATAGCCGGAAATCAGAGCATTTCTCTCCACGCGTTCGTAGGCTTTGTAATATGCGTCCTTGTTTTCAGCGATGTATCGGGAAAACGGCGTGAACAGTGCCGCAGGATAGCCCTGCTGAACAAGATACCAGAGGTGGAATAGCCGTGCAGTGCGTCCATTCCCGTCAAAATAAGGGTGGTAGTATGCAAAAGCAAAGTGCAGAATGGCAGCCTTATGCAGCTCATTGATGCCGTCATTGGCATTCGCAAAATCGACAAGACATTTCATAGCACCGGGAAGCCACTCTGCCGGAAGTCCCGGTCTGGGTTCTTCACCGCCCACAATAAAAACCTCGCCATGCCGATAAAAGTGGTTTGGCAGTAATCGATCTTCATCCGGGAGATAATCCCCTGTGCTGATCTGATATAGGTGATGCAGATTCTCCTCGGTGATCGTATTCTGACGATTCGCGATAAACTCCAGTCCGCGCTTCATACCATAGATGCGGGCTTCTTGTTCATCACGAGGGGCATAACCATCGAGGATATAACGGATACTGCTGCGGGTCGAGCGGATACTTTCAATTTGAAAAGTAGCATAAATTTCCTCGGTCATCGCCGACAAACCGAAGTTTTGTCCACTGACAGGGACAGAGAGCAACTGCTTCATACCATTTGTTGAAATTTGCGCGAGGTTCGGCAGGTAAAACAGCTTATTTCCAGAAAAATCAGTCAACGGCAGAGGCTGCGCAAAGTTTTGCCGCAGCAATTCGGCAAATTCTTTGACTCTGACAGTCGAGTACTTGTATTCCATCCGATTGAGTTCAAACAAATGCTTATCTGAAAGCATTTTGGCAAACTGTGCCCCATCCATTCTGTCCACCTCGCAGTTGATACTTATTGATACTATATAGTATCAATATACCAATTCTTTATAAAAAGTCAACCGAAACAGGCCGAACCAACTTTTTTTCCATACTCCCCGTCAAAATTCCCGTGGTTCCGTCACGAATCACGTCTCCATCGGCTTATTCCCCACTTCGTCCAGATACGCATTCAAAAATTCCGCTGCAAGGCTGTTGGGACGGATTTCGGGCAATAAGGCACAATGCCCTCTTCTTCCAGTTCTTTTTCAATCAATGCCGTACCGCATTCAAAGCAATGCTTCTGAATCATTTTTACACTTCAAACACTGTTTTCGTCAGCCGGATACCTGCTGCCGTCTTCATCGTATGTTCCATAAAGGTTCGGATTGCCTGCTGGTCGTACCCGCTTTCGGACGCATTGACGATATAATCTGCCTCAATCAGAATCTGATAGTCAATGCCGTCGATCTGCGCCGAACTATGGTGGTGCCCTACCAGATAGGCCACCCGGTCGATCTGTGCCGCTGTCATGCCGGTATCCGCCAAGAACTCCCGCACCAGCGGGGCACCCTCCTGCTCCTGATATTTACCATTGGTGTTGCCGTACTTTTTGCGGCAGAGCGGGCAGGCGATATCGTGGGTGATGGCCGCCACCTCCAGAATAAACTGCGTGTCTGCGTCCAACCCCTCCAGCTCACCAATGGTTTTGGCATAGGTCCACACACAGCTCAGGTGCGTGATGTCATGGATATTCCCTTCGGAAAAGGCGATCATCTTTTCCATGATCTGTGCAATGGTCATCATTTGTTTTCACTCCCGTTTTTAATACTTAAATGTTCACCTTGATAAACGCGAATTTGTTATTCTCCTATGGAGGTACCGCTATCGTCTTTAAGACCACAAATCGCAACTATACCATTATTTTTATAACTCACAACGAGAATGGTATCATTTCCTATTTTCCAACATGCTGTGCCGTTTTCACTGGTATCAGGCTTCCCCCATACCTCTCTAAGCTGGTCAATATGATACCCAGGCAAAAGGTTATTAACATCGGCTTCACTCATTTCTGCGATTGCCGCCAGAGTGGGAAGATTGTCGTTGCTTTTGTGATTGTAGTATCCATAAAACCACGCCGATACACATATCGCAAGAACCAAGATGATTACAGCTATAACAGATAGCTTCTTTTTCATACAATCACACTCCTCGTCAAGTTCCGATTCATAAAATCCCCGTCAGCGCCACTGCAACCAGAAGGGACGGCAGCAGGTTTGCCACCTTGATGGTTCTTGGCCACACCAGATTGATGCCCACACAAAAAATCAGAATATTTCCTACCAGCGAGAGATTGTTCAGCACAGCGCCTATCACAATGGCCAGCGCATTGATGATCGTTCCCAATCCCCGCATTTTCGTTTTTCCTTTGCTTACTGATTCCTGTATTTGTTTAAGACTTCATCCGGGATATGACAGTAGCTGCAGTCTTCCGGGTACCGCTCCAGATGGTGCTGATGCTCCTCTGCACTCCGGACGTAATTCGTCAGCGGCAGCACTTCCACAACGATTTTATCCCGGTCCTTCCGGCTGTCAATAAAGGCTCTTGCTTCTTCCAGATGTCCGAGATTTGTGCTGTAAAGCCCCGTGCGATACTTTTTTCCAACATCAACGCCCTGTTTGTTCAGGCTGTACGGGTCGATGATTTCAAACAGATGCTCCATAAGCTCTGTAACACTGGTACATTTCTCATCAAAGACCACTTTAACGCACTCTGCGTATCCATCATACGGGCCGTCCAGCGTGTTTGTTGTTCCGTTGGCTCTCCCGGCTTCGGTCGTCCGTACACCGGGCACCGTGTCAAAAAAATGCTGGACGCCCCAAAGGCACCCGCCTGCAATGTATACCGTTTCCATACTCTTGACTTTCCTTCTTTTACTGGTACAGTTTGCATCCATGCTCTGTACTCCTTACGGTTTCCTTGCTAGCTGCAAATCGATCCATCATACCAACTCACAAAAAGTGCTTCCGCACCATTGCAGAGTAATTATCATACGGATAAAAACAGTTTCTGCAATTCATCGGCCGTGAAATCTTTTGTTTGTTTATACTCGATTTCCATGATGCACCCCTTTATAACTTCCACAAATGCGAAGTTGTCTTACTTCTTGTCATTGAAGTAGATGATAAAAGCACCCATTACTGCAATAGCAATGAGCAATCCAAACTCAACCCAATTACCTAAAAGTTCAAGTCCTACGACCGTACCTAAATAACCAACAATCAATGTAACGATTGCTGCCAAAATCGCTTTACCCATATAATCACACTCCTTTGTCAAATTCCGATTTATCAAATAAGAATTTCCGTCAATTTTTCTCTTGATGCGGCTCGCTTCTAAGAGTAGGAACGAACTGTTCTGTTGCCGGAGACCGACCATTCGGGTCGGTCTCCGGCAGTATTTTTGTTATCGCGTATTAAAAAACAGCCGGAACGACTTTCTGCTGCGCTACATCGATGATGCCGTATGTATTCAGTCTGAGTTTGGGAATGACCGGAAGGCTGACGAAGGCGAGGGTCATAAAAATGCCGATGTCTTCCGCCACGCCATGTGCCTTGAGGGCATCGTTCAGCGCCTGCATTTTCGCCGCAACGCTCTCTGCGCTTTCGGTGCTCATCAATCCGGCCACCGGAAGCGCAAGTTCTGCCACGACCTGTCCATCTGCCACAAACGCAAGTCCGCCTTTGTTTTTCCGCACAGTGTTGCCGGCCAGCATCATATCGGTATCGTTGTCCCCTGCCACGATCAGGTTATGGGAATCATGTGCGATGCTCGATGCAACGGCTCCGCATTTCAGGCTGAAGTTTCCTAAAAAGCCAATGCCCACATGGCCGGAGTGATGATGCCGCTCAAAAACGGCCAGTTTTACGATGTTGTGTTCCGGGTCCACACCGGGAGCTTTGCCCGGATGCCGTTGGAACGGGATGATTTTTTCCTCCGTAAGCAGCTCGCCCCGGTTCAGGCAGATGACACGCTCCTGCTCCCCGCTCCCCCGAAGTTCCAAATCCTCCAGTGTGATTTCATCCAAATCGAACGAGTTCATGACGCGTGCAAAGCGCGCATGGTCGATTTCAAGCGATGCGGGTTTCAGCGTTTTTCCGTGCTCGGCCACCAGCGTGCCATTCTTGTAAACCCGTTCGACCGTAAAGGATTCAAAATCCGATACTACAATGAGGTCGGCAGCATACCCCGGTGCCACGGCACCGTGCTGCTTTAATCCAAAATACTGTGCCGGAACCAGCGTCGCCATTTTGACGGCCACTGCTGGGTCTGCGCCCAGCCGGATCGCTTTACGGATGTTGGAATCGATGTGTCCGCTGTCCAGCAGGTCACCGGGGTGCTTATCATCCGTCACCAGCATACAGCGGCTGCAATAGGGCTCCCGGAACAGCGGCATCAGGGCCTCCATATTTTTGGCAGCCGTTCCTTCCCGGATCATGATGTATTGTCCACGCCGGAATTTTTCCATGGCTTCCTCGATGTTGGAGCACTCGTGATCGGACTGAACACCTGCCGCAATATAAGCATTCAGGTCCTTATCGCTCAAGAGCGGCGCATGGCCATCCACGATCTTTCCCGCTTCGGTGCAGTCGCGGATCTTCTGCAGGATCTTCGGGTCACAGCGCACCGTCCCATAGGCATTCATCAGCTCCGCAAGCCCCAGCACGCGGGGATCGCCGTAGTAAGGCCGGAGCTGTTCTGCGTTCAGCACCGCACCGGATTCATCCAGATCCGTGGCCGGAACACAGGAGGGCAGCATGAAATAAACCGAAAGGGTCAGATTTTTTGTCGTTTCCAGCATAAAATCCAAGCCTTCCAGCCCCGCAACGTTCGAGATCTCGTGTGGGTCTGTGACCACCGCAGTGGTACCGTGGGGCAGCACTGCCTGCTCGAAAGCCGGACCACAGAGCATGGAGCTTTCGATGTGGATATGCCCATCGATCAGGCCCGGGCAGACATATTTGCCGTGCAGATCAACTTCTTTCCGGCCATGATACGTGCCCACGCCCACGATCGAATTTCCGCTGATGGCAATGTCAGCGGTGTCGATCTCATCGGTAAACACATTGACAATTCTGGCATTTTTCAAAACCAGATCAGCCAAAGCATCTCCTCTGCCTGCCGAGATCCGGCGTTTCAGCTCATCAGACTGCATAGAAACATCTCCTCTCTCTGAAGTTCGATTTTCTCACCTGTGGATTGGTTCTGCCATTATTCTACCACGCCTTGCCGCTGCGGAAAAGATGTCGGGAAACAAAAATGGCCCCGGAGGGCTTGTTACAGCTCTCCGGGGCCACCTTATGTGCGTTGTGCCTTGGCGCACACGACCGGCGTTTTACTCGATTGCAATCAGATTCGGGTTCTCAGGCAAAGCCTTCGTCTGCTGAGGAGCAGGCAGCTCGATGTGCAGGACACCATCCTCGAACTTTGCGTGGATGTCTTCCTTCTTCACATCGCCCACGTAGAAACTGCGCGCGCAGGTGCCGGAGAAGGATTCGCGCCGCAGATAGCGGCCCTTCTTATCCTTTTCATCGTTGCTGTGGCTGCGCACTGCCTGAATGGTCAGGTAGCCGTCGTTCAGATCCATCTGAACGTCTTCCTTCTTGCAGCCCGGCAGGTCAACAGCTACTTCGTAGCCATTGTCCGTCTGTTTGACATCGGTCTTCATCATGTTTGCACCACGCTTACCAAAGGCACCACGAGCCTCACGGTTCATAGCACGTTCCAGTGCAGCGTCATTCCAGAACGGATCGAAGAAATCATCGAACAGGTTTTCATGGAAAACAGTCGGCATAAGCATAAATCATTCCTCCAATCCCGGCGTTCGGGTCGGGGCAAAAAATCTGAAGCGTCCACTCGGAAAGGCTTTCCGGAGAGCCTTGCAGCTCTCCTTTTGCCCTTCCTCCTGAGCACGCCACTGTTATAGCACCGTTAATTAGCAATGTCAATAGAAGAGTGCTAAAATTCACGAAAGAATAATACTTTTATAAAATCCTATGCAATCTTTTCAAAATTCAGTCGTATCATCGCATTTTATATCATCTTGGCAATCATGAAGCACAACAGTTCATATGCTTCCCGGATGTCCTCCGGCAGACGTTTCAAAGTCTCGTCCCGCAGTTCCTGCGGCATCCCGTAAAAAGCTTCGGCAATGCCGCCGGTGATGCAGGCAAGGGTGTCGCTGTCGCCGCCCAGAGAGGCCGCATTGCGAAGTGCATCCTCAAAACTGACGCTTTCCAGAAAAGCAATGATTGCTTCCGGCACAGTTTCCTGACAGGTCTCCACATGATGATAGGTCGGCCGAATTTCATCGCAGGTACGGTTCAGGTCATAACCGAAGGTCTGCTCCACATATTGTTTGATTTCCGGCTTGCTGTGGCCGGTACGGGCCAGAAAAATCACTGCCGCCGTGGCCTGCGCGCCTTTGATGCCCTCCGGGTGGTTGTGGGTAACTTCAGCGGTCACTTTTGCCATTTCCAGCGTTTTGTCCAGCGTATCGAACAGCCAGCCCGCTGCCGACACCCGCATAGCCGAGCCGTTACCGAAACTGCCATAGGGATTCGGATTTTCTGCGTGCAGCCACCGGCGGAACATCCCGCCGTAACCGGCATGGGGATATTCACGGCCCCAGAACCGCATTTCATGCTGCACTGCACAAAATGTTCTCTCCGGCAGACCCTTTCCATCAATCAGACCAACTGCCACCGCAGCGGTCATGACGGTATCATCGGTGAAGTGCGATTTCTCGCTCAGCAGCGGAAAATCCTTGTGCTTGTAATTGTTGTGGTCAAATTCATAGGGACTGCCCACGATGTCACCCAAGATTGCTCCTAACATGGCTGTTTCCTCCCTTACCTATGATACCGCTTCTGGAAATCAGCTTCGATTTGTTCTTTCCACTATGCGCCGATGGACGCGCAGCAGGGTGCCTCCCGCATCCGGGAGACTGTCTCGCTGACAACGTGGTAGTTGACCGCCACGCCCTGTGCGTCATTCTCAAACCGCACAGCCCGGTCAGACGAGATGCCGAAGCGGGCAGCTTCCTTCACGGCGTCCATGTTGGCACCGAGGAACAGGAACTCCCAGCCGTACTGCTCTTTTTCCCGCTCGATCATCCGGCGGATCTTCTCATAGCTAAACCGTTTGCTGGCGTTTTCCAGTCCGTCGGTGGTGATGACAAAGATGACCTTTTCGGCACGCTCGTCCTCCGGCAGATGGCGCTGGATATTCACCATCTTTTCCATGCCATAACCAATGGCATCCAGCAGCGCCGTGCAGCCCCGGACGTAGTAGTCCTTTTCGGTCAACGGCGCAACGGCGTGCAGCGGAAAGCGGTCGTGCAGTAGCTGCACCTCATGGTCGAACAGGATCGTGGTCACATTGGCCTCGCCCTCCTGCTCCTTCTGCCGGGTCAGCATAGCATTGAACCCGCCGATGGTATCCTGCTCCAGCCCGCCCATGGAACCGCTGCGGTCCAGAATGAAAACAAGCTCGGTAAGATTTTTCTTCATAATAAATGCCCTCCGTTTTGTGGTGTATCGCTTTCGTTGGCAAAAGGATACCACAAACCGGAGGGCAAAAGGTCAACGGGCAGGCGACAAATCACGCACCCAGCTGTTCCTGATCGTATTCAAACAATAGCGTATTGACCTGATTGATGTTATAGATTTTGTGTTCCAGACAGTACCGCACGATCCAGTCCCGCTTGGAGCCATCCGAAAAGGCATAGCCCGCGCTCTTGAGCAGGTCGATGGTTTCATCTTCGGACAGGTGCAGCCCAACCGCAAAGGCCAGCACCGTTTTCTTTTTGGGGTTGTAGTCGCGATTGCACTGAATTTTGGAGAAATGCTGCCGAGAGATGTTGGACTGCTTGTACACGGTGGAGTCTTTCAGCCCCCGCTCGTCAATGAGCCGCAGCAGACGAGTGGTGAAGCTCTCGCCAAGGTTGTCCATCAGGCTTTCCAGACTGCGGGCTGTCCTGGGTGCCGCGGCGGGTGCCGGAACTGCACCTAGCATCGGCAGGGCGGCATCTTCTTCCAGAAGCCTCCGCCGCTCTGACAATTCCCTGCGCCGACGGCCAAATCCGTAGCTTTCATCGTTCTGTGCTACATAGTGGTCGTCAATGTACTCCTCCACCGAGGCGAACAGCTTCCGGCTCACGGCCAGCGAGCCCCGGTCGTAAAGCACCAGATACACGGTAAGGTCGTGCTCCATGACGTACTGTGTGATGGTGTCCACCGCAATGCGGAAGGCCTGTTCTTTGGGGTAGCCATAGTTTCCGCTGGACAGCAGCGGAAAGGCCACGCTCTCGCAGTGGTACTCTGCGGCTAATTCCAATGCGGAGTGGTATACACCGGCTAATTGTTCAGCTTCGCCGAACCCGCCGCCGTGCCACGCAGGGCAGACTGCATGGAAAATATACGTTGCAGGCAGCCCGAACGCCGGAGTACACACGGCTCTGCCCAAATCGCAGCGGCCGATGGCTTCGCAGGCGGCGGTCAGCTCCTGCTCCCCTGCCGCCTGATAGATGGCACGGCTGGTGCCGCTGCCCTGCAAAAGGTTCCGGTTGGCCGGGTTGACAATGGCATCCGCCGCCACTTTGGTGATGTCGTTGCGGATCATCTGAAACGGCATGGTGGTTCCTCCCTCACATGGTTTTCTTCATCCTATCACATCCGATGGGGCGGTGCAAGGGGTGCTCTTGTTTCCTGTCCGCGCAGCTATTATAATAATAGGTACAGAAAGAGGGTGAGCTTCCTGCACGACATCTGGAATCCATGGCACGGCTGCGTCAAGTGCAGCGAGGGCTGCCAGAACTGCTACATGTATTTTCTCGACCGGATGCGGGACCAGAACGGGGCCGAGATCTACAAAACGAAAAGCGGCTTTTCCTACCCACTCCAGAAAGACCGCACCGGACACTACAAAATCCAGAGTGGTGAGCAGATCCGGGTCTGCATGACCTCGGATTTCTTCTTGGAAGAAGCCGACCCGTGGCGGGCTGAGGCGTGGGACATCATGCGCCAGCGCAGCGATGTGGTGTTTTTTCTGCTCACCAAACGGCCGCAGCGGGTACGGAAGTGCCTGCCGCCGGACTGGGGCAGCGGTTGGGACAACATCTTTTTCAACGTCACCTGTGAAAATCAGCGCCGCGCCGATGAGCGCATTCCCATTCTGTTTGACCTGCCCTTCAAGCACAAGGGCATCATGTGCGCGCCCTTCATCGGGCCAGTAAGCATCCGGCAGTACCTTTCCGCCGGGCAGATTGAGCAGGTCATCTGCGGCGGCGAAAACTACGATGGTGCCCGCCCCTGCAATTTTGATTGGGTCAAATCGCTCCGGCAGGAATGTGTGGATGCCAACGTGACCTTCTGCTTTATCGAGACCGGCACCGTGTTTATCAAGGACGGCAGGCGCTACCACCTGCCAAACAAGCAGCTGCAAAGCCGGATGGCTTATAAATCCGGTATGAACTTTCAGGGAAGGCCCATCCGTTTTGACCTCGTGGACGACTGGGGCTACCCCATCCCGCAGGAAGATTTATATACGCCCCATTTCCGCGCAAACTGCGAGACCTGCGGCAGCAAGTTGATCTGCAACGGCTGCAGTGACTGTGGAAAATGCTTATAAAATAAAGGAGTTCTATGAAGAACCAGAAGAAAAAATCGTTTCCCCGCAGAGTGTTCCTCTGCCTGCTGGCTGTTTTGCTGGCCGTCTGCATCGCATTCGGCATTTACGTCAGCGACTACTACCACACAGACCCCGCCGCCGAGGATGCAATGGTGTCGGACCGCTTTGTGAGCGTCACCAAGCAGAACGGCAACTGGGTCTTTGCGCCGGAATCTCCCACCGCCGGGCTGATCTTCTATCCGGGCGGCAAGGTGGAAAACACCGCCTATGCTCCCCTCCTGCACGACCTTGCCGAGGACGGCATTCTGTGCGTGCTGGTAAAGATGCCCTGCAATCTGGCCGTACTGGACATGAACGCGGCGGACGGTATCCCGGAACGCTTTTCCGAAGTCACAGACTGGTACATCGGTGGGCACTCGCTGGGCGGGGCCATGGCGGCAAGCTATGCGGCCAAGCACACCGATGAACTGGACGGTCTGGTGCTGCTGGCGGCCTACTCCACCGCCGACCTGACCGACAGCGGCCTGCGGGTCTATGCCGCCTACGGCAGCGAGGATGGTGTGCTGAACCGCGAAAAATATGAAGCCGACCGCACGAACCTCCCACAGGACACCACCGAAACGGTCATTGACGGCGGCTGTCATGCCGGGTTCGGCAGTTACGGTGCGCAGAAGGGCGATGGCACACCCACCATCTCTGCCGAGGAACAACAGCGGCAGACGGCGGACGCGCTGGCGGCATGGATGAATCTTCAATAAAAAGCAAAAATATCCCGACCATTTTCCTGTATGTCACAGGAGAATGGCCGGGACTATTTTTATTATTCCGCGAACCAGCACTCAATACAAATGGAACTTATGGCTGATCCGGTGTGCAATTTCATCCGGCAGCGGGCGGAAACCGATGCAGGTCAGGGTCATGCCCTCGCCGTTTTCATCAAATTCTTCCGGCTCCAGCTCGGTGTGGCAGGCATCCCGGATAAGGAAGAAGTCTTTGTTTTCCACAAGCCCCAGTTCTTCGGCAATGGTCTTTGCTTTCAACAGCTGATTGCGGTTCTTTGCCCCGCAGATAGTTTTGGTAAAAGAGCCATCGAACCATTCTTCATAGGTTGCTTTCTCCAACATGATTTCTGCCCGATAGCCGGTAATTTCTCCGTCTTTCTCGATGGGTTCCACGCCCTGTCCCATGCCGATGGGGTCGGTGAGGAATGCCAGCGAAGCATGGCAGCACTGCGCCGCCAGCTTACCGGGAGACATCTGCAGGTCTTTTCGGGCAATGATGAGTTGACGCATTTTCTCTCCTTCTTACGACAGCTTGATCTTCAAATCTGCCAACAGATTCACCGCTTCCGGCAGCGAAAATTTCGCATTCTTCAGGCGGCTGCCCAGAATGTCCACCTTATAGCCTGTAGCATCCCGGAAATCCGCCTTGCGCAGATCACACTGGTAGAACTCCGTTTCGTGAAGTTCTACACCCTTGAAATTCGCCAGCTGCATCTCGCATTTGGCAAACATGGAGCCGACAATTTCGTTGCCATCCGAAAAGTCGAAGCGGTTAAAGTTCATTTCGGTGAAGGTGTTATATTTCAGACTGCACTCTTTCAGCGTGTGGATAGGGTCCGGGAAGGCACCGTTGGACATCAGCGGTGCCCACTCAATTTCATTCAGGCGGCAGTCCTCAAAATCCAGCGACTGCACCGAGGAATGGGTACTGCGCAGACCTGTGATCTCACACCGCACGAATTTGCACTCGTTCAGCGTGGTATGATCCAGTTCGCATTTGGTAAAGGAGCAATCCACAAACACGCAGTCGATAAAGTTGCAATCCTCAAAAGCCTCCTCGGTGAACGACATGTCAGCAAACCGTTCACCTTCACAATAACGCTCTGTCATAAAATTCTCCTGTCAGCGCAGTTCTTCCAGCAAAGCTGTGCAGCCCTCCAGCACGTCCTGCCAAGTGGCCTCAAAGTCCCCGGTATACCACGGGTCGGCCACATCGCCGGGGCGGCGGGTATGATCCATCAGCAGAGACACTTTATGCTCCGGGTCGCCGCCCACAAAGCGCGCCATATTGCGCAGGTTGTTGTGATCCATGGCGATCAGGTAATCGTAGGTTTCGTAATCCCTCCGGGTCATCTGCCGGGCGGTTTTACCCTCGCAGGAGATGCCGTGCTCGGCCAGCTTCCGCCGGGCGGGCGGATAGACCGGGTTGCCGATCTCCTCGGTGCTGGTGGCGGCGGATGCGATTTCAAACTGGTCGGAAAGTCCGGCTTTGTCCACCAAGTCTTTCATTACAAATTCGGCCATTGGGCTGCGGCAAATATTGCCGTGGCACAAAAAAATCATCTTTGTCATTCCTTACACATCCCTCCACAAGTCTTTATAACACGACACATCGCATTATTTTTAGGCGTTGATTCTGTGCGCTTTTCACGCATCTCTACGCTGCTCTCCATAACTTTTCAGCAAAATGGTGTAGTAATGGTGTACCAAACCGTGCTATATCAACCTGACATCTTTCGCTCCTGCCGGTCAGACGACCCCGGAAAATCGACCAGTTTCGCCATCTGTTCCGCAGCGTGGTCATAGCTTGCATGGGTGTAGACATTCAGCGTGATGCTTGCATCGGAGTGTCCCATCACATACTGCAACGCCTTGATATCCATCCCCGCATTTGCCATGTTGGTGCAGAAGGTATGCCGGAATACATGAGGCGTGATGTGCGGCAGCGGTGCATCCGGGTACAGCTTGCGATACTTTTTCATCGCCCAACGCATCTCGTTCTCGATGTGCAATGCCACCTTCGGATGATCGTTTTTATCCAGCAGCAGAAACCCACTGTAGCCATCAATGATAACCTCATTTTTCAGCCGTTTGCGGTTTGCAAGCAGGTTCTGCAGGCTCTGGAACACCTCCTCCGTCATCGGGATAAACCGGCGGCCACACTCTGTCTTGGTTTTCTCAACGTAGTATTTGCCGCCGCTCTCCCGGATCAATTGATGGTCCACACGGATCTTTCGATTTTGAAAATCCAGATCCTGCAGGGTCAGACCACAGAACTCGCTGACACGCATTCCTGTTCCCAGCAGCACCACAAATTCATCGTAGTACTTGGCGTAGCTCTTATCCTCTCGGATGAAGTTCATCCACACCTTCTGCTGTTTCTCGGTCAGGGAGATACGCTTCTGCGAATCGTTGACCACCACATCCGTCAGCTTGAAGTCAAACGGATTGCGCCGCACAACTTCTTCGTTATAGGCCATCTGGAAAGCCGGTTTTACAACGCCCCGGATACTGGTTAGGGTGCTGTAGCCCTTTCCTTCCTTTTGCAGCTTGATCATCCACCGCTGAGCATCCGACACCTTGATATCCCGGATCTTTCTTGCCCCGAATGGTTCTTTTTGTACGATGTTCATCACAAAGCCGTACCCGACCTTCGTGTTATAGCGGACACCGCACTTCAGCGAAAGATAGCGTTGCAGCAGTTCGTATACCGTAATTTCGCCGCCTGCATAGTCAAGGCCGTCTTCAAGGCTTTTCTGCAGTTCATCCTCTTTTTCACGCAAGGTTTTAAGATCCGACGCATAGATGCACTTTCGGTTTCCCAAAGCATCCGTGTAGCGATATTGATAGATCAGGTCTTTTCGCTGGCTCTCTCCTGTCCGAAGAACACGCCCTTTATTGTCTTTTCTTCTTGACATCGTCAAACTCCTTTCCTGAATGGAAAGAGCCTTGATATGACACCCTCAGTATACCACATCAAGGCTCACTTGGCACGTCTGATTTTAGATGGAGTAGGCTTTATCGAGATATTCGTCCAACCTACGGCGTTTGATGAGCCGTTTTGAACCGATCCATAAAACGAACTGACAGTGCTCGCCGTCCGACAGCGTGCGAAGTTTGTTGATGCCAATGCCGGAATAAGCCGCAGCTTCCTCCAGCGTTAAATTGCTCTTTTCCCAAATCGGGACATCCTTCATAGGCAGACCTCCAATTCCTTGTAACCGAACGCCTGTAACCGGGCAGGAAAACTCTCTTTTTCTGCACACAGGGCATCCGGTGGGCTTTATACTTTTTCTTATTCTTTTAAGGTTACATGGTTACAGAGAGAGGAAAACACAGTAGCCATGCGGTTTTTGCGCTGTAACTGCAGCGTAACCGAACCTGTAACCAGACGTGTAACCACTGTTCATCAGAAGGGAAAGCCCAGTTGCTTGGCTTCCGCATCCGTTATTTCGGAGAAATTTTCAGCCCCGGTTTCGGGGCTGGTTACGCGCTCCCAGCCTTTCTGAACGCCGTACTTCGGGTAACGCTTGGCGGTTTTATGAGCCTGCCAGCCTTGGATATCGCCGCGCGAAATACCCGTGTTCATGATCTCGCAGATAGCACGGGTCTCCCACTCTGCCGGGATGTTCGTGTTGCCCAGAGCCTCCACATAGAGCTGCTTGGAACACACCCGGTCACCCGTGTAGTCCTCCAGAAAGGCGTAGATCATGCCCGCCTGTGCATCCTCCTGCATGAAATCCTGCTGATGGGCTTGCAGCGTTTCCTGCATGGCGGGGCTGAACGCCAGCTTGTAGTTTCCGCTGTTGTAGAGGATCATGGCTTCTGCCCAAAGCTGGTCGATATAGGCACGAGAATCTTCCTCATTGTCCAGAATGTGGACTTCGGCCAGTTCAGCATCCACCGGGATGGGGATAAAACGGCGGTTGCCCGTGCGGTCACGGGGCAAAAAATCCTGCCGGTTGGTCGTGCCAGCAAAGACGCACTGGCGCAGACGGTCGGCAGGATGGGTCTCGTAGGGGACTTTATAGGTTTCCTTCTGCTTGCTGAGAAAGCTCTTGATTTCCTCGATGCTCTTGGCATTGGCAGTGGCGATCATCTCCGACATTTCGATGATCCAGTGCCCTTGCAGCTTGCGGTACACGTTGTCATCGTCCAGCCGCCGCAGGTCGTCCGAGAACCACTCGTCCTTGACTGCCAGCAGTCGGAAAAAGCTGGACTTTCCTGCACCTTGCCCGCCCACCAGACAGAGCATGGTCTCAAATTTGCATCCCGGCTGGAACACCCGCTTGATGGCTCCCAGCAAGAAGATCTTCATGGCTTCGCAAGTGTACTCGTCCTCCGCAGCACCGAGGAAATGGTGCAAGACGTGGGCAATTCGCTCTGTTCCATCCCATTTCAAACCGTTCAGATAGTCCCGGATGGGATGATAGCGGTTCTCATTGGCAACGATTCGGATGGCGGATTCAATTTTCTTTTCGCTGGAAATGCCGTATTTCTCCATCCCCCGCAGGATATACTTCATGTCGGTGTCGTTCAACGTTTTGCCGGAGCGGGGCCAGCCCACGGGCTTTACAATGTCGATGCGCTCACTCAACAGGTTCAGTCGGATGGCATCGGCAAGCACATGGTCATTCTGCAAAATCGTGATGCAGTTCTGGATCGTCCGCTGGATCTCGCCGTTGGAGTGCTTGGTCAGCATCTCCTTTACTTCGGCAACGGTTCGTGGAGCGCGTTCTTCGTTGGCTTCTTTGCTCAATAAACATCACCTCGTGTTTCTGTTTTTTCAGCAGTGGGCGGCGCAGATGACTTCCGCTGTGCCTGTTCTGCCTGCAAGCGGTTCAGCAGTTGCAGAACGGAATCCCGCGCTTTCTCCTTGACCTGTTCTTTGCCTTTCTGCCGGACTTCCGGCTTCAGCAGCTTGTTCTGCAAACGGGCGGCGGTGGTTTGCATGGTCTTGAGGAACTTCTCCAGCACGGTGTCCAGATGCTTGGCGGTGTACTCTCGTGTGGCTTTGGGAGCCTTGCGCTCCGGGGATAGCACCCACTTCTTCGTGTCCTCGATCACCCGCATATCTTCTTTGCGGGTCTCGGTGCGCACTACATCCGTCACGACCTCCACCGCCTTGTCGTAAGCTGCAGCCGAAACATTTTCCAGCAGGGTCTCCATATCCGCTACTTTCAGGGTCAGTTCATCCAGCTTGCTCTGCTGGACGGCAAGCTGCTCCTTCTGCTTGGCAAGGATGAAGTCCTGCTTTTCCAGATATTTGCGGTTTCCGTACTCCGCTTCTTCCTCCAATTCCAGCCCATGCCGTTTTGCGATCTCGAACAGCATCTTCCGGCAGGCGGCATCGAAGGTGATCTTGCGGTTATTCCTGCGGCTGAGGGGCTTGTCCGGGTCGGGCAGATCAAAACCCAGTGCCTCCAGCGCCTTTTCCTGCTGGGGTGCCACCTCGCCATACTTGTTCTCGCAGTCGAACACATGACGCTCGTGGATGTGGGGGGTGCTTTCATCCAGATGCAATGCCCAGTCCAAAACGTGAACGTGTTCGCCAAACTTGGCCTTGAACTCGTCAATGAACTCGGTGACGATGTTCAGCAAGTCCTCTGCGGAAGCGTGGGCATCCAGCGTTCCCAGCTGATAGATGGTCTCTTCCGGGCAGGTCTTACGGCTGGACAGCAGGTCGGTAATGGAGCGGTTGCGCTCCGTGTGCCGGATTTTTGCGTTACGCTCGTTCTGGCTTTCCACAAAAGCCGTGTAGTAGGTCTCGTAGAATTGACGTTCCACCTCCGAGAAGGTCGCCGCCAGATCATCCGGGTCTTGTGGGTCAAGGGCCGAACGGAAACCGTGGAAGCAGTCCCAGTAGATGTTGCCCTTGGCTCGTTCCGGGTCGATATGCTCACTGTTGGCAAGGTTAAAACTCCGGTCATTGTGCTTGGGGTTATAGGTGCCGTGGGTCCCGGCTCGTCCGTTGTGCCGTGTTAATTTCAGATAGACATCCCTCCGTTTCGACTTATTGGCGTGGGAGAACGCAGCAGCGAAGCTGCTGAATCTGCCGCCGTTTTGCGCCAGATAATACCCAGTAGGATATGACGCACAGCATCATATCACTGGACAAGGCGTTCCCCCTTGACTCCCTTCAACGGGCCATTTTGGCCCGTTGATTTTGGCAAACTGGCGGGCAAAGATTTGCGAATCTCTGCCCATCAGCTCGTCCGGCTTTTTCAGTTGGCCAAAATGACCAACTGATTCCGTTACGGTCAGAATCAGGTTGTCATCTTGGCAACCTGATTTTTACGGAGTGGGGGTGACGTGTTACAGGTAAAACCGAAGTTTTCAAAATGAGAACTCCGGTGGTTTCGTTACGGGTGCAATCAAGTTATCATTTTGGGAACCTGATTCGGCGGGAATTGCAAATCAAGTTACGGAAAGCGTAACCTGATTTACAACCGCACAGCCCAAATTCCCATTTTGGGGATTTGGGAGTGAGCGATTAGGCGTTATGGTATTTTGGTGCTTTCCAAAATGGGAAGTGCCACTTTACTGATAAAAGCGAGCGTGGATAAAGAACTTGACAAACTTCATCAAGTTTCTCAAAGAGAAGCGTGAACCATCGCTTTACGCTGGCGGTAGTCTTTTTGCCGACAGGCATTGCTGCAATATCTGGCATCTGCCCGAATCGGTAAGAACTGCTCCCCGCAGCAAGCGCAGGTATACTTTCCTCGCTCAACGCGCTTTTTAAGCCTTTTCCGCAGATTCAGCATCTTGTGACCACAAGTCTGGAAGCTGCAATATTTTCGGTTCCGGGTCTGGGTGTAGATGACCTTGCGGCAGTATTCACACTGGATTCTGCGCACACTGGGGTCGCCATCAATGAAATATTCCATCAGGGTGTCCTGATTTTCACGTTCCCATTGTTCTGTTGTCATAGGCATCCTCCTTTGGCTGTTACGGGTGTGTGGTGGATAATGAAAAGCATTATTTGCCAAAAGTGTTACGGAAGCGTGGCTGTTATCAAAATGGTAACAGCCACTTTTGCACAATAAAGTGTTGCAATTGTTTGGTTGATGGTCAAAATGACCACCAACCAAAATCTGTGCGTTATGGCTGGGTGGTAAGTGGACATTTTGTCCATTTACCACTTCCAAGTGGTGAGTTACGGTTTTCGTAACCCACCACTTTTCACCGTGGCTTGACAAAATGTCAAGTCGAGGTCAAACGTAACACAAACGGAGTCAACGTGGACAATTTGTCCACATTGATTTAGGCAGCGGCAATTCACCTCGTGTGGACAAAATGTCTACATGAGGTGAGCCATAACGCAGAAGATCCTTCTGGGAAATGACGCTTTGTGTCATTCCCCAAATCAAATGGTCATTTTGACCACTTGATATTGGATGCGCCGTTCTCCCTGCATGGATTTCCTGCCCCCTTCCGGCGGCGTTTCCCGGCTCTCCCTTGCGGGGTCATCGCCGTGTATCCCATGCAGACGGTCATGCGGTTTTCAAGGTGCGGTGCTGGATCTGGCAATAAAAAAATCGCCACACAACAACCTGAATCTGACCATCTCTTCCGGGATGGCCTTGGTTCGGGTTCGTTATGTAGCGATAAGAAAGTCAAAAACTTGCTCCGACTCCTTCAGGAGCCGAGCTGGAACTCTAAGTAAATATGTTATATTAAATTGTTGGGATAGATTACCACAAAAATCGAGCCGTGTCAACAAAAAAATTCCGAAAATGCGTCACTTTCGGCAGCTTGCAAGAAAACGCACAGGAAACTTTGGTAAAAAGAACGAAAACAAGACTGCTTGTCCTGTTTGATATGATGTATCCAACAGCTTTCATTTTTGTAACAGCATAGCACAAAAGGGCGGCCATCTGCACCCATGCAGACAGCCGCCCTTGGTTTAATGCTGTATTCTATTTGTCAGTCTCTGAAAATCTTATCCAGTTCCCTTTCCATGGTGCCCGCCTTGGCAAATTCCAGCGTATCCGCCTGACGGATATGGTGGGCGGTGATGCCGTGACCCTTTGCAAAGCCCAGAATGTAGCTGATGGCAATGCGGTAGATGATCTCGGTCGGGGCCAGGCCATAGACCTGCTTGGCAAAGATATGTTCCAGCCGAGCGGTATCGTCCGGGAAGGCTTGCCGCATCTTCTCGCTGCGGTAAAGGCGCTTGACGATTTCCGTGATGTACAGGCCGGACTTCATGTAGGGGTCCAGGAAGGTCTTGCCGGGGTCATCGAAGCAGCCGGGGTTCTCCTGCTCCAGCAGATCCACCATCTTTTTCACCACCCACTTGGGGGTAAAGATCTGGTTGGTTTTCTGGGGCGGGATGTAATCGAAGATATCCTCGGTGCGGCTCTCGTCAAAGTAATCCGCCAGCTTGATCTTCAGGTTCAGAAATTCCTTCACCGAATCGTCAAACACCACCGGATCGAACAGGTGGCCTGCAAAGTGCTCCTCCTGTCCGGTGGCTTGGTTGAGGTAGGGGCCGCCGTCCCGCAAAAAGCGGAACTGCTCCAGCGTGATGCTGGTGACCTCCTGAAAGACCTTGTCCGGGATGATCTGGTCAAAATTTGCCAGTGTCACGGTCTCGTCGCCGTAGGCCATGAGGAAGGACGGGATGGTGCGGGAAAAGCCCCGGAGATGGTCACGGACGGTGTCCTCGTAGCCCTTTTTCTCCTGCTCCTTCTGGTTGGTCTCCACGGTGCGCACGATGGTCTGCTGCATTTCCTGCGCCGTCTGCTGGATGGTGGATTGCAACGTCTCCATCAGGGCGGCGGTGCTCTGCTGCTGCTTTGCGTCAAACTCCCGGTTCACCTGCTGGCGCTGCTGGGCGGTGGTGCAGTTCTGTAACTGCTGGGTGCGCTGGGTCTCCAACTGGCTCTGGTCGATGCGGTAGTTGTCCACCACCTTGTTCACCGCCACATCCATTTTTGCTTTGGCGGTGCTTTCAAACCGCTTCTGGTCGGACAGCTTCAAATCTCGCCCATACTCCTGCTTTGCCTGCTCCACCATAGGGGTGATAATCTCTTTGGTGATGCTCTTTTTCAGGGGTTCCAGATGCTCTTCTTTGGCAGGGGCCGGGGCATCGGTCAGGTCTTGCAGGGCGGTGTCCAGCGCCGGGGTGTTCTCATAAATTTTCGCCCCGAACACATCCGTTGCCTTGCCGATGACGTAGCCCTCGTCTAAATCCACCTCGCCCTTGTCGTTCAGGGAGAGGTCTGCGCCGGTGTCCGGGGTGATCTGGATGGGCTTTGCCTTGGCTTCGCTGATGGGCTGGAAGTTTTGCAGAATGTCCAGCACCTCCTGCGGGGCACTGAACACGTTGGAAATGTTCTGGAACAGGAAATTGCTCTGGAAGCCCATCCGCACCACTTCCTTGGACTTGATCTTGCGGGGGATGCTGAGGACTTTTTCTGCATCCAGCGGAATCATCTCCCCTTCCTCGTCCTCGCCGATGACCGGAAAGAAGTTGAGCAGATTCTGGATGTGCGCCTTGCGCTCTTCGGTGTCGCCCTTGCCGCTGGCAGTGTCCTGAGAAAGGTCGTTGGCGAACTGCTCGTAGATCAGCAGGGTGCGGGCGGGGTCAAAATCGAACACATAGGCGTTCTCTTTGCGGCGAAAGGTGCCGTTTTCGTGGAAAAGGCAGGGGTTCTGGGCACGGAACGCCGCCTGCATATACAGCGCCGGGCTTTTCAGGTTGGAGAGCATCAGCACCGCCGACCACTCCGGGATGGTGACACCGGTGGTCAGCTGCCCCACCGACAGGGTGATGGTCTTTTCGTGGTGGGCGATGGCGGCTTTTACCCGGTCAAAGCTTTTCTGGTTCTCGTCCGTGTCGTCCAGCTTGCCGTCACCGGCGGCAAGGATTACCTCATAGTCCCGGAATACCGGGTGTGCCTGCAGCTTTTTCGCCAGCGCTCTGGCACTGTCCACCCGATTCAGCAGCCAGAAGGTGTGCTTCAGTTCGGCACGCAGCTCCGGGGTGGAAAACGGAAATTTGTTCTGGGTGGTCATGGCATCCAGAAAGCGGTCCACCTCGGCCTCGTGCTCAAAGCTGCCATTGAGTTTCACCTTAAAGAACTCGTTCAGGTCAAAGGCAAATTCCTGCGTTTCACCGTCGATCTCCACGCCCTGCCGGATCTCATCCCGGATGATCTCGGACATCTGGTAGGTGTAGAGGTTGAGCATGGGGAGGTTTGCGTAGGGGTTCTGCTGCCCCGGTGCGCCCTGCCAGTTCCGCTTGGCGGCCTGCTCGTCCGCATAGGTCCAGTTGAAGATGGCATCCCCGGCAAACTTGTCGTTCGCCAGCGCCTTGAAGGGCGTGCCGGACAGGTGCAGCGTGAACTTGCGGCGGATGCGGTCAAAGGCAAGGTCGGTCTTGTAGGTGTCCACGCCCTCGTGGGCTTCGTCGATGACCAGCACATCCCAATTCAGTTCGGTCAGGTGGCGCAGCTTGTCGTACTCGCCGCCGAAATACTTAGAGCCTTTCATGTCCTGCAGGCTGACGAACTCAATGCGCTTATACAGTTCCTCGCCCTGTGCGGCGGCATCCAGATAGCCCTGCTCGTCCAGCACATGGGGCTGCCCGGCAAGGGCATCCACATGGCTGACGAACAGATAGCCGGACTCCCTGCCCAGAAAGCGCACATAGTCGCTGTACCAGCTGTTGGCGATGGCAGGACGGTTGGTGACGATGAGCACCGTCTGCGCATCGACCTGCTTGCAGAAGTCGTAGACGGAAAGGGTCTTGCCAAAGCGGGGCTTGGCATTCCAGAGGTATTCCCCGCCGGGGTGGCTCTGGTAATAGGTCTTGGTGTCGCGGACAGCCCTTGCCTGTTCTTCCCGCAGGGTGTAGGCGATGGCGGCATCCAGCTGCACCCGGCCCCGATTCATGCGGAAATCCTGAAAATACCGCCGGGACTGCTGCCCATCCAGATGGAACCACTCGTTTTTGCGGTCATTCTCCACGTTCAGCTTGCGGAGGTAGGCGTGGAAGTCGTGGTCGGTGAACACCTCGCCGCTGCCGTCATCGTAGACGGCATTACCCCGCCACTCCTCATGAAACAGCACATCGGCGGTGTGGGTCTGCTGTTTCAGGCGTTTGTCCACCGACTGCTCGGTGTAGCCGATCTTCGTCCAGCCGTTGTGCCGGGCAATTTCCGGGGTGGTATAGGCGTAGATCATGGGCACCACCTGCCGGGCAGTGCGCAGGGTTATGCCAGCCATTATGCCATCTCCTTTATCATTCCTTGAATATAGTTTACTTCTTCACTAGACAAACCATATTTTTCAAACAGTTGTTTGTCTGTCCATTTTCTTGTAAAATCCTGACAAGGAACAAATGCAAATGACGCTTTACTCAACTGCTGCGTCATTGCAATTTGTAAGATAAGAAATCGAACAAATTGCGTCTTTAAGTAATCCATATAGTTGGTTGCTTCTTCTTTTGAATCAAATGCTCCTGCCACAAGATACGTTTCGGAACATATTTCGCCCGGCTTCAAAAGTTCCATCGTCGAAAGGACACGGTACTTTCCATCCTTGGCTGGTTGTCCTGCGTGTTCAGCCGTAAGACGAGAAATGATAATTTTCCATTGGTTAATTATTTCTGTTCCAACCCTTATTTCGGTTCTTTTATATGGGCCACGTCCTCCATTGTATCGTAGTGTGATGTCACCGGTTTTCATTGGCTTTGCTGTTGTTGCTAGTCCAAATGGTTTTCTGCTGGAAACCACTTTATCCAGTGTTAATTCTCCATCTTCTTTTACTTTTTTGACTATCTCGGATGCAACCGGATAGCGAATAAATGTTTGAAACTCGTTCAAATCTCTGTATGCTGTTGTGGCTTTTCCATTACGATAGTTTGTATACTTACACTTCCCGTTATATGCTTCTTTCCAGACAAAGTAGCAAACGCCACCTGCAACATCTACATTCGGAAAAACATCTAGCGAATTAGAATAATCAACCAATGTTGAAATATGTCTATCTCCTAGCATTTCCTCTCTGAACTTATCCAGTCCTTTACCGCCGGAGTACCATTTTGCAGGAATAATCAAGCAAATTGCGCCGGGATGTGTAGTTTTGATCGCTTCGATAAAACGATTATAGATAGGCGTTGCACTTACGCCGGCACCGCCATCACTTATCTGATACGGCGGGTTTCCGATGACATAATCAAACTTCATGCTGGTACTCCCTTCCTGAATGGTTTCAAAGTTCTGGGCGGTTCCATGGCTGCCCTTGCGCCAGTTTTTCACTTTACAGGATACCGTGGGCGGCTGCGGCTCTGCCGCCCCGAACATGGAAAAGAGGTCAAGCTGTTCTGCCTCCGGCTGGGGCTTGCCGCCGGGCACAGACAGGTGCAGGCCGTCCATCTGCCACAGGTTCCAGCTGATGATGTTGGCGATGGTTTGCAGTTCCTCTTTTGTGGGCTTGCGCTGCCAGCGGTTTTGCAGATGCTCTGCATAGGTCAGCAGCAGGTTGACCCGCGCCAACAAAAGATTATCGCCCTGATACTCGTAGCCGTAGGTGGACTGCACCGCATGGGTGGCATATTTGCACCACTCGTCCTCTGTGGCGGCGTTCTCGCTTACCACACGCAGCTTGCGGTCCAGAATGCCAATGCGCCGGGGCACCGGGATCATCTCGCCGGTGGCGGCATCGTACCGGGACACAAGGAACGGAGCCTCGCCGCAGGTCACCTCCAAGCGGCGGCTCTGCACATACTGCACCCATGCCGGGTTCTTGCCCCCGCAGGCCGGGAACTGCACCGGCGTTTCCACCGTCTGCCAGCCTTGGGGCAGCTCCACCGTGAACTGCCCGGCACTTTCCCCTGCCCCCAGCCCACGGAACCAGTCGGCGTCCAGTGCGTTGTTCATCTTGTTGCAGACCCATGCAGGGCTGAACACCTCGCCTTTTTTGCGGGTGCGCTGCTGCTGGGTGTCGGTCTGCTTCATCATCCGGGGCAGCACTACCTCGTAGTGGGTCAGCCCGAGCTGCTGGGTGGTGATCTGCGATTTATCCGTCACCGGCTCGTACATTACCGTTTGCAGTTCCTCCGGCGGGTCGGTGGCCCAGATGATGTTTTTACCGGTGGATTTATCTTTTAGTAGCGTATCCAGCACCGCCTGCACTTCTGGTGCGTGAAAGTCGATCAGTTGTTCCAACGGGGTATTCCTCGCTTTGCCTTAGCGTTGCGGCGGAAGTGATAATGTTCTTAGCACTTTCAGCCTATACTAACAAGTATCTTATCATTTTCAAGGTAAATTAACAAGATTCTCGGCGTTTTTTACCAAAAGTGATATGAAACACCTATACTTATGGCAAAGAAAGGCGGGAAAAAGATGATTGGAGCACGATTAGCCGACCTGCGAGATTGGAATAACCAAACGCAGGAAGAACTCGCCAAAGCCCTTAATGTAGCAACCTCTACCATCCGCAGTTGGGAGCATGAAAAGAGTTCCCCAAACCATGAGATGTTGATTGCCATTTGCAGGTACTACGGCACCTCCGCCGACTACCTGCTGGGTCTGACCGACATCGACCCCTCGGACGAAGCCCGCAAACAGCGCCAGCGCTTGACCGAAGAAGAACAGAACGAGATGCATCGCTACGAAGAATATCTGTTGTGGAAACGCAAAAAATAAGCCGCCCAGCGAGACCGTAAGGTCGCTGGGCGGCTGTTGTTTTGTTATGGAATTATTTTGCGGCATCCTTAAAATTATTCATCAACTTTGAAAAATAATCCATTTCTTCCTCAAAGTGAGGATTACTATCAATGGCGAGATCCTTATAGATGGCAGGAATATTTTTTCGAGAGTTTTCTGCTCTGCTGGACTTGAGAATCTCGTCCAGAATCTGCTGTTCCGTTTCTTTATTATGTTGGTGAAGGTACAGAAGTATCTCGAATTCACGAATTGTCATAATAAAACAGGAAGAATCCGAACCTAATATTTTGTGCGCAGCTTCTTCTACTATGGCCGAATTAGAAAACTGGTCATACAAGAGAATAATTTTTATAATAGGATTCTTGCTCGAAACTGATAATCGAACATAACTACTATTTAATTGCTTATACGCTTTTGAGATTGTGCGTTCAAAGAAAATATCGGCATTGTGTAAATTGGGAATCTGCTGCTTTACATCAAGACTAATCAGAGCAGATTTGGATTCTACAAGAAGCGTTAAGCTTCCTAGATCGAATGTGAAATCTGCTGACTTTCGGGAACCAGTAGACAGTGTAGTCCATTCAGATGGTTTACAATATTTTGAGGCAATATCTTTTATATAATCCTCAAAAAGGCATCCGAAGGTGTTTACAAAGACTTGTGTTCCTTGCTTGCAGTAATAATTGCGCACAAGCCAATAAAGACCATTTCCAACCAGCATTGCCACAGGAAAAATACTTGAAGCAAAATATTCTCCCGTCCTTTGCGTTTTAATGAATGGTTTTGAATACAAGAGCTGCTTTTTTAGAGAAGAAGTACGCAAATTTTGATAGGTGCACGAATAATATTTAATAAAGTTGGAAAGATTCTCAACAGTAAGGACTGCACTGTTCACATTACTGTATAATTCTTCCGGAGCAGACAAAGGATCCGGATGCTGACAGCACAACCAAAAAACAGTTACCAGAATTAAAACATAATCATTGACAGGAATTCCAAAAATCTCGCGCACAATAGCGTCAGTATCAATTATAGACCGATGTTCAAAATTTTCCGCCGCAAAAAGAATATAATAATCACGGCTGAATTTTTCAAATAGCCAATATAGATTTTCATATGCAAATTGTTCAGCTGTCATTCCCATCAGGGTACGAAATACGCCATCGGCATCTACATTTTGAAAAATCCCCTCTTTTGCAGAGCGCTCGTTGTCATAGTCGCGATATAAGTCGACTAGAGCTTCAACTGGGACTTTTTTTGAGGAACGACGATAATCGTTGCTTTCTTTTATAGATAGAAACTCCATGTCAAGAATATCCCAAGCAGTCAATGTGACGGTTAGAATCTTTCTCTGACCATTGTGTATAACTGGAATAGTTACAGGCATTAAACACTCATTTTTTCTAAACATATCTATAGATTTTTCCGAAAGACAATAAATAAGTCCATCCGTTGGAATTTTCTTAATTTCAGAAATAAAATCCTTCATAAGGCACTCCATATTATTAAGCGATTTTCTTCTAATACAAAGTTTATAGCGGTCATTTCCATAAACATCACTCAATCTTTCTGTTTGCTTCCTCTTCCAACATCATAAATCGATCAAAATCGCTCTCATACAAACGGTCCTGCACGACACGATACTTCTCATATTCCGTTTCAGCATGAAGCTTCGCCTGTTCTGCGCTGATTTTTCCGGGACCGGTCAGCAGCTCGTTGCCGTTGAACTCCAAAAAGCCGTCCAGACGCTTTGCCCAGTCCTCCATGCTCATGGGGATTTTCCGTTCTGCCTGCAATTCGGCATAATCCAGATAGAGTGACACGATGCGCTCCAGATAGTTCATTTCCTCTTTGCTCAGGTAGTTTTTGGCCACCGTCACATCTGCTTTCAGGATTTTTCCGTCCGGGGCATTCTCCCAAGTGGTAAGCCCCATGTGTTCCTTGTTGGCATCGGCTCGCTCATAGATCAGCTCTGCCGCCGTATGGCGATGCACGGCATAGTGCATCTTGTTCTGGACGGTCTGGAAGAACAGCCGGGTCGTCTTGGCATCCTTGTCGTAATCGAACGCCGTAGCATACAGGTCTGTCACTTTCTGGTAGAACTTGCGCTCCGACAGACGAATCTCCCGGATCTGCTGCAGCTGCCGCTCGAAGTATTCATCCGTGAACATATGGCCCTTTTTCAGGCGTTCCACATCCATTGTCCAGCCCTGAATGGTGTGGTCCTTGACGATCTGCCCTGCCCACTTACGGAACTGCACCGCTCGCTGGTTGTTTACCTTGAAGCCGACAGCAATGATCATTTGCAGGCTGTAGTGGTCCTGTTTGCGGCTGATTTGCCGGTTGCCCTCGGTTTGAACCGTCAAGTATTTCTTGACAGTTGCCTCCGGAGTGAGCTCTCCATCGGCATAGATGCGTTTGATATGCTGGGAAATCGTCTGTTTGGACACAGCGTACAGTGCCGCCATCATCTTCTGTGTCAGCCAGATGTTCTCATCCTCGTAGCGCATTTCATAGCTGGCATCGTTCTCCCCTGTGGACGCCACAAAGGTCAGGTACTCCGCTGCCGAGCTGCGGATCACCGCCTCTTTTCCCTTATCATCTTTATTCCGCTTCACTTTTCACACTCTCTTCCAAGTAAAGAATTGCCGTGGAAATCAACGCATGGCAGCGTTGATAGAAGTAATCGTACTGCCGATCATCTGTAATATCGGTCTGCGTTGTTTCGTGATGCCGGATTCTAAAGCCATTTCCAATCTCAGTCAACACCTTGAACTCATCTTCATACAGCTTTTGAAAATGGGGTTCTTTGTGGCTCATAGTTTCAACCACCTTGTTTGCCGAGTTCTTTTTATCCAGCTTCGGAGAATAGTATGTTTTCAATCGCTCAAACGCATCCCACAATTTCTCAACCGCAATCTGTTTATTTCCATCCCTGTAATAATTTTCTGCGTCCGTAACAAGTTCTTTTAGTCCCTTTTCTGGAATTGCTGCAATCGTATTCTCACTCAAAGACGTTTCTACTGTACATTTAAGTTTTCCTTGAATCAATTGATACCCAATCGCTTGTCGCACCAACAATGCATTCATCTCTTTTGAGTAATTATTGTCTGCATTGTATCGAAAATAAATTTCTATTGCATCAAAGACGCAAAATGGAGAATTATGTAATATGAATTGCTTCATATCCCTTGTTCTAACATATTTGCTACTTCTGTTATAACATCTCGGTTCATAGAAACAGGAAATATCTCGAAAAACATATTCTTCCGTTGTTACGTCATACTGAAAGCCTGTTTCGTTTGTTTCTCTATACACATCATTATACTTTTCAAACAATGCGCAAATTTGATTACGTGCTTTCATACAAATATACAGTTTAAGACTATGTGCTCTGATTGCTTTTTCATTCCGCTGAGAAAATGGAACAAACACATCACTTTCGTTGTCGTTATACTCTCTCCAATTATAAATGTCTCTTCCAGAAATTTTCCCAGATGGATACAACTCATACCCATCCATGCGAAGCAGCTCATTCACGGAAATAAGGCACTCTTGCCAGTATCCTCTTTCTTCGCGTACAGCCGGATGGAATACCGCGCAAAGAAACTTTAGAAAGATTTCGTCATCACCATTTGATAATTTAAACCTCTCATCATCAAAAGCCCATCCTTTTTGATAGTCATCATTATTTACAGTATGCTGCCAAATATCACCTTCTGCATTTAAATACCGCCCATCATAACTTGGCAGCTGTTCAAGATTATAAATTCTCTTCAAAAAGTCCAGTTCGCTTAGTTTTCCAGAATAATTATAATGGAGCAGTTCTGTTCCGAAATCTGTATTTTTATCTATTCCATATAGAAACAAATTAAAAATATCTCTTCTCGTTATTTCTGAAATTCGTTTCACTTATAGCACCTTTCTTACCGTTTCCGGGCTCTCTTCCACCGGTTTTGTGCTTTTCAGCATTCGTTGAGGTATTCCTCAAGGCTATCTTTCAAACTCCATTCTTATTATACCACCCCCTCATCCCCCTGTAAACGAAAAAGCTGACAGTGCGCATCTTGCGGCATCCGTCAGCTTTTTGTGTCATTCAAGGCTCTTATAAAATGGTGTAATTGTGGTGTAGTAAGCCACGCAAAACGTAAATTTTTAATTTACTATCGTTATTATTTTGCATTTTCAAAGATATTGCCGTGGCAGATAAAAAGCACTTTCGTCATACCAAAATATTTCCTTATATCGTATCATTTTGAATTTTGCACACATGCGTGCAAAATTCAGTTCTGCTTCAAGAACTCCCGCAGCACATCCTCTGGGCGGGGTGTATGGTTCGGGTACTTTTCCCGCAGCGGTGCGGCGGCACCATCCATAATGTAGGGCACACCCACAATGTCCAGCATCGACACATCGTTATAATTGTCGCCAAAAGCCATCACATCGGCAAGGGCGATGTCCAGAGTCTTGCAGATGCTGCGCACACCGATGCCCTTGTTGGCAAAGGTGGTGTCGATCCAGTACGGCCCTGCCACAGCGCAGTTCGCCTCTTTCCATCGTGGGACAAACCGTCCCGTGTAAGATTCTACGCCTTCGTGCAGATACACCGATACTTTTGTGATCTCCTCCGGCACCTCGGAAGGGTCATGGATGATTTGATAATTGTTCCCGATGAACTGAATACGCTTGAGCATTCCCAGACCCCGCTCCATCAGGTATGCAGTATTCTGACCGGAAAGCATCACTTCGCCCTGCCCGTCGCTGCGGGTCCACAGGTCGTTGGCGATTTCTTCGGCCAGCGCGCGCGGCATCGGATTCTTGGCAATGCACTGCTCGTCCTTATAAATCACACCGCCGTTTTCGCAGAGAAACACACAACAGTCTGCCACCGGTGCAAAAAGCTTGCACAGGCTGGTATACTGCCGGCCGGATGCCGGGCAGAACAGAATGCCGCGCCGATGCAGCTCCCGCATCTGCTCAAAGATCTCGTCTTCCAGTTCCTTTTTGCCGTATTGCAGCAGCGTACCGTCAATATCGCTGCAAATCAGTCTGATTGACATTTTCCGTCCTCATTTTTCAAGATAATTTTAGGCAATTCCCCGGCATCCAGAACACGGACACCTTCGTCCATCAGCATTTTCGCAAAAACGCCCTGTCCGGGAATCTTTGTCCCGGAAAACGTTCCGTCGTAGATTTCCTTCACGCCGCAGCTGGGGCTGCGGGATTGCAGGATGGCAAGCTCCACCCCATTTTCTTTTGCGATGGCAAGGGCCTTGGCTGCGCCCGCTCGGAACTCCCGGTCCACATTGATGCCCTCTTTGTTCGTGACAACGCCCTGCACGATTTCCGCCGGGCACCGCGGTGTGGGCAGGCCGCCCAGCACCTCCGGGCAGACCGGAACCACCTGATGCCCCCGCGCAAAATCGCAAACCGCCTGATTGTAATTGTTTCCGCCGCTGTATTTGCAGTTTTCGCCCAGCAGGCAGGCGCTGACCAGAATCTTCATTGTTGCGCGCTCCGTTTTTCAGATACTGAATCTTTTACCTATTCTACCACGCTTTTGGGCATTGAAAAAGAGGATTCTGCTTTTTCCTATCCCCATACCGGGAGGTCCGCCGTAATCTTTTCTAATTCCTGTGCAAGAAACGTCAGCCTTTCCCTCAGATGGTTGTTATGCGGTGCATCTCCGTTCAGCAGATAGTCCGTTCTGACATTCAGGCAGGACGAAAGATCCTGCAGCAACTCAATCGAGCAGCAGCGGCTTCCCGTTTCAACTTTTGCAAGATGGTTCGCACTAACGTTCAGCATTATACTCAACTGTTCCTGCGTAATCCCTTGCTTTTTCCGCAAATCGCGGATACGTCCGCCGAATTCTTTTGAATCAGATCGCATTGTTCAATCCTTTCCTTTGCGCTGAAAACACAAACAGGCCGAGACTCCTTTTCCGAGTCCCGGCCTGTTTTCAGCTTGAAAATATGATAACACTTCCTATTTATGATTTCTGTGACTGAATCACGCAAAGCGTTTTTCTGCCGTCTTCACCCTTCCCTCTGCTCCACGATTTCCAAGCTGTCACGCCCTACATGGCAGAGCAAAAACAGCACTTGCACACCTGCGGCCTTTGCTTCGGCCAGTGCCGTGCCAAACTCCGGCTGTGTGCTGACATTTGGCCGCACCTCAGTGATGCCCCTTCCATCTGAATCACAAAGGCCACAGCGCACCGATACCCTGCCTGCTGTGCCTGCGCCAGCTCGTGCAGGTGCTTCACACCCCGCTCGGTGGGTGCATCCGGGAAATAGCCGATACCGTCCACTTCCAGTGTGCAGCCTTTGACTTCCAGCAGGTACTTCTGTTCGCCCTTTTCCATATAAAAGTCGATGCGGGACTTCCCATAGGTGAATTCCGGCCTGATATAGTCGTAGCCCTGTTTTGCAAGCCACTCTCCTACTACCTTGTTAGGTGACTGACTGTCCATATTGACCCAGCCAAGCCCCTGCTTGTGTACCGCCACGAGGTCGTATTTTGTTTTGCGTTTCGGGTTATCTGACACTTCCAGCCGCACCGCAGTACCGGGCAGCAGCAGTTCCCTGCACCGCCCGGTGTTCTTGACATGGACGGTTTCCACTGCTCCATTCACTCCCACATGGGCAATAAAGCGGTTGGGACGGTCAACAAAAATGCCGTCTGCGATTTCTCTGTATTTCAATCTTTACTCCATTTTTGCCTGATACACCCGCTCCGTCCGGGCATCGAAGCAGCAGAAAATCACCTGCATGGCGTAATCCGCGTGATCTTCCAGCCACTGTGCCACTGTTTTGACTGCAATCTCCGTGGCATCTTCCAGCGGGTAGCCATACACGCCGGTCGAAATTGCCGGGAACGCAATGCTATGGACATCATGCTCTTTGGCAAGGTTCAGCGAATTGCGGTAGCAGTCCGCCAGCTGCGCGGCATCCTCTGCTGTGCCGGAATAAATCGGGCCTACCGTATGAATGATATACTTTGCTCTCAACCGGTAGCCCTTGGTGATTTTTGCTTCGCCGGTGCGGCAGCCGTGCAGCGTACGACACTCCGCCAACAATTCCGGCCCTGCTGCCCGGTGGATGGCACCATCCACACCGCCGCCACCCAGCAGACTCCGATTGGCCGCATTCACGATGCCGTCACAGTCCAGTTTGGTAATATCACCCTGCACCACTTGAATCTGATTTTTTACTTTTTCAGAAATCATTGTAAACTCCTCACTTTTTGAGCAGTTCCAACGCCTTCTCCATAGGCACGCAATCGGCATAACAATCTGGCCAGAGGAATTCATTGTAATAGTGGTAGCTCTGCTCCCCTGTCATATACTCGTTGTCCTTCGTGGAATTTGCATAGGCAGGAACGATCATGTGCAGGCCATGCTCAAAGCCCGCCTCCACCGTTGCATTGATGCAGAAGTCCGTCATGATGCCGCAGACCATCACATCTTTTTCGCCCTTTTCCGTCAGATATTCCAGCAGACCGCTTTCTTTTTTGAACGCGCTACATACGGTTTTGACGAACCGTCTTTCAGTCGGCAGCGGTGCAAATTCGGAATAGACCTCAAATTCATCGTCTCCGATGGAAAAGCCTGTACCGGGCCCATCGTCATGCTGGACATAGACGACCTCGATTCCCTGTTCGCGGGCAGTCCGGATCAATTCCCTGATGTTGCTGACAAACTTTTCAAACGCATACAGGCGTTCATCCACGATACCTTTCTGTGTATCCACAACCATTAAAACCATGTGTAAGCCCTCCTGTTTTTCTTTGGTTTCATTCTACCATAGACCGCCGTTTTCTACAATCAGATTCGAAAAATCCCCACAGGGAAAACCTGTGTTTCACCTGCAGGGATTGATTCAGCCATCCAAGACGATCAGGATCAGCACCACGACCACTGCAATAGCGATCAGGCAGCCGCATCCGCTGCCGTCCCCGCCGCCACCGCCATTGTTGTTGTGGTTTCCGCCACCACCACCGCCGCCGGACGAGCCGCCGAAGTTGCGGTTGAACGCCGTCATGTACTGGGCATATGTTGAGCGTAGGGCTTTGTTTACCGGCTGGGCTGCCAGCCGGGTTTCTGGTGTTCCTTGGGCTTATAGGTACCCTTGGTGGTATCAATGACTGCCTGATACAGTTCCAGCTTCTGCCATGTGGGGCAGTTCAGCCGCTCGATTTTTTCGATCACATAGTTTGCGTGGGCGGTTGCGACACGCTTGCTCAGCTCTTCCCAGCCTTCCTCGGTTTTGGGGTAATGCACCACCACTTCAATGGGGGCACTCTTTCGCATGGCTCACTCACCTCCGGTCACATCGCTATCACCTCATTCTTACGGGTCACGGGTTGTCCGCTATTCGCTGCGGCTCCCGGTGAGAACATTCAACGCCAGGCTGACCAGCAACGCCATATCGATGCGAAGCATCTCGGTCTTGGCAGCGTAGTCCATACAAGAGGAAGAAGCAGTATTTTGGGCTGCTCCACCCTGTCCAATCCGATCTTCTTTGCATTCCTGCTGGGCGTGTGGTTCTTGCTCCGCTGAACGTGGCAGCAGGCAGCGCTATGAACATCTTTTTCCCGCTGCCGGGCAGGAGGGTGCATATAAGTATCGAAAGGTCTGATCATACCAGTTTTAGGGGATGGTTCTGCGGAGTCATCCGTTTTTTCTTATTCAGATCGCATTTTTTCTGTTTTCTCTTGACGATGCCCCGCTAATGGAGTAGGATTGTGCTGCAAAAACGAATTGCAAAAGAGGAGTTCTAAATGCAAATCAGCCTTTTATTGATGCGGCAGATCGCGCAGCTATTTCTGATTCTGCTGATGGGATATGCCGTTGTGAAAACCGGCCTGTTGAAGGCATCGGACAGTAAGGTGCTGTCTGTGGTCTTTGTCTATCTGGTCATGCCCTGTGTCGTTCTGAACGCCTTTCAGATCAAGGATACACCGGAGATCCGCACCGGGCTGCTTTATTCCATGGGCATCGCCGTTGGAATGCACGTTGTATTTCTGCTTCTGAATGCGCTGTTCCGCAAAGCTCTCAAGCTGGACGCCGTGGAGCAGGTCAATACCATTTACAGCAATGCCGCCGCGCTGGTCATCCCCATCGTGCAGGCCCTGCTGGGAGAGGAATATGTTGTCTACTCCTGCGCCTTTGTCATTGTACAGCTGGTACTGCTCTGGACCCATGCCAGTGCCTGCCTGCAGGGGTCTGCACAGCTGGAATGGCGCAAGCTCCTTACCAATGTCAATCTGATCGCCATTGCAGCCGGTGCTCTGCTGTACCTGCTGCACGTCTCGCTGCCTGCCCCGATCACCAGCACACTGAGCAGTGTCGGCAATATGATCGGCCCCATGGGAATGCTGCTAGCAGGCATGGCCATTGCGGATGTCCCCCTCAAAAAGGTTTTCTGCACCCCTCACAACTATCTGCCGGTGTTCCTTCGTCTGCTGGGTGTTCCGCTGGTCATCGTTCTGCTGCTTTGGGCAGTTCAAGCCTCCCACTGGATCCCGGACGGCAAGTCCATCCTGATGACAGTCTACCTTTCTGCCATTACCCCCGCCTGTGCAACAGTCACCTCCATGGCACAGCTCTATGACCGGGATGCTTCTCATTCCAGCGCGATCTATGTCCTGAGCACGCTGCTTTCCATCCTGACCATGCCGCTGATGATCGGGTTGTTTGAGCTGTTGCTCTGAAATACGAAAAAAGGCTGTCCGGCATCGCAGCAGGGCAGCCTTTACAACTACAAGGATGTGTCTCTATGAAACTCAAACAATTCATTCAGCAGGAAACGGTCCTCACCGCAGCCGCTGTGCTGGCCGTTGTCTCCGCCTTCTTTGTTCCGCCGGATGCGCAGTATCTCGGCTACATCGACCTGCGCACGCTGGCGATCCTGTTTTCCCTGATGACGGTCATGGCCGGGCTGCGGCGGCAGGGCTTTTTTGATGGACTGGGACGGGCATTGCTGTCCCGCACCCACAGCACTTTTCAGCTGACGCTGGTACTGGTCGGGCTGTGCTTTTTCGGAAGTATGTTCATCACCAACGATGTTTCCCTGCTGACCTTCGTTCCCTTTACGTTCGTGGTCCTGAGCCGTCTGGGAGCGGATGTCCGCCGCGCTCTTCTGATTCCGGTGGTCTGTATGCAAACCATTGCGGCAAACCTTGGCAGCATGCTGACCCCCATCGGCAACCCGCAGAACCTCTATCTTTACGGAAAAAGTGGCATGAGCATCGGGGGATTTGTGCTTCTTATGCTGCCCTACACCCTGGTCTCTCTACTTCTGCTGCTGGCTTGGGCAGCGCTGGTCTGCCGAAAAGCCTCTGCCGCCCTCTCCGTGGACGAGCTTGTTTCTTCCTCTGCATCTCGGGGGGATCAGAAGATCATCCTGCTGTATCTGGTTCTGTTTGCCGTTTGCCTGCTGTCCGTGATCCGGGTGCTGCCCTATGGCATTGCCTTTGCCGCTGTGCTCCTCTGCGCCCTTTTTGCAGACCCGCACACCTTACGGGCAGTGGACTATTCCCTGCTTTTGACCTTTGTGGCTTTTTTCATCTTCATTGGCAATCTTGGCCGCATTCCGGCCTTTTCCGGCTGGCTGCAGGAGTTTCTGACCGGCCGGGAAGTTCTGGTGGCGGTTCTCGCTTCGCAGGTCACCAGTAATGTTCCCGCCGCCCTGCTGCTGTCCGGGTTCGCGGCAGAGACACAAGCCCTCATCATCGGCACCAATCTGGGAGGTCTTGGCACTTTGATCGCATCCATGGCCAGTCTTATTTCCTACCGGCAGATTGCACGGGAGCTGCCACAGGGAAAGAAGCAGTATTTTGGGCTGTTCACCCTATCCAACCTGATCTTCCTTGCGATCCTGCTGGGCGTGTGGTTCTTGCTCCGCTGAGCGTGGCAGATGACTTATGGTTTTTCTATACCCTTTCTTTTTGTACCCGCAGTCGCAGTAGGGCCCGCCGGAGGCAAGGGTGTACTGCCGCACAAAGTTCGTCACAGCGCCCGCTTCGCTCATGGTGTAGTCCAGATGGCACAGGGCGGGGGTCAGGTCGTACAGCCCCAGTTCCTTCATCAGCACACAGATGCCGCATTTGGTAAAGCGTCCCTCGTAGCCGCTGCCATCCGGGTATTCGTAAAACTCCATGTTCCACGAGTAGGGGTTGCGGTCGGCGGCTTTCAGGGCGGCAGTGACTTTCATAGCGGCAATATCCTTTGCGGTAAACTTGCTTTTTCCGCTCTTGCGGCAGAACCACTTCATCAGCGACGTCATCTGGGCATTCTCATAGTATACCGTCAGCGCCTCTGCATCCGGCCGCTTCGGCATACAGAGGACGAACGCCCCCAGCATGGCGCAGCCAATGATGTTTAATTGGAAGCGATCACCCTTTTCAAACTCCGGCAATTTTGCGATGATCTCTTTGTATTTCGGCTTGGCGATTTTGGTGATCTGCTTTGCGGCGTCTGCATCATAGCCCAGCACAGCGGTCAGCTGCTTTTGAAAGGAGCCCGCAAACAGCACCCACATTCCAAAGGGCATTCCTGCGTATTTCATTGTCTGTCTCCAAATCCGATCTTCACGATCTGCATTTTCATTCCGTTGTCTCCAACCTTGGCGACGAATCGGAAAAAGCCGCTGACAGAAGGATCTTTCAAATCGTTGTACCCCAGCATATAGCCCCGGCTGGACACTTGCAAACGGCTGTCCCATGGGGAAAGCTCGCTTTTCACATCCGAAACCGCGAAATATGCTCCCACATCCTTGATTTTCGCCGTCCTGAGCCACGTTTTGGCGATCATCTTTACCGCCGTGCGGTTGGCGGCATCAAACACCAGCACTCCGCCGGGGAACGCATCTGCCATCCCCTGCACCAGCGCCTTGACCTGCTGGGTCAGGAAGTAATAGAACACCCCAGAGGCAAAAAACACCGCCCCGCCGGAGGCATCGATCTTGTCAAACCATGCGGGGTCTTTCAGGTCGCAGGGGATGTTTTGCTCCCGCTCCCCGGCGGGCAGCAGTTGCTGCCGCAAGGCGATCACATCCGGGAAGTCCAGATTGTAGATCTTGCATCTGCCGTTGTCGCAGGCTCTGCCGGTGTTATCCAGCCCGCAGCCCAAATTGACCACCGCCGCACAAGGGTGGTTTTTCAGGTACGCCCGCACCTCAAAAGCAAGGTCATTCTGCCGCGTGGCCACCTCCAGCGCACCGAAACGCTGCATCAGGCTGCGGGAATTCTTCTCTGCCTGCGAAAAATCGTAGTCGATCTGGTCGAGCAGCCGAACCGCTGTTTCGTCCCGATAAAGGTTTGGGTACAGTTCGGTACACAGCTTCCGGGAATACAGTGGGAGGATCAGCGTCTCCTGCACGGTGTTTTTCTCGATTTTGTATTTCATAGGTTCCTCCCTGTTCTCCTTATTCTGCTTTCCGGCAGACAAACCATGCCATACTCTTCACCGTGTCAAGTGTTACGGTTGCGTACCGTTTCTCCAGCCGTTTTTTCAAGCTGAAGGCCGTCTCGTAGGGCGGCGTGAAGAACCCCGTCTTTTCATAAATGTGCCGGACAAACCAGTCCGTCCGCTTCTGCTCGCCCTTCACATAGAAGCAGCCGCAGAAGATTCCGCCGGGTTTCAGCACCCGATAGGCCTCCCGGTAAGCGGCCTCTTTATCCGGGAACGCGTGAAAGCCGTTCAGCGACAAAACAATGTCAAATGCACCGTCCGCAAAGGGCAGCGCACCTACATCTCCCTGCCGGAAGGTCACATTTTTCAGGTGCAGGCGGTCTGCCTTTTCCTGTGCCTGCCCCATCATATCTACCGAGTAATCCAGACAGGTGATGTCCGCTTTTGCGCCGTAACGCACAGCCAGCCCTTTTTATTTTTGTGGCTTTGGATCTGACAGAATCCTGCTTTTTCCAGATACTCTTTCAGTGCAGTATCCGTATAGATGGCCATGCCATCGATGATCTGCGTCCATTTGTCGTCTTTTGTCGTTTCGCCGTTTGCTTCGTTACAGATGAAAAAGATTCCGCCGGGCTTCAGTACTCGATAAACCTCTCTGAAATTCTGTGCAAGCTCTGGCCAGAAGTAGACCGTTTCAAAGGCGGTCACCACATCAAACTGCTCCGCTTCAAACGGCAGTTCTGCCACACTTGCCTGTTGCACGGTACACCGTCCTGCCGCAATGGCTCTGGCATTGACCTTTCGCGCTTTTTCCACGCTGACGGCTGAGTAGTCGATGCCCTGTACCTTGCCGTTGGGGCACAGTTTCAACAGCGTTTTAATGTTCGCTCCACCGCCGCAGCCGCAGTCCAGCACCATGGCATCCGGGGCAGGCTGTAAAAAACTCAGCCCCCATTCTGCCATTGCGCTGTGTCCAAAGTTCATCATAGCAACCATGATCTTCCCGCCAAGGCCTACGGGCTTTCGGGTGTTTTCAAAAAAGGACATAACGCCACCCTCTTTCTGTTTACCGTTCACAATGCAATGCTTTTTACCAGATGCGCCCACTGCACCGGATGACAGGCCAGCAATTCCTCGCGCCACAAGTTAGGTAAAGCTAACTTTCTGTTCTATAAAAAGCCGCTTCTCAGCGGTCCTTCTGCCAAAATAATACGCCCTGCCGTCTCCTCTGTCAAGAAGTTTCGGCATTTTCGGGTATTCCGAAAGAGATTTCGCTTTCGGGAACCCCCAACCGTCACCCCAGTGCCACATCCAGCACCATCATCACGCTGAAGCCTACCGCAAAAAACACCGTGCCGACGTTGGAGTGCTGTCCCTGCGACATTTCCGGGATCAGTTCCTCCACCACAACATACAGCATGGCTCCGGCAGCAAAGCTGAGCAGATAGGGCAAAGCAGGCACCACGATGCCTGCCGCCAGAATCGTCAGCACTGCCCCGATGGGCTCTACGATGCCGGACAGTACGCCGCCCCAGAATGCCCGGCCTTTTTTCATTCCTTCCGCCCGCAGTGGCATGGAGATGATAGCACCCTCCGGGAAGTTCTGGATGGCAATGCCAAGGGAAAGTGCCAGCGCCCCGGCGGCGGTGATCTGAGCCGTTCCGGCAAGGTATCCGGCATAGACCACGCCCACTGCCATACCCTCCGGGATGTTGTGCAGCGTTACCGCCAGAACCATCATGGTGGTGCGCTGGAGCTGGCTTTTTGGCCCTTCGGCCTGCAAGCTGTTCTGGTGCAGATGCGGGATGAGATGGTCCAGCAGCAGCAAAAACAGGATACCCAGCCAGAAACCCACCGCCGCCGGGAAAAATGCCAGCCTGCCCAGATCTGCGGCCTGCTCCATAGCCGGGATCAGCAGGCTCCACACCGATGCCGCCACCATCACTCCGGCGGCAAAGCCGGTCAACGCCCGCTGGATGCCGTCACGCAAAGAGTTTTTCAAAAAGAACACACAGCCTGCCCCAAGGCTTGTACCCAGAAAGGGGATCAAAATCCCCCAGAATGCGTCTTGTATCATGTAGTACCTCCTCGCGGTTAAATATAACTAACTACGCAAGCAGTATACTGCGCTCCGGAAAAAAGGTCAAGGGCTTTGCGGTATAGAGGATGCAGATCGTTTCCTGCACCGAAAAATTAGCCTCTGCAAACTTGCCGGTTTCTACTTGACAACGCCCGGTGGGAGTGCTATTTTTACTTCGCGAATTTGTTTTGCCTAACCATCTGAGGGGCTTTGCCCCTGCATTTTTTTGCATCGATTGTTAGGAAAAGCTAACTGTTTTTTCAAAACTGAGATAGAGGTGTGTTACCATGAGATTGAAAAAAGTATTTGCAGGTGCGCTTGCGGCCGCTATGCTGGTATGCGCTGTGACAGTCCCGGCCTTCGCTGCGGAAGAGGTGGAACAGGAAAACTGCCTGACCTCCAGCTATGTCCAGATGAACATCCCCTACGCCGACTTCTACAAGGCTGCCGGTGTGGACAACGCATCTGAGATCGACGCTGTGACCAGCGCCACCAAGAACAAGCCCCGTGCGGGCAAGCTTGCCGCCGGTTCCTACCACGTCAACGCAGATGGCACCGACATCACCGGCGTTTCCTTCCCGGTCAAGGTGCTGACCCCGTGGGCGCTGAAGAATGCAAAGCAGGTCACTGATGCCGACAGCTACGACATTACCGTTACCCTGAAGGGCAAGGAATCCACCACCACCTACACCGGCGCAGATGCCTTGTTTGAGAACGAGAGCTACGCTTACTACAAGCTCAGTGAGACCCCTGCCTACTACATTACCGCATGGTATAACCTGCTGAGCGGCAAGTGGGAGTTTGGCAAGGTCCACGCCACCGAGACCACCGTAGAGGGCACCACTGTGGAGCTGAATACCAACGGTCACCACGCCACCTACGAGATGAAAATCTCCGGTTTTGATCTGGACTACAAGGCCAACAAGGTCTACGGCGTAGTTCTGACCACCGCCGATGGCAGTGAGTACGGCCTGCGTCATCTGGCCAACATCTGGCATGGTACCAAACTGGGCCTCAATGCCGATGATCCTTACTTTGCATCCATCATCGGCAAGACGATTACTCAGATCACCTTCTACGCCGCCGACGGCGTGTATGTCCTGCCGGTCAGCGTGGCACTGTAAGTTTGCGGAAGGCTGCCTGATTCAGCCAACATATAGCACAAAACGGCAAGGTTTCCTGATTGCGGGAGACCTTGCCGTTTTGTTATTGCAGATGGAACCCAATCGCAGGGTCAACAGTTTTTACGTCTGCAATACGGAATCAATATTGTCGGCATTACTCTGCGAATCACAAAAGAGTCCATCCGACAGCGTTTTGGCGATGCTGGCAGGCTCTACGTCCAGTGCGTGAGCTGCCTCTGCCACGGTTGCCGAGGACTCGCTCAGCACAATGACATGGTCTCCCAAGCCTTTGAGAATGCAGTATACATCTCCCCATAGGTGGCCGCTTTTCCTTCCAGCATCTCCGCCAGACTCAAGCTGACGCTTCTATCCGAGACTGTCGTTTCTTTTATTACTCTATCCCAACTGTCTGGTTTTTGTCCTAATCCATGTAAGTATAAATACTTCATCTGCTTTTTACCATCATCGTTTTTCCTTTTTTCTTCATACGTCCTGCTGCTTTTCCAGTGCTTCAAAGTGATACCGGGGCTTGCCTTTGCTCTTTTTGCCGTACTCGATGGCTTCTTTGGGGCAATAGCAGATGCACGCCATGCAATGGGTGCAGTTTTTGCCCCAGACTGGTTTGCCGTTTTCCAGATGGATATTGTTCAACGGGCACAGCTCCACGCACCTGCCGCAGCCGATGCAGGCATCCGTTGCCCGGAAGGCATCCGCTTTTACAAAGAAGCGATAGAACACCGGATTCACCGGGCCGCTCATAAAGCGGTCATAGAGGTTGTCTCTCGGCGGGGGAAATTCCTGCCCGGCCTTGAGCTGGGCCAACACCTTCTGAAGCGCAGGCTCTGCCTGCTCCACGACGCTCCGTGCCTGCTCCTTTTGGGGTGCATTGAACATGGCAATGTAGTTTTCCGGCATGACGACCTGCGCAGTCCCCATATAATGCAGATATTTCTGCGCCGCGAGCTGCCGGTTATAGCCTGCCGCATTGCCAATTTCGCTGCCGCAGTCCATCACAAACCAGATACGCTCTGCCCCGGTCAGCGCGGTCTTGCCCAGCCACTCCGACACCACCCGGGGGATGCGCCATGCGTAGGTAGGCGTGACCAGCACCACATCCCGGCCAGTCTGCACCGGGGCGGTATTCCCTGCCTTGATGCAGGCGTTCAGGTCGTAAAGCTGCATCTCCAACCCTTCGGCAATACGCCGCGCCAGATACCGGCTGTTGCCGGTTCCTGTAAAATAAAGTACCATGGCTGCTCCTTCGTTTTTTGTGTGGTTTTCAGTTGCCTGTCTGCCCGGCAAACTGGAAGTTGTAAGTTTCTTTACTATCATATCTTTAAAACTTGTTTTGCTTTCGCATTAACAAATTGGATAATTGGGCCTGAAATGATAACTGTAATAAGCGTGCATACACCAAACTTTCCGCCAAACAAAACACCTGTAACAACAACCAAAATATCCAATGCCATTCGGACAAATTTAATCTGCCAGTGATTTTTTTCTGCTAAAGCAAAAGTGACTGCCTCATAGGAGCCTCTACCAAGGGATGCCGACGCATATAGTCCTGTTCCGACAGCAAACAAAACCACTCCTAACAACATAATTAAAAAATTGATCCACTTATAGGTACTGTAAATATGGCAGTTAGCAAACAAATCTACACAGGTACTGTATACAATCTGGTACAACACAGTTCCTATATGAATCTGACTTTTATCGTAAATGAGCGCAAACAAAATCATTCCCAATGCTACAACAAAAGATGCTGTGCCAATGCTTATGTGAAATGTTCTTGCAATCCCCTGCCACAGCACCGCAAGCGTAGCTCCGCCAAATCCAGCATACAGTGCAAGTGTAATTCCATAAGCCGCAATTATAGAACCTATTACAAGGATTGCCAATTTCTTTAGTGTTTTTTTATTGTTATTTTTCATTGACTTTTAATAATTCACTCCTCGTATAATTTTCTTTGGGGCTAAAGCATACCGTTAGCAACCGCTCTAATTTATTTAATACCAGCAAATTACTCTCCTCCACAAATTCCGAGTTGTCGCTCTCCGTATGCCATAGTCTCCGCACGCCAAAAAAGCCCCCTGTGCAAGGTGTGTGCTTACACCTCGCCCGCAAATTTCATGCCCCAGCTCATGCGGGTGTCGTACATCAGGCGGGTCAGGGCAAGGCTGTCCTGCGGGGTGTAGCGGTCGCTGCCGGTACGCCCCAGCTTGACGCAGCGGCTTGCTTCCCGGATCTCATACTCAAAGCCGTTGATGTCCACCGGGCAGCGGATGACCTCCGGCTCTTTGCCCTCCACTTCCAGCGTCATGGTCTCGGCGTGCTGGAAATCCGGCAGGAAAATACTGCCCTTGGTGCCAACGATGCGGGCATTGCGCTCCAGCTCCTGCCCGATGGTCTGGACAGACTCCGCCTTGCAGCCGCCGGGGTAGGTCAGCACAAGGCGACTGTAATCGTCGGTGCCGTACTCGTTGATGTGGACCTCTTTAGTCTCCACCTTCTCCGGGTCCTGTCCGGTGAGGATGCGAAGAAAACCCAGATCGTAGATGCCGATATCCAGCAGCGCACCGCCGCCCAGACCGGAATCAAACTTGCGGTCCTTCCGGGCACCGGAGGCCACAAAGCCGTACTGACAGGTGATCTGCTTCAGCTCCCCGATGGTGCCAGCCGCAAGGATCTGGCGCAGACAGTCGTACAGCGGCAGCAGCCAGATCCAGAATGCCTCCATGAGAAAGCGTTGCTTTTCCTCTGCCAGACGGTACAGCTCCTGCGCCTGCTCCGGGCTGATGGTAAAGGGCTTTTCGCACAGAACGTGCTTGCCCTGCTCCAAGCAGAGCTTGCAGTTTTCGTAATGCAGGGTGTTGGGGGTGGCGATATAGATGGCCTCCACCTCCGGGTCGGCGGCAAGGGCTTCGTAGGAGTCATAGCAGCAGGGAATGCCGTACTGCTGCGCAAACGCCTGTGCGCTTTCCAGATGCCGTGACCCCACGGCAACAAGCTGCTCCCCCTCTGCGCCCATCTGTTCCACCGTAGATGCAAACTTTTTGGCAATGGTGCCGGTCGCTAAAATTCCCCACTTCATAACGGTACCTCCCGATTTATCACTTGGAACTCAGTATACCACGCTTTTTCCCCACAGAAAAGATTCCGCACGCAAAAACAGGCTCCTGCAAGCGTCAACCACTGGCAGGAGCCCGTTTATTTCTTACAGTTTCGTCATCCACAGACCATGCAGGTTGCAGTAGGCGTAGACCGCCACCGGCTTTTCGCCGCCCAGCTCAAACACCGCCTTGGGTGCCTGACCGGGGGCGAGGTATCGGAGCTGTCCGCCGTTTTCGGTCTCCACAAAGAGCCACTGGATGTGGTGCACATCCACCATGGGGTGCTCCACTGCCCCCACCGTGACGGTGAGGGTGCTGCCGGAGTGCTCTGCCACCGGCAGATGCTTTTCGCCGCTGGCTTCCACGGTGTTGGGGAGCAGTTCCTTCATCTTTTCGCCGCAGCAGACCAGCGGAACCCCTGCGTTGTGGATGGTGGTGACCAGGTTGCCACAGTGCTCACAGATATAAAACTTTGCTTTCATATTCAAATCCTCCATCGGAATGTCGTTGGTGTTTCCTGTGACTATATGATAACATTTCCTAGTTAGATTTTCTGTGACTGGGTCACGTAAGCAGCCATTGCATGAGCCAGCTTCACTCTTGGCGTGAGCCGGATGAAAAACTAGAAGGGTCGTTTTTCTTGACTTCGACCCGGCAGAAGAGTATACTCCGTGGCAGTGAAATATTCGGCTATGACGAGAAAGAGTACCCGGAAAGAATGCTGCAGAGAGCTGCCGGATGGTGCAAGGCAGTGCAGGGCGTCCGTGGGAAGATCCTCTCCGAGCTTTCCGGCTGAATGGGCGGTGTATGCGCCCCAGTAAGCGGGAACGGCAGGCCCCCGTTATCACGGGCCGCGCATTGTTGGATGCGCACTGAGGGGCCGGGCTTTGCACCGGCAATAAGAGTGGTACCGCAGAGGAGTTTATACGCCTTTGTCTCTTACGAACTGTAAGGGACAAAGGCGTTTTTGTTTGCGGGAAAGCCATTTTCCGGATGTTTCATTGCCTTTGCATCCGCAAAAATAAGTGTTTTGAAAAAGGAGATTTCATCATGAAAACATTGGAAAAAGTGAGCGACTTTGTGGGCAAATACATGGCCGCCATCGTCATTGTGGTAGCGGCACTGGCTCTGCTGTTCCCCGGCACCTTCAGTGTGGTAAAGACCGCATGGGTCAACACCCTGCTGGGCATCGTCATGTTCGGCATGGGTCTCACCCTGAAGCCGGAGGACTTCAAGGTAGTGTTCAGCCGCCCGAAAGACGTGATCATCGGCTGCATTGCGCAGTTCACCCTGATGCCCTTTTTGGCATGGGCGCTGACGCAGCTGTTCCACCTGCCCACCGAGCTGGCTATCGGCGTCATCCTTGTGGGTACCTGCCCCGGCGGCACCTCCTCTAACGTGATGACCTATCTGTCCAAGGGCGACGTTGCACTGTCCGTTGGCATGACCGCAGTTTCCACCGTGCTGGCGCCCTTCCTCACCCCGCTGCTGACCCTGCTGTATGCCGGCCAGCGCGTGGATGTAAATCCTGTAAATATGTTCCTGTCCATCGTCAAGGTGGTGCTGGTTCCCATCGCACTGGGCTTTGTGGTCAATCACTTCTTCCACGCCTTCACCCAGAACGCCGTCCGGGTGCTGCCGCTGATTTCCACCACCGCCATCGTGCTCATCATCTGCGCTGTTGTGTCCGCAAACTCCGCCAAGATCATGACCAGCGGCCTGCTGATCCTTGCTGTGGTCATCCTGCACAACCTGCTGGGCTACCTCACCGGCTTTGGCGTGGGTAAGCTGCTGAAGCTGGATTCCACCAAGTGCCGTGCAATTTCTATCGAGGTCGGAATGCAGAACTCCGGTCTGGCCACCTCTCTGGCTGCCGCCCACTTTGCACAGTATCCGCTGGCAACCATCCCCGGCGCTGTGTTCTCTGTGTGGCATAACATTTCCGGTGCCGTCCTCGCCAACTTCTTTGCCCGCACCGCCGAGAAGAAGGACTGAGTTATTACATACCATAATGGGCTGCTGCAAAAGGCTGGGATCTGCAACGATCCCAGCCTTTTTTCAAATCATTCAGAAGAGCTTGCTCAGAACCGAGTTCTGGCAGCTCTCATAGATGCCAGCCTGCAGGAACTGCGTAATGACTGACGATTATCCTTCTACTTTGACCGTAGCACGATCGCTCTTTGCGTTTCCATCCGCATCCAGCGTGATATGCACAAAATGTTCCGGCTTATCATAATCCCTTGTCTCGCCGTCATCGGTATAGTATTCATAGGATGCACCATCGGGAGCATAGGCAAGCAGGCGCAGATCTGCAAAATCCACATCGGCAACGCTCTGGATCTTTTTGCCGTCCTTGGCAAGGGGCAGAAGGTGTCCCTTGCGCATAAAGAACACCACTTCATCCAGCTCCACCGGAATGTAATGATGGCCTGCTGGCAGCACGCTGGTTTCGATGCGGTTGCTTTCGCTGCACTTTACCCGCACCTGCAGCATCTCCTCCGGCAGGTAAACATAACGACCTCGGGCGTTTTGCTCATATACCGGGGCGATCAACAGGCTTTCACCGATCATCACCTCATCCTCCACCCGGCGGGCAAAGTCGTCCTCCGGGAAGGCGAACGCCAACGGCATACAGTACATGCCGTCGTGCAGGGCAGCTTTCATGTACTCGCTGTAAATATAGGGCAGCAGCAGGTAGCGCAGCTGTAAAATACCGGCAAAGGCGGCCTTGTTCTTAAAGCGGTAGGGTTCCTGCCGGCGGGTGCCGTTGGCAGAGTGGTTCCGCAGCAGCGGAGAGAAGATGCCCATGCCGTACCAGCGCAGCACCAGATCCTCCGTGGTATTGCTGCCAAAGCCGCCAATGTCGGGGCCTTCGTACAGGAAGCCGCACATATTCAGGGAGGGCATCATGTGCAGCGCAAGCAGAATGTGGCTCCACCAAGAATGGTTGTCGCCGGTCCAGATGCCGCCATACCGGTGCATCCCGATGCAGGCAGAACGGGAGTACATCAAAATGCGCTTGTCCGGCTCCAGCCGCTCAAAAGCCTCGCCTGCAGCACGGGTCATGTTATAACCAAAAAGATTATGTACCTTGTCGTGCCGCATACGCCCCTGTTTGGTGTTGTGGTAGAACAGCTTATAATCGTTTTCGTTGTTGGAAAGCTCTGCCACCATGCCGGTAAAAGCACCAAAGCTGGAAATATCCAGGTTTTGCTTGGTGTATTTCTCAATTTTAGCAAAGACCTTTTTCAGTCTTTCCTCTGCGTAGAAGATAGCCGGCTCGTTCATATCATTCCAGAAGCCCTCGATCCCCTGATCCAGCAGAACTTTATATTGACTGCCAAACCAAGCACGGGCTTCCGGGTTGAGCATATCGGGGAAGTGTACCCGTCCCGGCCACACACCGGCTACAAAGGGGGTGCCATCCTGATTCGTGCAGAAGTAGCCGTTTTTCACGCCTTCCTCGTACACATCATATCCCTCTTCGACCTTGACTCCTGCATCGATGATGGGGACAAGATGGATGCCCTGCGCTTTCATCTCGGCGGCAAAGTCTGCAAAATGCGGGAAGCGCTGCGCATCCACCGTAAAGTCCTTGTAACGCTCCATGTAATCAATATCCAGAACCACAGCGTCCAGCGGCATATGATTGGCACGGTAATTTGCCACCACCTCGCGGACCTCGTCCTCGTTCATGTAGCTCCAGCGGCTCTGGGCGTTGCCAAAAGCCCATTTGGGCGGAATATAACTGCGTCCCACCAACTGGCGGAATTGGTGCACAATATCGGTCAGGCTCTCGCCCTCAATGATGTAGAAATCGTAATTTTCCTCGGCTACCGTGATGCGTAAGGTATCCAGGTCGGTGTAGCCGCAGTCAAAGGTGACCTTGCCCGGGTAGTCGATAAAAAAGCCAAATGTATCCTTGCCGGACACGATCATAAAATTATAAGCACCGTACAGCGAGGATTTGCCCTCGGTATGGTTGCCGTCATCGGAGCATTTGCTTTCGTACACCCACCCGCGCTTGTTGATACCACGGACGTTTTCGCCAAGACCATACAGGACATCCTGCGGTTCCATGGCATAGGAGAAACCATTCGGCTCCTTGGTCAGATAGGGTATCGTTTCCATCATGGGCAAAAAAGAACCCACTACACTTTCGGTATCAAACGGTTGACCGTATCGCTTTTTGTAGATCATAGCAAAATATCTCTCCTTTGTTTTTTGAATCGTCACAGTGTAAAACGTACCAACGTATTTTTGATGGACAATCTTGAAACGTGATGTTCCTGTTTGCCCAGATAGGGCTTTATGTCAGCCAGTATCACGCGCCTTACTGCAATGCACAGATCACAGCCACTGTTTCAGCACATCGTTCAGCTTATTCAAATCAAGCGGTTTGGCGATATGCTCGTTCATGCCGGTGTTCTTTGCCAGCTGCACGTCCTCGGCAAAGGCATTTGCCGTCATGGCAATGATGGGCACTTTGCCCCGGCTGCCGGCAAGCGCACGGATCGCAGCAGTGGCTTCGTAACCATTCATGATGGGCATCTGGATGTCCATAAAAATGAGATCGTACCACTTTTCTGGCGCTTCCATCACCTTTTCGACTGCAATTTTTCCGTTTTCGGCAATGTCAATGGTCACGCCCGTCATGCCTATGATCTCGGTTGCGATCTCACGGTTCAGCTCGTTATCTTCCACAAGAAGGATCCGCTTACCCGCATAGTTTTCCTTCGCAAAGTCTTCCAGATAGTTCCGGGCGTTTTCCTCCTTCTTCTCGGATGTAAGCTGCCGCAGAGTTGCCGTCAGACGGGAACGGAACAGCGGTTTTGCCATAAACGCATTCACGCCTGCTGCTCTGGCTTCTTCTTCGATCTCGCTGAAATCAAAGGAAGTCAGGATGATGATCGTGACATCTTCTCCTACCCGTTCCCGGATTTTTCTGGCAGTTGCAATACCGTCCATCTCCGGCATCTTCCAGTCCAGGATCACCGCAAAATAGTCACTGTTGGTCTCATGACGCGCATAGCAGCGCTCCACAGCTTCCTTACCGGTCAGGACCCATTCGCCCGCTATGCCGATCTCCTGAAGGGTCGCAACGGTGCTTTCGCAGCAGGTCTTGTCATCGTCCACGACCAGTACCGGCAGATCGAGCAGTTCTTTTTCCTGTTCCTTCTCGTTCTCCTGAAGCTTCAGATAGACTGTGACCGTGATCTTCGTTCCCTTGTTGGGAGCGCTTTCGACCTGAATGTCACCATTCATCAGGTTGACGATGTTTCTTGCAATGGCCATGCCAAGACCGGTGCCCTGCACCTTGGTCGTCCGGTGATCGTCTGCCCGGCTGAACGGCTCGAACATGATCTTCTGGAATTCCGGCGTCATACCGATGCCGTTGTCCTCGATGGAAAACTCATAGCAACCAAGCTCCGAGAAGCCGTTCGGTTTTTCCTTGATCGTAAAGGTGATGTTTCCTCCATCCGGGGTGTACTTGACGGCGTTGCTCATCAGGTTCACAAAGACCTGCTGGATGCGCAGGCTGTCGCCGCAGACAGCTTCGTGCTCAATGTGCTCAACATGGACTTCGAGCTGATGGTGGTGCTCGTCGATTGCCGGTTTTGTGAGGGTGAGCAGGTTATCGACCAGCTCCGGCAGTCTGAAATCCTCCTCGGCAAGGCTTATTCGCCCGCTCTCGATTCTGGCCATATCCAGCACTTCATTGATCAGCCCCAACAGATGACGACTCGACTTTGTGATCTTGCCAAGGCACTCGACCACCCTGTCCTGACTCTCGATATTCGCACCCGCAATGGCGGTCAAGCCAACGATTGCATTCATCGGTGTACGGATATCATGGGACATATTGGAGAGAAATTCTGTCTTGGCGCGGCTTGCGTTTTCCGCCGCCCGGTACGCATCCTTCAGTGCCTTATGGGATTCGATCTCGGCCTTTTTCTCCTGTGACACATCCATAGATGCCAACAGTGCTTTGACCAGCTTTGTGCCATCCCACTCCAGCGGAATGAAGGAAGCGATCTTATAGGTGTTTTCGTCTATGGAGCAGTATTCAAATTTGTAGATGTCGTTCTCGCCCTGCAGATTCTTTCGGATATTTTCCGGCGAGATCAAAGCAGCCAATCCGTCCAGCGGTTCCAGTGTCTTATACTTTGCAGCCACCTGCTCCACAAAACCATGGTAGGTTCCCGTCGGCGCGTATATCATTTCACCTCGCAGATTATAGAACCGATACCGGTCATTCTCCAGATCGCAGACGACAAAGCGGTCCAGCAGACGCACCATACTCTTGATCAAAAGGTCCATGGATGCGTTATCTGAGGCCATCTGCATCCGCCGTGCCATCTCTGTTTTGAACTCTGTGATGTCCCGCAGAAAAATCATCGCATATTCGGAATCTTCGATCTCGCCGCGCATGACCACATTGCTGACCCATCGTTCCTCCCCATTCAGAACGATGCGGCAGTCCTGACGCAGCTCCGTCTCCAGCCCCTTTAATTTTTCCGCGATGTAAGCGCGATTATAGAAATTCGTTACAGGCTTTTTGTCCTCTTCAACCACATAGTTGTCCACAAAGAATCTGACCAGTCCATCCCATGTGTGGTTCTGCTCAAAGGCCGTCATCAAAGAGGGCTCCACTTTGAAAGTATCAAAGGTGTTCTTTTCCAGATTTACATAGTATTCGCAGAGGTTTGCGCTGGTAAATGCACGGTGAAATGCCGCTGCCCGCTGCGCCTGCATCCGGCTTCTTTTTTCCGCGTCAATGTTGCTGATGATTCCGGCAATTCGATTGGCCGAGCCATCCAGACGGCGTATCACCTCCGCCGATGCCCGGAACCACTGGTATTGGCCATCCTGCATTTTCAGTCGGTACTCTACGCTGAACTTCGTGGCGTTGCTTTTGTCCGCAATCGTTTCCAAAAGCAGCTTCATCACCCGGTCATAGTCCTCCGGGTGCAGAAGGTTCGACCAAGAATCCAGTTTGTTCGGAAAATCCAGAATGTCATGATAACCAAGGATCTGCCGGAACGCATGGCTCCAGTTCACATGAACGATCTCACTGTTTTCATTACACTCAAAATACCATAGTGCAGAATGGATGGATTCATTGACCAGCGCAAGGTTCTCATACGCCCAGTTCATCTGTACTGACATGATCCAGATCGGTGTTCCATTCGTATCGACTACATCTTCTTTATAGAGACGCACATAGACGGGAGAGCCATCTGCTGTAAGGATCCGGCCTTCTCCTTCGCCCTTGATCTGACGAAAGTGCGCATTGTCGAGGAATGTGGCATCTTTCTTATAGAAAAGATTCTTCAGCGAACCCTTTGTCTGCTCCATCAGGGACTCATAGCTGTGGTTCAGATTATGCAGCAACAGATCACTGACCGACAGGATCGACAATTCGGCATCATAGTACCCGGTAATGGTTCCGACACCGCCATTATGATAGATCGTCTCCTGCATGGCCTGAAATGCATCTTTTCCCAGCCTTACCGTATCGGAAGTGTAGATTTCATCTGTAAGTCTTCTATCGAATTTCATTTTCATCCTCGTAGGGTTTTGACCCCGCTGTTTCCTTCCATTCCAGCGCTTCCGTTGTGTCTCACAAGGCACACTGCAACATTTTATATTATATCCCCTCCCCCACTGTCATTTCAAGTCCTGCCAGACGTTGGCTGTGTAAAAAAGAGAGGCCAATCTGCGTGAAAATTTACGCAAGTTGATTCCTGTAAGCAAATCAGGTCGCTCAACCGCTGCACTGCCAACGCCGAAAAGAAAAAATCCCGGAACTTTCTGGTGCCATCCAGTGCCGTAGAGTTGAAAATCACATGGTTGTGGATGTGTTTCCTGTCCGTGTGGGTGGCAACAACAAATGCGTGCTTGCCCTTGGTAAAACGCATGGCCAGTTTGTAGCCCCCCTTTTTGACCGTTTACATCCTTGACACCTCCGTTCTGTTTGTGATGAATATATATAACTATCGTTATTTTTCTTTGCCAAAATCGCTCACCATGCTACAATAGCCGCATCTACGGCCACCAGACAACAGGAAAGGAGTATCTCATGGCCAAAACTGCCGACACCATTGCAATTTATTCCCGCAAGTCCCGCTACACCGGCAAGGGCGAGAGCATCGGAAATCAGATTGACCTCTGCCACGAATATATCCGCACCCACTACGGCGATGCCGCTGCGGAACATGCCGTTGTCTTTGAGGACGAGGGCTTTTCCGGCGGCAACCTGAACCGCCCGGATTTCAAAAAGATGATGACCGCCGCCAAAGAGCGGAAGATCCGTGCCATTGTGGTCTACCGTCTGGACCGCATCAGCCGCAACATCAGCGACTTTTCCAGCCTGATTGAAGAGCTGGGACGGCTGGGCATCGACTTTGTGTCCATCCGGGAAAGCTTTGATACTTCCAGCCCCATGGGACGTGCCATGATGTACATCGCATCGGTGTTCAGTCAGCTGGAGCGGGAGACCATTGCAGAGCGCATCCGGGATAATATGCACGAACTGGCAAAGACCGGGCGCTGGCTGGGCGGCGCTACCCCCACGGGATACGCCTCCGAGAGCGTCAAGAGCATCACGGTGGACGGCAAGACCAAAAAGGCTTGCAAACTGAAGCTGCTGCCGGATGAGGCAGAGATCATCTACAAAATTTTCGACCTCTATGAGCAGTACGATTCCCTGACCATGACCGAGACCGAGCTGCTGCGGCAGGGCATCAAAACAAAAACCGGGCGTTCGTTCACCCGGTTTTCCATCAAGTCGATTTTGCAGAATCCTGTCTACCTGATTGCAGACAAGGACGCCTATCAGTATTTTGTGGACAATGAGGCAGAGCTGTTCTCCCCGGAGTCCGATTTTGACGGCATTCCCGCCCAAAGTCAGGAAAAAGGGCAAGCCATCCTTCATAAATTAAAGTAACAGTTTATGATGCTTCGGGGAGGAACTCGGCATGTTTTTATCTCTTTTACAATTTTTCGCCACAAAATTTCTGTTTCTGGCGCTTCATCTGGAAGCGGGCAGTTTCCCCCGCCCGCTGAGCCCGCAGGAAGAGATCCGGACCTTTGCCGCCCTGCGGACTGGTGATTCGTCCGCCCGGGAAAAGCTCATCCGCCACAATCTGCGCTTAGTGGCGCACATCGCAAAGAAATACTATGCTCTCCCCTCTGAGCAGGACGATTTGATTTCCATCGGCACCATTGGCCTGATGAAAGCCGTGGACACCTTCGACTCCACCCGCCGGGCGCGCTTCTCCACTTATGCCAGCCGGTGCATCGAAAACGAGCTCCGGATGCACTTCCGGCGGGAGCGGAAGAACGCCCCCACCCTCTCGCTTCAGGAGACTCTTGATGCTGGAAAGGAAGATTCTGCCCTCACCCTCGCCGATGTGCTGCAGGACGGCTTCTGCATGGAGGACAGCTGCGAAAAACAGGACGATGCCCAGCGCCTGCGCCGCCTCATCGAGGGGTTGCCTGCCCGGGAGCGGAAACTCATATTATTAAGGTACGGTCTGGCGGGCCAGCCGCCGCTGACCCAGCTGGAAACGGCAAAGCTGCTCCAAATAAGCCGGAGTTACGTTTCCCGGCTTGAAACACACGCACTGGAGCTTTTGCGGGCCGGATGGGAGCAGCCTTAGCTTCCTCTTGCATTCCTCGCCGAACTGTGGTACAATACTAAGGCACACAAATCGTGTGCCTTGTCGGACAGCGCCTGCTGCGTGGTTCGGCATACGGATGCGGGTCCTGTACGATGGAGCCGCAGTGAACCAGGTCAGGTGGGGAACCAAGCAGCCTTAAGCGGCGCGCCCCGTGCGTTTCAGTCAGCCTGCATCCGTATGCCGAGTTACGCAAGGCGGGGGTCAAACCCCGTCAGCGCTGTCCGATTTTTTATTACTGACGGGAGGGAAGCACCGATGTATCGCGCATTATACCGCAAATGGAGACCCCAGCGGTTTGAGGATGTCGTCGCACAGCGCGGCATCGTCACGGCGCTGCGCAATCAGATAGCGTCGGGCCGCGTAGGCCACGCCTACCTGTTTACCGGCGTGCGCGGCACGGGCAAGACCACCTGCGCGAAGATTTTCGCCAAGGCGGTCAACTGCCTCCACCCCCATAACGGCGACCCCTGCGGCGAGTGCGAGATCTGCAAGGGCATCGACAACGGCAGCATCCTCGACGTGGTGGAGATGGACGCCGCGTCCAACAACGGTGTGGACGACATCCGCGACCTGCGTGATGAGACAGCCTACACCCCCAGTGCCTGTCATTATAAGGTATACATCATCGACGAGGTACACATGCTGTCCACAGCGGCCTTCAACGCCCTGCTGAAAACGCTGGAAGAGCCGCCCGCCCACGTCATCTTCATCCTCGCCACGACCGAGATTCAGAAAGTCCCGGCCACCATCCTCTCCCGCTGCCAGCGGTACGATTTCACCCGCATCGGGCCGGAAGACATCGCCCAGCGGGTCGAGTATATCGCCGGACAAGAGGGCTTAGAGTTGACGACCGGTGGTGCAGAGCTGATCTCCCGTCTGGCCGATGGTGCCATGCGTGACGCCCTCTCGATCCTCGACACCTGCGCCGGCGTGACCGCAAAAATCGATGCTGATGTTGTCCGCCGGATGGCGGGCGTCACCGACCGGAGCTACCTGTTCCATATTTCGGATGCTCTGGAAGCGCAGGACGGCGCAGCGGCGCTGGCTCAGCTGGCCGCACTGCGGCAGCAGTCGGTGGATGTGAAGCGTCTGACGGAAGAGCTCATCGCCCACTACCGCGCCCTGATGCTGGCGGCTCTGCCCGGCGGGCAGAGCCTGCTGTCCGGTGTTTCCCCCGAAGAGGAACAGCAGTACCTCGAAAAAGGCCCTCAGCTGGGCCAGCGGGAGGCCATCCGGGCCATCCGTACGCTGGGCAACGCCCTTGAGCATATGACTCGGGGCAGTGACCAGCGCATCGAGCTGGAACTGGCCCTCTTCACCCTCTCGGAGCCGCCGCAGGCCGCAGCTGTCCCCGTGGCGGCAATGCCTGTGCAGACTGTCGCTCCTGCCGCACCGGTCGTCCGGCCCTTTGTTGCGGCACCGATCCAGTCTGCGCCGCAGCCTTTCATGAGTACACCTGCTGCACCCGTGGAACCTATGGCCGCACCGGCAGTGGAAAAGGAGCCTGCTCCCGCGCCCGTTGTAGAGCCGAAGGCCGCTGCCCCGGATATTCCAGAGTCCCCCGCGCCCGCAGACGAAGAGCTTCCACCTCCGCCCGACGAGCCGCCGGTGACGGAGTCGGCCCCCCTGCCCTGGGATGAGCCGACTGCGCCGGTCACTGCGCCTGTACCACCCGTACCGGAAGAGAGACCGGTGGAGTCCGCTGCAACGGTCTCGTCGGCAGCACCTGCCCCGGAGTACACCGTCGACCCGGCTCTCAGCCGACCCCGCAAGGTGGCCGCAGAGGGCGTCAATCCCTTCGAGCAGTGGAGCGAAGTCGTCAAGCTCTTACAGGAGAAGGACCCGATGCTTCACAGCTACCTGCGCAAATCGAAGGCGTACTTCGATGGCACACGGGTGCTCATCGACGGCGGCAAGACCTTCCGGGACTTCATCCGTGTCAACAAGGACAGCCAGCGTCTCATCAAAAAACTCATCGCGCAGGTGTCAGGCGTCGCGGTGCCGATCGGCCCCTACGAGCCCCGCACCGCCGCAAAGCACACCTCCAATGCCGAACAGTCACTCCATGCGCTGGAAAAGCTGGGTTTGGACGTGAGCATTGAGGACAGCGCGAAGAAAAAAAGATAAACAATAACTTTTAAGGAGAACCAATTATGAAAGCAAGAATGCCCGCAGGCTTTGGCCGCCCCGATATGAACGCCCTGATGCGTCAGGCTCAGAAGATGCAGGATGACATGAAGGCCAAGCAGGCCGAGCTGGAAGCCGCCGAATACACCGGCAGCGCCTCCGGCGAGATGGTCACTGTCCGCATGAACGGCAAGCACGAGATCCTTGGCATCACCATCAAGCCCGAGGCCGTTGACCCCGACGACATCGAGATGCTGGAAGACCTGGTGGCCGCCGCCGTCAACGCCACCGTCAAGCAGGTGGACGAAACTGCCGAGGCCGAGATGGGCAAGCTGACCGGCGGTCTGAACATCCCCGGCCTCTAAGCGGGAGGGATACGCATGGGTTACACCGCAGCGCCGCTGGAAAAGCTTATTGAGCAGTTCAGCCAGTTCCCGGGCATCGGCCGCAAGGGCGCGACCCGGATGGCCTATCAGGTGCTGAGTATGTCGGACGCGGACGCCGCGGCACTGGCCGAGGCCATCCAGAACGCCCACACCCGGCTCCACCGCTGCCGCGTCTGCCAGAACTACACCGAGGCCGAGCTCTGCCCCATCTGTTCCAGCGCCAAGCGGGACCGCTCCACCATCTGCGTGGTCGAGACGCCCCGCGATGTGCAGGCCTTTGAGCGCACCCGGGAGTACCACGGCCTGTATCATGTCCTCCACGGCCTCATCAGCCCCATGGACGGCATCGGTGCCGAACAGCTCTCGGTGAAGGAGCTGTTGGCCCGGCTGGGCAGCGGCGAGGTGAAAGAGGTCATCATGGCCATGAACCCCACCGTCGAGGGCGAGGCCACGGCCATGTATCTGGCAAAGCTCATCAAGCCCCTGGGCATCAAGACCACCCGTCTGGCCTACGGCCTGCCCGTGGGCGGCAGCCTCGAGTACACCGATGAGACGACGCTTTACCGCGCGCTCTCCGGCCGCGACGAGCTGTAAAGAGCAGATTTTATAGAACCTTAACGATTCTTTCAAAAATCGCTCTTGAAAATCCAGCAAAATGTGATATAATGACAAGACAGTAAAGGAAAGGAGGCGCGCTTCATGGCACCTGCCAAGGAACGTCCGGCGACAAAGACCATCGCCACAAACCGCGAGGCGCGTCACGAGTATTTCGTGCTCGAAGCGCTGGAAACGGGCGTCGAGCTGAAAGGCACCGAGGTCAAGAGCCTGCGTGCCGGCGGCGTCAACCTGAAAGACAGCTGGGTCGATATTGAGGACGGCGAGCTGCTGGTCAAGGGAATGCACATCACTCCCTACGACCACGGCAACATCTTCAATCAGGACCCTCTGCGGGTGCGGCGTCTGCTGGCTCACAAAACCGAGATCCGGCGTCTGCACCAGCAGTGCAAGCTGCAGGGCTATACTCTCGTTCCCCTTTCTCTCTACTTCAAGCATGGCCGCGTCAAGATGGAAGTCGGCCTGTGCAAGGGCAAAAAGCTCTACGACAAGCGTGCCGACGCCGCCAAGCGCGACGCCAAGCGCTCCATCGACCGGGCTGTGAAGTCCAACGGCAAATTCTACTAAATCTCTTTCAGGCAGCATTTCTGCCCTGAGAACACCAAGCTTTCTGCGCATGGCAACATGCGCTTTATGGGGGCGTAAAGGTTTCGACGGGGGGAGCGAGGCCTGGGCAGCGGGTAGCAGTGGGGGAACTGCTCTAAACTCCTCCAAAAAATTAACTGACAACAACAATTATCAGTTGCTCGCAGCCTGAGTGCTGCGCGTTCCGCCCACTCTTGTGTCGTGTGGGGCCGGGGCGTCCTTTAGACACAGCACCTGAACGGACCTAAGCTTTGCGGACCGGCAGGAACTCATGAAGCTACTGAAGCGTTAGCCTGACGACCGGCGTGACGCGGAGGGAATGTTGTAGATCGCCTGCACCCGGAGACACCTACGCTGAACTCTTTTCGGACATGGGTTCGACTCCCATCGCCTCCACCACACGTGAGCCAGACGAACCCTCTGTGCTCCACCAAAGGGAAGAGCCTCACCGCTTTGCAGTGAGGCTCTTCCCTTTTCATCTTATAGCATCCTTATCCCATGAAATCAAGCAGCACGTCGATGTCCTGACTGATGGCGCGAAGATAGTCAGCTCCGCCGCGCTGGCCTCTATAGTTCCGGGCGCGGCTGCTCATCTCATTCAGGAGCTCTTCCTTCCGCACCAGAACGGGGTCTCCGATCCACTCGTCTTTCTCTATAAAGGCCTCCAGCTGCTCATATTCTTTTATGATACGGACGTTGGACAGGTTCTCCGGGAGGGTACGGGCATCGAACCAGTCCGGCTGCGCGTGAAAGTCCAAAGGCGGCAGCGGGTCCAGCGGCTCATCGGCGTCCCACACATAGGGATGCCGGTCATCTTCTTCCGGCGTCTTCTTGAAGCGTCCTACCCGGTTCTCGGCCTTGCCGACCGTCTCATAGTGGTTGAACAGCGCCTCAGCGTCATAGCCATAGAGCTCGTAGGCGTCCGAATAGCGGTCTGCATAGTCCTTGTACTGGAACGTCTCGACGCTCTCCGTCCCCGGGGTAAGGTCAAGCCAGATGCTCACCGCCTCCGCATGGGTGGGCAGAGCTGCCATGACCGTCAGGGCCAGAACGCCCGATGTGACCGCCGCAATAAATTTTCTTCGCATGATAAAACCTCCTTTTTATGAGCGGTTCATCCCAGAATCGAGAATCTCCGCACTTCTACATTGTTATTCTCCACGCCGGAGCAGTCCTGGAAGACTTTATGCCGTATCCGGCCCCGGATGGTGTTGCCGCTGACTTCCTTCGTGCTGGCGATGCCGTAGCCGAGGGAGACGTCCAGCGTATTCCCTTTCAAGGCACTGAGCTGATAGCAGATGCGCCGCCCGTTGTCGCCGCTCAGGGTGATGCGGCTGTTCTGGATGACCGTGCTGCCGTCGGCACGGTCATTGCCCCGGGCCATCATGGGGTTCGCGCCCTTTTTCATATCGTGCTTTGCCATGCTGTCCGGCTGTTTCATGGTGATGTCGCAGTTGTCCACGACGGCGCGGGTCTTATCGCCTACCATACGGAAAATGGTCTCACAATACTCCGCACGGACGGTGCAATCCTCCATCCGGACGTCTGTGGTGCCGCTCTGCCCCAGCGTGATGAACCACACCGAGCGATGATCGGCATCCAGCGCCTCCTGCGTCTGTGTCTCATAGAAGCTGCAGCCTGAGAGGACGACATCCCGCACCGCGCCGCCCCATCCCCAGACCGCCAGCAGCTCGTCGGCACCGGACTTGTAAAATTCACAGTTCTGGAAGCGGATATTCCGGCTCTCCACCCTGTCCGTCCAGTTGCGCACCCAGATGCCGCCGGACGCGCCGGAGGTCATCTGGCGGAATACACAGCCCTCAAAACGGATATTCTCGTTGCCGCCATACAGGTCGGCGGCGCAGCGCCCCCACTCGTTGGGCTCACAGTCGAAGGTGCAGCCCACAAATTCCACATTGCGGGCGAGCATCACCCGGAGCATATAGTTGGCCTGACAGCTGTCCGCTGCCCGGAAGGTCACATTTTCCAGCCGGACGTCGTGGGCGCGGTCATCATTGGGGTCTCCCATAAGCTCCACCGCCACACGGTCCTCTCTCAGGTCAGGGTACTGAATATCGCTGAGCAGGACAGCGCCGTTTCCCTGGATGGTCAGCCCGCTGGGCAGCCCGAGGCTGGAGGAGAAGCGGTAGACCGCCCCCTCCGTCAGCTCGAGAGGCTGACCGGACGCGCTGGCCTGCTGCATCGCGGCCTGCAGAGCCTGCAGGTCGTCCGCGATACCGTCGCCCTTCGCCCCGAACTGTTCCGGCGTAACGCCGGTACTCACCGGACGAGCCGTACTGCTCTGGGCAGCAGACGCTGTGACCGCCTGAGCCGGGGTCGCAGCCGCCGTTTCGCTCTTCTGCCCACAGCCGCACAAAAGCAGCACCGCCATGAGGACAAAGGCCAAAGCTTTTATTTTCACGTTCAAATGTTCTCCTTCTCTGCCGGGGCTTCTTATGCTTATCATATCATAAACCGCAGTCGATGTACATCCAAAAGAGCCGCTGCCCGCAAAATGCGGCAGCGGCTCTTTTCAGCTTTTCAGTTCAGCCGGATGTCAGCTCAGGACTGGCAGGCGGTGATGAGGCTCATCTTGTAGACCTCGTCGGCGTTGCAGCCACGGGACAGGTCGTTGATGGGAGCGTTCAGGCCCTGCAGGATGGGGCCGTAGGCAGCGTAGCCGCCCAGACGCTGTGCGATCTTGTAGCCGATGTTGCCGGCCTCGATGCAGGGGAAGATGAAGGTGTTAGCCTGACCGGCGACCTTGCTGCCCTTGCACTTGACCTGTGCGACCTCGGGAGCAACGGCTGCGTCGAACTGCAGCTCGCCGTCAATAGCCAGCTCGGGAGCCATCTCCTGAGCCTTGATGACAGCGTCGTGGCTCAGAGCGACGGTGCCGCCCTTGCCGGAACCCTTGGTGGAGAAGCTCAGGACAGCGACCTTCGGGTCGATGCCGAACAGCTTAGCGGTCTTAGCGGTCTCGACAGCCACCTCAGCCAGCTTGGCAGAAGCAGCGACCTTGACCTCGCCGGTAGCCTTATCGACGGTATCGGTGTAGTCGATGTTGACGGCGCAGTCGCCCATAGCGATGCGCTTCAGGCCCTCTTCGCCGCAGTCACGGTCCAGAATGAAGCAGGAGCTCACCAGATGAGCGCCCTTCTTGGTCTTGACCAGCTGCAGAGCGGGACGGATGGTGTCGGCGGTGGAGTAGGTAGCGCCGCCCAGCAGGCAGTCAGCCTTGCCCATCTTGACCAGCATGGTGCCGAAGTAGTTGGACTTCTTCAGCAGAGCAGTGCACTCCTCTGCGGTCTGCTTGCCCTTGCGCAGCTCGACCATGGTGTTGACCATCTCATCGAAGCCGGCGTAGTTCTCAGGGTCGATGATCTCAGCAGCGGAAATATCAAAATTGCCAGCAGCGGCAGCAGCCTTGCACTCTGCCTCGTTGCCGACCATAACAACTTTCAACACGCCCTCAGCCAGCAGCTTGCTTGCGGCCTCCAGAATGCGGGGGTCATTGCCCTCGGTAAAAACGATCGTCTTGGGGTTTGCCTTCAGCTGGGCTACCAGGGGTGCAAACATATCAGCCATTGTTGATTACCTCCGAAATTACTTTGCAATTATTCCGGGCATCACAGATATGCCCTTCTTTTTTATTCTAGCACAGAGTCAGAAAACTTCAAGACAAATCTTGAATTTTGTGGTATATTTTAAGGAAGAAATCGTGCGATGATTTGTTAAGAAAATGTCATTTAGTTTGTGAGAGGATACCGAGCTTATGGATTGGGAAACACTGAAAAACGACTGTCTCGCCTGTCAGCGCTGTCCGCTGCACACCACCCGGCACAACGTGGTGTTCGGGCAGGGCGTGGAGAATGCCGAGGTGCTCTTCGTGGGCGAAGGCCCCGGCCAGAGCGAGGACGAGCAGGGCCTGCCCTTCGTGGGACGCAGCGGCCAGCTGCTGGACAAATACCTCTTCGCCATCGACCTCGACCGTGCCTCCAACTGCTATATCGCCAACATCGTCAAGTGCCGCCCGCCTCAGAACCGCGACCCCCTGCCCGCCGAGAGCGAAGCCTGTATGCCCTGGCTGCGAGAGCAGTTCCGTCTGCTGCGGCCTAAAATCGTCGTCTGCCTGGGCCGCATCGCCGCCCAGCGGATGATACGCGCCGACTTTTCGGTGACGAAGGAGCACGGCACCTTTATTGAGAAGAACGGCATCCTCTTCATGGGGACGTTCCACCCCGCCGCCCTGCTCCGTCAGCCCCAGAACAAGCCGGAGGCTTTCGGCGACTTCGTGGCCCTGCGGGATAAAATACACGAGGTGTGCGAGCATACGTATTAAACCTCTCAGTCTCGCTATCGCTCGACAGCTCCCCTACCGAGGGGAGCCTCTGGCGAAGAGATTAAGTTTTCCGGTATGCCAAGGCCTCTCCTCGATAGGAGAGGTGGCAGCGCGTCAGCGCTGACGGAGAGGTTTTCCCCTCTTCACTTTTTTCCTCATTTTTGCATACCCTATAGCAAAAGTGAGGTGTTTGAGTATGAATGCTGTACGCAGCGATTCTGTTGATTTCTTTCTGGGCACCACCACCCCCGCCGGGTTCAAGGGCTATTTTGAGCCGCTTCGGCAGGAACCGGGGATGCAGATGTATCTCATCAAAAGCGGGCCGGGCTGCGGCAAATCGACGCTGATGAAGCGGCTGGCCGTCAAGGCCGAGCAGAAGGGGGAGCCTATCCAGCGCATCCACTGCGCCAGCGACCCCGACAGTCTGGACGGCGTCATCTTTCTCGACAAGCGCGCCGCCATCGTGGACGCCACCGCACCCCATGTCATGGAGCCGGACGCCCCGGGCGCAGAGGAGCAGGTGGTGAGCCTGTACCACACACTGGACGCCGACGCCCTCCACGCCCACGCCGACGAGGTGAAGCGGCTCTTCGCCCAGAACACTGCCCTGCGCAGCCGGGCCGCGCGGTATATCGCATCTGCCGGGAGCCTGCTGCTGGACAGCCGCCGGGCTGAGGCGTGCAGTGCCAACTTCGAGAAAGTCCGCCGCTACGTCAAGCGGCTCTGCGCCCGGACTCTCCCCCGCCTGCCCGAGGGGGCCTCGGCCAGCGAAGAGCTGCGGCTGCTGTCGGCCATCACGCCGAAAGGGCCGGTCTTCTACCGCGGCACCGTACAGGCGCTGGCCGACCGGTATGTGGTCTTCCACGACGACTACGGCGCCGTCTCCCGCCTGCTTCTCGAGCTCATCCGGGCCGAGGCGCTGGCCCGGGGCTACCACATCATCACCTGCCCCTGCGCCATGCACCCCGACGACAAGATAGACCATCTCTTCATCCCGGCCCTCCGGCTGGCTTTCCTCACCGACAACCGGTGGCACCCGGTGCAGCTGCCCGGCGTGCAGGCCGTCCGGTGTACCCGTTTCGTGGACCGGGAAAATCTGGCGGGCTACCGCGCCCGTCTCCGCTTCAACGAGCGGGCGGCAGCAGAGCTTTTGGAACAGGCCGCCGACCTGATGGCACAGGCCAAAGCCTGCCACGACGAGCTGGAGACGTACTACCGCGCCGCCGTGGACTTCGGCAAGGTGGACGAAGCTGCCGCCCAGTGCGCCGGGATGCTGGGGCTGGAATGATATTCTAAAAGGAAGTGACCCGCTATGCCTGCTTTTCGCCTGCCTGTCCGCCAGCTGGTGGAATTTTTGCTCCGCACCGGCAGCATCGACAGCCGCTTTACCGGCTTCGACCGCGCCAACGAGGGCGCACGCATCCACCGCAAGCTCCAAAAGGCCGCAGGCGAAGGCTACGCCGCCGAAGTCTTTCTCTCCGGCGAACGGGAAGCGGCGGGCATCCCCTTCACCATCGAAGGCCGGGCCGACGGCATCTTCACCGACGAGGCGGGCGTGACGGTCATCGACGAGATAAAGGCCACAGCCGTCCCCGCCGACGACATCGCCGAGGACATGAACCCCTGCCACTGGGCGCAGGGAATGGTCTACGGGGCGCTGTATGGCCGTCAGCAGGGGCTGGAAAAGCTGGACGTCCGGCTCACCTACTACCAAATCGACACCGACGACATCCTCCGCTTCGTGCGGCATTTCACCCTTGAAGAGCTGGAAGCGTTTTTGCAGGATCTGCTCGAGCAGTACGCCCCCTGGGCGCAGCGTCAGCTGGCGTGGAAGGAGCAGCGGGGCGTGAGCCTTTCGGCGCTGGATTTCCCCTTTCCGGCCTACCGGCCCGGGCAGAGGGCGCTGGCAGGCGAAGTCTACCGCGCCTGCACTGCCGCGCCGTCTAAAAGCGGCGTCCGGCTCTTCTGTCAGGCCCCCACCGGCATCGGCAAGACCATGAGCGTCCTCTTTCCTGCTCTGCGGGCCATCGGCACCGGCTGCGGCGAGAAGCTGTTCTACCTGACGGCCCGCAACACGACTCAGTCCGCCGCCGAGGATGCCATTGCGCGGCTGCGGGCGTCTGATTCCAAGCTGGCTCTGCGCAGCGTGACCCTGACAGCCAAGGAGAAGGTCTGCCTCCACCCGGATGCTGAGGGCCATCCCGCCTGCCTGCCGGAGCTCTGCCCCTACGCAAACGGCTACTACGACCGGGTGAACACGGCCCTGAAAGCCCTTCTGGACGACGGCACCGGCCGCTTCGACCGGGCCGCGCTGGCCGACGCCGCAAAGCAGTTCACGGTCTGCCCCTTCGAGCTGGGGCTGGATCTGAGCGAGTGGTGCGACGTCATCATCGGCGACTATAACTACCTCTTCGACCCCGTAGTGCATCTGCGGCGGTTCTTCGACAGCGCGGGCGACTGGCTCTTCCTCGTGGATGAGGCCCACAATCTGCCCGAGCGGGCGCGGGCCATGTACTCGGCACGCTTCTGCAAGAGCAGCCTCACCGAGGCAAAACGCGCACTCGGGCGGGGCAAAAGCACCCTCAAGACCGCTCTGAGCAAGGCCGACAAAGCCTTTTTAGAGGGACGGAAAGCGGTCTCGACCCTCGCGCCCCGCCGGGGCAGCACTGCCGCCGAAGAGGACGACAGCGGCCAGACCTCCCTGCTGGGATCTGCGGAGACGCCCGCCATCGAGCTGCCCGCCGCCGACTACGCTCAGGACGGCACGGTGTTCTGCAAGGAGCTTCCCTCAGCCCTGCTGGCCCCGCTGCGGGCGCTGACGGCTCCCTTGCAGGACTGGCTGGAAGATGATCCCGACGCCGAAGCCCACGCGGCCCTGCTGGATCTCTACTTTGAGGTGCAGGACATCCTGCGGGCGTCGGAACGGTACGACGAGCACTTTGCCGCCCAGCTCACCGCCCGGGGCAGTGACCTTGAATTGCAGCTGCTCTGCCTCGACCCGTCCCCCTTCGTGGACGCAAGCCTTTCGGCAGGGCGGGCGACGGCGCTGTTCAGCGCGACGCTGACGCCGCCGGGCTACTACCGCACCGTCCTCGGCTGTCCCGAGGCCCGGGCCGTGGCGCTGGAAAGCCCCTTCCCGGCAGAAAACCTCGGGCTCTACTGTCTGCCCTCCATCTCCACCCGCTACCGCCAGCGGGACGCCAGCATCCGGCCCATCTCGGACGCCCTCGCGGCACTGGCGTCCAGCCGGGTGGGCAACTATCTGGCCTTCTTCCCCAGCTATGCCTATCTGCGGCAGGTGTGGGAGGACTTCACCGCCCGCTACCCGGACATCGGCACACTGGTACAGGAGAGCGGTCTGGACGACGCCGGGCGGGCGGCGTTCCTCGAGCGGTTTTCGCCCTGCCCGGAGAAGACGCTTCTCGGCTTCGGGGTCATGGGCGGCATCTTCGGCGAGGGCGTGGACCTCGCGGGCGACCGGCTCATCGGCTGCGCCATCGTGGGCGTGGGCCTGCCGCAGGTGAGTCCCCGTCAGGAGATGCTGCGCCGCTACTACGACGCCCAGAACGGGGCGGGCTTCGACTACGCCTACCGCTGGCCCGGGATGAACAAAGTCCTGCAGGCCGCCGGGCGGGTCATCCGGACGCAGGAAGATAAGGGCGTGGTGCTGCTCCTCGACGACCGCTTTGCCCAGAGCGAGTACGCCCGGCTCTTCCCGAAGCATTGGAGGCATCTGGAGTATCTGAGGGATACGGAAGAGCTGAAGAAAAAGCTGGAAGATTTCTGGAAAGGCTGAACCTCTCCGTCACGGCTGACGCCGTGCCACTGCCCGGGTTGCGGCTCCCAGCGTCTGCTTCGCTGTCGCTCGCATCCTGCTGGCCGCGGCCCCAACAGCTCCTCCCTGTTTCCGCCGCTGGCGGCGGTCGTCGCCGTTGCTCCTACCGAGGGGATCTGTCTGCGAAGCAGACTGAGAGGTTTTTCCCACACAAAAAAGAGGCAGACTCGCATCTGCCTCTTTTTCCATGCACTTATCGCCTTGCTTTCGCCGTCTTTTTCCGCATGATGTCCCACGAGGGCATCTGGCTGCGCAGGGTATCCCACGCCGTCATCCGGACGCTCGTCCGGGTGCGCAGACCTTCGAAAGCCTCATCGAGGTACTGCATCTCGGTCACAGCATGCATCGCGTGGTCGGAGACGCAGAGACGGCCCAGCGGGGTCTTACAGAGCGCCAGGACCATGGCGTCCATCTTCCGGCGGCCGGGCGTACCGGCACGGTAGCAGTCGGTGTTCTCCTTGTCGTCCACGGGGATGTGGGCGGCTTTCAGCATCTCGCAGGCCTCCCACGCGGCGTCGAGGACCAGGTCACGCTGCTCCTTCGTCGCCTTGGAGAGGTCGCCGCTGCAGGCGTAGCAGAGATAGCAGGCCGGCAGGATGAGGGCGAGGTGGCACTTGAGCCATCCATCCATGTCGCTGACGAAGGTCAGCTTGTACTTTGCGCCCTCGAAAGCCGTCTTGACCCGGTAGCGGAAGACGCCCGAAAGGGGCGCGGTAGCCCCGCCGATGGTCATATCCACACCGACGTGGGCGCTGACGACCTTATCGACATCCCGGTGGCCGCCGCTGCTCTGGAAGCCGAAGGCGATCTTATCCGCCGGGCGCTGCATGGCCTGCATGACCTCCACGGCGTGGGGGTCGTTGCCCACGAAGACGAAGTATTCGCTCCTGTTCTGCTTGAGGATGGGCAGCACGTCGGGCAGCTGCCCGGCCTGCATCGTCACGAAAACGAGGTCGTAGCAGTCGTCCGGGGCCAGCGTGTCGATAGTGGCCACCCGATCCACCGTGGTGCGGCACTGCGCCCAGTGGCGGATGACGAGGCCCCTTTGGTCGAGCCTCTCCTTCCACTCGCCCCGCGCCAGCATGGTGACGACATTCTTTTTGTTCTGCAGCAGACGGTGGGCCAGCTCACAGCCCTGCACGCCTGCACCATAGACCAGTATCCTCATCTCTGCCTGCCTCCTTATACAGGCCCCACCCGGGGGCCGGAAGTCATCAGTGCTTCAAAAACGAGAAGAAGCCCTTCTTCTCATACGGCTTTTCCTCTGCGCCGGTCACGGTATAGCCCGTGTCGGCAATGGCAGCCTTCAGGGCCTCGATGTCCAGCGGCTGGGCCGAGACGATGACCGTCTCTCCCTTAGTGTGGGAGGAAGTCACCTTCTCCACCTGCGCAGTCTTGCGCACCACCTCGTTGACGTGGCTCTCGCACATTCCGCACATCATGCCGTCTACTTTCAGCGTCGTCTGAACCATTGGTCAGTACCTCCTAAAAATCGTTATCCACTGGGCAGACTGCACAAGCCGCCCGTGCGTTTTTCGTCATTTTGTTAGTTTTGCCTAACTTTTTATGGGAAACAAAAGGCCGTCGGCCCCGCGCACCCCCTCAGCGCCCGAGGCAAAAGACCCTGTTTTTCTGTTTCCGCTTTCATCATACCACACCGGTATGGTAATTGCAAGCACCGGTTTCTCACAGTACACGGGTGTGGTATATTTCTCCCGTCTCTACGTCTTTCCAGTAGAAGACGCCGTTTTCCAGAATCATATAGCTGTGGGGACTGTTTTCCTTCGGGATGCTCAGGGAGCCGGGGTTGAGGCAGACGTTCCTCTGCCCGAACTCCGTCCACGCCGGGACGTGGGTGTGGCCGTGGAGCAGGATGTCCCCTTCGGCCAGCGGCGGCGGGTTCTTTCCATTATAGATATGCCCGTGGGTGGCATAAATGAGCTTTTCGCCCGCCGGGAGGATGCAGTAATCCGCCATCACCGGGAGATCCAGCACCATCTGGTCCACCTCGGCCTCGCAGTTGCCCCGGACGCAGCAGAGTTTGTTTTTCAGGCCGTTCAGCATCGGGATGACCTCTTTCGGCGCGTAGTCCCGGGGCAGATCGTTCCGGGGGCCGTGGTAAAGCAGGTCGCCCAGCATCAGCAGCCGGTCAGCCCCCTCCCGCTCAAAGGCCTCCACCATCTTCTTGCAGTAATAAGCCGACCCGTGCAGGTCGGACGCGATCATCCATTTCATGGCATCTTTCCCCTTTTGTCCTGTTTTTGACTTCATTGTAAAGGCTCTCAAACAGAAAGTCAAGCATGGCTCCCAGAGGTCGGAAACGCTTTTCATCTTTTTTATTTTATCCTATCCCCTTGTCAGCGCAGATGTAAAATGATAAAATTTTCCTGTCCGAAAATCTCATTTTGTTAGGAAGGAAAAAACATTATGGAACAAAACCATGACATGGATGAGATCGACCTCCTCGAGTTGGCGCGGCTTCTCTGGAGCCACGCATTGCAGATCGCTGCGGCCGGCATTGCGGCAGCGGTCATCTGCCTGCTGGTCTGTACCTTCGTATTGACGCCCCGCTATCAGGCCTCCGTCAATCTGATCGTCAATTCCCGGCAGGACGGCAATGCTTCCATTACCAGTGACAACATCAACTCGGCCCGGAATCTCATCGACACTTATGCAGTCATCATCAAGAGCAACATCGTCCTGAACGACGTCATCGAGCAGCTGGGTCTGGATATGACCTACCGTCAGCTGCTGGCCTGCGTCTCTGTGGACGGCGTGGGCTCGACCCAGATCATGTCCATCACGGTCACCAACGAGGACCCCGCCCTGGCCGGAAAGATCGTGCAGGCCATCGCCGAGACTGCCCCCGATGTCATCGTGGACAAGGTGGAGGCCGGCTCCTGCAAGGTCGTGAGCGACGTGGAGATCACGAGCAACCCCGTCTTCCCTCAGACGAAGAAGTACGTCCTGACCGCTGCTCTCGGCGGCATTGTGGCGGCCTGCGGCATTCTGGTTCTCGACCACCTGCTCCATGACTACATCGTCGATAGCGAGGACATCCAGAAAAAGCTGGAGCTTCCTGTACTCGGCCTTATCCCGGAGGTGTAATACCATGTGGAATCCGTTCAACCGAAACACCATCTCCAACTCTTCGGCAAGCAAGCGTTCGCTTCAGCTCATCACCCAGAAGGGTATGCCGTTTGCCTACGTTGAAGCTTACAAAGCTCTGCGCACCAACCTGAACTTTCTGTCCGGTTCCGGCGATGTCCACGCTTTCGTCGTCACCAGCACGGTCCCGGAAGAGGCAAAGTCCAATGTGTCGGTCAATCTGGCGCTGGCTCTGACGGAAAGCGGCAAAAAGGTCGTCCTCGTGGACTGCGACCTCCGCAAGCCTGTCCTTCACCGCTATCTGAAGGCCGGACACAATCTGAAAGGTGTCTCCAACGTCCTGTCCCGTCAAGTGGCGCTCTCCGACGCCCTCGTCGAGCCGAAGGACATCCCCAACCTGACGTTCCTGCCGGCCGGCACCACCCCTCCCAACCCTTCTGAGCTGCTCAGCCAGCCCCAGATGCAGGAGATGGTGAACACGCTGCGCGGGAGCTATGACTTTGTCATCCTCGATGCGCCTCCCATCTCGATGGTCACGGATGCCGCCGTCATCGGCCGCATCGTGGACGGTGCTCTCTTCGTCGTCCGCTCCAAGTATGCGTCCACCGACGCCGTCAAGACAGCCCTCGAGAAGCTTCAGGATGCCGGCGTAAAAGTCCTTGGCGCCGTTCTTACCCGTTATGATGCCAAAAAATCGCTCAAGCGCTCGGATTATGGGTACGGATATTACTACTATAATAGTAATTATTCCTATGGTCCCCCCGATGGCATTTCAGAGTCAGCAGCCAAAAAGAACGGCCTGACGTCAAAAAAGCAGCATAACGGCAAAGAAAAGCATTCCGTACATACGGAGGATGAAGCATGACAGACCTTCATTGCCATATCCTTCCTAACATTGACGATGGTGCCAAAGATGTTTCGATCTCCCTTCGTCTGCTGGAAAAAGAGTATGCAGACGGTGTGCGGAACATTGCTTTTACGAGCCACTTCAACAGTGAGTGGACGACTCCCGATGCATTCCTGCAAAAGCGTGCGGCCGCCTATGAGACACTGACAGCCGCGCTTCCGACCGGACCGGAAGCCATGCAGTTCCGCTTCAAGCTGGGCTGTGAAGTCTACTTCTCCCCCAAGCTCTGTGAGCTGGATGCCAAGGCGCTCTGCATCGGCGATACCTCTTATATGCTGGTGGAGTTTCCCACTACCCACAAGCCCCATTTCATCCGGCAGACCTTCGCCCTCCTGCAGGAGCAGGGCGTTCTGCCCCTCATCGCCCACATCGAGCGATACCCCTACGTCCTCGAAGACCCCACCCTGCTCTACAACTGGGTGGCCGCCGGAGCCTATGTCCAAATCAACGCGGGCGCACTGCTGGATTCTCCAAAACTGCGCCGGACGCTCTGCAAGTTCATCTCGTGGCAGCTTGTCCACGTCATCTCGACGGACACCCACTCCCTGGACAAACGCCCGCCCCGGATGGCAGAAGCCGCTGCTGTTCTGGAAAAGGAGCTGGGCAGAGAGACTGCCTCAAAGCTTTTGCAGAACGGCGACGCACTTTTCGACGATGAGGAGCTGGATGTTTTCACTCCCCACCGGCCCAAAAAGTTCCTGAATTTCTGGATGTGACAGGCCTGTGAGTCCTCTATCCAGCTGAGCTTCCTCTCTATGCTGGTTTTTGTGAAAAGTCATACTTTTTCCTTGACAATCCACCCGTTTCGTGGTATCCTATCGCAGGCCGGTCAGAAAGGCTCTTCCCGTACTGCCCTTTCCGGCCCGCATCCCGGTGCTGTCCGGCGGCGTCCCGTAACACCGCTTTTGCGATGCACCGTATTTCTCAGCACTTCAATAAAACCCGTGTGGATTTTTACAGCATAGATGTTTGCTACTTTTCGCCACACAATGGCCCGCTTCAAGCCGCCGTTGTGTGGCTTTTCTTGTGCGGAAATTTCAGGAAAGGAAGCTTTTGCCCCTATGAACGATACTTTTATGAAGACGAAGCCGGTGTTCCCGCTGCTGGTGTCGATGGCTCTGCCCAACGTCATCTCCATGCTGGTGAACTCGCTGTACAACATCGTGGACAGCCTCTTTGTGGCCCAGATCAACGAGCAGGCCATGACGGCCCTCTCTCTCGTGTTCCCCATCCAGAACTTCGTGAACGCCGTTGCCATCGGCTTCGGCATAGGCATCAACGCCCTTGTGGCCCTCTACCGGGGCGCAGGCGACTACGACAGGGCGGACACCGCCGCCACCCACGGCATGGCCCTCTCGGTGCTCCACGGCATCCTCTGCACGCTGGCGGCTACCGCCATCATGCCCGGCTTCCTGGCCCGGTTCACCGCCGACGGCACCATTGTCTCCATGGGCGTGACCTACTCCACCATCGTCTTCCTGTTCGCCACCGTGAACATGGCCAGCCTCGCCTTTGAGAAGCTCTTCCAGGCCGTGGGCCGGATGAAGCTCACCATGATCGCCCTCATCTCGGGCTGTGTCTGCAACATCCTGCTGGACCCCGTCCTCATCTTCGGCCTCGGCCCGGTGCCTGCCATGGGCATTGCAGGCGCGGCGCTGGCTACCGGCATCGGACAGGCCGCCACTCTCGTCATCTATCTCGTGGTCTACAGCACCACCGAGTCGCCCGTCCATCTGCGCCGGAAGGCCCTGCGGCCTGACCTCTCTCTCGAAGGCCGTCTCTACGCCATCGGTGTGCCTGCCATCCTGAATCTGGCCCTGCCCTCCCTGCTGGTCACCTTCCTCAACGGCCTGCTGGCGGCCTTCTCCGAAAGCTATGTGGTGGTGCTGGGCATCTACTATAAGCTCCAGACTTTCCTCTATCTGCCCGCCAACGGCATCGTGCAGGGAATGCGTCCCCTCATCGGCTACAACTACGGTGCAAAAGAGCACGCCCGCGTGGCAAAGCTCTACCAGCTCACCCTCGGCATGAGCGCCGTCATCATGGCGGCGGGCACCGTCATCTGTATGGCCGCTTCCGCGCCCCTCATCGGCCTGTTCTCCTCCACCCCCGAGACCATCGCCATCGGCCAGACCGCCCTGCGCATCATCTGCCTCGGCTTTGTGGTGTCGGCAGTGTCCACCACCTCTTCCGGCGCGCTGGAAGGTCTGGGCAAGGGTGCAGCCTCGCTGGTCATCTCCCTCTGCCGGTACGTCATCTTCATCATGCCGCTGGCGTGGCTGCTCTGCCGCCAGCTCGGCCCCACCGGCGTCTGGCACGCTTTCTGGGTCACGGAAGTGCTGTCGGCTGTCATCGCCTTTGCGGTGTATCGGAAGAGCGTAATTAAGAAGTAAGAGAAAGCCCGATGCATCGCATCGGGCTTTCTCTGTTATCTATCTTCCGGCACCAGCGCACACACCAGCCGCACCATCCACGGCAAAAAAGGCAGCCAGAGCAGGGCGCAGCAGACGTTGAAGGCGGTGTGGGCATTGGCGATTTGCCGGGAAATGACTTCCAGCTCCGGGCCTTTGGGGGAGATAAACTCCACCAGCCGGACGAACCAGGGCAGCAGCACCGCCGCCAGCAGACTCCCGCTGAGGTTGAAGCAGCTGTGGGCCAGTGCGGCGCGGGCGGCGTCCTTCCCCTGCCCGATGCAGGCCAGCAGGGCCGTGACCGTCGTGCCGATGTTGTCGCCCAGAAGGACCGGCACCGCCCCGGCAAGGCCCAGCACGCTGTGGATGCCGTCCGGCCCGGCCTGACGGGCCACGTTCTGCAGCAGCGCGATGGTGGCCGAACTGCTCTGCACCACCATGGTCATGGAGAGGCCCAGCAGGATGCCCAGAAGCGGCGACTCCTTCACCCGGGTCATCCAGTCGAGAAAGACCGCCTGCCCGGCCAGCGGCTGCAAAGCCCGGCCCAAAATGTCGATGCCCTCGAAGAGCAGCCCAAAGGAGAACACCGCCTCGCCCACGGCCTGCCAGCGGGGCCTGCGGGCCGCGAAGTCGAGGAGGAAGCCCAGAAACAGCACCGGGTACACCAGCGTCTGGACATCGAAGGCGATGAGCTGAGCCGTCATGGTGGTGCCGATGTTGATGCCGTAGATGACGGCCACCGCCCGGGGCAGTTCCAGCAGCCCGGCGCTGACGAAGCCGATGACCATTACTGTGGCCGCCGAGCTGCTTTGGAGCACTGCCGTCACGGCCAGCCCGGTGAGGACGCCCAGCAGCGGTGTGGCCGTCAGCCGGGCCAGCAGCCGCTTCATGGCGTCGCCCGCCGCCCGCTGCAAGGCGCGGCTCATCCTGTCCATCCCGTAGAGGAACATCGCCAGCCCGCCGAACAGCGCAAAGAGCATCTCCGTCCCCTGCTCCATCCGCACACCCCCTTGTCCAACAATGTATGAGGGGTGGACGGGCGGTATGACGGGAAGGCTTCTTCTCTGTACAACCTCTCAGTCTGCTTCGCAGACAAGGCCGGGTTGCGGCAGCGCGTTAGCGCTGACGGAGAGGTCGGACTACAGAGAACTTCCTCTGAGACCCGCGCGTTATCTGATAAAGTGACATTTTTCTAACGCAGCATCGTCCAAAATCCCACTTTCTCAAGGTGATAAACTGAGGCTTGCTGATAAAGTGGGTCACTTTATCAATCAGGGTCACTTTATCAAATTGATAAAGTGACGTTTTATAATTATAGTACGTTATTTTTTGGTCATTTCATCACATAATCCGCCTCAGTAGAGCGTATCACTTCATCAGCCCCATCGTCCATGCCCGGACCAGCAGGCCCAGCAGGACGACGGCCAGCAGCACCACGGTGAGAGCGCGGCTCTGGGTGCGCTGACGCTTCTTGCGGCGGGCCGTGGTCTGCATATTCTGGCGGCTGCGGCTGTTCCGGCCAGAGGTATTCCGGCTGCGGCTGGATGTCCCCCGGCCCGAAGCGGCACGATTCCCGCCGCTCTGGCGCTTGCGGGATGTGCTGCCGCTTTTCTGGGACTTCTGACGGCGGGGCGCCTCGTCCTCAGCCTTCTTCTGAGGCTCGATGGTCTCCGACGCGCCGCAGCGGGACAGAAAGTCCTCCGCCATCCGGTAATACTTCTCGAGGTCGTCGGTAGTCAGGGCCGTTCCCTCATAGCCCGCTTCCAGCTCCTCCACGGCCTCGTTGAACCGGATCGCCGCCTGTGCGGCTGCGGTCCTGTCGGAGGCGTGGGCGGCCTCGTTGCGGGCCATCCGTACCGCGTTGCAGGCGCGGCGAGCCGCTGCAGGGTGGGGCGTATTGCCCAGCAGGTCCAGAGGCCGGGCGGCGTCCTTTTCCGGGTCCAGCAGGACACGCATACAGAGGGTGGTATCCAGCTGCTGCCAGCCGGTGCGGCCATTCAGCTCCGGCAGGCGCTCGTAGTAGTCGGGGCTCTCCTTCTGGCGCTGGGCCAGATGCTTCAGCAGGGCGTCCACGCTGTGAGCGCCGGGCTTTTCCTCCCAGTGCCAGCGCAGCAGTTTCCGGCTGATGTCGTCGCAGGCCGCTTTTATCTCGAACGCGGCCTGCAAAGCTTCGTCAGGCATAATCATCTCTCCTTGTTAAACCTCTCCGTCACGCCTACGGCGTGCCACTGCCCGGGTTGCGAAGCAGACGGAGAGGTTATTCCTTAAATTAAAAGCGGAGGAAGCCTCTGCCTCCTCCGCCGTACATCCTATTTTACATCATGAACTGGGAATACACGAAGCCGCACAGGGCGATGCCCGCACACACGATGGCGGTGATGGGCGGCACCCAGCGGATGAGCGTCTCAGCGATGCTGTCGCGGGGGTCTTCCTCTTCGCAGTCGTCCTCCTCGTCCAGCGGTTTTGCCTGCAGGCGGGACGGCGCGGCGGCGGGAGTCGAGGGTACCACACGGGTGCCGTACTTCTCCACCTCTTCGTCCGGCGCAAAGGACTTGGCCGGGCGCACCGGCTCCGGCTGGCGGGGCAGGACACGGGTAGCCTCCTGCTCCGGGGCGCGGGTCACCACGCGGGTCGCGTCCATCTCAGCGGCAGGCGCATAGCCGGGCGCAGGCTCCGCCGTCCGGGGCGGGATGATACGGGTGGCTTCCTCCTGCGCCGCACCCACGATGCGGGTAGGCTCCTCAGCAGGCGCAGCCGGGCGTACCGGCTGGGCCGCAGGCTGTGGCTCGGGCTGGCGCACCGGGGCTTCCGGCTGCAGCAGGGTGTTCAGCGCGTTCTGCAAAAGGATGCGGTCACTGCCGCACTCGGAGCAGTAGACGGTGTCCTCTTCCTTCGGGTGGAAGGCACCGCAGGCGCAGTACCAGCCGTTCTCGAAGACCTGGGGCATGAACTTCATGCCGGTGCGGTTCATCCGGGCTTCGAGGGCCTTCTGCATCTCGACGCTCAGGCGGCGGGGGGCCGGCAGGCGCACCCGCTTGATGCTCTCGAGGTGGACGACCTTCCTGCCGCTGTAGACATTGCGCAGGGTAACGTCCACGCTGGTGATGGCCTTCTGGGTGACAAAGACGGCATCGTCCATGCCGAAGCTCTCGCCGGGCTTTGCGGTAAGGTCACGGTACTCGAACTCGTCCTCACAGAGGATGACGCCGTCCACGCCCTTGCACTTGAAGTGGATCTCCAGTGCCGTCAGGGTCACGCGGGAAATGTTCTTAAAGGTCAGACAGACCGCGTGTTCGCCGCTGACTTCGCCCTTGAGCAGCTCCACGCAGACGAACTGCACCGGGCTGCCCGGGGTGTAATAGTTGGCCCGTGTCCGCGCGACCGGTTCAAAATTTTCCTCCACAACACTCTCCCCTTTCTCTTGGTTTACTGGTTGGCTTCGCCTTCATCCGGCGTTTCGGGGGCCGGGGCTTCCTGCGGGGCGGCATCCACTGCCTCAGCAGGTTCGGCAGGCTCCGCAGCCTCTGCGGTCTCGGGCTGTTCCACAGGCTGGACAGCGGGCTGATCCTCGGCGGGCTTTGCGTCGGGGTCCTCACGCGAGGGCAGGGTCTCGCCTGCCATCACGGCGTTGAACTCCTTCTCGTTCAGCTTCTCGCGCTCCATCAGGGCCTGTGCCAGCGCATGGAGCTGGTCGATATGCTCCGTCAGGGTGCGGCGGCAGGTCTCGTAGGCCTCGTCGATGATGTCCCGCATCTCGCTGTCGATCTCAGCAGCGGTGGTCTCGCTGTAGCCCTTGCCCTGACCGAAGTCGCGGCCCAAGAAGGTCTCCTCCTGAGAGGTGCCGTAGACCACAGGGCCAAGGCGCTCGGAGAAGCCGTACTTGGTGATCATCTGGCGGGCGATGTTCGTCGCCTGCTGCAGGTCGTTGGACGCACCGGTGGAGATGTCGTCCAGGATAAGCTGCTCGGCTACGCGGCCGCCCAGACTGGACACGATGTCCTCGAACATCTCGCCCTTGGTGACGTAGCTGCGGTCTTTCTCGGGCAGATACATGGTGTAGCCGCCGGCCTGACCGCGGGGGATGATGGTGATCTCATGCACACGGGGGTGGTGCTTGCAGTAGAAGCCCGCCACAGCGTGGCCTGCCTCGTGGTAGGCGGTGAGCTTTTTCTCTTCGGGGGTGACGACCCGGCTCTTCTTCTCGGGGCCGGCCATGACCTTCATGGAAGCCTCTTCGATGTCCTCCATCGTAATGGCCTTGCGGCTGCGGCGGGCAGCCAGCAGAGCGGCCTCGTTGACGAGGTTCTCGAGGTCAGCGCCCGCAAAGCCTGCGGTGCGCTGTGCGATGACCTTGAGGGAGACATCCGGGGCGAGGGGCTTGTTCTTGGTGTGGACTTTCAGGATTTCCTCGCGGCCCTTGACGTCGGGCAGGCCGACGTAGACCTGACGGTCGAAGCGGCCCGGGCGGAGCAGGGCCTTATCGAGGATGTCGGCACGGTTGGTGGCCGCCATGACGATGACGCCATCGTTGGCCTCGAAGCCGTCCATCTCGACCAGCAGCTGGTTCAGGGTCTGCTCGCGCTCGTCGTGACCGCCGCCGAGACCGGCACCGCGCTGACGGCCCACAGCATCGATTTCATCAATGAAGATGATGCAGGGCATGGTCTTTTTTGCCTTGTCGAAGAGGTCGCGCACACGGGATGCGCCGACGCCGACGTACATCTCGACGAAGTCAGAGCCGGAGATGGAGTAGAACGGCACACCGGCCTCACCGGCGCAGGCGCGGGCCAGCAGGGTCTTGCCGGTACCCGGAGGGCCGACGAGCAGCACGCCGTGAGGGATGCGTGCGCCCAGAGAGTTGAACTTGTCGGGGCTCTTGAGGAACTCCACGACCTCTTTCAGCTCTTCCTTCTCTTCGTCTTCACCGGCCACATCGGCAAAGGTGGCGGTCTTCTTGTTCTCGTGCTCGTCCTTGACCTTGGCTTTGCCGACATTCATGATGCCGCCGCCACCGCCGACGCCGCCCCGCATCATCGAGAACAGCAAAAAGCCGGTGCAGCCCAGCATCCCCAGATAGAAGATGATCTCCATCCAGGGGATGGTCTCCTTGAGGGAGGTGTAGTCGTAGGTCATGGGCGCGTCGGGATTCGCCGCGTCGTAGGACTCGATATACTTGTCCACGTTCTCAATGAAAACGTAGGCATAGGGCAGTTTATAGCGGACGGTGACGGTGCCGTCGTCCTCCTGCACTGCGCCGGTGGACTCCGACGAGGAGGAGAACATCCCGCTCAGCAGACCGCCGGTAGACTGCACCGTGCTCTGGGTGGAGGAGACGTCCGGCAGGGGCAGGTCGCCTTCTTTCAGGTTCAGGGTGATGACGCTGGTGTTGCGGTCCAGCGTAAAGGCCGTGACCTGATTGTGCTCAAAGTAATGGACGACGGTGGAGTAGCTCATGGTCGAGCCGCTGGTGCTGCCCGCCCCGCTGCCCATCACCGACCAGACCATCAGCACGGCGGCCAGCGCCAGTGCGAGGATGAGCGGATTGATACGAGGTCTCTTAGGTTGCAAAAGGATCAACTCCAGTTCTGGTTTTATTTCTTACTTTTCGTAGACGCTGGGTTTGAGTACGCCGATGTAGGGCAGGTTGCGGTACTTCTCGTCGTAGTCGAGGCCGTAGCCCACCACGAACTCGTCCGGCACCGCGAAGCCCTCGTAGTCCGGGGCGATGTCGGCCTTGCGGCGGCTGGGCTTGTCGAGGATGGTGCAGATCTTCACCGAGTTCGGGTTGCGCATCTTGAGCATCGGCACGAGGTTCGACAGGGTGATGCCGGTGTCGAGGATGTCCTCCACGATGAGCACGTCCTTGCCGGAGAGGTCGCCATCCAGATCCTTGATGATCTTGACGAGGCCGGTGCTGGTGGTGTTGCCGCCGCCGTAGCTGGACACCACCATGAAGTCGATGCTGCACGGGATGCTCACAGCGCGCATCAGGTCGGCCATAAAGACCACCGAGCCCTTGAGGATGGAGACGAGAACGAGGTTTCTGCCCTCATAGTCTTTGCTGATCTGAGCGCCCAGCTCAGCCACTTTCGCTTTCAGCTCCTCTTCCGAAACGAGGACCTTCAAAATATCGTCATTCATGCTCATGATTCGATTCCTCCAAAATTTTCTAGTTCCACCTGCAGCAGCTGCCCGGTGTCCGGCCCGGGGGCCAGCCCATCGGCAAAGCCCTCTCCGCAGACCCACAGCACCTGTCTGCCTGCCGCCAGAAGCGGCAGCGTGTCCCGTTCCCGGGGCGGGATGCCCGCCTCGTTCATCCATTTGCGCAGCTCCCGGTCTACCCCCCGCCCGGCCGGACGGAAGCGGTCGCCGGGCTGACGGCAGCGCAGCCGCAGAACAGGACATATCGAGTTTATTTTAGCATAATCTGCCTGATTTTTTAAGTCTTTTTTATGAACACCCTGTGTTTTTTCTTCAAAACAGGCCGAAACCACCCGGATATGCAGCTTTCTGCCGCCGGGCAGCGGATAATCGCCGCCCTCCGGCAGGGATACTTCAAATTTCGGACAGTCCGCTTTTTCGCCCTGTCGGCGGGTGTTTTTATCGGCTTCCTCCCGCCAGAGCACGCCGTCCCGGGCGCAGAAGCGGACGGCGTCGGTGAGCTGCACCGCGCCGCTGCCCTTTTCCACAAGGTCGGCCAGCAGACGGATATATTTTTCCTCCGCGTCCCGCACCGGCTCCACAAGGCTGTGGAGGGCCATGTCGAGGATGAGTGGGTCAGTCTGCCGCAAAGGCTCTGACATCCACACGGGCTGGCCGCTGCGCAGGGCGTATCCCGCCCCGCCGGGCAGGCTTTTTGCGTCCGCTGCCCGGGCCGAAGCCAGCAGCGCATCCGCCTGCCGGGCGAAGTATTCGTCCGCCTTGGCGGCTTTCTCACAGAAGCGGGCCAGATTGCGCTCGGCGGCGCTGTTGACCCCGCAGAGGGCGGGCAGTGCGCCGTGGCGCAGACGGTTGCGGGCGTAGTCGTCGGCGTCGTTGGTCTCGTCGGTGACCCAGCGTTCGCCGCAGGCGCGGCAGACGGCCTCGGTGTCGGCCCTCGTCAGGCAGAGCAGAGGCCGCAGATAGCCCGGGCGGCTGGGCCGGATGCCCGCCGCGCCGTGGAGGCCGGTGCCTCTGGCCAGCCGGAACAGCAGCGTCTCAGCCTGGTCACTCCCAGTATGGGCAGTTGCGACGGCATCTATCCCGTCGGCCAGCACCCGCTCAAAGCAGGCATACCGCAGACGGCGCGCCCAGTCCTCCCCCGCCCGGGGCTTTCCTGCCTCGGCTTCCAGCTCAGCGGCATGGAACACCCGCAGCGGCAGGCCCAGCCGGGCGCAGACCTCCCGGACGAAGGCTTCGTCCCGGTCCGCCGTCTTCCCCCGCAGGCCGTGGTTGACGTGGCAGACCGTGAGGGCGATGCCCTTTTCCTCGGCCAGCGGGCGCATGAGGCAGAGCAGGGCCATGCTGTCGGCCCCGCCCGAAACAGCCAGCGCGAGATGCTTTTTGCCGTCCAGCAGCTTTTCCCGGGCGCAGAAGCCGCGCACCGTCTGTAAGATCTCTTCGTAGTTCATCAGCGTTTGAAGTCCACATCCATAAAGCGGGTGTGGGCGCCGTCCCAGCCCAGCGGCACCGTGCTGGTCTCGCCGTGACGGTTCTTTGCCACGATGCACTCGGCGGTGTCGGCGTCCACCTCCGCGCCGTCGGGGTTCTGGCTGGCGTAGTAGGAGTCGCGGTACAGGAAGAGGACGCAGTCGGCGTCCTGCTCGATGGAGCCGGAGTCGCGCAGGTCAGACAGCTGGGGGCGGTGGCTGGAGTTGTTGCCCTGCTTTTCCACCGCACGGGACAGCTGGCTCAGAGCGATGATCGGCACGTTCATCTCTTTGGCCATGATCTTGAGGTTTCGGGTGATGGAGCTGATCTCCTGCACGCGGTTCTCGCTGCGCTGGCCGCTGGTCATCAGCTGCAGATAGTCGATGACGATGAGGCCCACGTTGGGGCGGGCGGGGTCCTGATTGACCCGGCGGATCTTCGCCTTCATCTCGGTGATGGTGATGCCCGAGGTGTCGTCCATATAAATCGGTGCGTCGTGCAGTTTTTCGGTGGCGAGGGCCAGATACTCCCAGTCCTCGGCCCGGAGCGCACCGGTGCGGAACGCCTGACTGTCGATGCCCGCTTCAGCGGAGAGGATGCGGTTGGTCAGCTGCTCCTTCGTCATTTCGAGGCTGAAGATGGCCACCGGCACCTTCTGCTGCATGGCCACGCGGGTAGCGATGTTCAGCGCGAAACTGGTCTTGCCCATACCGGGGCGGGCAGCGAGGATGATGAGGTCACCGCGGCCAAGGCCGGTGAGGACGGTGTCCAACAGCCGGAAGCCGGTGGGGATGCCCTTATACTTGTCGGCGTCGGGGCCGCTGATCTTTTGCAGATTTGTCAGAGTCTCCACCATGCTGGAAGAAAGGGGCGTCAGGGCGCTGGAATCGCGGCCGGAGCGGATCTCATAGATGCGCTGCTCGGCGTTTTCCAGCAGCAGGTCGGCGTCGGGCTCGTCGCCCGCGTCCTGCAAAATGTCCTTTGCGACACCCATCAGCTGGCGCACCAGATACTTTTCCTGCACGATCTGCGCATACGCCTTGACGTTGGAGATGCTGGGGACCGTCTCGGCGAGGCCGGTCAGGTAGACTTTCGCCTCGTCGGCGCTGGGGAACACGCCGTCCGAGATGACGGCGTCCAGCAGGGTGACGAAGTCGATGGTCTGATCGCTGGTAAAGAGGCGGAGCATCTCGGAGTAGATCTGAGCGTTCTGCCGGGTGTAGAACATCTCGGGCCGGATGATCTCGACGAGGTCGGTCAGGGTCTCGGGTTTCAGCAGCACCGCGCCCAGCACGCTCTGCTCTGCCTGCATATTGTAGGGCAGGTTGATGCCCACGCTCTCGAGGTTGAGTTCGTTATAATGTCGTTCGTTCGGCATGGTCGTTATCCTTCTGCTTTATTTATATAAATGCCGTAAAGCCAAAAAGCGCCCCCTGCCGAGAGGGGGCGCAGATAGCGGTCAAATCAGGCCTGCTCCACTTCTACCTGGACCTTGAAGGAAGCCACGACACCGACATGGAGGCGGACTTTGCCGTTAAAGACGCCCGCGTCCTTGATGTCCTTGGTCTCCAGCTCGATCTTCTTCTTGTCGATGGGAGAACCGGCCAGCTGGGCCAGAGCCTCAGCGACTTCCTTGCCGGTGACCTTGCCGTGCAGACGGCCGGAGGCACCGCCCTTGGCCTTGATGACCACGGTCTTGCCCTCGAGCTTCGCGGCCACAGCCTGAGCGGCGGCCACGTTCTCAGCCTCGTGGAAGTCGGCAGCGGCCTCCTTGCCCCGGGCGATATTCACCGCGCTGGCGTCGGCCACAGCGGCCAGCTTGCGCGGGAACAGAAAGTTGCGGGCGTAGCCGTCGGAGACCTCGTGGATCTCGTCCTTCTTGCCGATGCCCTTGACGTCCTGCTTCAGAATCACTTTCATGATAGTATCCCTCACTTCTCACCGGAAAACCGGTGGATTTCTATGGTTAGTATACAGCAATCGGGCTGTTACGTCAACGCTTACGCCAGTTCCCTGCTCACGACGTCCAGCGCCACCTCGATGACCTTATCCATATCGTAGTACTTGTACTCGCCCAGACGTCCGCCGAAGATGACCCCCGGCTCGGCGTCGGCCAGCTTCTTGTACTCGGCGTAGAGTGCGCCGTTCTTCTCGTCGTTCACCGGGTAGTAGGGTTCATCGCCAGGCTTCCACTCGGCGCTGTACTCGCGGCTGATGACGGTCTTGGGCTGGGTACCGAACTCAAAGTGCTTGTGCTCGATGATGCGGGTGTAGGGCGTCTCGGCGTCGGTGTAGTTGACGACGGCGTTGCCCTGATAGTTGTCGGTGTCCAGCGTCTCCGTCTCAAAGCGGACGCTGCGGTACTGCAATGCGCCCAGCTTGTAGCCGAAGTAGGCGTCCACCGGGCCGGTGTAGACGACCCTGTCGGCCAGCTTGTCCAGCTCTGCCTTCTCGGCCAGATAGTCCACGCCCAGGCGCACTTCCACGCCGTCCAGCATCTTCTCCACCATGGCGGTATAGCCGCCGTTGGGGATGCCCTGATACAGGGCGTTGAAGTAGTTGTCGTCGTAGGTAAAACGGACGGGCAGGCGCTTGATGATGAAAGCGGGCAGCTCGGTGCAGGGGCGGCCCCACTGCTTGCCGGTGTAGCCCTTGATGAGCTTTTCGTAGATGTCGGTGCCGACCAGACTGATGGCCTGCTCCTCGAGGTTCTTCGGCTCCGTGATGCCGGCCTCGGCGCGCTGCTGCTCGATCTTCGCCTTCGCCTCGGCGGGGGTCACGACGCCCCACATCCTGTTGAAGGTATTCATGTTGAAGGGCAGGTTGTAGATCTCGCCGTGATAGTTGGCGACAGGGCTGTTGGTGTAGCGGTTGAACTCCGCGAACTGGTTGACGTACTGCCACACAGCCTTGTTGTTGGTGTGGAAGATGTGGGCGCCGTAGCGGTGGACGTTGATGCCCTCCACCTCTTCGGTGTAGATGTTGCCTGCGATATGAGCGCGCTTGTCGATGACGAGGCAGCGCTTGCCGGCCTTCTTGGCCTCATGGGCAAATACCGCGCCGTACAGGCCAGCGCCAACGATAAGATAATCGTACTGTTTCATCACTGTTTATCCTTTTTCTTCTGTTCGGATTCCGACTCGAGGCCGCTCTTTTTCTGGGCCTCTCGGTACTGGTCGATGGCCGTCTGGATGCGGCTGTGGGCCGCCTCCGGGGTGATATGCTTGAGCTGGGCCGCTGCCATGGTCTGATGACCGCCGCCGCCCAGAGACTCCATGATGACCTGCACATTCACCGCGCCGAGGCTGCGGGCCGAGATGTTGACGCCGCCGCCCACCTGCACGGCCACGAAGCTGGCCTCCACGTTCTGGATGGTCAGCAGGTCGTTGGCCGCCTGAGCGATGGCCACCCGGGCCTCGGGGGCCACCTCGCCGCTGACGGTGATGGCGCAGCCCCGGTACATCTGGGCTTCCGATACCAGTCTGGCCTTGGTGGTGTACTCCACCATGCTCACGTCAAAGAGCTGACGCACGTGCTCCGTCTCCGCGCCGTAGCGGCGGAGGGCCGCAGCGGCCTCGAAGGTGCGCACGCCGGTGTGGAGGGTGAAGTCACGGGTGTCCAGCATGATGCCGGAGAGCAGTCCCTCGGCCTCGATACGGTTGGGCTTGTCGTCCCGGTCGCCTACATACTGCAAGAACTCCGTGACCAGCTCACTGGCCGAGGATGCATAGGGCTCGTGGCAGACGAGGTCGGCTTTCTCGATGAAGCCGACGCCCTTGCGGTGGTGATCGATGACGGCCACCTTGCCGCATTTTTCCAGTATCTCGCGGCTCTCCACCAGACCCAGCTGGTATGTATCCACGACGATACAGAGCGTTCTCTGGGAAATGATGGGCAGAGCCCCCTTGGGGTCGATGAAGTCATCCTCCTGCCCTGCCGCGATGAGGGCGTTGATGAGGCTGCCCGCCAAAGTGGCGTCACGGCGTACGGCGATGACTGCCGGCACATCGCAGATCTTGCAGATGCGCAGCACGCCCTCGGCAGAGCCGATGGCGTCCAGGTCGCTCATCCGGTGGCCCATGATGACCACATGGTCAGCCTCTTTGATAAGCTTGACCAGCTGGTCGGCCACGATGCGGCTGCGCACCTTGCTGCGCTTTTCCACGCCGTGGCTGACACCACCGTAGAAGGTAAAGCCGTCCGGGGTCATCTCGGCGGCCTGGTCGCCGCCGCGCCCCTGCGCCATATCCAGCGCCTGAACGGCCATGTCCTGAGCCTCCCGCAGGGTCTTGGCCCCGCGTCCGATGCCGATGGAGATGGAGAGGTTCACGCTGGGGTCGAGGGCGCGGATCTTGTCCAGCACGTCGTAGCCGCGCTTGGCGAACTGCTCCAGCTGGCGCTCTTCCACCACAGCGATGTAGCGGCCGCTGGCCACGCGGCGCAGAAAGCCCGTGCCGCGGCCTATCATATCTTCCAGCACCCGGTTGATGCCTTCCAGCAGGCGGGCACGCTCGCTGTCCAGCATATCGCTGAACACGTCGTCGTAGCCGTCCACGAGGAAGACCAGATAGCCCGGGCGGCTGGCCTTATATTCGGCCTCCACTTTGCGGAGGGCCGTTTCCTCATTCAGGACAAGAAGGGTCATGCTCTCGGCCTCGCCGGGGACGGTGGAGCTGTGAGCGTTCCACACGCCGTCGGCCAGATTGAGCAGCTGGCCGCTGACCTTGCGTGCCTCCTGCAGGTCGAGGCCGGGCAGCACTTTCTGCACCCGGGGGACCAGAAGGGCTTCGCCTTTCATCAGACGGGTGCGGAACTCGGTGTTGTACCACAGCACCGTCTCCCCCGAAAGGAGGGCGGCGGGCTGGCTCAGCGGCTCGAGGCTGAACTGCGTCTTCGATTTTTCGAAGCTGCCGCCGCAGACCCAGCGGGCCACCCAGCTGCGCACCCGGTAGCGGAACACTCCGAACAGGGCGAACCACAGCACCGCCAGCACCACCAGCACAGGCCAGATGGCCGGGCGCTGCACCAGAAGCACCAGCACCAGCAGGGCGCAGAGCACCGCCAGCGCAGCGGTCAGCATTTCAAGAGTCCATCTTGGTTTTTGTTTCATGAAGTGTTATGCCTCCTGCGGGCAGACTCAGACCTCCATCAGGATGGGGAGGATCATGGGGCTGCGCTTGGTGCGGCGGTAGATATAGCTGCTCAGGGCCTCGCGCACCCGGGTCTTGACGCTGTTCCAGTCGCGGACGTGCTCGTCCACGCAGCGGTCAAGAGCCGTCTCCACGATGCTCTGGGCGCCGTCCATCAGGCTCTCGTTCTCCCGCACATAGACGAAGCCGCGGCTCACGAGGTCGGGGCCGGCCAGAACTTTGCCGGTCTTGCTGTCCACGGTGGCCACGATGATGACGAGGCCGTCCTCAGACAGATGCTTGCGGTCGCGCAGGACGACGTTGCCCACATCGCCCACGCCGAGGCCGTCCACCATGACAGCGCCCGCCGTCACCGGCTCGCCCAGCTTCATCTCGTCCTGGCTGAGGATGATGTTGGAGCCGTTCTCGGCAATGAGGATGTTGCTGGTGGGGATGCCGAGGCTTGCCGCCGTGATGGCGTGCTTTTTCAGCTGCTTATATTCGCCGTGGACGGGCAGGAAATACTTGGGTCTGGTCAGGGTGAGCATCAGCTTCTGCTCTTCCTGACAGGCGTGGCCGGAGACGTGGACGTCGTACATGCCCTCATAGATGACCTCTGCGCCCAGCAGGAGCAGACCGTTGACGATCTTGGTCACGCTCTTCTCGTTGCCGGGGATGGGCTTGGCCGAGATGATGATGAAGTCGCCGGGGCCGACGCGCACCTGACGGTGGCTGCAGGAAGCCATGCGGCTCAGGGCGCTCAGAGGCTCGCCCTGACTGCCGGTGGTCACCAGCACCACCTGTTCCGGCGGATACTGGTTTATCTCATCGATGCTGATGAGGGTGCCTTCCGGGATGTGCATATAGCCCAGCTCCTGAGCCATGGCGGTATTGTTGACCATGCTGCGGCCGCTGAAGGCCACCTTGCGGCCATCCTCCACGGCGAGGTCGATGATCTGCTGGACACGGTAGATGTTGGACGCGAAGGTCGCAATGATGATGCGCTTGTTCTGTGCCCGGGCAAACAGGCTGCGGACACCGGCGGCCACCTTCTGCTCGGTGGCGGTGAAGCCGGGACGCTCCGCGTTGGTGGAGTCGCTCAGCAGAGCCAGCACGCCCTTCTGGCCGTACTCAGACAGAGTAGCAAGGTCGGTGGGGCCGCAGGCCAGCGGGGTGTAGTCGATCTTGAAGTCGCCGGTCTGGATGATAGTGCCAGCCGGGCTGTCGATGGCGAAAGCTACCGCGTCCGGGATGGAGTGGTTCACATGGATGGGCTCCACGGTGAAGCAGCCCAGCTTGAGCTTCTGACGGGGAGTGATCTCCACGAATTTGGTCTTGCCTGCAAGGCCGAACTCTTCCAGCTTATTGCGGATGAGGCCGCAGGTCAGGCGGGTGCCGTAGATGGGCAGATCGAACTTCTGCAGCAGGTAGGGGATGCTGCCGATGTGGTCCTCATGGCCGTGGGTGATGAGCAGGCCCTTGATCTTATCCTTATTCTGCACCACAAAGGTGAAGTCCGGGATAACCATATCGACGCCGAACATATCGTTATCCGGGAAGACGAGGCCGCAGTCCACGATGATCATATCACCGCAGCACTCATAGACCGTCATGTTCTTGCCCACTTCGCCGAGGCCGCCCAGCGGATAGATATGGATGGGCGTTGCAGCCTCTTTGGGCTGCTGGGGGCGGCGGGGCCGACGGGTGTAGTGGGGACGGCGGGAAGTGCGGGGGCGCTTTTCGCCGGACGCATTGGCCGCAGCGGGAGCGTGGTTCTGTTCTTTTGTCTGTGCCATCGAAAACCTCCAAAAATTCAATCAGCAAAGCACAGGTCTGCCCCGGAAGACAGCCTGCCCTGCATTAAGGGAAGCATAAAAACGCATCTGCTTCCGTCGGATGCATCGTATAGAAATCATTTTATCAGCGTTGTTTTATACCACGCTGCTGGTTCCGCAGGAAGCCTTTTGCCCATCCAGTCCATCTGTTCGATGCGACCGCGGCGCTTCGGCAGGAACGCTGTGAGCGCACCCACGGCGCGCCCCTATACGCATTTCGTTGCAACAAGTATAGTATTTCTCGCCTCTTTTGTCAATTCCAAGCTTGGGCCGGGCGGTGGTAAATTATGCCCTGCCCCTTGACAGACGGGCCAAAATGGCTCTAAATAATAGGTACTACAAACATGATGCAGGAGAGACGCATGAAACAAGTCGAAGTTTACACCGACGGCGCGTGCAGCGGCAACCCCGGTCCCGGCGGCTGGGGCGCGGTGCTGCGCTACCGCTTTAACGGCAAGGTCTACGAAAAGGAGCTCAGCGGCGGCGACGCCTCCACCACCAACAACCGGATGGAGCTGACGGCCTTCATCGAGGCGCTGCGCCAGCTCAAGGAGCCCTGCGAGGTGCGGCTGTGCTCCGACAGCCAGTACGTCATCAACGGGCTGGAAAAAGGCTGGGCCAGGGGCTGGAAGCGCCGGGGCTGGAAAAAGTCCGACGGCTCCCCTGCCCTGAACCCCGACCTCTGGGAGCAGGCGCTGGAGCAGGAAGCCCGCCACAAGCTCACCTACGTCTGGGTCAAAGGCCACGCAGGCCACCCGGAGAACGAACGCTGCGACCAGCTTGCGGTCGCCCAGAGCCAGGCACATGGCGGGAGACAGGGACGATGAACGATGCTTTTCTGCCCGGGAACGGGTTTGACACCTACGAAGAACAGGACCGGGTCCTGATGGGTCTGAGCGGCAGTGTGCGCAGCGGCGTGGCCGTCCGCATCCTGCAGCAGCAGGGCTTTGCCGTGGCGGCAGCGGTCGTCCGGCTGGCTGACACCCCCGAAGAACACGCCGCCGTGGACGCAGCCAAAGCGCTGGCAAAGAAGCTGGACGTGGAGTGCGTCACCCTCAATGCCGAGGCTCTGGCCGGACAGGATGCCGAAGCCGCCCGCTTTGCGGCCCTGCTCACTGCTGCCGACAAACTGGGCATCCAGTATATTGCCTCCGGCCGCTACGCCCGCATCGAGACAGACGCACAGGGCATGAGCCACCTGTTCGCCCCCGAGAGCGGCGCACCGGACGAGAGCGGAACGCTTGCCGCCCTCCCGCCCGAGGTCCTGAGCCGCCTCATCCTGCCGCTGGGCGATTTCGCCCCGGAGGACGTGGCAGAGATGGCGGAGGATTTTAAGCTGTAAGATCTTTCGCTTCCGGTCAGCGCCTGAGAGGGCAAGCCCGTTGAAGCAAAAAATCCCCCGTGCAGTTCAGCTGCACGGGGGATTCGTTTTATTGATCAGTTCTGGGGATGCACGATGTCGCGCCAGTCGAGGTCGCCGCGCTCGAGGCCGTGGATAAGGACCTCAGCGGTGGCGATGTTGGTGGCCATCGGGATGTTGTGGACATCGCACAGGCGCAGCAGAGTCATCTCATTCGGCTCGCTGGGTTTTGCGTTGATGGGGTCGCGGAAGAACAGCAGCAGATCCACCTCATTGCAGGCGATGCGGGACGCGATCTGCTGGTCGCCGCCCTGTACGCCCGCCAGAAAGCGCTGCACCTGCAGGCCGGTGGCTTCGGCGATCATCTTGCCGGTCGTACCGGTTGCCACCAATTTATGCTGGCTCAAAATCCGGCAGTACGCCGTACAGAACTGTACCATCAGCTCTTTTTTGGAGTCATGCGCAATCAGTGCAATCGTCATCGGTCAACCTCTCCTTTTCCCGCGCCCCTGTCTGGGGCAATCATCTTGCACATATCATAGTATCACAGTTTCCGTCTTTTTACAACTGTTTTTCGGGCAAAAGTTCTAATTTTTCATAGATTTCTGCCAAATCCACGCACCATCGCTCAGACGGCGGGCTGTTCTGCGGGAGCGGTGTCGTCTGCAAGGGCGTCGTTGTTTTCCACAGTCTCCGGCACAGTCTCTGGCACAGCATCCTGCCCGTCAGCTGTCGTGTCAGCCGTCTCGCCTGCTCCTGTCTCGTCCAGCGTCAGGCTGCCGTCCTTCATGGCGTAGTAGGAGTCGAAGATGTCGGCCACGAGGTTGCCGGCGCGGGCACCGCCGCCGCCGTACTCGATGACGATGCCGAGGGCGATCTCAGCGTCCTCGGCCGGGCCGTAGGCCACCATCATGGTGTTGGTGTAATGCTTGCGGGTGCTGCCGACGTAGTACGTCTCGCTGCGCTGAGGGGTGCCGCTCTTGCAGGCGATGGTGACGGGGTAGTTCTTCAGGCCCGACACCGTCTCCGACATGCCGATCATCCCCTGCCGCACGAGGTCGAAGGTGTCGCCCCGGTCCTCGATGACGTCCATCACCTCGGGCTGGGTCTCCTGCAGGACTTTGCCGGTGTTGGTGTCGAGGATGGCCTTGACGAAGTGGGTGCGGTAGCGCACCCCCCGGTTGGCCAGCGTGCCGGCGTAAGTCGCCAGCTGGACGGGGGTGACGACGGTATTGCCCTGACCGATAGCGGCCTGGACGTCCAGTGAGGCGATGTAGTTGGAGTCCTTCTTTGTGGTCAGTCGGCCGGTGGCCTCATTGACCTCCACGCCGGTGCGGGTACCAAGGCCCATCTTGTAGGCGTAGGCGTCGTAGACATCGCTGGTGGTGCGGCGGCCCACATCGTAGAAGAAGATGTTGCAGCTCCACTTGATGGCCGTGATGACGTCGATGTTGCCGCTGTGGCCGTGGCGGGTACACTTGGGGCGGTAGTCATCATAATAGGTATAGACACCGTTGCAGTAGACGGTAGAAGAGCGGTTGATGACGCCGGAGTCCAGCGCCGCCACCGCCACCGCAGGCTTGAAGGTGGAGCCGGGGGTGTACAGGCCCTGCAACGCGCGGTTGAGCAGGGGCAGACCCGGGTCCGAGCTGTACTGGCTGTACTGGGTGGCGAAGAGGTTCTGGTCGTAGCTGGGGTAGTTGGAGGCGGCCAGCACACTGCCGTCCTTCGTGCTGATGACCACCACCGCACCGGCGGCAGCCTTGGCAGAACTGCCGCTGTTGTAGGTGCTGTTTATCATCTCGATGTTCCTGGCCAGCGCCTTGTCCACCGCCTGCTGGAAGGCGCTGTCGATGGTGAGCTGGACGGTATGGCCCGGCTCCGGCACGGTGGTCATCGCAGTCCCCACGATGACGCCGTCCGAGCTGCGGGTGATGGTCTCAACGCCGTCCTTGCCCCGCAGCTCGTCTTCGTAGACGGCTTCGAGGCCCGACACGCCGATCATGTCGTTCATGTTATAGCCCTTTTCCCGCAGAGGGTAAGTGGTCTGGCCGTTCTCGTCGGTCACCTTCCACTTTTCGGCAGTGATCTTGCCCACACGGCCCAGCACATGAGGGATGATGTCGCCCTCATCGTAGCTGCGGGTGCTGGTCTCTACGATCTCCACACCGGGCATGGTCAGGCTGTTCTCCTTGATGGTCGCCACGGTCACTTCGCTGACATTCTCGGCCATGACGAAGTTGTTGACGTTGGAGAACGCCTGCTGCTGCATCTCGTAGTGGATGCCGCCCAGCACCCTCTGCCAGTGGAGGGGATAGCTTTCCAGCTTGTAGTCCTCCACCAGCTTTTCCATCACGTCATCGGCGGTGGCGTACTGCTGTAAGCCCAGCGAGTCCTTCATGGCCGCGAGAGCCTTCTGGTCGCTGGTGCTGTCGGCCTGCGCAGTAAAGCTGTAGTGGCCTGCCGCGTCCGGCTCGCCGATGAGCAGCGAGTCGTTCCATTTTTCGCCGTGGGCTTCCAGCAGCTCCACGATGCGCTGCAGCATGGCGTCAAGGTCTTCGTCCCCCATCAGCAGCTTGCTGAGCACCACATTGTAGCTGGTGGTGCTGGCCGCGATGCGGCGTCCGGCGCTGTCCACGATGTCGCCGCGGGCAGCGGTGACGGTAAAGTTATAATCGGTGGTGTTGGTCGCCTGCGCCTTGAAGCTGTCGCTGTTGACGAGCTGCAAAAATATCAGCCGCAGCACATACACGGCGATGAGCACCGAAGCGGCAGCGATGAGTCCAGCCATCCGGCGCACCACGATCTTGTGTTCGTCTTGATTCATCCGTTTTCCTCCCGGCAGGGTCTGACATCACACCACGCCGTTGTCTATCTTGAATTCCGTGCTGATGCGCCGCACTGCACAGTGGAGCAGCCAGCTCCCCGGGGCAGTCATCAGGGCCGACGGCAGCACAACCCAGAGAAAACGCTCCCCTGCGCCCGCATAGCCCGGCATATAGTAGAAAAACAGCCAGTCCGCCGACAGCACCAGCAGGGCGCAGACCACGGCCAGCAGCACGAAGTTGGAGGGGGTGTCCTTCAGATAAAGCTGCACGACCACCGACACGCCGAAGCAGAGGATCATCAGCTCCAGCGCCAGCATCCCCACAGTGCGGCCGGCGGTGTAGTCCCACATCAGGCCGCACACCGCGCCAAAGATGGCCCCGGCGAACTCGCCCTCTGTGGCAGACACCGCCAGACAGAGCGGCAGCAGCCAGAGCGGCTTCGCGGCCCCGAACTGGAACAGCCCCGGCATGGTCTGCAAAACCGTACACACCACCAGCAGAAGGATATAGCAGCCCCATTTCAGCCTCTGGCTGCGGCTGCGCTTGCGGCGAGATTCCATCTCCGGCCCTCCTCAGTAGTTGGTGATGATGAACACATGGCGCACCGTGCGGGGGTCTGCGCCCGGCTGGATGACGGCCAGCGTCGATTTGCCGCTGGCCTCGGGGGTCAGCTCCTTGATGACTCCCACCAGCACGTCCGGCGGGAACACCCCGCCCAGACCCGTGGTGATGACCTGGTCTCCCTCTCTGCTCAGGGTGCTGCGGGCGAGGTTCGAGAGGATGCACAGGCCGTCGGCGGCATAGTCGGCGCTGCCGGTGATGATGCCGTTGTCCCGGGTGCGGGACACGACGCCCGCCGCATTGAAGCTGGGATGCAGGACGGTCATGACCTTGCAGCTGGTGAGGTCGGCTTCCCGCACCACGCCCAGCAGATAGCCCTCGTCGCTGATGACGGCGTCGTTGACGGCCACACCGTCCAGTGTGCCTCTGTCCAGCGTGAAGCCCCAGAAAGAGTCCAGCGGATCGCGGCCAATGACGAAAGAGGACGTGTAGCTCATCTCAGGGTGCTGCTCCTGGATGTTGGCCAGCGCCTTGTAGGCCTCGTTCTCGGCCTTGAGCTTGTCGTAGTCCACCATCTGGGAGCGCAGAGAGGCGTTTTCCTCGCTGAGCTGCTGGTTTTCTTCCAGAATGGCGTCGATGTTGGCGTAGTTCTCCCACAGGGAGGCCACGCCGCTGCTCACCGCCGCTGCTGCCCGCTGGAACGGGGCTACGGCCACGCTCAGCAGCTCCTGCGGGGCGGCGGTCAGGCGTCCGTTCGCGCCTGCATAGGCCATGATGCCCACGAGGAAGACCGCGATGGCAATGAGTATCTTAAATTTCCATGTGTCAAAAAAATCCTTCAAGGCGGGTTCCTCCCGAATCTGCAAAAAAGCGCGGACAGCCGTGCCATCCGCGCTCAAAACTCATCTTCTGCGGCGCAGCAGCGCAAAGGTCCTCCCTCAGCGTACCGCCGCAAATGGCACAGCCGAGGCTTACATATGACCGCCATCGGTATCCAGAACGTCGTGCAGGACATCCACATGGTCCAGCACAGCACCGGCACCCTTGGCCACGCAGTCCAGCGGATCCTCAGCCACATGGACATCGATGCCGGTCTCGCTCTCAATGAGCTTGTCGAGGCCGCGCAGCAGTGCGCCGCCGCCGGTCAGGGTGATGCCGTGGTCGATGATGTCGGCGCTCAGCTCGGGCGGGGTGCGCTCCAGAGTCTCCTTGATGGCACTGGTGATCTTGACCAGGCACTCCAGCAGAGCCTCACGGACATCCTCCGAGTGGACGACGACGTTCTTGGGCAGACCGTCCACGAGGTTGCGGCCCTTGATCTCGAGGGTCATCTCGGGGTCCATCGGGTAGGCAGAGCCGATCTCGATCTTGATCTGCTCGGCGGTGCGCTCACCGATGAGGAGGTTATACTTGCGCTTGATGAAGGCGATGATGGCCTGGTCGAACATATCGCCGGCCATCCGCACGCTGCGGGAGGCCACGATGCCGCCCAGAGAGATGACAGCGATCTCGGCCGTGCCGCCGCCGATGTCCACGATCATGCTGCCGGTGGGCTCGCTGATGGGCAGGCCCGCACCGATGGCAGCAGCCATGGGCTCCTCGATGACCGACACCTGACGGGCGCCGGCCTTCAGCGCAGCCTCACGCACAGCGCGGCGCTCCACCTCGGTGACGCCCGACGGAATGCAGATGACCACGCGGGGGCGGGAGAACATGCTGTTGCCGCAGGCTTTTTTGAGGAAGGTCTCCAGCATATTGGCGGTGATGTCGAAGTCGGCGATGACGCCGTCCTTCAGGGGGCGGACAGCCACGATGCTGCCGGGGGTGCGGCCGATGACGGCCTTTGCCTCAGCGCCCACGCAGCGCACTTCGTCGCTCTTGGTGTCCACGGCCACAACAGAGGGCTCACGCATGATGATGCCCTTGCCCTTCATGTAAACGAGGGTATTGGCAGTACCGAGATCGATACCAACATCCTTTGAAAACAAACTCATATAGTCTTCTCTCCTTACGATTTTCCAGGGTCTATTCCAAAACGCAGAGCCGCCCGCTCAGACCAACGGGCAGCTCATCGCAGAATAACACGTTTTTATTATAGCCGCAAGGCGCACTTTTCTCAAGCATTTCCGTAAACTTTTTCGAGTTTTTTCATTTTTGGCCGCCGGGGCCGCTTTTCTGTGTCCTGCATCAGAATCTGTTCAGCAGACGGGCCGTCCGGCTGACGGGCAGGCCCATGATGGTGTAGTAGTCCCCTTCCAGCCGGTCGAGCCAGAGGGCTGCGCGGCCCTGGATGGCATAGGCACCGGCCTTGTCGTAGGGCTCTTTGGTGGCCGTGTAGGCGTCTATCTCCCCTTCCGAAATCGGGAAGAAGGTCACCTTGCAGCTGTCCACGAAGCTCTCGGTGCGTACGCCGTCCGATACGCAGACGCCGGTATGCACCTCGTGGGTCGCGCCGGACAGGGCGCGGAGCATCCGCTTTGCGTCCTCCACGCTGTGGGGCTTGCCGAAGACTTCGCCGCCCACATCCACGACGGTGTCACATCCCAGCACCACCGCGCCGGGATGGTCTTTTGCCACAGCGAGGCACTTGCCCCGGGCCAGCTTTTCCACCAGCTGGGCCGGAGTGGGTGCAGTGACTCCGCTCTCGTCGAAATCGCTGACGCAGATGGTAAAGTCCGTCGTGTATAAGCTCAGAAGCTCCTTCCGGCGCGGACTGCCGGAGGCTAATATCAGGTTCTTCATCATCATTTCCCCGTCGAGCCGAAGCCGCCCTCGCCGCGGGCGGTCTCATCCAGTGCGTCGGCCTGCACGAATGCCGCCGTGTACACCGGCGCGATGCAGAGCTGGGCCACCCGCTCACCGGGCTGGACGGTATAAGCCTCCGCACCCAGATTGACCATCGGGACTTTCAGCTCACCGCGGTAATCGCTGTCCACGACGCCGACGCCGTTGGCCATGCAGAGGCCGTGCTTGATGGACAGGCCGCTGCGGGCATAGACCAGCGCCACAGCGTGGGCGCCGGGCAGCTCGATGGCAAGGCCGGTAGGCACCAGCACCCGCTGCATGGGCTGGACGGTCAGCGGCTCATCCAGCACGGCGCACAGGTCGGCGGCGGCAGAGCCGGGGGTGGCGTAGGCGGGCGTCCTGGCGCGGGAGTCTAACACTTTGTATTTTACAGTGATGGGTTCCATAGTATACCTCTTTTATTTTCAGTTCGTTCCCTTAAAGTACAATCCTCTCGTGAACTCTCCCTCAAACGGTGCGTGCTGGCGGATGCTGTCGAGGATGGCGGCGGCCTCTTCCCTGCTTTCCAGCGTGAAGTAAGCCACGCCGTAGTCCACGGTCAGTGCGCCGGGCTTGTCGCCCATATAGATGGGGACGGGATTATAAATAGTACGGACACCCAGCCCGCACCGCACCGGGAACTTCTTCGCCTTGCGGTCGGTGAGCAGGCCGGTCTTGTCGCAGTGGGCGCAGTCGTGAATGTTCTGCAGCGGGCAGGCACGGGTGACCATCAGCGGCATATGGCCGTAGGTGATGACGCCGGTCGGCACAGGCTTGCCGTCACGAGTCGGCGCGATGGTGCTGATGTCGCTGTCCTTCACCTCGGGCAGGATGAGCACCGAGCGGAGGCCAAGGTCCGCATAATACTGGGCCGCGAGGTTATTGGTGACGTTGAGGCCGAAGCCGCCGGTCATGGGCAGGCCGCGGCAGAGCCGCAGGTGGGCGATGTTGCTTACCTCATAGCCCGCAAAGCCCGCGTCCTGGGTGGCCGCGATGCGGCGGGCAGTGTCCTCTTCCAGCGCGCCGAACATGACGCGGGGCAGTTCGAGAAGGGTCTTCTCCCTCCACTCGCGGGGGACGCGGTCGGCCTGCGCGATGGGCAGGATGAGGTATTCCACCCCGCTCAGCGCCTGCTCCGGCACCTGCTCCCAGCGCTCGAACCGGACGCGGAGGGTGCGGTGGGGCGGCAGAGTGCGCAGCGGCAGAGGCGGAAGCTCCACCTCATTCACCGGCCACGGGCGCAGGGTCTCCCGCTTTTTCAGCAGGGCGTCCAGTGCCTCACGGCGCAGCTCGTTGATGGCACTGCCCGGCACGAACCAGGGGCCGCCATCCATCTCCACGTCGATTTTTTCGGCAGAGAAAGGCGTGCCGCCGGTCTTGCTCAGGCTGCGGCTCAGGCTCTCGGTGGGGTCGGTGCGGGCGGGCTGAGGTTCGGCGTCGCCGTAGGCGAAGGCTTTGTTGGTGCCGTCAGTGACGGTCAGCTTCTCGCCGCCCTCTTCAATTTCAATTTTCATCTCCACCGGCACGCGGGAACGCTCCCGGCGGTACAGCTCCCGCAGGGCAGGCAGGGTCTTCTTGGTCAGCTCGGCGTCGGCCTCGCTGCGGACGCCGAACATCGTGCCGTCGATCTTTCCGTCCAGATAACCGGAGGTGAAGCCGGAGCGGCTGAACGCATTCTTCAGCAGGTCGCGGTCATAGGCGCGGCCCTCGCGGCCTGCCAGACAGGCGCTGACGGCAGCAGCGACATACTCCGGCGTCCGCAGACGGCCTTCGATTTTCGCCGATGCCACGCCGATGGCCTGCAGCTTGTCCAGCTTGTCGATGACGGAGTTGTCCTTGAGGGACAGATGGTGCAGACGGCCCGGCTTGCCCTCGGGCAGAGCGTTGGCCTCGAAGGGCAGGCGGCAGGGGCCGGCGCAGGAGCCGCGGTTGCCGCTCCGTCCGCCCAGGAAAGCCGACATATAGCACTGGCCGCTGACGCACATGCAGAGTGCGCCGTGGACGAAGCACTCCGTCTCGATGCCGCAGTGCCTGGTGATATGCTCCACCTCGGGCAGGCTCAGCTCACGGGCCAGCACGACCCGGGCAAAGCCCAGCTCTTTCAGTTCCAGTGCGCCCTGCAGGGTGTGGACGCTCATCTGGGTGGAACCGTGGCGGGGCAGCTGGGGCGCGATGTCCCCGATGAGCTTCGCCACCGCGAGGTCCTGACAGATGACGGCGTCGGCCCCGCTGGCGGCGACGGCCCGCACGGCGTCGGCCAGACCCGCCAGCTCGCCGCCGTAGACGGTAGTATTCAGCGCCACATGAACGGCCACGCCACGGGCATGGCAGAACCGGACGGCTTCTTTCAGGCTGTCGGCATCAAAATTGCCCGCACCGGTGCGGGCGTTGAAGCCGGAAAAACCCAGATATACTGCGTCCGCGCCGCTGAATACTGCTGCGCGGAGCATTTCTTCACTGCCCACAGGGGCAAGGATCTCAATTTTTGACATAGCTCTCCCTTTGACATTTATATAATGTAGATCACTTCTGCTGCAGCTTGGCCAGCTGTTCCCGCAGAGCGGCATTTTCCCGCTTGAGGGTCTCGTTCTCCGCCTTGACCTTATCCGCTGCCAGCTTCGCCTTGGCTGCATCGGAAATGTAGTCCTGTATCTGGCTGCGCATATTCTCGGCGCTGCCCGCGCTCTTGCGGTACTCGTCCAGATAGTCCATCGCGCAGAACACCGCCGCCTTGGTCACAGAGAGGTTGCCGTTGTTGTCCAGCAGCTTCGTGATGTCATCGTCCAGCTTCTTGGCCAGTGTGGTGATGTAGTTCTCGGTATCGGTCGTTGCAATGGCGTAGGGTGCGCCTGCAATGGTCACTCTCACTTTATTTACCATATCGTCCTCACTTTGCGCGGCGCACGCCCTGCCGGGCTGGTCATTTCCGGTCGTTTCCCACTATCTCCGGGATTTTCGGAAACCATTTCAGCCCTGACAGGAGCGTTTAGCTGCGGCTTTTTCATGTTCAGCCGAGTTTGTCCCCGAATTACCCGCCCGAACCGATGCATTTCGGGGCAAACACGGCCCTTGTCACCCTTTATTATAATATAAATAGTGCGCGAGAAAAAGTGCTATTTTTGAATTTTTGGCATATTTGTCAGAAACATTGCCATAAAAATGTCAGATACGGCAAAAATGGTTCCTTTTTCTTGCAATCCCCATCCGGAGTGATTATAATACTAGTGTTATGTGTTATGCGAGGGGCGAGGGAATTAGAGGAGAAATGCCCTGTCACCGTACTAATTCAAAAAATTTAAGCATTCGTGCGGATAGGAGTTCATTTATGACTACAAAAGAATTTGCAAAAATTCTTCAGGACAAGCTCACCAGCGAATATGGTGTTGACCTGAGCGTTGCATCTCATCAGCAGATCTACCGCGCTCTGGCCCTCATCTGCCGCCAGATGATGAGCGAGAACCATAAGAAGTTCCAGTCCAAGGCCATCGGTACCGGCTCCAAGCAGGTGTACTACCTGTGCATGGAGTTCCTGATGGGCCGCAGCCTCAAGATGAGCCTGTTCAATCTGGGCCTGAATGACGCTGCCCAGAAGGCTCTGGCCGAGGCTGACATCAGCCTGGACAGCATCTATGAGGAAGAGCCGGACGCAGGTCTGGGCAACGGCGGCCTGGGCCGTCTGGCCGCCTGCTACCTGGACGGCATGGCCACCACCAGCATCTGCGGCACCGGCTACTCCATCCTGTACGAGTACGGCATCTTCAAGCAGAAGATCGTGGACGGCTGGCAGCAGGAACGCGCCGACAACTGGCTGCCCGGCGGTCAGGTCTGGCTCAAGAGCCACCCCGATCAGGCTGTGGAAGTCCGCTTCGACGGCGAGATCCACGAGAACTGGGACCATGGCTTCCACTATATCCAGCACACCAACTACAACAGCGTCATGGCCATCCCCTCCGATATGTACGTTCAGGGTTACGACGGCAAGGGCGTTGCAAAGCTGCGTCTGTGGCAGGCCAAGGCTCCCGACTTCGATATGTCCAGCTTCTCTCTGGGCAACTACAACACCGCAATGAGCAAGAACGCCAGCGCTGAGCTCATCTCCAAGGTGCTGTACCCCAACGACAACCACGTTGAGGGCAAGATCCTCCGCCTGCGCCAGCAGTACTTCCTGTCTGCTGCCTCCATCGGCGACATCGTCCAGAACCACCTGTCCACCTACGGCACCCTCGAGAACCTGCCCGACAAGGTGGCTATCCAGCTGAACGATACCCATCCGACCCTCGCCATCCCCGAGATGATGCGCATCCTGCTGGATGAGTGCGGCTTCGGATGGGACAAGAGCTTCGACATCTGCCAGAAGGTCTTCTCCTACACCAACCACACCGTCATGGCCGAGGCCCTGGAGAAGTGGAACGTGGACATCTTCAAGATGACCCTGCCCCGCATCTACCAGATCGTGGTCGAGATGGACCGCCGCGCCCGCGAGAAGCTGGAAGCAGCCTTCCCCGGCGACCAGGGCAAGATCAACTATATGGCCCTCATCGGCGACAACCAGGTGCGCATGGCCAACATCTGCGCCTACACCGCCAACAGCATCAACGGCGTCTCCAAGCTCCACAGTGAGATCATCAAGCAGAGCGTCTTCCACGACTACTACCTGTTCAAGCCTCAGGCTTTCAAGAATGTGACCAACGGCATCGCTTACCGCCGCTGGCTGCTGGCCTCCAACCCCGAGCTGTGCAAGCTGCTGGACGAGACCATCGGCACCGGCTACAAGCACGACGCCGCCGACCTGTCCAAGCTGAACAAGTTCGCTGAGGACAAGACCGTCCTGAAGCGCCTGAATGAGATCAAGCTGGACAACAAGAAGAACTTTGCCGCTTACCTCGAGAAGAGCACCGGTCAGGTCATCGACCCCAACTCCATCTTCGACTGCCAGGTCAAGCGTATGCACGAGTACAAGCGCCAGCACCTGAATGCGCTGAACATCGCTGCTCAGTACCTGTACCTGAAGGAGAACCCCAACGCCGACTTCATCCCCAAGACCTATATCTTCGGCGCAAAGGCTGCTCCCGGCTACTATATGGCCAAGCAGATGATCCGCATGATCTGCAAGCTGGGCGACCTCATCAACAACGACCCCGCTGTCCGCGAGAAGCTGCGCGTGGTCTATCTGGAAGAGTACTGTGTCTCCCTGAGCGAGCACCTGATGCCCGCAGCCGAGGTTTCTGAGCAGATCTCTCTGGCAGGCACCGAGGCTTCCGGTACCGGCAACATGAAGTTCATGCTGAACGGTGCCATCACTCTGGGTACTCTGGACGGCGCAAACGTCGAGATCGCCGACGCCGCCGGCAAGGAGAATGAGCTTATCTTCGGTATGCTGACCCCCGAGGTCAACAACCTCAAGCAGGTGGGCTACCATCCCAACGCCTTCATCACGGGCGACGACGTTGCAAACGCCGCTCTGAACTTCCTGGAGCGCGGCTGGAACGGCGAGAACTTCCACGAAGTCACCGAGAACCTGCGCAGCAGCGACCCCTATATGGTCATGGCCGACTTCAAGGACTACCGCCGTGCTCAGGCCGACCTGCAGCGCCTGTACGCTGACCGTGAGCATTGGGCTAAGATGAGCCTGAAGAACATCGCCAACAGCGGCATCTTCAGCGCTGACCGTGCTGTTCTGGACTACGCACGCGACATCTGGCACGCTTCTGCTGTGAAATAAACCTCTCCGTCAGCGCTGACGCGCTGCCACTGCCCGGGTTGCGGCTCCCAGCGTCTGCTTCGCTGTCGCTCGCATTCTGCTGGCCGCGGCCCCAACAGCGACTCCCTGTTTCCGCCACTGGCGGCGGTCGTCGTTGTTGCTCCTATCAAGGGGAGGCCTTGGCATATCGGAAAGCCTCACCTCTTCGCCAGAGGCTCCCCTCGGTAGGGGAGCTGTCGAGCGAATGCGAGACTGAGAGGTTATCCCTTTAATAATAACGCAACGCCCCGTGGCATCGCTGCCCGGGGCTTTTTTTGAGAAAGGACGATCCTTTTTGCCTTGTCTGTTCAATAGTTTCGACCCCTACTTCAAGCAGCCCTTCGGCGCGGTGCGCGCCGGTCAGAGTGTACATTTGTCCCTCTGCATCCCGGAGGAGCTGGGCTATGTAGACCCTCATCTCGTCCTCCAGAAAGAGGGCAGGTACGATGTTCCCGTCCACTACCGGATGAAGTTCGACGGCCAGACGCCCCATCAGAACCACTTCTCGGTGGACGTCACCCTCAACGACGTGGGCCTCTACTTCTACTATTTCGACCTCTACACCGACTTCCGCCGCATCGTGCGCGGGCCGGACAACTGCGGCGTCGTGAGCTGGCAGGAGGGCGAGAGCTGGCAGATCACCGTGTATGAGGCCGATTTTGAGACGCCCGCCCCCATCAAGGGCAAGGTCTTCTACCAGATCTTCCCCGACCGCTTCTGCGAGGGCGTAGAGAACAAGCCCATGCCCTTCCCTGACCGGCTTTATCAGGCCGACAAACACGCCGAGCCCTTCTGGCAGCCCAATGAGGTGGGCGGCCACCTGAACGAGGACTACTTCGGCGGCGACCTCAAGGGCATCCAGATGAAGCTGCCCTACCTCCGCGAGATGGGCGTGGATTACCTTTACCTGAACCCTATCTTCGAGGCCCACTCCAACCACCGCTACAACACCGCCGACTACCTCAACGTAGACCCCCTGCTGGGTACCAACGAGGATTTCGAGACCCTCTGCGCCGAGGCCAGGAAGTACGGCATCGGCATCGTGCTGGACGGCGTGTTCAGCCACACCGGCTCCGACAGCCGCTATTTCAACCGCGAGGGCCGCTACGGCGAGGGCGGTGCCTATCGTGACCCCAACTCCCCCTACCGCAGCTGGTACGATTTCGATTCCAAGTATAAGGGCGGCTACCGCAGCTGGTGGGGCTTCGAGACCCTGCCCGAAGTCAACGAAGAAACGCCATCCTACGTCGAATTTATCACCGGCGAGGGCGGTGTCATCGACACCTGGCTCCGCAGGGGCGCTGCAGGCTTCCGTCTGGACGTGGCCGACGAGCTGCCCGACGAATTTATTGAAAAAGTGCGCACCGCCGTCAAGCGGGTCGGCCCGGATAAGTTCCTTCTGGGCGAAGTGTGGGAGGACGCCACCACCAAGTTCGGCTTCGACAAGCGCCGCACCTATCTGCTGGGCAAGGGCCTCGACAGCGTGATGAACTACCCCTTCAAGAACGCCGTTCTGGGCTTCGTCTGCGGACGGGACGCCGGTCAAACCATGACCGACATCCTCTCCATCTGCGAGCACTACCCCGCCCCGGCCCTCGATACGGCGCTGAACTTCCTCTCCACCCACGACACCGAGCGCGCACTGACCGTCATTGCCGACGAGCCCGCCAATGGCCGGGGCCGCGAGTGGCAGAGCGGTCGCTGTGTCACCGGCGACGCCTACGAGGAAGGAATGCTCAAGCTGCGGATGGCTTACGCCATCATCTACACTCTGCCCGGCGTCCCCTGCCTCTACTACGGCGACGAGATCGGGATGCAGGGCTATCGCGACCCCTTCAACCGCGGCTTCTACTGCTGGGACAGCCACGAAGAGCGGCTGAAACCTGTTCTGGCACAGCTGGCACAGCTCCGCCACACCTGCGAAGCCTTCCGCACCGGAGAGCTTCGTGTCCTGCGGGCGGAGGGCGGCGTCCTCCACTACCAGCGCATCGGCGAGTTTGAGGCGGCAGAGATCATCGTCAACCGCACCGAGCATATCATCGTAGAGCCGCTGGCCTCCGGCAAGCACACCGAGGTGAACCCCATGGGCTTCACCATCGTGGTGGAAGAGGTCGGCCACAACCCGAACCATAGCTACTACGACTATAAGTGACCCCCACCCCCTGCCCTGCCTGCGGCATCCCGCCCGGCGTGAGCAGGGGGGTTATTCATAATCTGTCTCTGTACTTTTCAGACGTTTTGCTCTATAATGGGGAAAAAGGAGGGAGAACTCATGTCTGTTGACCCCATTTTCTGGCTGCTGGCCGCCATCGGCTTCGTCGTTCTCGAGGCCATGACCCTGAATCTCGTCTCCATCTGGTTTGCCGTGGGCAGCGCCGCAGCCCTGCTGAGCTGTCTGGTCACCGGCTCCTTCCGGGTGCAGGCGGTGGTGTTCATCGCCGTCAGCACCCTCTGCCTGCTGGCCCTCAAGCCCCTGTGCAGCCGGCTGCGCAAGCCGCCCACGGCAACGAACGGCGACCGCGCCCTTGGCCGGGAGGCCATCGCGCTCACCTCCGTCTCCGCCGAGGCCACCGGCCGTGTCCGGCTGGACGGTGTAGACTGGAACGCCCGCTGTGCCACCCCCGGCGACACCATCGCCCCGGGCCAGAGCTGCCGGGTGGCCGAGATCCACAGCACCCTGCTCATCGTGGAGCCTGTCCTCACCGAGACCGCCGCACCGGCGGATCACTGATATGAAAGGAGCGTCCCTATGCCTATCATGCTGTTCCTTATCCTCATCCTCATCTTTGTCATCCTGCTGGTGGTCGTCACCAACATCGTCATCGTGCCGCAGTCCATGGTCTACGTCGTGGAGCGTCTGGGCAGCTACTCCGAGACATGGAGCGCCGGCCTCCACGTCAAGATCCCGTTCCTCGAGCGGGTGGCGAAGAAAGTCAGCCTGAAAGAGCAGGTCGCCGACTTTCCCCCTCAGCCGGTCATCACCCGCGATAACGTCACCATGCAGATCGATACCGTGGTGTTCTTTCAGGTGATGGATGCCAAGCTCTACACCTACGGCGTCAACCAGCCCATCGCGGCCATCGAGAGCCTGTCGGCCACCACCCTGCGCAACATCATCGGCGAGATGGAGCTGGACCACACCCTCACCAGCCGCGACACCATCAACAGCAAGATCACGGCCATCCTTGATGAAGCCACCGACAAGTGGGGCATCAAGGTCAACCGTGTTGAGGTCAAGAACATCATCCCGCCGCGCGAGATCCAGGAGGCCATGGAGAAACAGATGAAGGCAGAGCGCGAGAAGCGCGCCGTCATCCTGAAGGCCGACGGCGAGAAGCAGGCCGCCATTACTGCCGCTGAGGGCGAAAAGGAATCAGCCATCCTCCGCGCCGACGCCGTCAAACAGCAGCGCATCCTTGAGGCCGAGGGCGAGGCACAGGCCATCCTCGCCGTCCAGAAGGCCAACGCCGACGCCATCCGCCTGCTGAACGAAGCCATGCCCACCGATAAGGTCCTTGCCCTGCGCAGTCTGGAAGCGCTGGCCAAGGTCGCCAACGGCAAGGCCACCAAGATCATCATCCCTTCCGATTTGCAGAATCTGGGCGGCGTCGTTCCCAGCATCAAAGAGCTGATGACCGACCCCAAAGACGCAGAATAAGAGGTTTCTCCTATGATTTACGATACCCTGAACAATCTCCCCAACTATCTCGGCATGAGCGACAACCTCGACGCTGTCATCGAGTTCGTCATGGCCCGGGACATCAACAATCTGCCCGCCGGAAAGACCCGCATCAGCGGCGACAAGGCCGTGGTCACGGTGTGTACCGTCACGCCGCAGACCTCGGACAAAGCGCTTTTCCAGCGCCGGGACAATCACCTGACCCTCGAGACCGACCTTGAGGGCAGCGAGCTGTTCGAAGTTTCGCTTGGTGAGCTGACCCCCACCAAGCCCACCGACGAGGCCGCCGACCTGACCGTCGGCACCGCCGGCACCAGCATCGCCGGGATGCTCTGCGAGGGGCGCTTTGCCCTCTATCTGGCCGGTGAACCCTACAAGTCCGGCCTGAAGGCGCAGGGCTGCGGCAAGCTGAAAAAGGCCGTGTTCAGCATCGAGCTGGACGAGGACGAAGAAGAGGCCTCAGAGGAATAACGGAGGCTTTCTATGAAGCGTTTTCTGGGCATTTTCGCCACCGCGCTGCTCTTTCTGTTTCTGTTCACCTTCTTCGGCGGCTCCTATTTTCTGGACATCCAGCACCACTTTTATGCGTGGATGTTCCCGGTCAGCCTTGGCATCGCCTTCGTCATCTGGGCGTTCTGGCGGCTGGACGACAAAGTAGAGGCCCTGCAAAAGCGGGTGGACGAGCTGGAAGCCGCCCGGCAGAAAACAGACGAAGCCAAATAAAAAAGCAAAGCTCCACGCAGCGTAGGTTGTGTGGAGCTTTTTGTTATGGTATCCTTTGGACAGAGAGAAACAATCACAAAGGAGAGTTTATATGGATTCTTACGTCACCGGCACTGCCATCCGGCAGCTGCGGGAAGCCAAACACCTGACGCAGGCAGAGCTGGCCGAAAAGCTGGCCGTCAGCGCAAAGGCCATCTCCAAGTGGGAGACAGCCGTTTCCCATAATTAAAGATATTACTGAACATCATTCATACGCTCACGCTTTCAATATTTTGATATTAAGATTTGTATATATTAAATATAGGAGATTCGACTATGAATAAACTGCTTTCCTGCCGCTATGCGTGAATGTACAAAAGATTTTTCTCCCCTCGACCATATCGCCATTGATGTAACCGATATTTCAGAGAATTCCAAGTTTTTCGAGGATGTTCTGGGTATGCGCATCTGCCGCACGATGGGGCCAGAGGATAATCCTTCGGCCGTCTGGTTCGATGGCGGCATCCAGCTCTGCAAGGTGGATGACCCCAGTCAGGAGAATGGCCGCTTCCAGCACCTCGGCTTTCAGGTTATCAGTGTGGATGCAGTTCTGGAAAAGGAGAAGCCTTTTGGTGCTGTACCTGTCCCCGGCAAAGGCCGTCACTGGTTCATGCTGCCAAATGGCATCAAGTTTGAGCTGAAGGAGAAGTAAGGACTCCCTCTTGTCAAGTTCTTTCTGATATGTTATTCTTTTATCAAATAAACCCGAAAGGATGACGTGCATGAAAGAGCTGGACTGGAAAATACTTATCGTTCTGTATGAAAAGCGCAGTATATCAAAAACAGCGGAAGCTTTGTACCTGACCCAGTCAGCCGTCACAAAAAGGCTCAAAAACATCGAGACCGAATGGGGTATCAATGTCATCCATCGCAGCAATCAGGGGGTTACGTTTACGGAAGACGGCATATACCTTACCCAGAAAGCCAGCATCATGATGGATTTCCTCCGGGAAATACGGGAGCACTATGCCCAGAGGGAATGCCAGAAGGAAGTGCTGACCGTCGGCATCCCCAATTCTTTTTCCAGACTTCATTTCCCGGAGGCGCTCAGCAAATATATCGAGTGCTTTGACCGTCTGGATATACGCCTCATCCCAAGCTCCAGTGAGGTCGTCCTGCAAAAGCTGATGGACGGCTCGGTAGACATCGGCTTCGTCTGCGGCGATTACCCCTATCTGGGCGAAAAAGAGCCGCTGATGGATGAAAATCTCTATCTCCTGGTTCCTGCCGGAATGCCGCTGGATGAAGTCGAGCGTCAGCCTTTCATCCAGTGGAAGATGAACCCCCTCGTGGAGATGATACGCGACCAGTGGTGGAAGTCGCAGTATGGCGGCCTGCCCCACCAGAGCTATCAGGTCCCCTTTGCAGATATTGCCATCGAGATGGTCGAGAAGGGGCTAGGCGTTACAACGCTGTTCGGCGACAAGTGGCGCATTGACCACGAAAAGGCTCAGCTTATCCAGACGTATGACGAACAGGGGAACAAAGTCAGCCGAAAAGTCTGGATGATGCTGTCGGACCGCTGCTTCCAGAATCCGGACATTTCGGATTTTGTATCGCTGATAGAAGAATATTTTGGTGTGAATAAGTAAAACAAGGCCCTCTCTCGAAGCTACTTTTGAGAGAGGGCTTTGTTCTGTCTGATGGCATTCCAAAATGGAATACCACAGGGGCAAAAATCGGGAATATCCATTTGACAAAAAATTGTGCTATTATGGGGTCACAGAAGAACGGCCAGCAACAAGCAAACACAGAGAGTCAAAAAGGAGAAAAAAATCATGCATTATGCTTATGTAGGATGCCGGACGACAAAAGAGAGAAATGCCCGCGGCGAGGGCCTCAAGACCTACGAGATCCTGCCGGACGGCAGCTGGAAGTGCCTGCAGTGTCTGGAAACGGAGCCGAATCCGTCCTTCCAGACGCTGGACAACGAAGGGAAGTACCTCTACAGTGTCCACGGCGATTTCACCAAGGTTTCCAGCTACCGCGTTCTGCCAGACCACACGCTCGAGCACATGAACACCATCGACATCGGCGGCAAGAACCCCGTGGATGTGACGGTGGACCGTGAGAACAAGCACGTCATTGTTGCTACGCTGCAAGGCGGCACGCTCTACACCATCACCCGCAATGAGGACGGTTCCCTCGGCGAGGTCGCAGCTAAATACACCTATGAGGGCAAAGAGGCCGGCAAGGTATCCACCATCCATCAGTGCCTGTGGGATCACAAAAAGAATTTCCTCTTTGCCTGCGCGCAGGGCCGTATCAACGGCTATGGCCAGATGCGCGCTCTGCGCTATGACCATGAGACAGGCGAGTTCACCCAGACCGACCGCTTCCTGTCCAGAACGTGGGACGAGCCCCGCCACGCTGCGGTCCATCCCAACAATCGCTGGGTATATATGTGCGAGGAAAAGGGCAACAAGGTGCTGTTCTTCCGCTTCGACGATGAGAAAGGCACCTTTGAGGCTCTGCAGGAGCTGACCACCGTGCCGGAGACCGTGACCGGCTACTCCGACGCCAGCGAAGTCATGGTAGACCCCTCCGGCAAGTTCGTTCTCGTCTCCAACCGCTATACCGACAGCATCGCCGTTTACCGCATCGACCCCGTCACCGGTTATCTGCGCAATGTGGGCTTCTACCCCTGCCTCGGCAAGACCCCCCGCTTCTTCTGCTTCGGCGACAACGGCAAGTGCTATGTCGCAAACGAAGACAGCGACACCATCGTGGAATTTGATTTCGACAATGTGACCGGTACGCTGACCCCCACCCTGAACATCCTGCACACCGGCAGCCCTGTGTGCATCGTGTTCGCAGACTGAAGAGGACGTAAAAATGAATGTAGGATTGATTTCCCTGCTGGCGTTGATCATAGCCATTGTTCTTGGATTTACTCGTAAGGCCAATGTTGGTATCCTTTCCATCGGCTTTGCAATGGTCATCACCATTCTTTTCAAGAGCGATACCATTACCACGAAGGCCGTTATCTCCGGTTTTTCTACCTCGCTGTTCATCCAGATGGTGGGCGTGACCTACCTTTTTGCTATCATCAATGGCAATGGCACACTGGAACTTATGGCAAAGAAGATCGTCAACCGTGTTCCGGTCCACGCCATCCCGGTGGCTATGTTCTTTATCGGTATGGTACTCAGTGCCGTCGGTCCCGGCTCCATTCCTTGTCTGGCCATCATCCCGGTCATCGCTATCCCACTGTCCATTTCCGCTGGCATCAACCCCATCATGGTCTCCATCATCGGTGATATGGGTGCTATGGCCGGACGCATGAGTCCCCTGACTCCTGAGGCCGCCGTTGTCCGCAGCCTGATGGAGGCTCAGGGCATGGAAGCGGATACTGTTCCTATCATGATCTGCACCGCTATCACCGCCGTCATCTGCTCCATCCTCATTTACATCTATTATAAGGGCTGGCAGGTGGATAAGAGCAAAGCAGCCGGTGAGAAAGATATTCTTCCCAAGTTCAACTGGCAGCAGCTGCTGAGTCTTCTGGGGCTCATCCTTCTCGCCGTCGGTGTTCTGGCTCTCAAATGGAATGTGGGTCTGACCGGCTTCTTTATCGGCAGTATTCTGAATGTCATTGGCTGTGGTCAGGACAAAAAGGCCATTTCCGGTGTACCTTGGAATGTCATTCTGATGGTTCTGGGCGTCGGGATGTTGATGAATATTATTTCTCTGTCTGGTGGCATCGACATTCTTGTCTCGATGCTGGAGAGTCTCATGGGAGCGAAGAGTGCTGCGCCTATCATGGCATTGACTGCTGGCATCATGTCCTTCTTTTCTTCCGGTCTGGGCGTTGTGTTCCCCACACTGGTGCCCGTGTGCGGCGGTCTGGCCTCTGGTCTTGGTATTGACGGTGTACAGTTGGTGGCGATGGTCGTCATTGGCGGCACCATTGCAGGCTATACTCCGATCTCTACTACCGGCGCGCTCATCATGGCCGGTGTTGCTCAGCAGCCGGACAGTGAGACCCGTTTCCCTCAAAACAAGATGTTTGTGGAATTGTTTGCCGTGTCTGCACTGAATCTTGTAGTTCTGGCTGTCATGGCACTCTGCGGCATTTACACCCTTATCATTTGATTTCAGGAGGTATTTTTTATGGCTACTACCACATTGCAGGAACAGCAGATCAAAACCGCGCAGGAGAAGCTGGCAGAGCTGATCCGCAGCGACTTCGCTCGCATTGAGCGGATGAAGGCCGACGAAGAAGTCACCGACTTCTCCAAGCTGGACACCATCACCATTGGCGTCATGCCCGGCGACGGCATCGGCCCCATCATCATGGAGCAGGCACTCCGGGTCCTGAAAGACCTGATGGCTCCGGAACTGGCAAGCGGCAAGGTGAAGATTCGCATCATCGAGGGCATGACCTTCGAGCGCCGCGTGGAGCTGGGCGAAAGCCTGCCCGAGGACGTGCTGAAAGCCTGCAAGGAGTGCAACGTCCTCATCAAGGGTCCCTTCACCACGCCCCGTGCCGGTGATAAATTCCCCGACGGCACCCCGATGCCCAACATGGTCTCGGCAAACAGCCTGCTCCGCCGCAGCCTTGATCTGTTCGCCGCTGTCCGTCCCATCAAGATTCCTGAAAAGAACATCGACTGGTGCTTCTTCCGTGAGAACATTGAGGGCGAATACATCTGGGGCAACAAGGGCATTCAGGTCAACGAGGACCTTGCCATTGATTTCAAGGTCCAGACCAAGCAGGGCAGCGAGCGCATTGCCCGCGCTGCCTTTGAGTATGCCCGCAAGAACGGCAAGCACAATGTGACTGCCGTCACCAAGGCCAACATCGTCAAGCTGGCGGACGGCAACTTCCTGAAAGCCGTCCATCACATCGGCGAGACTGAGTACCCCGACATCGAGGTGCAGGAGCGTCTGGTCGATGCTATGACCGCAAAGATGGCCGATCCGGAATTCACCAAGGGCTGTGAAGTCTTCGTTCTGCCCAACCTGTACGGCGATATCGTCACCGACGCTGCCGCTGAGATGCAGGGCGGTCTGGGCAGTGCTTCCTCCTCCAACATCGGCAACAAATACGCCCTGTTCGAGGCCATTCATGGCACTGCACCCTATCTCATCAGTCATGGCCGTGCCCAGTATGCAAACCCCTGCTCCCTCATCCGCGCCGCTGGTCAGCTGATGGCACACATCGGCTACGGTGACCGCACCGCAAAGCTGGAAAAGGCTCTGGACATCTGCTGCAACACCGAAAAGAAGCTCGTCGTTACCACTGACAAGGACGGCGCGACCAGCGAGGAGTTCACTACCTATCTGCTGGATACACTCAAGTCTCTGTAAAAACGACTGCGCCAGAAAAGAAAGAGAGAGTTATTATGGCTATGAATCTTACCCGGAAAATTATTTCCGCCCATCTGACCAAACCGTCCGCCATGAACCCCGGCGATGAGATCTACGTCCATTTCGACCAGACCCTGACCCACGATATCAATGCCGTCATGTGCTATCTGGCCCTCGAGGGCATGGGCATCAAGCGTGTCCGCACCGACGTCTCGGTGAGCTACCTCGACCACAACCTGCTCTACGTCAACACCAACACCCCCGATGACCACATCTTCCTGACCTCGATTGCCCGGAAGTATGGCATCTACCTTTCCCGTCCGGGCAACGGCATCATGCACAGCGTCCAGTATGCCCGCTTCGGTGTCCCGGGCAAGACCAGCCTCGGCACCGACAGCCACACCACCACCGGCGGTGCCATCGGTATGCTGGCCATCGGCGGCGGCGGTATGGACGGTGCCACGGCCATGGCCGGCCTGCCCATCCGCCTGAAGATGCCCAAGGTCGTCCGCGTCTACCTGACCGGCAAACTGCGCCCCGGCTGCTCCGGCAAGGACGTCATCCTCGAGATGCTCCGCCGCTACTCCGTCAAGGGGGGCTTAGGCCGTGTGTACGAGTACGTCGGCCCGGGCGTCGAGACCATGGAAGTGCCCGAGCGCGCCACCATCGCCAACATGGGCGCAGAGTTGGGTGCCACCACCTCCATCTTCCCGGCAGATGAGACGGTCCGCCGTTTCTTCATCGCACAGGATCGTGAAAAAGATTTCGTGGAGATGAAAGCCGACGAAGGCTGCGATTACGACGAGTACGTCGAGATCAACCTGAGCGAGCTGGAACCCCTTATCGCCTGCCCTCACTCTCCGGATAATGTTCATAAGGTATCCGAGATCGAGAAGAAGCCGGTCCAGCAGGTCTTTATCGGCAGCTGCACCAACGGCAGCTACACCGACATCGCCCGTGCCGCTCTGGTCTTCAAGGGCCGTCACGTCAGCGATGATGTGAGTTGCGTATGTGGCATCGCAACCCGCCAGATCTACAAGCAGCTGCTCCACGACGGCTATCTGGATATGCTGGTGGATGCAGGTGTTCGTCTCATTGAGATCTCCTGCGGCCCCTGCTGCGGCATCGGTCAGACGCCGCCCACTAACGGCATTTCCGTCCGCACTTCCAACCGCAACTTCAAGGGCCGCAGCGGCAGTGCCAACGCTCAGCTCTATCTGGTCAGCCCCGAGACGGCAGCCGCTACCGCCATCGCAGGCACCTTTACCACCGCTGAGGACATCATGGGCGCAGATGTGGCAAAACTGGCTGATGTCCATGAGCCGGAGCATTACTTCATCGACGACTCCATGTTCATCAAACCCCTGCCGGATGAGGAACTGGAAAAGGTACAGATCGTGCGCGGCCCCAACATCAAGCCTCTGCCCATCCCTGAGAAGCCCGAGGAGAATCTGGACGCCAAGATCAGCCTGAAGGCCGGCAACAACATCACCACCGACGACATCACCCCGGCTTCCGCCGAATTCAGCTCCATGCGCTCCAATATGCCCCTGATGGCTCAGTATGCCTACTGCCGCTACGACCCGGAATTCTCGAAGCGTGCCCAGAGCTACGGCAAGAGCATCATCATCGGCGGTGAGAACTACGGTCAGGGCTCTTCCCGTGAGCACGCCGCCATCACCCCGATGTTCCTCGGCGTCAAGGCCGTTATCGCCAAGAGCATGGCTCGTATCCACAAGAACAACCTCATCAATCACGGCATCGTCCCCATGGTCTTCGCCGACCCGGCGGATTACGACAAACTCGAGCTGTCGGATGAGCTGTACATCGCCAACTTCCGCGAGCAGATCAAGACAAAGCGCGTCACCGTGGAAGACAAGACCAAGGGTGTCTCCTTCGACGCTGTGCTGGAACTGTCGGATGATGAGATTGAAGTCATCCTTGAAGGCGGTCAGCTGCGGTATGTGCAGCATCAGCTCGCCAATTCCTGAATTTTTCTGAACATAGCAAAAGCCATGCCGTGGAAAATGCGGCATGGCTTTTGCTGGAATATGGAGTTCCGTATGGAGTTATGTTAATTTGACACGATTCCTCTCTGCTCATTCAGATGTACCACCACGGCAATTCCAGCCACAGGTTATCCATAGCCTGTTCCTCGGTCTTTTTGGCGCGACCTTTTGTCAGGTGAAAGTATATCGCCGTGCCGATCAGCGGATGTTCCTCGCCATCGGTGAAGCCATAGCGGTACAGCAGATAGGTCTGCTCCCGTTGGGTCAGCCGTTTCAGGCCATCGTACAGTTCCCGGCGCGATTCCTGTTCTTCCATAATGCTCTGTGGCTGCATGGCGTAGGGGTCGGCTATGGCTTCGATGCGCCGCAGCTGCTCTTCTCCCGGCAGAACATCGTCCAGCGAAACGCGCTGGTAGCAGATACCGTCCTTATCCTCCGTCACCATCCGCTGCTCAGAAGCAGTAAAGGCATCCCGAACCATATCCATCATGGCGTTGCGGATGGCCGGAGCTGCGTAGGTCAGGAACTTCATGCCGCGCGCTGCATCGAACTTCGGCACAGCTTTCCATAAGCCCAGATTGCCCGCCTGTTTCAAATCGTCCGTGTCAAGGTTCAGGCCGTACTGTGCCAGATTCATGCTGCGGAAAAGGTCATTCGCCACCTTGCCGATAAAGGACTTGTTGTTTTCGATCAGGCTGTCCAGTGCGGCGGCGTCCCCTTTCTGTGCCAGCGTACAAAGCCATTCATTCGTCTGCTTCATGGGCGTTTTCCTGCTCTGCGGCAGACTGCAAGATTCCCAGCAGACCGCTCCGCAGCTGTTCCAGTGCTTCCGGCGTAGCTCCTTCCATGCCCGAAACACTGTCTAACATTGCATCTGTCAACTGCTCTGCCGTGATCGTTGGGTGCTGCACATCCTGCCCTTTGGTCAATTCGGTGAACATCTTCTCTGCCACTTTCTTGCTCATGGCTTCCTGTTCGGTGTAATGGCTCCCGATGCCCTTTTTGATTTCCTTGACCGCCGCCATGAAGTACATCTCAATGTCATCAAGGTCGCCTTGGTACACCGGCTTTCTCCGGAGGCTGATGTCCTTTGCGGCTTTGGCTGCTTCCGGGGTCTTGACCTTTGTGCGCAGCAGGGTGCTCAATGTCGTAAGCATAGCGTTCTGCGCCGCGATGCCGGATGCAAAGGTATCATCAAAATACTGCGCTATGCGGTGAGTAAGCTCTGCAAAGCGGGCGTTTTCCAGCAGCAGATTGACTACCTCTGCATTGACGTGCCCTGTGTAGAGGTTCTTTGCGGCTTCTACGGACAAGCCCAGTTCGGCAATGTCGTAATTTTTGCGGTCGGGGATGTTGGTTTCTCCCAGCAGAAAATCCGTAGACACGTTGAACAGCCTTGCAATTTTCAGCACCTGCTCGTGGGTCAGGGTTCCCTTTGCACCGCTGATGAAGCGGCTGATGGTGCTCTTGGAGCAGCCGATTTCCTTGGCAAGCTCTGGTTGGCTGATGTTGTGTTCTTTCATCAAGTCCGCAAGACGGACGTTGGATGGTGCGGGCAGATATTCCTGTGCCATGTGGTCGGCCCTCCTTTTTGAGCTTTTTCCTCATTATAATACGCTCTGCCGTTTTGTTCAATATACGGTTTCCCCTCTGCCCTTGCTGTTGCAACTCTGCAACCAGTAAGGGCTTTTTTCTTTTTCCGTTGCAGTTCTGCTGCTTTTTCGGCCTTTCTGCAAAATTCTCCGTATATTCAGGCAGGAAGCAAAAAACACCAGAGTTCCCACTTTGGGGTACTCTGGTGCAACGCACGAAACAAAGGAGGAATGCCCTTGAGCCTGTATCAAACTGTCAAGTCCGCCATCACCGTTCGGCAGGTGGGAGAGATGTACGGCATGGAGCCCGACCGCCATGGCATGGTGTGCTGTCCGTTCCATTCCGACAGCGACCCCAGCATGAAGCTGAACGACAACTATTATTATTGCTTTGGCTGCGGAGCCAACGGCGATGCCATCGACCTCACCGCCAAACTGTTTGACCTGAACCCCCGGCAAGCCGCCGAGAATCTGATACACGACTTCGCGTTTGCGAAGCAATGCAGTCCCCAGTGGGGACTGCAAGTGACAGAGCGGTCTTGCGTCAGCAAAATGGAGGGGCCTCGCCCCGACAAGCTCTGGCTTGACCCGGACAAACCGCCCGCCAACGCCATCGCCCTGCCGCCGCCCAAGCGTGGCCTGACGGACGAGCAGTGGGCCGACATCGCCTACTGTCTGCGGGTGCTGACCAATTATCTTGACCTGCTGCACGACTGGCAGGAACACTACAAGCCTGCCACCCCGGAAGAGCCGCATGACCCACGGTTTGAAGAAGCCCTCCACACGACCGAGACCATCGAACACCTGACGGACTGCGTTGCATTTGGGACGCCCCAGCAGAAGGCCGATGCCGCTGCACGGCTGCTGTCCGGGTCGTACCTGCTGATGTTAGAAGAGCGCACCGACCGCCTTGCTCTGGCAAAGTGCGCCTGATAATTTATTCACCTGAAGTGGTGGGTCTCACCGTGAGACCCACCACTTCACTTTTCTAAAGGAGAACCACCACATGAAGAAAAACATTTCCCGCAACCCCTTATGGCCGGACTGGTACAACGGCAAGAAAATTGACGAAGTCCAGTTTGGCCGTGCCTTTCTGGAACAGTGGCCGCTGAAATGCGTCAACGGAACGCTGTACACGCTGGACGGCCCGGTGGAGGACGAGAGCGAGATCAAACAACGCATCTTGGAGAACATCGAGGAATATGTCACCTCTGGCCTGTCCAAAAAGGTCACCAACATTCTGGAGACCATCAAGCTGCTGGCCTTTTCCGATCCGTTCCCCATTGAGCAGGACTGCATCCACCTTCAGAACGGCGTGTACCATCTGCCGGACGGCTCTTTTCAGGAGAGCCGCTTGTTCTGCCAGAACCGTCTGCCTGTGAACTACGACCCGAAAGCTGCCACCCCTGACCGTTGGCTGACCTTCCTGCACGAGCTGCTGGACGATGCCGACATCCCCACCTTACAGGAGTATCTGGGCTACTGCCTGATCCCCAGCACCAAGGGACAGAAGATGATGCTCATTGTCGGCAAGGGCGGCGAGGGCAAGTCCCGCATCGGGCTGGTGCTCAAGCGACTCATAGGAGATGCCGCCAGCAACGGCAGCGTCCAGAAAGTGGAGAATAACCGTTTTGCCCGCGCCGATCTGGAACGTCGCCTGCTGATGATCGACGACGACATGGACATGAACGCCCTGCCCAAGACGAACTATGCCGATCTCAAATAAAATGCTTGTCATTTTATTTGACCACCAAATTGAGAGCCATCCTTGGCTCTCAACGGCCAAATGCCCTTTGCAAAAGGGCATTATTTCAAGACCATCGTGACCGCCGAAGCCAAGCTGGACTTGGAACGCAAGGGTGTCCAGAGCTACCAGCGGGACATCTACGCCCGGTTCCTCTGCTTCGGCAATGGTGCGTTGACCTCGCTGTATGACCATTCGGACGGTTTCTTTCGCCGCCAGCTTATCCTGACCACCAAGGACAAGCCCACCGACCGCATGGATGACCCCTTCCTTGTGGAGAAGATGTGCGCCGAAATGGAGGGCATCCTGCTCTGGTGTCTGGAAGGGCTGCACCTGCTGGTACAGAACGATTTCCGTTTCACGGTCAGCGAACGTGCCGCCGCCAACGTGGACACCATCAAGCGCAGCAGCAACAATGTCATCGACTTTATGGAATCCGAGGGCTATTTCCGCTTCAAGGCGGACTACTCCATCAGTTCCAAAGATTTCTACGAGATCTACAAACTGTGGTGTGAGGACAACGCCTGTCACAGCGTATCGGCCATCCGTTTCAGTGCCGAACTGCGCCAGAACGACCGCCGCTATAACCTCGAAGCCACCAACAACATCTACCTGCCCGGTGGCCGCAGGGTGCGCGGTTTTGTGGGCATCGAGCCGCTTGTCCACCCCTGCCCGTAAAAAGTGCATTTTTCACGGAAGAAGTTCGTACAACCTGTACGGTCTGTACTTGTACGCACCTGTACGGCGAGTTTTGATAAAATCAATCGTTTTATCGTTCGTATTTTATTTATTCGTACGCCGTACGAACCGTACAGGTTATTTGAAGTTCATACGCATTTTTTTTTTTTAGATGCGTACGGAGCAATCAAGTTCGCATTGTGCGAACTTGATTGTAACTCTCCCGCAGGAGACGTTCCCCCTCGGAGAGTCCTCGAAGAGCCCACTACACTTTGCAGCCCATAGGGATGAAAGTGTCATAGTGGGTTATTACACTTCCGCAGAAGTGCATCTCCGTTCCCCGTCACCTCACGATGAACCTTGAAAGGAGGAATGCCCCTTGGCAAGAAATGATGGCATTGACCGCACCAGTGTCCGAAATCTCGCCGTTTCAGACAAAGCCGTTGGCAACACCCAGCAGCACAACGAGCGCGAAAAGGACAGCTATCGAAACCCCGACATCATCCCCCAGCGCGCTGCATGGAACGTCCACTTCAAAAAGCCTACCGCCAGCTACACTGACCTATTCGCCCAACTGGAAGCCGATGGAACTATCTCCACGCGTGGCCTGAAGCCGGATGCCACCCACTACTGTGAGCTGATCTTTGATGTCAACTCGGCCTATTTTGATAACCACGGCGGCTACGAGTTCGCCAAACAGTTCTATGAGGATGCCTACAAAGCTGCTGTGCAAATCGTGGGCGGTGAGCAGTATATCCTTTCGGCAGTCATGCACGCCGATGAGATCAACCGTGCCATGACCGAAGCATTAGGCCGGGAGGTCTACCACTACCACCTCCATGTGGTCTATGTGCCTGTGGTTGAAAAGCAGATCCTCTGGTCGAAACGCTGCAAGGACAAGGCGTTGGTCGGCACAATCAAGGAGACCGTCATGCAGGTCAGCCGAAGCAAGAAGTGGGCATCCAAGCCCTTGCTGGACGACGCCGGAAAGCCTGTCCTTCAAAAGAACGGCAAGCCAGTCCTGAAGAAGTCGTACAGCATCTTGCAGGACGATTTCTTCCACTATATGCGCAATGCTGGGTACACGGATGTAGAGCGCGGTGAGCGTGGCAGCACTGAAGAACACCTGACCGTCACCCAATTCAAAGTCCAGCGGGAGCAGGAACGGCTGGACACCCTGACCACCCAGATTAACCAGAAAGAGCAAGTCCTTGCCAAGACCAGCACTGTTCTTTCCAAAAAGGAGAAGGAGCTTGCCGCTGTGCAGAAAAAGGCCACGCTCACGAAAGAAGCCCTCATTCATGCGCGCGATCTGGATTATATCGGCAAGCGCACCTTCCTCGGCAACTATTCGCTGACCGAAGAAGAATTCTCCAAGCTGAAAAAGCAAGCCGACCACGGCTATATGATGGATGTGGAGAACCGCCGCCTGAAAGAAGAACTTTCCACCGCCAAGAAGGAAGCAGCCCATTGGGGTCAAAAGTATCATGAACTCTGGTACGAGGTGAAGCCCTATCTGGATGCTCTCCACCGTGCGCCCGAACTGGTACGCGGCTTTCTGGAAAAGATTCTTGCCCCCAAGCAGGAGCGCACTGTGAATGCACCGCAGCGAAACCGCAAGCGTGGGCAGGATATGGAACTTTGATTTTCGGAGGATACTGAATGGATAAAAGAAGCACTGATATGATGAACGATGCGATTGACCTTTGCTCCTGTTATGAGCCTATTTGTGAACCACCTGCCGATTTACTCGAAGAGTGGCAGGATTCGGAGTACACGGGTCCCGAACCTACTCTTGAGAACACGTCTTACTATGTTAAGGAGCCAGACGGTACGCTCTATTTTTACTGTGGCAATACAAAAATCAAAATGACTGAACATTTCGCAGAAAATGGAAAATCAGTCGGTACACTGCTGGAAGATGTGATTCAGTATTCAGCTAACCGATGCGCCTGATGATAAAAATGAATTGAATCCAGCCCACACTTACGGTATAATGGAAGCAAAAGTATTGTAAGCGTGGGCTGTTTCTTTTAAGAAGGAGGCTCTATTATGAAACAGCCTAACAATACAATGATTTATAACACTGCACTGTACCTTAGACTAAGCCGTGACGATGAATTGCAGGGTGAAAGCGGCAGCATCCAGACCCAGCGCATGATGCTTCGTCAGTATGCAGAGGAACACGGGTTGACCGTTGTTGGCGAATATATCGATGATGGCTGGTCTGGCACCAACTTTGACAGACCGGGCTTTCAACGGATGATCGACGATATTGAGGAAGGCAAAATCAACTGCGTTGTAACAAAGGATTTATCCCGCTTAGGTCGAAACTATATTCTGACAGGTCAGTACACGGAAATCTACTTTCCGAGTAAGGGTATCCGCTATATTGCTGTCAACGATAATGTGGATACTCTCAACGGCGAAAGCGAACTTGCTCCGTTCCTGAATATCCTGAACGAGATGCACGCTCGCCAGACCAGCAAAAAAGTCAAGGCCGCTATGCGGACAAGATTTGCAAACGGTGCGCACTATGGCGCATACGCTCCTCTGGGATATATCAAAGACCCCGACAAGTCAGGGCATCTTCTGGTAGACCCGGAAACGAAGTGGATCATTGAGAAGATTTTTGATCTTGCGGTGCATGGACACGGTGCGGCCAGCATCACCCACATTTTAGTAGATGAAAAGGTTCCCACTCCCGGCTGGCTGAATTTTCAGCGGTACGGCACATTTGCCAACATCTATGCAGGAACATCCGAAGATAAAGCCTATGCATGGACGATAACGCAGGTTAAAAGCATCCTGAAAGAAGAAACCTATATCGGTCACAGCGTTCACAATAAGCAGAGCAACATCTCTTTCAAGAACAAGAAAAAGGTGCGGAAACCGCAGGAAGAATGGTATCGTGTGGAGAAAACCCACGAAGCTATTATCTCTGAGGATGTGTTTCGACAGGTGCAGGAGCAGATTGCTCATCGCCGTAGAAAACAGAAAGATGGAACAACGCAAATCTTTTCTGGACTTGTAAAATGTGCAGATTGCGGCTGGTCGATGGCCTATGGTATGAATAAGCAGAACAAAAAGCCCTATGGCTATTACCATTGCAGCAAAAATGGACAGGGACTTCACCAGTGTTCCATGCACTATATTCGGTATGATGTGCTGTACACCTATGTTCTGGCAAGAGTGCAGTACTGGTCGCAGCAAGCACAGCAGGATGGAGATAAACTCTTGCAGCGTTTACTGAATGCTAGCGACAAAGAACGCAACACCGCCAAGAAAAAACAGACTGCCGAACTCAAAAAGGCCACAAAGCGTAAGGCAGAGGTGGACAACCTGTTCGCCAAAATGTATGAGGACTGGTCTGTTGGACGCATTACAGAGTACAATTTCAATATGCTGTCCGAAAAGTATCAGGCAGAACAGCGTGAACTGGACGAAAAGATTCAAGAACTTCAAGCCGAACTTGATGCAGCCGCCCAAACCGCTGTTGACGCGGAAAAGTGGATTGAGTTGATGAAAAAGTACGTCAACCCCACACAACTGACCGCCGAGCTTCTAAATGCCCTGATTGAGAAGATTCTCATTCACGAAGCTGTCAAGCATGAAGATGGCACCAGAGAACAGGAAGTTGAAATTTTTTACCGTTTTATCGGCAAAGTCGAGTGACGCATTATAAGAAGGTGTGCAATCGAATAAGTTGCACACCTAGTACATAACCAATCTCTTTAAGTGAGGGATTCTGCCCGCGGCCTGCCCGATATTTCCCTGCTGGAGCCGCTGGCGGCGGCTCTGGGCGTCAGCGTGCTCGAGCTGATGCAGGGCGAACCCGTCGTCAACCGGAACCGTTCTGCCAACCTGCTTCGCTCCAAGCTCTACGTCTGCCCCCTGTGCGGCAATGTGCTCCACGCCACCGGCCAGGCTGTCGTGAGCTGCTGCGGCATCACCCTGCCGCCGCTGGACATCTCTGAGGCGGACGACGCCGACGAACACCATCAGCTGACGCTCGAGCGGGTGGAAGATGAGCTTTTCGTCACCATCCACCACCCCATGACCAAAGACCACTACATTTCCTTCATTGCCTGCCTCACCGGCGACAAATTGCAGCTGGTCAAACTTTACCCTGAGGGAGACGCCAGCTGCCGTTTCAAAATCACCGGTGCGGGCGTACTCTACTTCTACTGCAACCGCCACGGCCTGATGAAAGCACCGGACTTCCGCGCCGCAGCTCGCCATACGCCGTCCCAGAAACTCCATCTGCGGGAGCCGGACGAGGGCGACCGGGAGCAGGTCATGGCCTACCGGGAAGAGTTTCTTGCCATCAGTTCCCGGCTCGACGGCACTTCAGCGCTGGACAAATACGACGACTTTGGCCAGTGGCTGGCTAACATCCGCAAGCTGAAAGACCCCGCCACCACGCCTGCCGGGTTCGTACCGGCCACCCAGTATCTGGCTCTGGACGAGCAGGAACATCTTGTCGGCATGACCAACCTGCGCCACCACCTCAACGACTATCTGCTGGCCTACGGCGGTCATATCGGCTACAGCGTCCGCCCCTCGGAGCGGAAGAACGGTTACGCCAGCCAGATGCTCTGCATGTCCCTCGAAAAGGCCAAGGAGCGCGGCATCTCCAAGGTGCGCATCTGCTGTGACCACTATAACATCGCCTCAGCAAAGACGATTCAGTCTAACGGCGGCGTACTGGAAGATGAGATGTTTGACTCCTCGGATGGGATGCTGACCCAGCGGTACTGGATAGAGAATCGATAAGACGCAAAAAGGCTCCGGCAGTGCCGGAGCCTTTGCTCTTATTCAAAAATCAGCCCAGATGGAACATATCAATGAGCACGATCATGGCCAGACCGTAGTACACCACGACGGCCACGAGGTCGTTGATGGTGGTGATGAGCGGGCCGGACGCCACGGCGGGGTCGATATGGATCTTATGGAACAGCATGGGGATGACCGTGCCCACCAGGCTGGAAATGACCATCGCCACGATGAGGGAAACACCGACGCAGCCGGAGAGCAGGAACGCCTGCCCCCACGCATAGGCTTTGAAGAAGTGGATATAGCAGCCGAGGAAGCCCAGCGCCATGACGGCCAGAAGCGCACCGTTGACCAGACCCACCCGCATCTCCTTCCAGAGCAGATGCAGCTTTTTGGAGGTGGTCAGGTTCTCGTCCACCAGCACGCGGATGGTGACGGCCAGCGACTGGGTGCCGACATTGCCCGCCATATCCAGCACCATGGACTGGAAGCAGATGACGATGGGCAGGACAGCCACCACCGACTCAAAGGCACCCACCACCGAGGACACCAGCATCCCGAGGAAGAGCAGAGCGATCAGCCAGGGCAGGCGCTTCTTGACACTCTCGAAGACGCCCTCGTTCAAATCTTCTTCGCTGGTCAGGCCGCCCAGTTTTGCGTAATCGTCGCCCATCTCGTCATCGACCAGTTCGACGACATCCGCCGAGGTGATGATGCCCACCAGCTCGCCGGCATCGTTCAGGACAGGCAGAGAGCGCTCGGCGTAGTCTACGATGCGGTCGATGCAGTCGCTGATCTTTTCGTGGTCGGTCACATAGGGGTAGGACCGGGCAATGAGCTTTTCGAGGCGGTCCTCCGCACGGGCGATGATGAGGTCTTTCAGGTCGATGGCGCCGTAGAACTTGTCGTTCTCGTCCACGACGTAGAGGGTAGAGATGTTGTCGTTCTCGCCTGCCTGCTTCACCAGCTCACTCATGGCCTGCCGGATGGTCATGTCCTTCCGGATGCAGATGTAGTTGGTGGTCATGCTGCTGCCGATCTCGTCCTCGCCGTAGGAGAGCAGCATCTTCACATCTTCGGCGGAGTCTTTGTCCAGCTGGCCGACGATCTTGGCTTTATCCTCTTCCTCGAGGTCGTCCAGAGCGTCCACGGCGTCGTCCGAGTCCATGTGGGAAACGACGTTGGCGGCCTTCTCGCTGGGCAGTTCTTTCAGGTAAGGTTCTGCGTCGTCCAGATAGGAGAAGATCTCGGCCACGGTATCCACGCCCAGAACGGCATAGAGCTTCTGACGCTCGTCGGGCGTCAGGGCTGCGAGGGCGTCGGCAAGGTCGTTCTCGTGGTAATCAGAGAGCTTTTCGGCCAGCTCTGCCTGCGGCAGGCCGCTGTGGATGAGGGCGAGTATTTCCTGCTGGTAGTTCTTCTGCTGCATCTTGGGTTCCTCCTCCCCTTTTGGGGGCATAAAAATACACCGCGTCGTCTTTTGGTCAGACTCCTGCGGTGTATCATGGGCAGATGCATTCAGGACGCGGCAGATTCAATCCATACTGCCCGCATCGCAGGAGGAGCGTTGTTTGGGGTTGTCTAAATGGTCGCCGGACATCGTGTTCGCTTCCTCCTGTAAAGTATTTGCCTTTTTCGGCCCCGTCATCATACTACGGCTGGACGATTTTTTCAACCCCTTTTACAAAATTTTTACCAGATTATTGCCAGCTTGCACAAAAGAGCAGCCGCTCTCCCGTGAGGAAAGCGGCTGCTCTCAGTTGTCTTGCAGAAGTTTCGCTTAGTATGCGATGCCCCAGTAGACCATGGTCTTGGCGGGCTTGCCGCAGCAGGGGCAGACATCGCTCAGGTGCTCCTGCTCGAAGGGCATGCAGCGGCTGGACAGGCCGACTTCTTCCTTCATCTTCATCTCGCAGGCCAGGTCGCCGCACCACATGGTCTTGATGTAGCCGGTGTTGGCCTTGGCCAGCTCCTTGACCTCGTCCATGGTGGTGGCAGCCCAGGTGCGCTTCTCACGGTTGGCAAGAGCGCGCTCGTACAGGTCCTTGCGCAGAGCCTCCAGCTGGGCCGGGATCGCGGTCTCCAGCTCGTCCAGAGAGACGAACACCTTCTCGCGGGTGTCGCGGCGGACGAGGACGCACTGGTTCTTCTCCAGGTCCTTGGGGCCGATCTCGAGGCGCAGAGGCACGCCCTTCATCTCCCACTGAGAGAACTTCCAGCCGGGAGCGTTGTCGCTGTCGTCCAGCTTGACGCGAGCGTACTTGGAGATCTTCTCGGCCAGCTCAGCAGCCTTCTCGGAGACGCCGGGCTTGTGGGCAGCGATAGGCACCACCACGACCTGGATGGGGGCGACAGCCGGGGGCAGGATGAGGCCGTCGTCGTCGCCGTGGGTCATGATGATAGCACCCACCAGACGGGTGGAAACGCCCCAGCTGGTCTGGAACGGATGATGCAGCTGGTTGTCGCGGCCGGTAAAGGTCACGTCGTAAGCCTTGCTGAACTTATCGCCGAAGTAGTGGCTGGTGCCGCTCTGCAGGGCCTTGCCGTCCTTCATCATGGCTTCGATGGTATAGGTAGCCTCAGCACCGGCGAACTTTTCCTTATCGGTCTTGCGGCCCTTGACAACAGGGATGGCCAGGTCCTGCTCGCAGACGTCTGCGTAGCAGTTCAGCTGCTGCTGGGTCTCAGCCTCAGCCTCGGCGGCAGTCTCGTGGATGGTGTGGCCCTCCTGCCACCAGAACTCGCGGCTGCGCAGGAAGGGACGGGTGGTCTTCTCCCAGCGCACGACGCTGCACCACTGGTTGTACTTCATGGGCAGCTCGCGGTAGCTGTGCAGCACGCGGGACCAGTGGTCGCAGAACATGGTCTCGCTGGTGGGGCGGACAGCCAGACGCTCTTCCAGCTTGTCGGAGCCGCCCATCGTGACCCACGCCACCTCCGGCGCGAAACCATTGACCAGCTCGCCTTCCTTCTGCAGCAGGCTCTCAGGGATCAGCACGGGCATTGCCACGTTCTCATGGCCGGTAGCCTTGAAGCGGGCATCCATATCCTTCTGGATGAGCTCCCAGATTGCCTGACCATAGGGGCGCAGGATGATGAAACCCTTCACGCTGGAATACTCGACCAGCTCTGCCTTGACGCAGATGTCGGTATACCACTGTGCGAAGTTCTCCTCCTGACTGGTGATCGCCTGTACGAGCTTTTTGTTGTCTTTTGCCATTTTAATCTTATCCTCCCAAGGCCGTGCGCCAAACGCTCATCGTTCCGCACGAACCCATATATAAAGCCCCGCCGCCTACTCTGCCGTGTGCAGAGGCGCGGATGCGGGGCTTTTTTGCTTGTTGGTCGCTCAGCCCTTGTGGCTGTCCACAAACTTCACCACATCACCCACCGTGCGCAGGTTCTCGATGGCGTCGTCCGGCACCTCGATGCCAAACTCATCCTCCAGCGTCATCACCATATCCACGATGTCGAGGCTGTCGGCCTCAAAATCGCCCATAATGTCACTGTCCATCGTGATCTTAGTGGGGTCGATGTCCAGCTGTTCTGCCAGCAGTGCGCGGATCTTCTCAAACGTATCCATGATAGTGGTCTCCTTTTGCTTTAATTTCGCATCTTCACGCTGCGCAGACCATGGCAGCCTTTCCCTCCTCCCCTTTGGCGGGCAGACTGTCTCCCTGCGCAGAACGCTCTCTTTCTTTATATCCCATGATATGCTTATTGTCAAGCCCCGTTTTGCATCCGGCATGATTTTCCGGGCAAAAATTCCGCTCAAAATCTCTCTGCCGCCCCTTTTCTGCTTGACAGAAGGGGGCTATTTTCTTATCATTATAGAGTGGCAAGTTTATGGGGACTGACCAGCAGCCCCAAAGGAGTTTTCAACATGAAGCTTTCATTTACCAAAATGCAGGGCTGTGCCAACGATTATATCTATCTCGACTGCCGCGAAAGCGGTGTGCCGGAGAACATCGCAGCCCTTTCGCAGGACCTCTCACGCCGCCACTTTTCCATCGGCGCGGACGGCATCATCTGCATCTGTGCCCCGGTGACGGCCGGCGCAGACGGACGGATGCGCATCTTCAACGCCGACGGCAGCGAGGCCCAGATGTGCGGCAACGGCGTACGCTGCGTGGCCGAGTGGCTCTACACCCACGGCGTCGCCAAAGAGACGCTCGTCGTGGACACGGGCAGCGGCCCTAAGACCATCACCCGCAAGGGCCGCCAGCTCTGGCAGGTGGAGATGGGCGGATACTCCGCCATGGCGGCGGCTCTGCCCGCCGTGAATATGGGCGAAGGCCCGCTGGTGGACTGCCTCCTCACCGTGGAGGACAGGACCTGGCGTGTCACCTGCATCAGCGTGGGCAACCCCCACTGCGTCACCGTCGTGGACGATGTGGACAGCCTGAAGCTCGAGGACATCGGCCCGGCGTTCGAGAAGCACCCGAACTTCCCGGAGCGGATCAACACCGAGTTCGTGCAGGTGGTGGACTCCACCCACCTGAAAATGCGGGTGTGGGAGCGGGGCAGCGGCGAGACCTGGGCCTGCGGCACCGGCACATGCGCCACCGTGGCGGCGCTGACCGAGCTGGGCGTCTGCCCCGCCGGGGAGGACGTCCACGTCCAGCTGCGCGGCGGTGAGCTCATCATCCGGGTGCTGCCGGGCAAAAAACTGCTGATGACCGGCAGCGCGGTCACCGTATACGAAGGCGTCACTGAAGTTTAAGCATCCTTGCCCTCTCTGTTATGTTTTTGGCTTTCCCTCTGAGGGAGCCGGACGCGGAGCGGCCTGAGAGGGCAAGCCATTTATAAAGAAAGAATTGAGGGAAAGTATCATGAAAATGAACAAACATTACAATGAGCTGAAGGCCAGCTACCTCTTCGTGGACATTGCCCACAAGGTCGCCGCCTATCAGGAGGCACACCCTGAGAAGGAGATCATCCGTCTGGGCATCGGCGACGTGACCCAGCCTCTGGCCAAGTGCGTCGTGGATGCCATGCATGACGCCGTCACCGAGATGGGTACTAAAGAAGGCTTCCACGGCTACGGCCCCGAGCAGGGCTACCCCTTCCTCAAGCAGGCCATTCAGGGCTACTACGCAGGCCGCGGCACCAAGCTGGACGAGGACGAGATCTTCATCTCCGACGGTGCAAAGAGCGACCTTGCCAATGTGCTGGGCCTGTTCGACGTGGACAACACCGTCCTCGTTCCGGACCCCGTCTACCCCACCTATGTGGACGACAACGTCACCGATGGCCGCAAGATCATCTATGGCCGCACCAGTCAGGAGAACGGCTTCCTCGGGATGCCCGACGACAGCGTGAAGGCTGACATCATCTACATCTGCAGCCCCAACAACCCCACCGGCGCTGCCTACACCCGCGACCAGCTCAAGGCATGGGTGGAGTACGCCAGAAAGAACAACGCTATCATCCTCTACGACGCCGCTTACGAGTGCTTCATCTCCGACGGCGAGCTGGCCCGCAGCATCTTCGAGATCGAGGGCGCCCGCGAGTGCGCCATCGAGATCTGCTCCTTCTCCAAGATCGCAGGCTTCACCGGCACCCGCTGCGGCTACACCGTCGTGCCGAAAGATCTGGAACGTGACGGCATGAACATCAACAAGCTCTGGCTGCGCCGCCAGACCACCAAATTCAACGGTGTGCCTTATGTCGTGCAGCGCGGCGCTGCCGCCGTCTTTACTGAGAGCGGCATGGCTGAGATCCAACACAACCTCGACTACTACCGCAAGAACGCCAAGGTCATCGCCGACGCTCTGGACGAGTGCGGCGTGTGGTACTGCGGCGGCAAGAACAGCCCCTACATCTGGCTGCGCTGCCCCGGCAGCATGAAGAGCTGGGAGTTCTTCGACTGGCTGCTGGAGAACTGCGGCGTCGTCGGCACCCCGGGCGTGGGCTTCGGCGAGTGCGGCGAGGGCTACTTCCGCCTGACCGCTTTCGGTGACGCCGAAAAGACCAGGGTGGCTGCCGAGCGCATCAAGACTGCCATCAAGGCTCTGTAAATTTTATCGTACAAAAAAGGGAGGCACCCCGCCGGGGCGCCTCCCTTTTTGCTTGCAGTTTAGCGGTTGAAGGTCGTGCTGAGGGTCGTGCTCCACTCCCCGCCCGGGGCGAGGCAGGCCGCAGCAGCACGCTGCTCCCACTCCTGCGGATCGTCTACCGAGGCGGGCAGCGAGTTCCACGGCTCGATGCAGACGAAGCGCAGGGGCTTCGACAGGGCCGACCAGATGAGGGTGTAGGGGAAGCCGGCCACATCGCAGACGATGCTGCGGCCCGTGTCCTTCTCGTAGATGCCCAGCGTCCTGGTGCGCAGGCCCGCCATGCAGAAGCTGTCGTTGTCGAAGAGGTCGTTGGTCAGCTGGATGGCCTGCTGGTTCTTCCACTGGTAGTAGCATTTGCCCGTCAGCAGGCCGCCCCCGCTGGCGTCGAGGATGACCGGGCTCTCGGGCTGGTCGAAGCGGAACTCGTAGTCCTCGACGGTGTGGCTGTCATCGAACGGCACCTGAAAGGCCGGGTGGTAGCCGATGCCGAACCGCAGCTCTTCGGCACCGGGGTTCGAGACGGTGAGGGTGTGGTGAAGGGTCTTTCCGTCCAGCCGGAAGGTGCTGGTGAGCACGAAGTCGAAGGGGAACTTCTCCGCCTTCATGGCCTCATCCGGGCGCAGCTCGAGCTGGATGGTGTCGCCCTCCGCTTTCAGCAGGGTGTGCTCCACGTCCCGGGCAAAACCGTGCTGGCCGCCCTTGTAGGTCTTGCCGCCATGGGTGAAGCTGCCGTCTTTAAGCTTGCCCGTCCACGGGAAGAGGATGGGCGCGTGGCGCTTCCAGACCGCCGGGTCGGCCTGCCAGAGCAGCTCCTCCCCCGCCGCGTTCTTCAGGCTGACGGCCTCGGCACCGTGAGTGTCCACCGTAAGGCTCAGAAATTCGTTTTGAATGGTCGCCTGCATTTTCAGTATCTCCTTTGTCCTTCTTATTTTCCGGGGCCTGCTGTTTCCAGTATACTCCCCCGTGTGCCAAAAATAAAGCCCCCTTCCCATGCTTGCACAAATCGTCACTGGGCAAAAGCCTTCACCCCTTGGGGACAGATTTCCCCCGACCGGGGGAAGCCTTTATTCGGAAGCACGATTTCCATGCTCTGCTTGCTTCAACAGGGCTGTGCCAGCGGCAGGGTGACGACAAAGGTAGTGCCGTTTTCGCTGCTGCTCTCCACAGTCACACTGCCGCCGTGCAGTACGGCGATCTCCCGCACAAGGGCAAGGCCAAGCCCCACGCCGCCCATCTCCCGGCTGCGGGACTTATCCACCCGGAAAAAGGGCTGGAAGATGCTCTCCCGGCAGTCTGCGGGGATGCCCGGGCCGGTATCCGCAACGCGCAGCACGGCAGTTTGCTTTTCCCGCCGCAGAGTGACGCGCACCGCACCGTCGAGGCGGTTATACTTGATACCGTTTTCCACCAGATTGAACACCAGTCGGTAGATCAGCGCATCACTGCCCACCATGCCCAGTTCCGCGCAGTCCTGCTGCAAGGAGATATTGTTTTTCTGGGCAAGGGGGGTCAGGTCGGTCAAAATTTCCTCCACCAGCGGTGCAAGGGCGATCTGGTCAGTACGGGAGATCGATTGCAGATTGCTCATCTCTAATAAAGTGCGCACAAGGGCGGTCAGGCGATCCAGTTGCTCCCGCAGAGAGCTGACCAGCCCGGCAGTCTCGGCATCCATGGCTGGGTGCTCCGCTGCAAACAGTTCCAGCTTCGTCTGCAAAATAGCCAGCGGGGTGCGCAGCTCGTGGGCTGCGTTGCCCGCAAACTGCCGTTGTAATTCAAAGGACTGTGCCAGGCCATCCAGCATCCGGTTTACCGACCGGCTCAACTGCCCGAATTCCTGCACGGTATCTTCGTCCAGACGGACGGTAGCAATGCTGTCCTGATCGACCCGCTGCGCCTGCTGCGCAAGCTGCTGCAACGGTTTCAGAGCTCTGCCGCTGACAAAATAAGCGATGGCCGCGCTGAGGATGGTGACCACAGCAGTGATGCACCAGCCCTTGCGGCCAAAAACCACCTTTGCATCGTAGACTTCCTGTGAAAAATGCGCCAGCAGGCTGGACATTTCCTCCTGCGGGATCTCGATGGTCAAGGAATCCTCACTGCCGGGCTGATACTGCATCATAAAGCCGTTGAGGGCATCCATGCCGGTTGCACCGGTGCGGTATAAAAGCAGGTTCATGCACACGCAGGCACAGGCGATGAGCAGCGCCGTCAGCAGGGTGATGCGCCATTGCAGGGACAACCGTTTCATTGTACCTCTCCTCCGATCTCGTAGCCTTCCCCGATGCGGTTGCGGATGGGGTCGTAGCCCAGCACCGCCCGCAGCTTTTTGCGCAGGGCAGAGATATGTACCCGGATGGAGTTGCTGAAGCTGTCCACGCTTCCGTCCCAGACGTGCTCAATCAGCTCTTCCTGACTGACCGGGCGTCCCTGATGCAGCAGCAGATATTCCAGTACGCCGCTCTCCTTCCGCGTCAGGGCAAGGGTCTGACCATCCACCGTGGCAACGCGGCTGCGGGTGTTGAAGCTGAGCCGCCCGCAGCACAGGCAGACGTCCTGCTGGATGAACTTGCGCCGGGTCAGGCTGCGCACCCGGGCTTCCAATTCTGCAAGGTGGAATGGCTTGGAAAGATAATCGTTCGCCCCGGCATCCAGCCCCTCCACCTTATCTGAAATTTCACTGCGCGCTGATAAGATCAGCACACAGGTCTCAAGGTCGTGCTGCCGTAAGCTGCGCAACACCTGCATCCCGTCCACCTTGGGCAGATTGAGGTCCAGCAGTACAAGGTCGTACCGCTCTGCCGTCAGCGCTTCCAATGCGGCTTCGCCGTCTGCACAGGCGTCCACCTCGTACCCGGACAGCCGCAGCTTCCGGGCAATGTCCTCCCGCAGGGAGTGCTCGTCCTCTACCACCAAAAGGCGCATTTTGTTTTCCACCCTTCCCGTAAAAAATCCATTTCTTGCGTTTTTCTTCATTATAACAGATTATAGCAGACGGTGTTAAGATTCGTGTTAAGATTTTCTTAGCAGAAATTTTATCCCGGAATAGTGTATACTGGTGCCATCAAACAACAGGAGGCTATGATGTTCATGACAAAAAAACAGGCGCAGCTGCTTTTGCTTGCTGCCGGGGTACTGATGCTGCTGTTCGGCGTATGGCGGGGCGAGGCAGACACCGTATTTTCAAAAGCCATCCGGCTGTGTATGGAGTGTGTGGGCATTGGATAAGAAAAAATTAAATCCCCTTGCCCGGTTCCGGGGCTTTATACAGGCCGGAGCGACCCTTTTAACCAACATCCACCTGCCCAACTTTGCTAAAGGAACGCTGTATCAGGGCAATGGAAAATACGTCTGCGTCCCGGGGCTGAACTGCTATTCCTGCCCGGGCGCTGCCGGTGCCTGCCCGGTGGGGGCGTTTCAGGCGGTAGTGGGCTCTTCCAAATTCCGCTTTTCCTACTACATCACCGGCATTCTCATCCTTTTCGGGGTGCTGCTGGGACGGTTCATCTGCGGTTTCCTCTGCCCGTTCGGGTGGTTTCAGGAGCTTTTGCACAAGATTCCCTCTCCCAAGCTTTCCACCAAAAAGCTAAAGCCGCTGCGCTATTTAAAGTATGCGGTGCTGCTGGTCATGGTGGTGCTGCTGCCATTGCTGGCGGTCAACGAGCTGGGCATGGGCGACCCCTTCTTCTGCAAATATCTCTGCCCACAGGGCGTGCTGGAAGGCGCCCTTCCCCTCTCCCTGACCAATGCTGGCATCCGCGCCGCGCTGGGCAAGCTGTTCACATGGAAAGCCTGCATTCTGCTGGCAGTCATTATGGGCAGCGTGGTGTTCTACCGCCCCTTCTGCAAGTGGCTGTGCCCGCTGGGCGCGTTTTATGCGCTGCTGAACAAGGTCTCGCTGTTCCAGATGCGTGTAGACACCCACAAATGCGTCTCCTGCGGCGCCTGCGCAAGGGCCTGTAAGATGGACGTAGACATTACCAAGACCCCCAACCACGCCGAATGTATCCGCTGTGGGATGTGTATGAAAGCCTGCCCCACGGACGCCATCCAGTACAAGTTCGGGCTGGGAGACCAATCAAACACCGAAACAACAAAGGAGTAAAACCATGAAATTCAGCCGTGTAACCGCACTTTTGCTCAGCCTTACGCTGGCTTTCAGCCTTGCCGCCTGCGGGCAGGGCGCGTCCTCTGCATCTTCTGCATCCTCTTCTTCTGCCGCTTCCTCTGCGGCAGCGGAAACCAAGACCGAGGAGCAGCTGCTGGCCGAGGAAAACGAGATCCTTTCCGCAAACGATGCCCTGTGGGAGAAGGTGTTCGCTTCCATGGACAAAAACATGACTGAGACCACCCTCAGCACGAACTACGGCGATTTTCTGCGCAGCTACGTTGAAAAGACAAAGGACCAATTCTCGGATGAGGAGTACAAGACCCTGACCGCCGATGCAGAAAAAATCCGTGCCATCGAGGAGCAGATTGCCACCCTTGCCCTCGCGGACGCGGCCGCTTCCGGCGCTGCCGCACAGGGCACTGCCTTCCCCCAGTTTGAGGGCAGCGATTTAGAGGGCAACCCGGTGGACAACAGTCTGTTTGCGGGCAACGCCTTTACGGTGGTGAACTTCTGGTTCAACGGCTGCAAGCCCTGCGTAGAGGAACTGGACGACCTGAACGCCCTGAACGAGAAGGTCAAGGCACAGGGCGGCGAGGTTGTCGGCATCAACACCGAGACGCTAGACGGCAACCAGCAGGGCATTGATGCCGCCAAAAAACTGCTGGCTGCAACGGGCGCAAGCTACCGCAACATCTACTTTGCCTCCGGCAGCGACGCCGGCAAGTTTGCGCTGAACATCATGGCCTTCCCCACCACCTACGTTTTTGACCGGGACGGCAACGTTGTGGGCCAGCCCCTGCTGGGCGGCATCGACAAGGAAGAAAACCTTGCCGCCCTGCAAAAAAATATTGACGCTGCCCTTGCCAAGGACAACGCCAAATAAGCTATTCTCCCCTGCCACGGAAATCAACTTTTAGAGTTCGTCCCAGAGCAGCCGGATGAGGGGCAATTTCCCGTAAGCTGCTGCTCGTTTGCGCCCTCATCAGTCACCTGCGGTGACAGCTTCCCCCCAACCGGGGGAAGCCTTTAGAGAAAATTTGATTTCTGTAATTTCCTGCCGCCTACGGGCGGCTTTTTTTGTTTGCACCGGGCATTGTCATGCACGCCCGGGCGCCGGACGGAATACGCTGGGGCAAAAGCATACTTTTACCAGCAAAGGAGCGTATCTCCATGAAGAACACCGGAACTCTCCGCATTCAGGCCTTTGCGGCCCGTCAGTCCAGCCCTGTCGAGGGTGTGACCGTCACCGTCAGCGGCGACGGCTTCACCGCCACCCGCCTGACCGACGCCGAAGGCAACGCCGACGACGTCACCCTTACCACCCCCGCCTGTGCTCTCTCGCTGGACGAGGACAACACCACGCAGCCCCCCTACGCGGTCTGTGACCTCGTGGCCTCCAAGACCGGCTACCGCACCGTCCGCATCCAGGGCGTGCAGGTCTTTCCCGGGCAGGTGACGCTGGCCCAGCCCGAGATGATACCCGACACCGAGGAGATGCGGGACACGCCCAACACCCCCATCGTCATCCCACCCCACAGCCTCTTCACCGGCGACGGCGGCAGCGGCCCGACCCCGTCCCTCGCCTGTGTGCCGCGGGTGCTGGACCGGGTCATCATCCCGAAAAATATCACCGTCCATCTCGGCAGGCCCGCCGCCTCGGCCCGGAACGTCACCGTCTCGTTCCGCAGCTATATCGCCAACGTGGCGTCCAGTGAGGTGTATCCGACCTGGGCTGACGAAAACAGCCCAGCGGGGCAGTCGAGCTGTCTGCCGACTCAGAAATTCCATTCGATCGTGATTTTTTGTTCTCCGGTAAGCGGATCTTTTGGGCTGACAATAACACGATGGACCAACAGTACAACAAGTTCGCGGGTCAGGTACGAAACCTGTGCCAGTTCACGGACACGCTGCATCTGCGTCTGGACTCCACCGGTTTCTTCCTGCTGTTGTTCCAGTTCCGTTTCCAATGTATCGATCCGGATCTCTGCCTTTTTCACTTCTTCCAGAAAGGTCTGGTTCATTTCAGAAAACTGAACGGCATCAATTAAACCTGACACCTTATCCAGATACAACTCCTGCATGGCCTTGCGCCGCTGGGCTGCTTCGCTCTTCAACCGTTTCAGCTCGTCACGCCTGGCCTGCTCTCGCTGCCGGATGGGGTCATCCTGTTCTGGAAGGGTAACTTTTTCAGGGTCAAAATAGTCTGCCGCATACGCCCGGATACGTTCCAGTACAGCATTCTCCAACGCGTCCATATCGGTACAGGTCCTGTTGCCGCACACTTCCGGTGCGCGCTGGTGCATCCGGCAGCGAACATAGCGTCTTTGTGTTCCATCTGCTCTCGGCTGACGGCCAGTTTGCTCCATGCAGCCGCCACAGCATCCACAAACCACTTTTTTTGCCAGCGGATGGATCATTCCCTTCTCGCCGCTCCGAGTGCGCTCCTGCATCATCCTCTGGACCGTTTCAAACATTTCTCGCTCAATAACCGCTTCATGCGTATTTTCTACAACGATCCACTGCGATTTTGGAAGCCAAATCGTCTTTTCAGACTTGTAACTTATCTTTTTATGCTTTCCCTGCACCATATTTCCGATATAAAGCTGATCATGCAGTATTTGATATACGGTGGGACTGCTCCAAAGAGCCGCATTTGTATTCTTTAATGCACTGCGGTAATGGATGCCATGCAGCTGCTTATAGGCTGTTGGGCTTGGAATTTTTTCGTCATTCAGGATGCGTGCGATCTTGTGTGCGCCGATCCCGTTAAGAGCCATGGAAAAGATCCGCCTTACCACTTCGGCTGCTTCCGGGTCGATGATGAGTTTTCCTTTTGCATTTGGGTCTTTGCAGTATCCATACCGTGCAAAAGAGCCGATGAACAGCCCCTCTTTCCGCTTGTGGTCAAGCACCGAGCGGACATTGGTGGACAGATCTTCCAGATACCACTCGTTGATCAGGCCGTTGATCTGGCGGGATTTTTTGTTCGCGGTATCGTTGGTATCCACATGGTCTACCACCGCAATGAAGCGGATGCCCCACTCCATGAACTTTCCGTGCAGATATTTTTCCACGAGTTCCATGTCACGAGTGAAACGGGATTGCGTTTTGGCCAGTACCACATCAAACTGATGTTCGCTTGCGGCTTGCAGCATCGAATTGAATGCCGGACGGTTCCGGTCGATGCCGGAATAGTCCTCATCCGAATAGATCTGGTAAATATCAAATCCTTTCTCCATGGCGTACTGGAGCAGCATCGACTTTTGATTCTGAATGCTCTCCGATTCACCAATTTTATCTTCATCTTCTTTGCTCAGGCGGCAATAAATGGCTGCTTTCATGATCTGCCCCCTTCTTTTTGTACACGAGCATCCATGCGCAGCACAACGCATCCCTCCTTCAAATTCAGGGATGCCAAATCAGGCACAGGATCTTGAAGGAACGGCATTGAGCAATCCATCGATGATATATCGCTCAAATTCCTTTTGAAACCGTTCTTTGCGCTGTTCGTTGTTGTCCGAACGAAATTTTTCGTGCAGAATAAAAGGAGTTTTTTTCATCGAATCCCCCTTTTCGGTCCATCTGGTCGTGATCTGTGTCACTTCAGTCTATTTCCAGTCAGCGAAATTCAGAACTTTCCAGATTTTTCATGCAAAATATTGCAAGACGTTCAAAATCAGCTTGAAACGCTTTTGCCGCAATGGTACAATTACACTGTTATTTTATGGGAACTCGGCGCAAAGCCCCGTGCGGACAGGCCGCAAGCGTCGGAGTTCCTGTGGGATGTGTAAGAATAGCTAAAGCAGCACTGCGCTACTGCACCTGCGTAGTATTGCTTTCCGAAAATGTGAGAAAGTATATTTATATGATGAAAAAGATCTCCCGCCGCTCGTTTTTACAGGTCTGCGGCATTACTGCGGCAACGGCAGCACTGACCGCCTGCGGCGGTAAGACCGAAACAGCTAAAAAAGACGCTGCTCACGAAGCCATCACCTTTATGGCACCTTATAAGGAGATAGAAGCCTTTATTGAGCAGGTACACAGCGTTTACCCGGAAGTGAACATCGAGGTCGTGCCCTACAGCGGCGATAACACCACCACCTGTTTGCAGAATATGTTTGCGGCGGGCGACCTGCCGGACGTCTGCACCTTGACCTACTACGACCCCCGGATCGATCTGGTCTCCAACAAACTGCTGGACCTTTCCGGCTACGATTTTACGGATAACTATGTGGAGTCCCGTCTGCAGGACGTGTTCGACAACGGTGCCATCTACCTGCTGCCCTCGACCTACAACTGCTACGGCATCACCTACAACAAGACCCTGCTGAAGAAATACGGCTGGGAGCTGCCCAATTCTTTCGCTGAGCTGGAAGAACTGGCTGCAAAGGCAAAGGAAGCCGGGGTCGATCTCTGTCTGACGCAGATCCAGTATCCGGGCTACGGTTTCCAATACCTGTGCAACATTGCAGACGCCGATTTCCTCGGCACACTGGACGGCAGGCTGTGGCAGCGGGATTATCTGTCCGGTAAGGCGAACGTCAGCAATACCCCCGGCATGATGCAGGCCATGGCCTATGTCCAGAAGTGGAAGGACATCGGGATGCTGAACGACTCCGGCGATGCTCTTGACGACAATGTGACCCGGCAGAGGATGGCCGAGGGGAACACCCTGTTTTTGATTGGAAACACCAACGGCATTGTGGAGGCAGACGGCAACGCCGATAAATTCGGCCTGATGCCGTATCTTTCCGAGGACGGCACCCAGAACGTCTTTGTGCTGAATGTGAACCGCTTCTACGGTCTGAATAAAAAGCTGGAGCAGGATCCCCAGAAGCTGGAAGATGCGCTCAAGGTGATGCGTGTGCTTTCCACCGTTGCAGGCACCAGCGCTCTGCAGCCCGCAACGGCGCTGAAAAGCAGCCTGCTGCCCTTCAAGGACGCAAAAGCGGACGGCACCTACTATGCCGACATCGCCGATGCCCTGAACGCAGGCAACACCGCGCCCTTTATCTATTCCGGCTGGGAAAACACCATCGTGACCACCGGCCTTAAAATGCTGGACTTTATCAAGGGCGATGCTACCATGGAGGATGTGATCCGTCAGATGGACGAGGATCAGGATAGCGTGGTGAACAACACCCCGGATACCATCACCACCGTCACCGAAGAACTTTCGCAGGAGGATTGCGCCATGCTGGTGGGTCGCTGCTTTGCACAGGCTACCGGCAGCGACCTTGCGCTGGTCTCGCTGAGCACATGGATCCCCGGCAACCCCACCGATCAGAACCATCACGGCGTAGCGGCCAAACTGTACGCCAAGGATATTACGGATTACGACCTTTCGGTCATTCTGCCCACCGGCTGGAACCGCACCATCCAGACCGTTTCCCTGACCGGGCAGCAGATCAGCGACCTGCTGGCCACGGGTTACGATGCCTACGGCAACGGCAAGGGCTACCCCTATGTGCTGGTAAGCCCGGTGCAGCCGGAGGCGGGCAAGACCTATCAGGTTGCAATCTGCGGTGTGAGCGACCAGTTGGCTGCGGAGACCACGGTCACAGACAGCGGTGTGGTGGGCATGGATGCCGCAAAAGCCTTCTTTGGCGCATACACCACCATCAGCCGGGCAGATACCGCATGGAGCTAGGGTACACCTGAAACAAAACGGACAGGAGATACTGGATGTGAACAACAAAATCTATAAAAAGCTGTTTGGTGGCTTCGGCTTTGTCATCATCGTGTCGCTCCTGACCCTTTTTGTCATGAGCCAGACCTACATCCAGAACCTTGTCTACCATGAGCGGCTGAGCCAGATGGAAGAGGTCACCCACCAGATGTTCCGCAATCTGGAGGATGTCATCGACACCCACTGGGACGAGGTGGATGTGCAGTGCAATTATTTGTACTACACCCCTCTAAAGACCGATACCGATCTCTACCGCTATCTGAAAAAGCTGCCCGAGCTTTCCAATTACCATGAAAAACAGGTCGAATTGATTGCCGTGGATACTGCCGGATATTATTATACCGAGTATGGCCGCATGGGGCTGCTGCGGGGAATGAACTATCTGGAAAGCGCACCGGAGCGGGTCAGCTATATTTCCAACTCGCTGACCAAGGACGACTCCTGGATGGTGTTTCTGGAACAGCTCTCCACCCCCATCACACTGCAAAGCGGAGAAAAAGAGATCACCCTGCGCTACTTTGGCATCTCCCAGAGCATGACCCAGCTGAACGATTATTTCCGCTGTGACGCCTACGAAAACAGCAACAGTGTCTATGTGCTGGACAACAACGGCTTTAAGCTGTTCAACGCCAATGACACCGAGCTGCTGAAGGGACACAACGTATACACCGTCCTCTCCCGGATGTCCTATCTGCACGGCTCTTCCTTTGCGGAGGCAAAGGAGCGGCTTACCCGCACAGGCTCCTGCTATTCCAACGCCGTGCTGGATGGGACTGAGTATTTCTACGCCCTGAAGCAGATGGAAAACGCCCAGTGGACACTGGCGTTCCTTGTTCCGGCAGAATATGTGGCCGTGAATACGCAGAAGCTGGTCAACATCGTCATGGTCATCATCATCGTCATTGCGATGATGTTCTCGGTCATAACAGTTTTTGTCGGCTGGTTTCTCCTGCGGCAAAAGCAGCAGCAGGAGCTGCGGACTGAAAAAGAAGCGAACCTCCGTCTGGAACAATACAACATCCATCTGACGCAGGTAAATGATGAGCTGCGGCAGGCGCAGGTCGTTGCAGCAGAGGCTTTGCAATCCGCAGAGCGCGCCAGCAAGGCCAAGACGGACTTCCTCTCCAACATGAGCCACGACATCCGTACCCCCATGAACGCCATCATCGGCATTACCACCCTGATGAAAAACGAGCTGCACCAGCCGGAAAAGCTGGCCGAACATCTGGGCAAGCTGGAAACTTCCGGTCAGCTGCTGCTGGGCATCATCAACAATATTCTGGATATGAGCCGCATCGAGAGCGGCAAGACCACCCTGAATGTGGAAAAAATGAACCTGCCCCAGCAGGTCAGCCAGCTGGACAGCATCATCCGTCAGCAGGCAGGCCAGCGCCGCCAGACCTTTACGGTAAACACCCATCTGCAGCACGAAAACGTACTGGCAGACCCCAACCGCCTGAATCAGGTGCTGATGAACATCCTCTCCAACGCGGTCAAATATACGCCCAAGGGCGGGCATATCCGGTTGGAGGTGGAAGAGCTGCCCCGGAACGAGCACTTCGCCCGGTACCGCTTTGTGGTGCAGGATGACGGCATCGGCATGAGCGAGGAGTTCCAAAAGACCCTTTTTGACCCCTTTACCCGCGAAGAAAAATCCGGCACCAATAAGGTGCAGGGCACCGGCCTTGGCATGGCCATCACCAAGAGCATCGTAGACCTGATGGGCGGCACCATCCACGTGGAGAGCACCACCGGCAAGGGCACCCGCTTTGAGGTCGTACTGGAATTTCCCATTGATGCCGAAGCCGATACGGTGCAAGAGGCACAGGTGCTCCCGGAGGAAGAAGAGACCGCTTCTCCTCTGTCCGGCATGAAGTTCCTCTGCGCCGAGGACAACGCCATCAACGCCGAGATCCTGGAGCTGCTGCTGGAATCCAAGGGCGCAAGCTGCACCATCTGCTCCAACGGTCAGGAAATCGTGGATGCCTTTGCCAGCGTCAAGCCCGGCGAGTACGACATGATTTTGATGGACGTGCAGATGCCGGTGATGGACGGCCTGGAGGCCACCCGCCGCATTCGCAATGGCGAAAATCCACTGGGCAGGATCATCCCCATCCTTGCCATGACCGCCAACGCCTTCCTTGAGGATATGCAAAAGAGCAAGGAAGCCGGGATGGATGTACATCTCTCCAAACCCGTGGACATTGCAGCGCTGGAACAGACCGTAAAACGCTTCCGCGTTACCCCCCCCCATTAAAAAATAGCGGAAAAGCGCGTTTCCGCAGATGAAACACACAAATGATGTAAATAATATAGAAGAAGGTCAGAACGTGAATACACTTTCCGAGATTGAGGAATATTACAAAGCGCGTGAGCAGCAGCTGTTGAAAAAACTTCATCGACAGGAAGCTGCTCTTGCCGCAGCGGAGCAAACGCTGAAGCGATTGACCGAAAATCAGAAAGCACCGATGGACGAAACCACCGAGCAGCGTACTGCACAGGAGCAGGCATTCAAAGAAAAACTCTATCGGGATCCGCTGACAGGAATTTACAACCGCCGCTATTACGAAGAAGTTGTCCGTAAATCCATCGGCCCGGCAGGGATCGCGCTGATGGATGTGGACGATTTCAAGATCTGCAACGATACCTATGGGCATTACGCCGGAGATATGGCACTGAAAACGGTGGCAAACACCATCCAGTCCTGCATCCGGGCGTCGGACCTGCTCATCCGCTATGGCGGAGACGAATTTCTGCTGGTGTTATCCGGCATTCCGGGAGACTTTTTGCAGACCAAACTGGAACAGATCCGCACCGCCGCGCAGATGGCATCTGTACCCGGCTATTCGCATTTCCGTATCTCGCTGAGCATTGGCGGAACGATACAGTCCCTCGCCGACCCTATGGAAAACATCGTTCGCCGGGCGGATTGGCTGATGTATCAGGCAAAGTGCCGCAAGAATGCCGTCATGGTGGAGGTTCCTGGGCATAACCTGGCGGCTTTGGAAAAACTTTTGCAGAACAAGTCACAGATCTTACTTGTGGATGACTCCGCAATGAACCGCATGATGCTGACAGAGATCCTGGGAGATAGTTACCACATTCTGGAAGCAGAAAACGGACGGGAATGCATGGAAAAATTGCAGGCAGAAGCCGGAAACATTGCACTGGTGCTGCTGGACATCAATATGCCCGTTATGGACGGCTTTGAAGTGCTGAAAGCCATGAATGCCAACCACACCATCGAGGATATCCCGGTCATTATGATCTCCAGCGAGGACTCCGATGCGACGATCCGGCGTTCCTATGAGCTGGGCGCAAGTGATTATGTCAATCGCCCCTTCGATGCTCGTATCGTGTACCGCCGTGTGACCAACACCATCAAGCTGTACGCCAAGCAGCGGCGGCTGGTGCAGATGGTCTCTGAGCAGATCCGCGCCCGTGAAAATAATACGGATATGCTGGTGGGTGTACTGAGTCATATCGTAGAATTCCGCAACGGCGAAAGCGGCGCCCATGTGCGGCACATCCGTATCATCACCGAGCTGCTGCTCCGCCGTCTGTTGGAGATCAGCAGCAAATACTCTATCACTGCGGAACAGCAGGATATGATCCCGCTGGCTTCTGCCCTGCACGACATCGGAAAAATCGGCATTGACGAAAAGATCCTTAATAAGCCCGGCAGGCTGACCCCGGAGGAATTCGAGGTCATGAAGACCCACAGTATGCTGGGAGCCAAGATGCTGCATGATCTGGATAATTTTGCAGAGCAGCCGCTGCTGCAAACGGCCTACGAGATCGCCCGCTGGCACCACGAACGCTGGGATGGGCGCGGCTACCCGGATGGGCTGAAGGGCGATGAGATCCCCATCAGCGCACAACTGGTCTCGCTGGCTGATGTGTACGATGCACTGACCAGCGAACGCTGCTACAAAAAAGCCTTCTCCCACGAAAAAGCCGTGCAGATGATCCTGAACAGCGAGTGCGGAGCGTTCAACCCGCTGCTGCTGCAGTGCCTGACGGATATTCAGGCTGACCTGAAAGAAGAATTACAGCAGCACAACTGAGCAATGGATGCAATAAAACAGGAGAACAAAAAGCCCAAATGAAACACAGAATCTCACGCCGTGCATTTCTGCGCGGCTGCACGCTGCTGGCGGCATCTGCTGCCGTCGGCAGTCTGACTTCCTGCGGCGGAACGAACGCGAAGGACAGCGGTCTTCCGCAGATCATTGTGGGAAGCGATACCTATCCACCCTATATTTATCTGAACAATGACGGCATTCCCGCCGGGATCGACGTGGAGATCGCCACCGAAGCGTTCCGCCGCATGGGGTATGCTGCCCGGTTTGAAACGATCGACTGGGAGCAGAAAACAGATCTGGTGGAAAGCGGTACCATCGACTGCATCTGGGGCTGCTTTTCCATGGATGGACGCGAAGAAATGTACCGCTGGGCGGGGCCTTACATGGTGAGCCGTCAGGTGGCTGCGGTGGATGCCGACAGCAGCATCCGGACACTCGGCGACCTTGCCGGAAAGACCGTCGCCGTGCAGAGCACCGGCAAGCCGGAGGAGATCTTTCTCAGCGGCTCCGACCCGCGCATCCCGCAGACGGTGGAGGTGCTCAGCATCGAAAACCGCAGCGTGCAGTACGCGCTGCTGTCCTGCGGCTATGTGGATGCCATCGCCGCCCACGAGACAGGCATTCTGCAATACATGAAGGACAATTCCGTGGAGTTCCGCATTTTGGAGGAACCGCTGCTGGTCACCGGGCTGGGCGCCGCCTTTGCCAAGAACGACACCCGCGGTCTGGACAGCCAGTTGACCGACACCCTTGCGCAGATGCGCGCGGACGGCACGCTGGAGCAGATCGTTGGCAAGTATCTTGAACATGCTTCGCAGTATCTGGAGGTGGACACCATTGGCACGTAAAAACAGAACCACCCCGGATACATGGAGATGGGGGATCTATCTGGTCATCGGCGTGCTTTTTATGGCCGTCGTCGTTTTTTTCTCAGGTTGGCGGGCGCTGCGCACAACGGAGGCTCGTTTCTGTCAGATTCTTGATTTTGTCAAATCCCAATCCACCAGCTTTGAAAAGTACAACGATACGGTTGTGGCCAAAACGCTCCGCCGCACGGCGGTATCGGTGCATCAGCTGGCACAGGACCCTGCGCTCGACCTTTCCGACCCGCAGTGCCTGAACAGGCAGGCAGAGCTGCTCTGGCTCACAGGTATTTCCGTTCTGTCTCCGGACGGTACGCTCCTGTGCGAATCCACAACGAACGGCATCGGCTATGTCCGGTTTGGAGAGCAGATCAAGAATGATACGGTTCTGGACGTTTTCTCTTACCCGCAAAAGACCTACCTGAAGCGTGTCCTGCTGGAGGATGGGTCTGCCGTGGATGTTGCGGCACACCGGGCAGAAAGCAAAGAGGTCATCCTGCTTGCCTACCGCTATACCCCGGCAGAATTTGTAGAAGGAACGGCCTTGTCCATCCAGAGCGTACTGGACGGCTACTCGGTTGAGACCAGCGGCACATTGTTCATCGTGCAGAACAATCAGGTCATTGCCTCTAACCGCCCGGAGCTGATCGGGCAGGATGCTGCGGACAGTCCGCTGGTGCGGGAGATCCGCAAAGCCGGGGCTGCCAAAACGCTGACCCATACCCACGATTGGAACGGCTCCGGCTGCTATTTTGGAATGTACTGCCACGGAAGGTCTTTCGATCTCTACGCGTATACGGATGAAAAATCCGTCTTCCGTGAATCGTTTCCGCTGATTTTGATGGCGCTGGCCGGTTACATCCTGCTTGTAATGGTCCTTTGGGTGCTGCGCAGACGCTCCGTGCAGGAGATGGAGCAGCAGAAGAAAGAGCAGGAGAAGAAGTATCAGGCTCAGCTGGAGGAACAGAACCGCAAACTGGAGATCGCACTCCAGCACGAGGGTGCGGCAAACCGTGCCAAGCGGGAGTTCCTGTTCAATATGAGCCACGATATTCGCACCCCCATGAACGCCATCATCGGCTTCACCTCGCTGGCTGCGACCCATATTGATAATAAGGAACAGGTGCTGGACTACCTGAAAAAGATCTCTACCTCCAGCCAGCATCTGCTTTCCCTCATCAATGATGTGCTGGATATGAGCCGCATCGAGAGCGGAAAAGTAAAAATTGAAGAAAAAGCGGTGCATCTGCCGGACCTCGTCCACGATGTGCGCTCCATCATCCAACCCGATGTTTCGGCAAAGCGGCTGTCGCTTTTCATCGATACCATGGACGTGGAGAACGAGGACATCATCACCGACCCGATGCGGCTGAACCAGATCTTGCTGAACATTTTGTCCAACGCCATCAAGTTCACTCCCACAGGCGGTACGATCAGCATCCGCATTTCCCAGAAGAACGGTGCGCCCAAGGGCCGTGGCTGCTATGAGTTCCGCATCAAGGACAATGGCATTGGTATGAGCGAAGAGTTCCAGAAGCACATCTTTGAGGCGTTCAGCCGGGAGGAAAGCTCCACCGTCAGCGGCATTCAGGGTACCGGCCTGGGCATGTCCATCACCAAGAACATTGTGGATATGATGGGCGGCACCATTGCGATTGAAAGTGAACCGGGCAAAGGCAGCGAATTCATCGTAGATCTCTGCTTCGCACTCAGCGGACAAAGGGTGGAGCCCAAGCAGCTCCCGCAGTTGGAAGGGCTGCGCGCATTGGTAGCAGACGACGATACCGACACCTGCCTGAGCGTCAGCACCATGCTGTCCAAGATCGGGATGCGGCCGGAGTGGACGATCTCCGGCCGGGAAGCGGTGATCCGCACCCGATACGCCATGGAGCAGGGCGACGAATTCAGCGTCTACATCATCGACTGGCTCATCCCCGATATGAACGGCATCGAGGTCGTGCGGCAGATTCGCAAGGTGATCGGGAAAAGCTGCCCTATCATCATTCTGACGGCCTACGATTGGACGGATATTGAAGAGGAAGCCCGCGCTGCCGGAGTGACCGCCTTCTGCGAAAAGCCGCTGTTCCTTTCCGAACTGCGCAGAGTGCTGGCAGAACCGTACGGTGCAGAGCCTGCCTGTAAGCCAGCGCAGCCAGCTGCCGCCGAGCTCAGGGGAAAGAAACTTTTGCTGGTGGAGGACAATGCCTTGAACCGCGAGCTCGCACTGGAGATCCTGAAGGAAGCGGGCTTTACGGTAGACACTGCTGAGGATGGCGAGATTGCTGTCCAGAAGATGAAGCAGGCGGCCCCCGGGCAGTACGATTTGATCTTAATGGACATCCAGATGCCCAAGATGGACGGTTACGAGGCGACGCGGCAGATCCGCGCCCTGCCGGATGCTGCAAAGGCAGACATTCCCATCTTTGCAATGACGGCAAATGCCTTTGAAGAAGACCGTCAGAATGCATTGAAGGCCGGTATGGACGGCCACATTGCAAAGCCGCTGGATATTCCGCATCTGCTGCAGGTCCTCGCAGATGTACTGAAATCATAACGGCTGCCAGCCGACAAAAGCAAAAGCACCCGCAGCGGGCTTCGCAGAGGCTCTTGACCTCTGGAAGCGAATGCTGCGGGTGCTTTATTTGTTTTTTGTCTGACAGGCGTTTGGCTTACAGGATCTTGTGCAGCTCCTGCACAAGGTCGCCGATCACGATGGGCTTGGACAAAAAGCCGTTCATGCCGCTTTCCAATGCGTTGCGGCGATCCTCGTCGAAGGCGTTGGCGGTCATGGCAAGGATTGGGAGCTTTGCCCGGGCAGGGTCATCCAGTGCGCGGATCTTCCGGGTGGCGGTGTAACCGTCCATCACCGGCATCTGCACATCCATCAGCACCAGATCATAGCTGCCCGGCGCTGCGGTGCTCACCTTTTCCACCGCCACTTCACCGTTTTCCGCCGTATCGACCTGGAAGCCGTACTCGCGCAGGATCTCCTGCGCGATCTCGCGGTTCAGCTCGTTGTCCTCTACCAGCAGGATGTGTCTGTCCTTAAAGTCGGCGTTCTTTTCCGGCAAAAGCTCCTGCGACGCATCTGTCAGTTTCTGGCCGAGGGCGCTCATCAGAGTCTCGCGCAGGTCAGACAAGAACATGGGCTTGGAGCAGAAGGCGGTCACACCGGCGGCCTTTGCCTCTACCTCAATGTCAGACCAGTCATAGGCCGTCAGGATGATGATGGGGGTATCGTCGTTCAGGCTGCGGATCTGGCGGGTGACCTCGATGCCGTTCATATCCGGCAGCCGCCAGTCGATGATATAGGCGTGGTAGGCATCGCTCATCTCGATGGACTGCCGCGCGCGCAGCACCGCTTCCTTGCCGGAAAGGGTCCACTCCGCGCGCATTCCCACCTTGACCAGCATCTTTGTCACGCTGTCGCAGGTGTTGAAATCGTCGTCCACCACCAGAGCCTTCAGGCCTTCCAGCTCGGTGATCTTTTCCACCGGGCGGTGCTCTGCCTGCACCCGCAGCGGCACACGAATGATAAACTCGCTGCCCTTGCCCTGCGCTGTCTGCACCTCGATGGTGCCGCCCATCATATCCACGATGTTTTTGGTAATAGCCATGCCAAGGCCGGTGCCTTGGATACGGCTGACCGTGGAGGTGCGCTCCCGCTCAAACGGCTCAAAGATTTTTTTGGCAAATTCCGGGCTCATGCCGATGCCGTTGTCCTTGATGCGGAACTCGTACTGCCCGCAGCCGCACACCTGCCCGGCAAGCTGGCGCACCCGCACCGAGACCGTGCCGCCCGCCGGGGTGAACTTGATGGCGTTGGACAGCAGGTTCAGCAGGATCTGGTTCAGCCGGGTCTTATCGCAGTAGACATCCTCGTCGGTCACATCCATCGCGTCCATATAAAGTTCCAGCTGTTTTGCGTAGATCTGCCCACTGACAATGGTTTTCAAATCGTGCAGCACATCCGAAAGGTTGACTTCCACCTCTTCCAGATGGAGCTTTCCGCTTTCGATGCGGCTCATATCCAGCACATCGTTGATGAGCGAGAGCAGATGGTTGCTGGAAGCAAGGGTCTTGGCCAGATAATCCTTCACCCGCTCCTTGTCGTCAATATTGCTGATCGCCAGTGTGGTAAAGCCGATGATGGCGTTCATGGGGGTGCGGATGTCGTGGGACATATTGGAAAGGAAGGTGCTCTTGGCGCGGTTGGCAGTCTCGGCGGCGGCAACGGCATCCGAAAGCGCCTGATTCACCTGTTTGTCGGCGGTGCGGTCGGACATGACAAGGATGTATTTGGTCCTGCCCTCCACCTCGCTGCCTATGGCGATGTTATGGAACCAGCGGCGCTCTTTGGTTTCCAGATGCTCAAACTCGAAATCCCATTCCCGCTGCTGTCCGCTGAGAAGCCCATCCAGAAAGTTTTTGCCCTGCTCCGGGGCGCCCAGCTTGTCCAGAGCAAAGGCATTTTGCCGGACTTCTTTCCACGGGATGCCCAGCAGACGCTCAATGTTCGGGCTGACATAATCCACCTTGGAGGTCTCTGCGTCCAACATCAGGAAAACGTCGTCCACGTTCAGCGAGAGCTTCTGGAACAATTCATCCCGGTACAGGAGCTTGGTGTTCTTCTGGCGCAGTGCAGTATGGCCTCTGCGCACAACGAACAGAATGGCCAGCGCGGCAAAGCCAAGGACAATGCCCGCCACGATCTGCACCGTATGGAACCACAGCTTATCCAGATTGGCATTGACGATGCTGACCGGGACAAGCCCCACCATCGTCCAGCTCTGGACCGCCGTGTCCTCATAGACCAGATAATAACTGGTATCGCCCAGCTTTACCTTCATGTTTCCGCTGCCGCCCTGTGCAAAGGCATTGGACAGATCCAGGATCTGCGCCTCGGAAAGGTCGGAATGGTCGCGCAGCATCGCAATGAAGTTGTAGATCGTTTCCTTGCGGTTTACAGAATTGTCGATGACCACCCGCCCATCCGGGTAGATGACATAGTTGCTGGCATTGCCCTGAAAGGCAGAGTTGTCCAGTAATCTCAGCACCTCATCATTGTAATAAGAGATGGCAACGGCATCGTAGGCAAAGCCCCGGTAGCTGCCCTGCGTTTCGGGACAGATGAACGCCAGCATCTGGGGCTTGCCGGGCAGCGCCGTGTTCACGACGATATCCTCATCGTGAGCGAGCTTTTCGTCCAGATTTGTCTGCAGGCCAAGGTAGCCCGTTTTCCCGGTCACGGTCATGTAGTTGCCGTCATAGGTGAGAAAGTAGAATTCGGCAAATCCAGCCTCCTGCTGTGCCGCCCTGATATACGCCTGTATTTCGGCCTCATCCGAGGTACTTTCCAGAAAGCCGTTGTACAGATGCAGATAGGTCAGGTTCTTGCGTACCATCTCTTTCAGCATATTATTGGATTTATGCAGCACCTCTTCCAGATGCGAGGTGCTTTCCTGATAGATGGTCTGGGACACAAACGAGATGTACTGGACGCTGAAACCGACTGCCAGAAAGACCAGAAGAAGGATGGCAGCAACAGGGAGCCATTTTTGCCGGGGATGGCAGTTTCGTTTGGATTCGTGCTTTTCGTCTACCATCCCGCTCACCTCAACGTAATGTAGTTTTCAGGCTCTGCAAGCGCTGCGCCGCCGCCGGAGACATAATCGCGCCATCTGTTTTTTACCCATGTATCTCCGTCCAAAGACGTGCCGCTCTCGCTCGCAAGCAGCGCTTCCATCTGTTTTTCCGCTGCCAGACAGGTCACGGTAACGGTGTCGTCGTCCCGGAGCGGCTGTCCGTTCCGGGTGATGCCGGTCAGGGTATAGCTGCCGCTTGCCTCTTTGACCTCCACGGCAATGCCGCTGACCACCGGCAGAGAGCCGCGGTTGAAGGGTACAAACCCTCCCTCGCAGCCCTCCACAAAGGCGCGGACGGTCTCCTTCAGCTCTGCGCCGGTCATGGTGCGCTGGCGGGACATCAGACCGTTGGGCATGATCATGGAAGCGGCCATTTTCTTGTTATAATCTGCCTGCAGCACACTGCCGGTAAAGCTGTTTGCGGTGGCAAGCAGCACATCGGTGCCATAAACGCCCCGCAGCGTGTTCGCCATAACGGAGAAGGAGGCGCTGCCGCCGTTTGCGTGGAAGACATTGGAATAGCTCTTCCCGGAGGTCAGCACGATCTCGTCATCGTCAGGCGTTTCTTCGGCAAGAAGCCTGGCATTGAACGCACGATAAGCCTGCCGTGCCGTGTACTCGCCCGCGATCATTTTGGAGACAACGTCCTTGGAGACGGCAAAGAAATCGTTGGAGGCGATGCGGATATACATGTGGTTTTCTTCCACCACATCGCGCACGTCCTTCATGTACTCGGTCAGGCGCAGAGGGACATTCTGGCTGTAGCTCAGCACATCCTGCCCGTCGGCAACGATGCGGATCTGTGCCTCCTCGGAGAGCATGACGTTCAGCACCTTCATGGCTTTTTCGCGGCGCGCGGTGTCCTGCTCGAGGTCACGGTTCAGAGCGATCTGGAAATACGGGGTGGTCATGATCCACTTTTCTCCGTTCTGGCTGAAGAAGGGCAGGAAGATCGTATCGATGCCCTCATCCTGAAACATCTTGACACCGGCAGAGCTGCCAAAGTACATGGCAACTTCTCCGTTCCGGAACATCCCGGTCACATCGTCGTAATTCAACGCAAGATCGTCTGCCGTGAGGTGGGTATCCTGAATGAACTGCGTCATCCGCTCAAACGCCCCCGGCCACACGGTGTCGTCCAGACCCACCCGTGCGGTGCTGGCAGGGTCGCTGTAAGCAGTGCGCCACTTGCGCCCATCAGTCGTGGTAAGCTCGGCAGCGGAAAGCCCCTGCAGCGTTTCCATGCAGGTGTAGTCGTAGGCATAATCGGCGGTAAAGCCGCGGATGCCCACTTTTTCAAACGCCTGGCAGGCCGAAACGAAGCTCTCGTAATCGGTGGGCAGAGGAATATCGTACTGCTCAAAAAGGCTGCGGTTGACCACAAAGCCGTGGGCATCGGCGCAGACCGGCAGCCAGTTCACGCTGCCGTCCTCGTTTTTGAAGCTGTTGAGGTAGGTGTTGTACACAGCGCCCGCCTCGTTGGTCAAGGCAAGGTTCATCAGGCTGTCCTTTAAGGGAGCCGCATCGTGCAGCGAGAAGCGGCAGCTGGTGATGATATCCGGCAGACCGCCGTTCTCCTGCAAAAACTTGTAAAAATCCAAATCGTTGTTACCCACGATGAATTCAATATTTACATCCGGCAGCTGGGACTGGATATAGGGCGCATAGGTTTCGTACAGGCTGGTACTCCACAGATACACCTGAATGGTCTGGGCATCCTCCTGCTTTTCCACATTTTCGGCGGTTTTTGTTCCGCAGCCGGTCAGCAGGGAGACCGCCATCACCAGTGCCATAAGCACGGAAAACAGGCGGTGCAATGTTCTTTTGTTCATTAAATTGTTCTCCTCACAACTCTTGGGCAGCTGCCGTTCTGCACTCCCGAATACCACAAAAGGGCATAGGTACAGCATGACAGAACTATAGGATTATTTTACCACCGCCATGATGGATTTTCAATAAAATTTCATATATTGATTCATAAAAGCAGCGCGTCCGATTTCTTTGCGCCAGTCGATGCAGCTTTTTGTCTCAACGCACAGGGTGAGGTGGTCTGCCAGTGTTCTTATGTGCTGCAGCCCTTTCTTGCACCCTTCTCGTTGACATAGTTGAAGGTATCCTCAAACGAGCCGACACGGACGACCTTTGCAGGGGCGGTTTCCGCGGCAGCTTTGGCCAGTTGGGTTATTTTGCTCCCCGTGGCCCGAGCAGGCCCTGCGGGCCAACATCCACTGCCAGATCTCGCTGGCTCTCAACCGCATCTACACCGAGTGGTACCCCAGCAAGGGCTACAGTTTCAACATCACCAACTCCACCAGCTACGACCAATACTACGTCCATGGCCGGACGGTGTTCGACGTCATGGTGCGGCTGACGGACGACATCTTCAACACCTATATCCGCAAGACCGGCACCGTGAACCCCTACTACGCCGAGTACTGCGACGGCAAGTCCGTCACCTGCCCCGGCCTCAAGCAGTGGGGGACCGTCACGCTGGCCAATCAGGGCCGCAGCGCACTGAGCATCCTCAAATACTACTACGGCAGCAACATCGAGATCATCCGCACCAACAACATCCAGTCCATCCCCCAGAGCTACCCCGGAAGCCCTCTGCGGCAGGGCAGCACCGGAGCGGCGGTGTTCACCCTGCAGCGGCAGCTCAACCGCATCACCAAGGACTATCCCTTCCTCGGCCTGCTGACGGTGGACGGCATCTTCGGCCGCAAGATGACCGAGACGGTCAAAAAGTTCCAGAAGCAGTTCAACCTCACCGCCGACGGCGTGGTGGGCCGCAGCACCTGGTATAAGATCAGCTATATCTATGTCTCGGTGAAGGACCTCGCCGAGCTGACCAGTGAAGGCGAGACATTCAGCGGCACCCTCCCGGACGGCTCATGGAACTTCGGCAGCAGCGTCCTCAAACAGGGCTCCACCGGCAGCGAGGTAGAGCAGGTGCAGTTCTGGCTGAGTACGCTGGCTCAGTATGAGAGCAGCATCCCCTCTGTCACGGTGGACGGCGTCTACGGCAGCGGCACAGCGGCAGCTGTCCGGGCGTTCCAGCGGCTCTACGGCCTGACGGTGGACGGCATCGTAGGCCACACCACATGGACCGAGCTGTACGACCAGTTCCGCAGCATCCAGTCCGACAACGGCACCCCCAACGCCTACCCCGGCACCGCCCTGCGCCAGGGCAGCAGCGGCCAGAACGTCCGGCTGGTGCAGTTCTGGCTGAAGATCGCGCGGACGGTCTATTCCAGTCTCAACAATGTCACAGTGGACGGCATCTTCGGCTCGTCTACCGCAGCGGCCGTGCGGCGGTTCCAGACCTACTTCGGCCTCACCAGCGACGGCGTCGTGGGCCGGACGACATGGAACAAGCTCTACGAAGTCTACAACGACATCGCCAACCGCCTGCTTTCGCCCAGCCTGCGGCCCGGCGAGTACCCGGGCGTGCTGCGCAACGGCTCCACCGGCACCGCCGTCCGAGAGCTGCAATTCTACCTCTACCTCATGAGCGCCTACCAGAGCAGCATCCCCTCTGTCTCCATCGATGGCCGTTTCGGCGCGGCCACCGAGGCCGCCGTGCGGGCCTATCAGCGGTTCGCCGGGCTGACGGTGGACGGCATCGTAGGCCGGAAGACATGGGATTCGCTCTACGGCAAAGCGTCGGCCCTCCGCTCGTCCGGGCCGGTGGTCACCCTCAAGCGTCTCCCCTACCCCGGCACGCCGCTCACCGTCGGCACCGACAGCAGCGCCGTGCTCTACTACACCCTGCTTTTGCAGCGCATCGCCTACTACTACGACAGTGTAGCGTCCCCCGCGCTTTCCAGCCAGTACACACAGGAGACCGCGGACGCCACCGCCAGCGCGCAGGAGCTTCTGGGCCTGCCCGCCACCGGCGTGGCAGACGCCGAAACGTGGACATCAGTGGAAGCCCTGAGCTTACAGCTGGCGGCCTTCACCCCCAACCCCGACCGGCATCCCGAGCAGGGGTCGGACTACCCGGACCGGGCCATGAAGGAGGGCAGCGCAGGGCCTGACGTCAGCCTCATCGAGGGCTGGCTCAATGACCGCTCCCAGCTCTACTGCGAGGAGGACTACGTCGCCGACAACGCTGTCTTCGGCCCGGAGGACACCGCCGCTGTAAAAGACACGCAGCGCCGGGCCAGCCTTGAGCCAAACGGCGTCGTGGACCGGCCCACCTGGGCCGCACTCCGCGCCCAGAGCCATACTGCCTGCGACAGCTGCACCGAGGAGGGATGAGAGATGGCACGCTTACTGGTCTATGACGCCTACGAGAACAAAGTCTACACTTATTCGAGCCTGCGCGAGAACGACCCCATGCCCTACAGCACCGGCAGGACTCTGACCGTGCGGGAGTTCCGGGGCAAATCGAACAGCCCGGTGCTCTGGACGACCATCGCGGCAATGGAAGCGTGGAACCTCACCCGCCGCAAATACGGCAGGGGCATCCCGGTGGGATACGCCTTCCGCCGCATCTGGGAGGGAGGCCACGGCACCCGCAGCCAGCACTATGCCGGCGTGGCCTTCGATGTGGGGCAGAGTCTCAGCCAGACCCAGCGCACCGCCATCTACAACGCCGCCCGCTCCACCGGGGCGTGGGGCTATGTCGAGCCGCTGAGCCAGACCCCCACATGGGTCCACTTCGACCGGCGCTACGGCACGCCTGCCTGCAGAAGCACCACGGCAGGCTACCCCACCCTCCGCCGGGGCAGCCGGGGCTGCTACGTCATGATCCTCCAAGACGCCCTCTCGACGCTGGGCTACCAGACCGGGAACCGCATCGACGGCATCTTCGGCAGCCGGACGGAAGAAGCCCTCAAGGGCTACCAGCGGCGCACCAGTCTGCGCGCCGACGGCGTCTGCGGCTGCAACAGCTGGAAGAAGATCTCCACCGCCGTGCTGGGTGTTGGACGGACGAAGACGACCATTGACTGATAACTCTACAGACAAAATGGGAGCCTCCGGCACTGCCGGGGGCTCCCATGCTTCACTCCTTCACCACAACATCCTCGCTGAGCACCTGTCCGATGGGCTTTGCAATGCACAGATCGGCCTCGGCGTCTGCATTCGTGGGCTGCATATTGATGACCACGAGGTGGTCGCCCCGGAAGTACCGGATGAGTCCCGCCGCCGGGTAGACCACAAGGCTGGTACCGCCGATGATGAGGGTATCAGCGCGGCGGATGGCCGAGACAGCGCCGGACAACACCTGCTCATCCAACCCCTCTTCGTAGAGGACGACGTCCGGCTTGATGATACCGCCGCATTTGGGGCAGCGCGGCACACCGGTGCTGTTGGCGATGAAGTCCACATCGTAGAACGCGCCGCACTTGACGCAGTAGTTGCGCAGGGTGCTGCCGTGGAGCTCGTACACCGTCTTGGAGCCTGCCGCCTGATGGAGGCCGTCGATGTTCTGGGTGATGACGGCTTTCAGCTTGCCCTCCCGCTCGAGCTTCGCCAGACGCAGATGCGCCGCGTTGGGCTTTGCTCCCTTGACGATGAGCTTATCGCGGTAGAAGCGGTAGAACTCCTCGGGGCGCTCTTCCCAGAAGGTGTGGCTCAAGATCGTCTCGGGCGGGTAATCGTATTTCTGATGGTAGAGGCCATCCACACTGCGGAAGTCCGGGATGCCGCTCTCGGTGGACACGCCCGCACCACCGAAAAAGACGATGTTCTGGCTCTGCGAAATGATTTTTTCCAACTTTTCAACCACATTCAACACCTCTTTTGTATCTATCGACGGAAATCAGTGCAAAATTTTATGCATTCTGCATTTTGTTTTTCACATTTTAACGGTCGTTTTCCGCAAACATCTGCCCCAGATGTACGAAAATATCCTGCGGGAGCATCCCGTACTCGCCTTTTTGGCGGGCGGCACGGTCAGCGGCGGCACCGTGGAGCCAGACCGCACAGGCGGCGGCTTCGCAGGCGGACAGACCGCAGGCCAGCAGGGCTGACATCATACCGGCCAGCACATCGCCGCTCCCACCCCGAGCAAGACCGGGATTACCGGTGGGGTTGACGCAAACGCGGCCATCCGGGGCGGCGACCACGGTCCGCGCCCCTTTCAGCACCACCACCGCATTCCACTGAGCGGCATACCGCCGGGCAACACCCTCCCGGTCGGCCTGAACGGCCTCCACCGAAAGCCCCGTCAGCCGGGACATCTCCCCCGGGTGGGGCGTCAAAATCAGCTCTTTGGCCGGGCGCGGCAGTTCCTCACCCGCGTTCATGAGGCTGGCGGCGGCGTTGAGGCCATCGGCATCCAGCACCGCACTGCCCGAAAAGCCGGTGAGCAGCTTCTTCACCAGCGTCCGCGTCTCGGCGGCGCGGGCCGTGCTCTGGGCAAGATAGCCCAATCCCGGCCCGATGAGCAGGACGGCGGCCTTCTGCCGGAGGATGCGGGGGATACTCTGGGGGGAGATGCCCCCTTCTGCCCCCGGCTCACAGGGACAGAGACAGCATTCCGGCAGGCGTGCCGACACCGCCGCCAGCACCGGCTCGACACTGGCCAGCGTGACGATGCCTGCGCCGGTGCGCAGAGCGCCCTCGACGGTCAGCGACGCCGCACCGCGGTAGCAGGCACTTCCCGCCACAGCCAACACCGCGCCGAAACTGCCCTTGTTGCTCTCCCTCGGGCGTTTTGGAATATGTGACCAGACAAATTCAGCCGTAATTTCGGGTGCCATGCTCACGCCTCCCCCTGAATGCAGCGCCTTATCTCTTTTTCCACGTCCTGCACCTCTTCGTGGAACATCCGGGCCGAGACGCGGAGGGCGCCGTGGCCCAGAATGATGACCTGTTCCATGCCGTCGGAGGTCGCCACCCGGACCCGGCGGTTTTTGCCGATCTCGTGGGTGACGCGCTCGATGAACATATCCGCCGTTTCGGCCTCTTTGGTGTAGACGACGTGGATGTTGTGGTACTGCTCGATGCTGCCGGGACTGCCCGGCACACGGTAGGCATCGAACACGAGGATGAGGACGCACTTTTTGAAGCCCTGATAGTTGCAGAGAATGTCCATCAGCCGGTGGCGGGCGGCGTCGAGGCTCTCCTTGGAGAGGGCGTTCAGCTCGTCCCACGCAAAGATGATGTTGTAGCCATCCACCAGCAGGTATTCGGGAGCGATCTCCCACTGCTCGGCGGCGAAATCGGGCCGTTCCCGCTTCTGCACCGGGCGGAACGCCGCCAGCGGGTCCCGTTTGATGGGGCCGTAGGTGCGCTCAAAAATTTTCAGCAGTTCGGCGTCCTCTTCCAGCGTAGCGCGGTAAGCCGCCATCCGGCGGGGACGGGCCGCTGTTTCTTCTGCTGTCGGGGCGGTGTGGCCCCAGCCGCTGTCCACGTGCATATGGCTGCGCACCTGCTCCCACGGCACCACAAAGCCCGCACCGTGGGAGCAGAACACCGAGTCCGCCGGGTTGTCCAGGTCGTGTTCCGGTTCATAGTCCACTGCCTTGATGACCTCCGCCGCGTTGTGGCAGGGGCGGTATCCGTCCAGCGTCAGGTTCAGGTGTCCCCTGCCCCGGGTGTAGCTGACCACCTCCATGGGGTAGCTGCGCATAGCAGCCACCGGTGCAAAACCGGTGAGGGTGGCCGTCTGGCCGTCCGGTGCCGTCTCGGGCGGGTCAAAGCTGCCCTCCATCCGCTGGACGTCGCTCATGGCGCGGCCAATGTTCTCCGCAGGCACTTCCAGCCGGAAGGAATACCACGGCTCGAGGAGCTGGGTCTTTTTGATTTGGTTTGCCATCATGAGGCCCTGCCGCACGGCGCGGTAGGTGGCCTGCCGGAAGTCGCCGCCCTCGGTATGTTTGAGATGGGCGCGGCCTGCGATGAGGGTGATCTTCATATCCGTCAGCGGCGCGCCGATGAGGACACCGAGGTGCTGCTTTTCTTCCAGATGGGTCAGCACGAGGCGCTGCCAGTTTTTGTCCAGCTCTTCCTCTCGGCAGTTGGCGGCAAACTGCATCCCGCTGCCCCGGGGCAGTGGCTCGAGCTTCAGATGCACCTCGGCATAGTGGCGCAGAGGCTCATAATGGCCCACGCCCTCGATGGCCTCGGTGATCGTTTCCTTATATAATATGCCGCCGGAGTCGAACTCCACGTCCAGCCCGTACCGCTCGGCCAGCAGGCTCTTGAGCACCTCGAGCTGTATCTCGCCCATGAGCTGGACGTGTATCTCGCCCAGCGTCTCGTTCCAGACGACATGGAGCTGAGGTTCTTCCTCTTCCAGACGGTGGAGCTTGCCCAATGCGGCATGAACATCCGCGCCCTCGGGCAGACACACCCGATAGCTCAGGACAGGTTCCAGCACCGGGAGGTCACTGTCCCGCTCGGCCCCGAGGCCGGTGCCGGGCTTCGCCCGGGTCAGTCCGGTGACGGCGCAGACCTGCCCCGGGCCGATGGCCTCTGCCAGCGTATATTTTGCGCCGGAGTAAAGCCGCAGCTGGTTGGCCTTTTCGGCCCAGGGCTCGCCGTCCGCTTCGCCGGTGAGCTGGGCTTTGACTTTCAGCTCACCGCCGGTGACGCGCAGCCAGGTCAGCCGCTCGCCCCGCTCATCCTGCGAGACTTTGAACACCCGCGCACCAAAAGCTTCCAGCGCCGGGGCGGCGCGGGTGTATTCGTCGAGGCCGGTCAGCAGCTCGTCCACACCCTGCAGTCCGCCGGCATTCTCCCTCTGCAGGGCCACGCCAAACCAGCAGGGAAAGACGTGCCGCCGGGCGATGGCCGGGATGATGTCCTCCGCCGTCAGGCTGCCCGCGTCCAGCATCTTTTCCATCAGGCGCTCGTCGCAGAGGGCCAGTGCCTCGTCCCGTTCGGCCTGCTCTGCGCCGAAATCCACGAATCCGTCGCCCAGACGGTGGGAAAGCTGGCTCAGCAGCGCCTCTTTGCCCGGGCCGGGCAGGTCCATTTTATTGATGAACACGAAGGTCGGGATATGATACCGCCGCAGCAGACGCCAGAGCGTCTCAGTATGGCTCTGGACGCCGTCGGTGCCGCTGATGACCAGCACTGCGTAGTCGAGCACCTGCAAAGTGCGCTCCGTCTCGGTGGAAAAGTCCACATGGCCGGGGGTGTCCAGCAGGGTGATATTCGTACTTCCCGTTTTCAGCAGGGCCTGCTTGGAAAAGATGGTGATCCCACGCGCCTTTTCCAGCGTGTCGGTGTCGAGGAAGGCATCTTTGTTATCCACCCGGCCCAGCTTGCGGATGCTGCCCGCGCGGTAGAGCATTGCCTCGGAGAGGGTGGTCTTGCCGGAGTCCACATGGGCAAGGATGCCCACCACCAGCTGTTTTTCGCTTTTTTCTGCCATGTCCGCTGCCCTCACACTGCGCCTGCGATAAGGCCGATGATGAGCAGCGCCCCGCCCAGGATGAGATTCGAGAGCATACTGCAATAGGTGCGCTCTTCCGGTTCCAGCTCCTCGAAGGAGACGATGCGCTCATCGGCAAAGTCCACGATGGACTTGGTGGAGTGGAACTTCTTCTTTTTGCCCATATCCTTAAACTCTTCGCCCAGATGATGGATGGTCACACCGTCCAGACGCAGGTAGTTCACCCACGCCCACATCAGCAGCACGACGCCCAGCAGCAGGGCCGGGGCCTGCCACATGGTAAAAGTGCCGTCGCTGACGTAGCGGTCCCACAGCAGCATCAGCACAGCCACCACCGACACCCGGGTGACGGATTTATACAGAATGGGGCGGAACATATATTTTTGATACATCGAAACCAGCTTTTTCATCCGTGTACTCCTTAATATAGGATTCATTCAGTAGTATTGTAGCATGATTTTATGAAAAAAGATAGCCGCTTTGCGTTTTCCAACTTTCGTTGTATCCATTCGTCATCTTGTAAAGGTATGACTTCTTTCCATTCTTTACCGTTTTTTTGCCGTCATTTTTCAGAAAAAAGCATCCGTTACCATTTTGTTTCTATTTCAGCGTTGTATGTCATTGACTTCTTTTGCCCACAATGTTAGAATACGAAAGGTGCAGTCCCGGGCGCTTTGTGCGTTTTTGGCACCCGGAGCGCGCCGTTTTTTGCATTTAGGATAGGAAAAAAGGAAAACAATATCTCGGAGGAGCGTATCTCAATGAACATCGATTTTGAGTCCCGCAACATCACCCGCCGCAGCTTCCTGAAGGGCGCAGGCGTCGTGGGTGCCGCCGGCCTGTTGTCCGCCTGCGGCGGCAACAAGTCCAACAACTCCGGCAGCACGGCCGCTTCCGGCGCGGAGGCCCCCAACTCCACCGGTGCCACTCCCCTCAAGGAGTATATCTCCTGGGAGTCTGCCAACCGTGAGATCGAGAGCTGGAACCTGCTGTACAGCCAGACCCTCAGCGACGCCAACGTCGTCACCAACCTGTGGGACGGCCTGATGAGCTTCGACTGCTACGGCAAGCTGGTACCCGCCATCGCCACGAGCTGGGAGGCCAACGAGGACTCCACTGTCTGGACCTTCCACCTGCGCGACGATGTGGACTGGGTGGACTGCAACGGCGAGGTGAAGGAGCACATCACCGCCACCGATTTTCTGGTCGGTCTGGAGTGGGTGCTGAACGCCTCCAAGAACGAGGCCAACAACACCTCCATGCCCACCCTGTACATCGTGGGCGCTGAGGAGTACTACGAGAAGACCAAGGATATGGGCGCTGCCGCCGCCGACCTGCACTATCAGGATATGCTGGACGCAGGCGTGGGCCTCGAGGCTCCCGACGACTACACTCTGGTGTTCACCTGCAAGGACCCCTGCCCCTACTTTGATACCGTGGCCTCCTACACCAGCTTCTACCCCGCCTCTCAGGTGCTGATCGACGAGCTGGGCATCGAGACCTTCCGTGGCTGCGACAACACCAACATGTGGTACTGCGGCCCCTATATCGTTGAGGAGTATATCCAGGGCAACACCAAGAGCTATATCCCCAACCCCCACTACTACGATGCTGCCAACGTCAGCCGCTTCGAGCGTCTGACCGTGACCATGATCTCCGATCAGGCCATCGCATTCCAGCTCTACCAGAACCGCGAGCTGGACGAGATCGACCTGAACGAGAGCACCATCACCACCATCACCTCCGACCCCAACAACGAGTACAACAGCCAGCTCTGTGAGAAGCGCGCCCGCCCCTCTGCCTACGCCATGCACTTCAACTACCAGAAGAACAACGCCGACGGCACCCCCGATGTGAACTGGAACAAGGCCATCGCCAACACCGCTTTCCGTCAGTGCTTCTACCGCGGCCTGGACCTGAAGGCATGGTTCTCCCGCTACAACAAGATCAACCCCCTGAAGTGCGAGAACGACTACTACACCATGAAGGGTCTGTGCTACGACACGCAGGGCGCTGAGTACACCACTCTGGTGGCCAAGGAGATGGGCTTCGACGCTGAGAAGTACGACGGCGAGACCATGATCCGTCTGCGTGCCAACGGCGGCGACATCTCCGCCCTGAAGAAGCAGGCCATGGAGGAGCTGAGCGCCATCGGCGTCACCTTCCCCGTCAAGGCTACCTACTTCATCATCGCCAGCAGCACCTCTGCGCTGGACAACGCCACCATCCTCAAGCAGTGCTTCTCCGACAGCTTCGGCGATGACTTCATCAAGCTGGACATCCAGACCTACGTTTCCAGCCTGACCCAGGAGGTCCGCACTCCTCAGCTCCAGAGCTTTGTCATCAACGGCTGGAGCGCCGACTTCGGCGACCCCGTCAACTTCCTCGGTCAGGAGACCCTCCACGACGACAATGCTTTCTACTCACACTACTACTCCAACATCGCCCGGGTGGCTGAGGCTCCTGCCGACTACCAGAAGGACCTGATGGATGCTTTCGAGCAGTACACCGATCTGGTCAATGCCGCCAACGCCATCGTCAACGACACCGACGCCCGCTACGAGGCCTTCGCCAAGGCTGAGGCCTATATGCTGGAGAACGTGCTGGTCAGCCCCACCTACTACGACATCGCATGGTCTCTGACCCATGCCAACGAGTACAGCAAGATCAACGCCATGTACGGCGGCTGCAACTACAAGGCTGTCAACTGGGAGACTTCCGAGGAAGCCTATACCACCGTCCAGTACGAACAGTTTGCCAAGGCTTTCGACGCTGCTATTCAGGGCTAAGCAGACGTAAAAGTCATTCCATTTCAGTCAACACATGAAATCTTTTCATTTTTATGTGTTTGCTGAATCAATAAGATTCAATCCGTACCAGAGTGTTTTTTCTTGACTTCCCGCCTGTGGGATGATAGAATATTTGCAATCGATACGGGTTCTGCAATGGCGCAGAAACAGATCAATAAAATCTGTCTCTGCGCCCTTTTTGTACCCTTTTTAGGTAAAGTAGTATGGACAGGATAGGGATTTGGGAAACGCAGAGCCGTACCAATCATTACAGGAGGGAAAGAATATGTACCACGATTTTGAGTCTCACACCATCACCCGCCGCAGCTTCCTCAAGGGTGCCGGCGCTGTTGGCGCAGCCAGTCTGCTGGCTGCCTGCGGCGGCTCTTCTTCCAGCACCGCAGCCAGTGCTTCGTCGGCTTCTTCCGGTGCAGCTGCTTCCGGCAAGGGCCTGAGCGAGCTGTTTACTTACGAGACTTCTGGCCGTGAGATCGAGAGCTGGAATATGCTCTACAGCCAGCAGGCCATCGACTTCAACGTGACGACCAACATCATCGACGGTCTTGTCAGCTTCGACAACTACGGCAAGCCGGTGCCGGCTCTGGCTAAGAGCTGGGAGCACAACGAGGACTCCACTGTCTGGACTTTCCACCTCCGTGACGATGTGGACTGGGTGGACATGAACGGCGAGGTGCAGGACCACCTGACCAGCAAAGACTTCCTCGTAGGCTTCGAGTGGGTGCTGAACGCAAAGAAAAATCAGGCCGCCAACACCTCCATGCCCTCCACCACCGTCGTGGGCGCCGCCGATTACTACGACAAGACCTATGCGATGGACGACGCAGCCGCCGCGGCCCTGACCTACGACGATATGCTGGCCGCAGGCGTCGGCATCGACGCGCCGGATGATTACACCGTCGTCTACACCTGCATAAATCCCTGCCCCTACTTCGACACCGTGGCTTCCTACGTCTGCTGCTATCCGGCACCCCCGGCTCTGGTGGAAAAGCTGGGCGTCGAGGGCTTCCGCGGCGTGGACTACACCCAGCAGTGGTGCTGCGGCCCCTACCTCATCGAGGAATTCGTCTCCGACAACTCCAAGCGGTTCATCCCGAACCCTCATTATTATGCAGCTGACGAGTGCAGCCGCTTCGAGCGCGTGTCCCTGAGCATGATCACCGACCTGACCGTCGGCTACCAGCTGTATCAGAACCGTGAGCTGGACGAGCTCGAGCTGAGCGAGAGCACCCTGACCACCATCACCTCCGACACTTCCAACGCCTACAACGACCAGCTCTGTGAGAAGCGCCCCACCAAGTACGCCTACGACTTCCATTTCAACTTCTACTGCCTCAACACCGACGGCACCCCCAACGAGAACTGGAACAAGGCCGTGGCCAACCGGGCATTCCGCCGCTGCTTCCAGGAGGGCCTGAACCTCATTCCCTACTACGCACGCTTCAACAAGATCAACCCCCTCAAGTGTGAGAACAACTACTACACCATGAAGGGCGTCTGCTACAACTCCAAAGGCACCGATTATGTTGACCTTGTGGCCAAGGAGCTGGGCATCGACGGCGAGAAGTATGACGGCGAGACCATGGTCCATCTGCGCAAGTCCACCGCCGACTCCATCGCCGCCCTCAAGAAGCAGGCCATGGATGAGCTGACCGCCATCGGCGTCACTTTCCCGGTCAAGGCTCCCTTCTTCTTCGTGGCCGGCAACACCGTGGCTCAGGACAACGCCACTGTTCTGAAGCAGTGCTTCACTGACAGCTTCGGCGACGACTTCATCCAGCTGGACCTCGGCACCTATGTTTCCAGCCTTGCAAAGGAAGTCCGCATCCCCAAGCTCCACGGCTTCGTCATCAACGGCTGGGGCGCAGACTTCGGCGACCCCGTCAACTTTGTGGGTCAGGAGATCCTGCACGACTCCAACGCCTACTACGCCGTCAACTACTCCAACATCCAGCTGGTGGCGGAGGATCCCGCCGATTATCAGAAGGAGCTGGTAGACGAGTTTGAACAGTTCACCGACCTGGTCAACGCAGCCAACGCCATCGTGGACGACACCGACGCCCGCTACGAGGCCTTCGCAAAGGCCGAGGCCTACATGATCAACAACTCGCTGGCTGTCCCCTGCTACTACGATGTCCGCTGGTGCCTGACCCACGTCAACGAGTACACCAAGATCAACGCCATGTTCGGCCCCTGCAACTTCAAGTACGTCAACTGGGAGACCAGCGAGGACGCCTACACCACCGCTCAGTACGAGGAGTTTGCCAAGGCTTTCGACGCCGCAAAATCTTAACTTTTTCTTAACTCTTTTCCGCCGGGAGTTCCTGCTTCCGGCCCGTATTCCACACACGGGAGCTGTTCTTAACCCAAGAACAGCTCCCGTTGTTTTGTTTTTGGGCCTGTTTATCTTATTTTCGTCACTCTTCATCACAGTAAAGTAAATTTATTTCATCTCTATGCAGGGTACGGCTTTCTTTTGGAAGAAAAAGCGATTTCCATTCCATTGACAACCATTTATTTCGATGGTACAATATATGTCGTGTTAAGGATTTTACGGGAGGAGCACAGACACAGACAGAGGGGTCTGTTTCTGCGCTCTTTTGTATTCTCTGGTAATACAGAGGGGCAGATAATCTCGTAGGAGTGGGAAATCGGCAGGGCAAGGTACCCTGCGCCATAGAACCGAGACACGAAAGAATAATTGGGAGGAAAACACAATGAACGCAAATTTTGAGTCTCATTCCATCAGCCGCCGCAGCTTCCTCAAGGCTTCCGGCGTCGTGGGCGCTGCAAGCATCCTGGCCGCTTGCGGTGGTTCTTCCAGCAGCACTGCTGCCAGCACCTCCGGTGCTGCCTCCGGCGCAGCTGCACCCGCAGCCGACGCCATCACCGATTACGTCTCCTTCGAGACTGCCAACCGTGAGCTGGAGACCTGGAACTTCCTGTACAGCCAGTCCGCTTCCGACCTGAACGTCACCACCAACTGCTGGGACGGCCTGCTGAGCTTCGACTGCTACGGCAAGGCAGCCCCCGCCATCGCATCCAGCTGGGAGCACAACGAGGACTCCACCGTCTGGACCTTCCACCTGCGCGACAATGTCGATTGGTGCGACGTCAACGGCGAGGTCAAGTCTCACCTGACCTCCAAGGACTTCCTCGTGGGTCTTGAGTGGGTCCTGAACGCGCTCAAGAACGAGGCCTTCAACACCTCCATGCCCTCTGAGACCGTCGTGGGCGCTGCTGAGTACTACGACCTGACCAAGGACAAGGGCGACGCTGCTGCTGACATGACCTACGAGGATATGCTGGCTGCTGGTGTCGGCGTCGAGGCACCGGACGACTACACTCTGGTCTTCACCTGCAAGAACCCCTGCCCCTACTTCGACACTGTCGCTGCTTACAACAGCTTCTACCCCGCCTCTGAGGACCTCATCAAGGAGCTGGGCATCGATGGCTTCCGCTCCTGCGATTACTCCACCATGTGGTACAATGGTCCGTACCTCATCGAGGAGTACATCCAGCAGAACACCAAGAGCTTCATCCCCAACCCCAACTACTACGCTGCAAACGACTGCACCCGTTTCGAGCATCACACCATCACCATGATCCCCGACCTGTCCATGGGCCTGCAGCTGTACGAGAACGGCGAGGTCGATAACATCGACCTGACCGAGTCCAACCTGACCACCATCACCTCCGATTCCAACAACGAGCACAACAAGTTCCTGTGCGAGAAGCGCCCCACCAAGTTCAGCTACCAGATGCACCTGAACTTCCAGCGCAAGGATGAGAACGGCAATCTGGACGAGAACTGGAACAAGGCTGTTTCCAACCGCGCATTCCGTCAGTGCTTCTACAAGGGCATCGACTTCACCAACTACTACGCCCGCACCAACAAGATCAACCCCCTGAAGTGCGAGAACGACTACTACACCATGCCCGGTGTCTGCTACAACACCAAGGGTGAGGAGTACACCACTCTGGTCGCCAAGGAGATGGGCTTCGACAGTCAGGCTTACGACGGCAAGACCATGATCCGCCTCCGCGACAACGGCGGCGACATCGCTGACCTGAAGAAGCAGGCCATGGAAGAGCTGAGCGCTATTGGCGTCACCTTCCCCGTCCACTGCTACCACTACATCAAGAGCGGCGACACCACTGCTCTGGATACCGCCACCGTTCTGAAGCAGTGCTTCTCCGAGAGCCTGGGCGATGACTTCGTCGTGCTGGACATCGGCACCTACGTCTCTTCTCTTTATAAGGAAGTCCGTAACGTCCAGCTGCACTCCATCCTGCAGAACGGCTGGGGCGCAGACTTCGGCGACCCCGTCAACTTCCTGGGTCAGGAAGTCCTGAGCGACGACAACGCTTACTACGCTCAGACCACCTCCTGGATCGCAGCCGTCGAGGCCGACCCGAAGGATTACCAGAAGGAGCTGCTGGCTGATTACCAGGAGTTCACCGATCTGGTCACCGAGGCAAAGGCCATCGTCACCGATACCGATGCACGCTATGCCGCATTCGCAAAGGCTGAGGCTTCCATGCTGAACAACGCACTGTGCATCCCCTGCCTGTACGAGGTGCTCTGGTGCCTGACCCACGTCAACGAGTACACCAAGATCAACGCCATGTACGGTCCCTGCAACTACAAGGCCGTCAACTGGGAGACCCGTCAGGGCGACGGCTACACCACCGAGGAGTACGAGGCTTTCTCCGCTGCTTTCAATGCAGCAACCAAAGCCTGATGATTATTTTATAAAGGTTTGGTTATCATGTTAAAATACACCGTCAAGCGGCTGGCTCAGTCGCTCGTCACGATCTTATTGATCGCAACCATCGTCTTTTTGCTGATGCGCTGCCTGCCTACGGACTACTACTTCACGGAAGAACAGCTCATGAAGTTTACCGAAGAGCAGAAATACGCCGCGCTGGAAGCCGCCGGTCTGACCGACCCCATCGGCACCCAGCTGCTGCACTTCTACAACGATCTGCTCCATCTGGACTTCGGCACTTCCCGCCGCATCCAGAATGGCGCTTCCGTCGTGAAGGTGATCGGCAAGAAATTCGGCGTCTCCATGCGCCTCGGCCTGATCTCCGCCGGCATCTCTCTGCTGGTGGGCATCATGCTGGGCATCCTGCAGACCGCCTTCAAGGACAAGGTCTTTGACTGGATCGGCACGGCCTACACCGTTTTCGTCAACGCTGTGCCTTCTCTGGTCTCCTATTCGCTGGTGCTGGTCTTCGGCTCCAAATACCTGGGTTTCCCCACGCTGTACTCCACCCGTAATGTCGGCCCGTCCAGCGTGCTGCCCATCGTCTGCTTGTCGCTGGCGTCTATCGCAGGCTACGCTCTGTGGACCCGCCGCTACATGGTGGACGAGCTGACCCGCGATTATATCAAGCTGGCCCGCGTGAAGGGCCTGAGCTCCAGCGAGATCATGTTCAAGCACGTGCTGCGCAACGCCATGGTCCCCATGGTGCAGTATATCCCCCAGTCCATCCTGCTGACGGTCGGCGGCTCTCTGCTGATGGAGCGGTTCTTCTCCGTTCCCGGCATGGGTCCCCTGCTGACCGACGCCATCCAGCGCTATGACCTGAACGTCGTCCAGACTCTGGTCATCCTCTACGCTGCACTGGGCATCGTGGGTGTTTTCCTGGGCGACGTGCTGATGATGCTGGTTGACCCGCGCATTACTCTGACCGGAAAGGAGGCCGCACGCTGATGGCTAAAGCATCTGATTTTGAGGGCAAGAAGCAGGACGAACTGTTCTACTTCGTCGATTACTCTCCGGAGGAAGCCGAGCGTGTCGGCTACTCCAACTACAGCTACTGGGGTTCTGTCATCCAGAACTTCCTCAAGCACAAGGCTGCTGTCGTCTGCCTGTTCCTGTTCCTGTTCCTCGTCATCTTCTCCTTCATCGCACTGGCCATCGGCAAGTACGATTATCAGACGCTGGTGACGGATTCCTCTCTGGCCTTCCGGAAGCCCAACAGCGAATACTGGTTCGGCACCGACAACCTCGGCCGCGACTACTGGTGTCAGGTGTGGTACGCCACTCAGGTGTCCATCCGTCTGGCCCTCATCGTTGCCGTGGGCGAGAGCATCCTCGGCGTCATCATCGGCCTGATCTGGGGCTATGTCCGTAAGCTGGACCGCTTCTTCACCGAGCTGTACAACCTCATCGACAATGTGCCTTACATCATCTACATGACCCTGATCGCACTGGTCGTCGGCCAGAGCTTCACCATCATGGCCGTCTCGATGATCGCCATCGGCTGGCTGGTCATGGCCCGCCGCGTCCGCAACATGGTGTTCATGTTCCGTGACCGCGAGTATAACCTCGCGTCCCGCTGCCTTGGCACCCCGCTGTGGCGCGTTCTGACCAAGAACATCCTGCCCTATCTGGTCTCCGTCATCATCCTGCGCATGGCGCTGAGCATCCCCGCCACCATCAACCTCGAGTCCACCCTGTCCTATCTGGGCATCGGTCTGGGCATCGAGACTCCGTCTCTGGGCCTCATCCTGAGCAAGGTGCGCGGCTTCTTCCTCGATTATCCTTACCTGCTGGTCTTCCCCGCATCCATCGTGTCCATCATCTCCATTTCCTTCTATATCATGGGCAACGCTTTCTCGGATGCTGCTGACCCGCGCAACCACGTTTAACAGATGGGAGAGAAAATCACAAAAATGGATAGACAACCGATCATCTCTGCCAAAGACGTGGAGATCACCTTTAGCCTGCGCGGCAAGAAGATCGCCATGGTCATGCAGGACCCGATGACCAGCCTGAACCCGCTGAAGAAAATCGGCAAGCAGATCCAGGAGAGCATCGAGCACCATCAGGGTCTGAAGGGCGCAGAGGCTAAGAAGGCCGCCATCGAGATGCTGGCCAAGGTCGGCATCCCCGACCCGGAGCGCCGCTACGAGCAGTATCCGCACGAGTTCTCCGGCGGTATGCGTCAGCGTGTCGTCATCGCCATCGCTGCCGCCTGCCGTCCGCAGATCCTCATCTGTGACGAGCCCACCACCGCTCTGGACGTGACCATTCAGGCACAGATCCTGCAGCTCATCCGTGACCTGCAGAAGGAGCTGGGCATGTCCGTTATCTACATCACCCATGACCTGGGCGTTGTGGCAAACGTGGCAGACCGCGTGGCCGTCATGTACGCCGGCCAGATCGTCGAGTACGGTACCGTCGAGGAGATCTTCTACGACGCATGGCACCCCTACACCTGGGCTCTGCTGCAGGCTCTGCCTCAGCTGGGTACCAAGGGTGAGGCCCTGCCCACCATCGACGGTACGCCGCCGAACCTGTTCAATGAGATCAAGGGCGATGCATTTGCACCCCGCAACAAGCACGCGCTGGCCATCGACTTCGTGGCAGAACCTCCGTTCTTCCAGGTGTCCGAGACCCACGCGGCAAAGACCTGGTATCTGGACCCCCGGGCTCCCAAGATGGAACGCCCGCACTCCATCCAGAACCTGCGTGAGAAAATGGGAAAGATGGGAGGTTCCAACTTAAATGGCTGAGCGTGAAAAGCTGATTGAGCTGAAAGACCTTCAGATCACCTTTGGCTCCGGCAAAAAGAAGTTCGTGGCCGTGGACCACGTCAATTTTGACATCTACAAGGGCGAGACCTTCTCGCTGGTCGGCGAGTCCGGCTCCGGCAAGACCACCATTGGCCGTGCCATCTGCCGCATCAACCCGACCTCGGGCGGCGACATCTTCTTCAAGGGCCAGAAGATCAACGGCAAGATCTCCAAGGAGCTGGACCGTGAGGTCATCCGCAAGGTGCAGATGATCTTCCAGGACCCCATGGCCTCTCTGAACGAGCGCGCCAAGGTCGAGTACATCGTGGCTGAGGGTCTGTTGAACCACCACCTGTACAAGGACCAGAATGACCTGCACGAAAAGGTCATGAACGCTCTGCACGAGGTCGGCCTGCTGCCGGAGTTCGCCTCCCGCTTCCCCCACGAGTTCTCGGGCGGCCAGCGTCAGCGTATCGGCATCGCCCGTGCGCTGGTCATGGAGCCGGAGTTCATCGTGGCCGACGAGCCTATCTCCGCACTGGACGTCTCCATCCGTGCGCAGGTGCTGAACCTGCTGAACAGCATGAAGAAGTCCCGCGGTCTGACCTACCTGTTCATCGCCCACGACCTGTCGGTCGTCCGGTTCATCTCGGACCGCATCGCCGTCATCAGCAAGGGCCGCATCGTGGAGCTGGCAGAGGCTGAAGAGCTGTTCCTCCATCCCCTGCACCCCTACACCAAGGCTCTGCTGAGCGCTGTTCCCATCCCCGACCCGGGTCTGGAAAAGAAGAAGAAGCTTCTGGTCTACGACCCCTCCATCCACGACTACAGCGTGGACAAGCCGGTCTGGGAGGAGATCGCCAACGGCCACTTCGTCTATGGCAACCAGAAGGAGCTGGAAGGCTACCGCAAGGAATATCAGAGCCAGCTCTAAGCACTGTCACTTGACTGTATTTTAACACAAATGCCCCGCCGCATTGGGAAGCATCCCATTGCGGCGGGGTTTTGTGCTGTATAAAAAGGGGCCGCTTCCCGTATTTCTGCCGGGAAGCGGCCCCTTTGTGTTTTATATCAGTCTTGCACCGGGCTTCGGCTCATGGGCCTGCCAGAGGGTGACCCACTCGGGCAGATGCAGGGTCTTCAGGCGCTGGGGCAGGGCGGCGAGATCGCCGTCCGTGAGATACCACGCCACACCGAACGCCGCCAGCGCCAGGATCACCAGCACCGCCAGCAGAACGCGGAGAGGATGCTTCTTCTTTGGGGTGGGGTCCTTGCTCTGCGAACAGCCCGGAGGATCGCTCTGTTTGACCTGTCCGGCGGGAAGGAAGCCTGTCCCCTCGGCCTGCGGCAGGCCGGCAGCGGCGCGGCGCACCATATCCAGCAGCCAGAGGCCGGGGTTATCTGCGGCGGAGACGGTGCGGAGCCAGCAGCCTTTTTTGGTGCTGAGCACCAGCACATGGTCGCTTTCCCGCTCGGCACAGGCCACGGCCAGCTCTGTTCCCACGATGCGGCGGGCCGCCTGCGCCCGGGCGAGGGCCAGACGGACAGGGTCGGGTTTGTCCCCTTCCCCGCCGAGCTTGGCCCGGGCGCGCTTTTCGATTTGGGGGCCGACCTTGGCGTCGGCGTAGCTCATGGTGCCGAAGTCATAGACCTTCTCGGCACCGGGGACTTTCTCGAGCCTGGATTCCAGCAGCGCACCGGCGGCGGCATCGCCGCAGGCCAGCAGACGATCATGGGCTTCCAGCGCCTGCACGGCGGCAGCGGCCAGACTGGTATCGCCTGCACCATATACGTCCGCGCCAAAGCTGCTGCGGAGGCTCTGGGCCGCCTTTTTCAGTCCCGTGGGCGTGTCCGCATGGACAGCCAGCAGCGTCTCTGCGCCCCGGCTCTTCCACTGGGCCTCAGCCCTCCATTGGGGCGCAAACAGCGCCACAGCAGCCGCCAGCCGCCCCTGCGGCGCACCGTACAGGCGCAGTACACAGCGGGTCTCCTCTGCCAAATCCCATCAACCCCTCATTTTTGATTTTTACCGGACGAACACCTCATCCAGTGCGGCCAGCGCTTCGTCGTCCGACTGCTGGGCTGCGGTGAGGGCCTGCGTCCCGGCCGGGACTTTGCCCTGTGCCAGACGCAGCGCCAGTTCCAGTGCAGCCTGTGCGGCCCGGGCGCGCACCAGCGCACGGTCAGGCCGGGAGACGAAAAGCTTCTTGACGTAGGCCACGCCATCCCGGGCAGCGCCCAGATAAACGGTGCCGACAGGGCGCACCTCGTCGCCGCCGGTGGGGCCGGCCACGCCGGTGACGCTCACAGCGATGTCAGCGCCCGAAGCCTTTGCCGCGCCCAGAGCCATCTGTGCCGCCACGGGGGCGGACACGACGTTGTACTTTTCGATGACCGCCGGGTCCACGCCCACGAGCTTTGCCTTGGCCTGCTCCCAGTAGGTGACAAAGCCATAGCCGAACACCTCGCTGGAGCCGGACACGGAGGTCAGGCGCTGTGCAATGAGTCCGCCGGTGCAGCTCTCGGCGGTGGCGATGGTCAGCCCCTTTTCCTGCAGGGTATGGACCACCGTTTCTTCCAGACCGGCCACATCCTCATCATACACCGCATCGCCCAGCATATCATAGAACTTTTTGGCATACGCGCGGCACATTTTTTCGCCGTCCTCGTCGGAGCGGGCGCGGGCCGTGATGCGGATCTCGCACTCGCCGGTCTTGCAGTAGATGGCGGCGGTGGGATTCGGATTTTCCAGCAGGTCACGCACCTTATACTCAATATCGCTCTCGCCGCCCAGCACACGGAGGGTGACGGAGTGGAGGGTGCAGTTCTGGCGCTCCATCAGCAGAGGGTGGACGCTCTCCGTCCACATGGCCTTCATCTCGTGGGGGACACCGGGCATAAGGACGGCGCAGTGGCCGTCCTGTTCGAACCACGCGCCGGGGGCAGTGCCGTGGTTGTTGATGATTTTATGGCCCTTGGTGGGGACCATCGCCTGTTTGCGGTTGTTGGGGGTCGTCTCGCGGCCGGTGCGGGCAAAGTAGCTGGTGATCTTGTCCCACTCGGCCTCATCGAAAGCCAGCTCATCCCCGAAGCAGGCGGCAACGGTCTCCTTGGTCAGGTCGTCTGCCGTGGGGCCGAGGCCGCCGGTAAAGACCAGCAAGTCGCAGCGGCTCTTAGCCTCGTTGACGAAATCGGCCAGACGGCCATGGTTGTCGCCGATGGTGCTCTCCCGCTGGACCGTGATGCCCAAATCAGCCAGCTCCCGGCTGAGGTACTGGGCGTTGGTGTTGAGAATGTTGCCGAGAAGGAGCTCGGTACCCACACTGATGATCTCTGCTGTCATGGCTCAGCCCTCGAATTCCACATCGTCGGTGATACGCAGGCGGATACGCTCGGTGGCCTCTGCGGCCTCGGCTTCCAGCTCTGCCAGACCGGGCATCCCGGCCTCGGCTTCGAGGATCTCGCTCAGTTCGGGGCGGATCTTCGGGTGCGGCGGGGTGAAGATGGTGCAGCAGTCCTCATAGGGCAGGATGCTCGTCTCGAAGGTGTTGATGTGGCGGGCCGTCTCGACGATCTCGGTCTTGTCCATGCCGATGAGGGGACGGAGGATGGGCAGGTCCTGGGCGGCGTCGGTACACTGCAGAGCCTTGACGGTCTGGCTGGCCACCTGTGCCAGGCTCTCGCCGGTGACGAGGGCTTCACAGCCCTGCTTCTTGGCGATGATGTTGGCAATGCGCATCATGCTGCGGCGCATGAGCACGGTGAAGAGAACATCGGGCGCGTTATCGCGGATATACTCCTGAGGCTTGGTATACGGCACCACAAAGAGGTTGGTGCTGCCGGTATAGGGGGTGATGAGCTGGGCCAGAGCCTTAACTTTTAGTTTTGCGCGTTCAGAAGTATACGGAGGGGACGCAAAATGGATGTGGTCGAGGCCGAGGCCGCGCTTTGCCATCCGGTATGCCGCCACAGGGCTGTCGATGCCGCCGGACAGCATATTGAGGGCGCGGCCGGAAGTTCCGACAGGCAGACCGCCCTCGCCCTGTATTTTCGGGCCGTGGATATACGCACCGTAATCGCGGATCTCCACGATGACCTTGAACTGAGGGTTCTTGACGTCCACCCGCAGGTAGTTGTGCCTGCCCAGCAGATAGGCACCCAGCTCCCGCATCAGTTCGGGGCTGGTCATGGGGAAGGTCTTATCGGAACGGCGGGCCTCGACCTTGAAGGTCTTGATGCCGTGGAGGCTGTCGCCCAGATAATCCTCGGCGGTCTGGCAGATGGTGTCGAAATCCTTCTCACAGACCACAGCACGGCTGAGGGCCGCGAGGCCGAACACCTTGCTCACCCGCTCAAAGGCGAGGTCCATATCAATGTCGTCCTCCTCCGGCTCCATGTAGAAGGTGGACTGGGTGCAGTAGACGCGGAACTTGCCCACCGTCTTGAGGCGGTAGCGCAGGATCTTCATCATCGTCGATTCAAACTGGTTGCGGTTGAGGCCCTTCAGGGACATTTCGCCCTGATAGCCCATAATGACTTCTCTCATCGTTACTCCTTACTTTTTGATTCTCTGCAAGTGCTTCATACCATCCTCAAAGCGCTCGAGGAAGGCATCCACATCCTCCGGGGTGTTGTCGGCACAGAAGGACACCCGGATGGCCGTGTCGATGGCCAGCGGGTCGCGGCCCATAGCCGCCAGCGTGTGGCTGGGCTGTCCTCTGCCGCAGGCACTGGCCGACGAGACGTAGATCTGCTTCTCGGACAGCCAGGCCAGCATCGTCTCACTCTTGATGCAGTTCTCGCTGAAATTCAGCACCTCAGGCACAGCGCCCGCCGGGCTGTTGATCTCCACCTCCGGGAACACAGAAAGCCCCGCGCGGAGGCGGTCGTTGAGGGCGCGCACAGCCTTGTCACGGCTCTTGATGCTGCCGGCCAGGCGGGTGGCCGCAGCGGAAAGGCCCAGCGCATAGGGCAGGTTTTCGGTGCCGGGGCGGAGGCCGCGCTCCTGCTCACCGCCCAGATAGGGCGGCTGAAACGCCTGCACCAGCCGGTCACTCAGGTAGAGCGCACCGATACCCTTGGGTGCGTGGATCTTGTGGCCGCTGACGGTCATCGTGTCGATGTTGTCCAGCTTGATGGGGACGCGCATCCACGCCTGCACGGCGTCCACATGGACGATGGTGCGGCTGTTACGGCGCTTGACCTCGGCAGCCAGACGCTCCACGTCGTTGCGGGTGCCTATCTCGTTGTTGACCATCATGCAGGCCACGAGGATGGTATTCTTGTCCACGGCATCCAGCATCTTGTTGATGTCCAGTGTGCCGTCGGCCTGAGGCTTCACGACAGTGACGTTATAGCCCTGCGCGGCCAGACGTTCCAGCGGGCGCTGGACGCTGGGGTGTTCGAAGCCCGACACCACGATGCCTTTGCCGAAGGTGCGGGTCTGGGCGGCGCCCAGCAGGGCCAGATTATTGCCCTCGCTGCCGCAGGAGGTAAAGTACAGCTCCTTCGACTTGCAGCCCAGGGTGCGGGCCACAGCGGCACGGGCGGCGTTCAGGGCCTCTTCGCTCCGTGCGCCGGGGGCATAGAGGCTGGAGGGGTTGGCCCAGTGCTCCCGCATGGCTTTGTCTATCACGTCTGCCACCTCGGGAGCAACGATGGTGGTGGCAGCGTTATCCAGATAATGCAGTTCCGGATCATGCAGCATAATTTCATTCCTGCCTTTTGTGCATAAAATATCAGAATAAGTATACCACAAAGTTCCGCATAACGCAAAATATTTGCACAGCAAAAAAGGGGCCGCTCCATGCAGGAGCAGTCCCTTTCAGCAGCTTGCGGTTCGCGTTTGGGTTCAGCCGTTCTCGTTTGCCTTCTGCAGCCAGATGCTGCCGATGTCCAGCGCATTGTACAGGCCGTTCTTGGTGGTCTGACGTGCCACGCGGGCCTCACGGGGCTTGGACTCATCGGTAGAGAGCAGCTGCAGATGGACCTTGTCTGCCACATCCACACCGCCCACGGTCTTGGTGGACTGGATCTGCAGATAAAGCACATACGGGTCGGTCATGCAGCCGTAATACAGCTCATTGTCCTTGCGGACGAGGGGCTTGCCTTTATAAGTCAGTTTCGGAGTAAATGGCATCGTGAAAGCCTCCCTATCATACTTGATTCACTTTAGTATATCATATTTATAACAGAAAACGCAAGGGCAGGCCCCCGGAATATGGGAATTTTTCCTCACGGGTTGCACGGGCCGGGGCTGTGCTGTATAATAGGGGCGAAAGTTACCATTCCGCCACAGGAGGACATTATGGCAGATTATCAGGAATATCGCCGCCGCATCCTTCACCGGCGCTGGCGCAGGATGTTCATCACCGCTGCGCTGCTCATCCTACTGGTGCTTCTGGCCGCTGTGGGCGTCCTCTGGAAGCGCCTTCACCGCGAGCCAGCTCCCAATACGGCCCAAGGCCCCACCATTCTGCAGCAGGAGCTGACCGGCAGCGAGTGGAACACCATCAGCTATACCCCGGCCCGACGCCTCAGTGTCCAGACCCTCGACAACGGGATGACTGCGATGGACTTCCGCCTCGCCGCCCAGCCTGCCAGCCCTGCCGTAGAGCGGAGCAGCTTTTCGGACGTGAGTTTTTTGGGCGACAGCCTGACACAGGGGATGCAGCTGTACGACACCGGCCTGCCCAACGCGCACTTCTGCGCCTATAAGGGCGTCGGCCCCAATGCCGTCGTCAACAACACCACCTGCCGCCGGGCCGATGGCGAAAAGGAAGTCCCGATGGAGGCGCTGGCCTCCCAGCAGCCCCGGGCACTTTACATCCTGCTGGGTACCAATGTGCTGACCTCTGACAGTGATTATACCAGCTTCCTCACCTATTACCGGCTGATGCTGGACATGATCTCGCAGGCACTGCCCAACACGAAAATTTACGTCCAGTCCATCACCCCGGTCCGGCCTGAAGTGAGCCAAAAGTCCCCCGGCCTCTACAAAGAGCGGCTCTGTGAGATAAACGATGCTCTTTCGGCCATCGCGCTGGAAAAGGGCTGCACCTTCCTGAACCTCTGGGAGGCGCTGGCCGACGAGAACGGCGACCTCATCGAGGAATACGCCCAGCCGGACGGCTACCATCTGCTGCCCGCCGGGTACGACGCATGGGTGGATTATCTCTGCACCCACACCTGATAGCGATAGAAAGGCCCTCTCAGCGGCGCTGAGAGGGCCTTTTGCTGTCTTAATATCAGAACGCGATGCCGGCGTTGTCGTACAGCCAGCGGAGTGCGAACCAGCCAAAAGCTGCAGAACCCTCGTAGAGGATGCTGTCGTCGAACCGCACCTTGGGGTGGTGCTGGCCGTAGCAGCAGCCCTGCTCCGGGCCGCCTGCGGCGATGAACATGCTCACAGTAGGCACTTCATGGCTCACGAAGGCGAAATCCTCGCTGCCGCCGCCGGGCTTGCCGCCGGTGAGGGCGGTCATGTCCATAGCGCCCTTCCCCAGCAGCTCGGTCATATAATCCATCGCATTCTCGGCGAGGGGCTTGTCCACCACCATGCAGGGGCAGTAATCGGCGAAGGATACCTCTGCGGTGCAGCGGAAGGCCGCCGCCACGCCCTGCGCGATCTCGGTCATGCGGGTTCGAATGAGTTCGCCGGTCTTATTTTCCGGGTCGGTGGTACGGATAGTCCCCCACATCTGGGCCACATCCGGGATGACATTGGATGCCGCACCGGCCTCGAAGCGGCCGGTGGTCAGCACACCGAAGTCGCCGGGCTTCAGCTCCCGGCTGTTGATCTCCTGCAGGGCGATGTGGATGTGGGCCGCAGCCGTGATGGGGTCGATGCAGTTTTCCGGGGTAGAGCCGTGACCGCCCTTGCCCTTGACCACGATATGGTACTGCTCACAGCTGGCCATCGTGATGCCGCCGCCCGGCACCAGCACCGTACCTACAGGCAGCGGCATTCCGGCCAGCACATGGAACATCACAGCAGCGTCCACATGAGGGTCTTCCAACAGGCCGCCCGCAATCATATCTGGGGAACCCTGGAAAATTTCTTCAGCAGGCTGGAATTCCAGCTTGACCGTTCCTTCCAGCTCGTCCTCATGGGCCTTGAGCAGCTTCGCTGCACCCAGCAGCATGGCCGTATGCATATCGTGGCCGCAGCCATGCATCTTGCCGGGAACTTCTGAGCTGAACTCTTCACCCGAGTCCTCGTGGATGGGCAGGGCGTCCATATCGGCACGCAGCAAGATGGTCTTGCCGGGCTTTTTGCCGCCTGCCAGCGTAATGACACCGGCCTTGCCGCAGTCCTTCGGCTCATAGCCCATCTCCGTCAGCGCCTTCTTGACCAGCTCCTTCGTGTGGGGCAAATCGAAGCCCACCTCCGGGTGGCGATGGAGCGTCCGACGCCACTGCTGCAGCTGCGGCTCCAGTGCGCGGGCCTCCTTCAAAAGCTCTTCCGATGTGATATTCATACTCATCCGCTCCTTCTTTTTTAGGAAGCCGTTTTCATAAGCATTGCATCCCGCTTACGAAAACAGTTTCTCGATTCAGAAAAAGCCCTCCCGAGGGAGAGCTTTTTGCTGTGTTACGTTCAGCCCTCGGTGTGGCTTCCTTCGGGGTGGTACTTGGCACAGGTACACTTTTTCCACTTCAGGCCGCTGCCACAGGGGCAGGGGTCGTTGCGGCCGATCTTGATGACGCGGACAGGCTGGCCCTTGGGTGCGCCCTTTGCGCCGGGTGCGCCGTTGCCAGGCACATAGCCCTCGCCGGTGGGTTTGGCCACCTGCTCACGCTTGGGGGCCTTGCCCGCCTCGCGCACCTCGATGGTCAGCAGCATCTTGACGCTGGACTCCCGGATGGAATCGACCATCTGGTCGAACATATCAAAGCCCTCGATACGGTACTCGACGACAGGGTCCTTCTGGCCGTAGCCGCGCAGAACGATGCCCTGACGCAGCTGGTCCATGTTATCAATATGGTCCATCCACTGGCGGTCTACGCACTTGAGCAGGCAGATACGCTCCAGCTCACGCATCAGGGGTGCGCCGTAGCGCTGCTCCTTGTCGTTCAGGACGTCCATGCCGCGCTGATACAGCATATCAGCGATGCTCTCCTGAGAGATGCTGTCGTAGTCAGCGACAGTGTAGTGGAAGTCGGCGTCGGTGGTCAGCCAGCCCAGATAGTGGCGGCGGAGCGCACCGAAGTCCCACTCGTCCTTCACATCGCCTGCGAGGAACTGCTTGCAGCTGGACTCGATGTTCTCCTTCAGCATATTGTGCATCTCGGCGCTGATGTCCTCGCCGTCCAGGACCTTGCGGCGCTGACCATAGATGATTTCACGCTGCTGGTTCATAACGTCGTCGTATTTCAGAACATTCTTGCGGATCTCGAAGTTCCGGCCCTCGAGCTTCTTTTGGGCAGACTCGATGGTGCTGGTGATCATCCGGTTCTCGATGGGGGTGTCCTCGTCGATGCCCAGAGTACCCATCAGGCCCTGCACACGGTCGCCGCCGAACAGACGCATCAAATCGTCCTCGAGGCTCAGATAGAAGCGGGATGCACCGGGGTCGCCCTGACGGCCTGCACGGCCGCGCAGCTGGTTGTCGATACGGCGGCTCTCGTGGCGCTCAGTGCCGATGATGAACAGACCGCCAGCAGCGCGCACCTCTTCAGCCTCCGCTTCGGTCAGGGGCTTGTACTGAGCATACAGCTCATCGAACCGCTTGCGGACAGCCAGAATGTTGGCGTCGGTAGTCTCACCATGGCCGTCGGCCTCGATGAGCAGCAGCTCCACGGCTGCAGGCAGAGCCTCCTCGGGCTTTTCGGGATTCAGCAGCTTCTCGCAGAAGTGCTCTTTGCGCATCTGGGCCTTTGCCATATACTCAGCGTTGCCGCCCAGCATAATATCGGTACCACGGCCAGCCATGTTGGTGGCGATGGTGATAGCGCCCTTCTTACCGGCCTGTGCGACGATCTCTGCCTCGCGCTCGTGGTTCTTTGCGTTCAGCACATTGAAATCGCGGGTGTACTTCTGCAGCATCTTGGCGAGAGTCTCGCTCTTCTCGACGCTGACAGTACCCACCAGGACCGGCTGGCCGTTCTTGTGGCACTCCATGACCTGCTTGATGACGGCATTGTATTTTCCGTTGATGGTCTTGTAGATGGCATCCGGGTAATCCTTGCGGATGACAGGGCGGTTGGTGGGGACGGTAACGATGTTCAGACCGTAGATTTCGGTGAACTCAGTGGCCTCCGTCTTTGCCGTACCGGTCATACCGGACAGCTTCTTATACATACGGAAGTAGTTCTGGAAGGTGATGGTCGCCAGCGTCTTGCTCTCGGCGGCGATCTTCACGCCCTCCTTGGCCTCGATGGCCTGATGGAGGCCCTCGTTGTAACGGCGGCCGATCATCAGACGACCGGTAAACTCATCGACGATGAGCACCTCGCCATCCTTCACGACGTAATCAATGTCGCGCTGCATCACACCGTAGGCTTTGATGGCCTGGTCGATGTGGTGGGCGAGGGTCATATTCTCTGCGGCAGCGAGGTTCTCGATCTTGAAATATTCCTCGGCCTTCTTGATGCCCTTGGCGGTCAGAGTGCAGGTCTTGTGCTTTTCGTCCACGATGTAATCGCCGTCAGCCTGCTCGTCGGTCTCCACCTTGTCTTCCAGCTCGACCACGACGCTCTTGCGCAGAGTGCGGACGAAGCGGTCCACCTGGGTATACAGGCTGGAAGAGTCCTCTCCGCGGCCAGAGATGATAAGCGGCGTACGAGCCTCGTCGATGAGGATGGAGTCCACCTCATCGACAACGGCGTAGGCATGGCCGCGCTGCACCATGTTGTCTTTATAAGTCACCATATTATCGCGCAGATAGTCGAAGCCGAACTCGTTGTTGGTGCCGTAGGTAATGTCAGCATTATAAGCTTCACGGCGGGCATCACCATCCATGCCCTGCACGATCAGGCCCACCGACAGGCCCAGCCAGCGGTAAAGCTTGCCCATCCACTCGCTGTCGCGCTTGGCGAGGTAATCGTTGACGGTGACGATGTGGACACCCTCGCCGGTCAGTGCATTCAGATAGGCGGGCAGCGTTGCCACAAGGGTCTTGCCTTCACCGGTCTGCATCTCGGCGATGTCGCCCCGGTGCAGGGCGATGCCGCCGGTGACCTGCACCGGGAAATGCTTCATACCCAGCACACGCCATGCGGCCTCACGGCAGACAGCGAATGCATCGGGCAGAATATCATCCAGCGTTTTGCCGTCGGCCAGCTTCTGCTTCAGTGCAGGAGTCTGGGCCTGCAGCTCGGCATCAGACATCGCCTGATACTTGCCTTCCAGAGCCAGCACCTGTTTGGTGAGGGGGTTGATCTTTTTCAGTTCCCGGTCAGAGAAGCTGCCAAAGAGTTTTTCAGCTAAGGACATTGGTCACACCTCATGATTCTTCAAAATAGCAAACGTCCGGGCCATTTTATTGCCCCAAAACGAATATTCACACATAAATATATGATACACCAAAAGCCCCATCCCGTCAAACCAGATGGTGAATTTTAGCCGGTTATTGAATGAATTTTCTGTAAATTCCTTCGACCTTTTAGACCACTGTATGGTATCGTCACTTTTCAATGTAGTATCAGACATGGTCTGTTGCGCCGCGCACCGCATGGCAAAAAAGAAAACGCTCCAAGATTTCTCTTAGAGCGTTTTGATCAAGTCGGCGGCTACCTATTTTCACAAGCCGTTTCCAGCTAACTATCTTGGGCACGAGTGAGCTTAACTACTGTGTTCGGAATGGGAACAGGTGGAACCTCACCGTCATCGTCACCGACCATATGACTAGCTAAGTATACCATTTCTGATTTACTTTGTCTAGTGTTTCAGAAGGACGTGCCTTCAAAACTGAATAATCACTGCTTACATTTTTTCGTTGACTCAAAGAGTCTCAAGCGAATTGTGGTCAAGCCCTCGACCTATTAGTACACGCTTGCTGAATGGA